>NZ_CM001240.1:4428778-5028778 GCF_000230835.1 Clostridium sp. DL-VIII
AATATTTCTCCAAGATATTGGCAACACTCCTTACTAAAATGATATATTAATATGATTATATTAAGTTTTATAACCTTAATCACCAAAAATTATATTATTATTTGCTATATCATTGAATTAAACAAGTAACTTTTAACATTTAATAAAATAAGCTTAGAAAAATTAACCGAAAATAAAGCAGTAGTTAGATTATCCCTACCTACTGCTTACTTTTTTAATATAACTATAAATTATTTACTTTCAACTTTAATATCTCTCATACAACTCACTAAATTCCCTATATTACGATGAAAATTAACACATTCGCAACACTTTCCATGTCTTTCACAAGCAATATTAGAGCATGTACAATTTTTCTCATTACAACCAGCCATTATATACCTCCTTGTATGATAGAAGTCTACATAAACTTAATGTATGACCTTAAGTTTATATCATCATTTTCATTATAGCAAATTAGTTAATTATTGTCTATTATTTACGGTTAACGCATAAAAAAGCTAATAGAACATTTAAATACTTTTGCAATATTCCACTAGCCTTCTATATAAAAAGTTTTAAAATTTATACTATCCAATAAAAGTTATTAATATTTCTATGCTATCTTAATTGTAATCTCTTTTAAAGACTATTTCACCGTCTATCATTGTAAGATTAACTTTAGATTTTATATCAAGTGGGTTACCATCATATACTACAATATCTGCATCATACCCAATTTCTAGTTTTCCTATTCTATCTTGACAATTTAATATTTCTGCTGCATTCGTCGTAAGTGATTTTATTGAATCTTTAAATGATAATCCCTGGCTCAAAGCTATAGCTGCAACTGTTCTTAAACAATCTATTGAATTATAAGGATGATCTGTTATAAGTGCAGTTTTGATACCTGCTTCAGTTAATTCTACTATAGAACCATAATTTCTAGCCTTAAGTTCCATTTTTATTCTTGGAGTGAGCAGCGGCCCATAAGCCACCGGAACATTTTTTTCATTTAGATAAGATTTTACCAAATGTGCTTCAGTACCATGTTCGATTACCATTTTAGTAATATTAAATTCTTCCGCAATTCTTACAGCAGTTACAATATCATCTGCTCTATGAGCATGAACACGAAGTGGAATTTCACCTTTTAATACTGGAATAACTGCTTCTAATCTTATATCTCTTTCTTCGACTTTTTTATTTTCTTTACGAACTATGTAATCTTCTGTTCTCATAAATAATTCTCGTATTAGTGCTGCACTTCCCATTCTTGTTACTGGACATTTATGATTAATTCCATATGTACTCAATGGATTTTCTCCCAGAGAAATCTTAAACCCTGCTGGATTTTTAACTATCATTTTATCAATAATTGTTCCATGGGTTTTTATAACAACATTTCTTCCTCCAACCACATTATTACTTCCTGGGCCACTCATAACACAGGTAATACCTGATTCCACTGCATCTTTAAACGCTATATCAAATGGATTTATAGCATCTATACCATTTAAATGAGGAGTAACTGGATCTGATGTTTCATTATTATCAACACCAATTTTTCCAGTACATTCTTCAATAATTCCGAGATGAGTATGACAATCGACAAATCCCGGAAATACAATTTTCTCGTTCAAATTAATAATCTCGGCATCTTCATATTCATTTGCTAAATTATTAGATATTTCTGCTATTTTCCCATCCTTTATAACTATGTCTTTCTTATTATAATTGTCTTCTTCTAAATTATATAAAATACCGCCTTTTAAAATAGTAACATTCAACGCAATCTTCCTTTCTAATATATCTCTATATTTATATTCATACTTAAGTAGCATATTTTGATGCAAATATGTTTAAGCAAAAACACACGTTTATATGATTAACAGTCTTAAATAATATACTTATTTAAAATATAAAATGATTTACATTTAAAAATAAAAATTCACGAATTCCCTTATATAATAATCCGTGAATTTTTCATTATTAATATGCCCAAGATTTAATAAGTATACTCATATTAAAAACTTGTTCTTTATAACTTTTTATTTTATTATTGCTAGCAAATCTTTTTTTACTTTAATCACTATATTTTACTGCATGTGCCCTTCTCCATTTTTCTTCTAATTTACTTGTATAAAATTGATTTGTAAAAGCTCTTAACTTTCTAAATGATCTTGTAAAAAAGAAAAAGAGAACCTATTCTCTCTTGATTTGGCTCTCCTTTATTATTTAACTACAAGCTTATCTTTCAATAAATCTCAGTAATACTTTATTAAATTCCTCACGTTGATCGTAAAATGATGCATGTCCGCTAAATTTAAATGGTATAAGTTCTGAATTCTTAATCATTTTTTCTTGTATTTGGCCTAATTCAAATGGCACAACTTTATCATGAATTCCATGAATAATTAGAGTTGGCACATTTATCTTATCCAAGTCAGAAAAGAAAACTTCATTTATCCATGCAGTTGCTATTGATGCAGTTGCCCATCCTGCTGCTTGCAATCCCAATTGAAAAAACCATTGTGAAAAAGGTTCAGTTATATGTTGAAAGAAAAACATATCTCCAAATCCTTCTAACATTTTTGGTCTATCGGCATATGTTCCTTCGATAAGCTGCATGACTGTCTCTTTATCTAATCCATACGGAAAATCCTTACGTTTAATTAGACTTGGTGCTACAGCAGCAAAAAGAGCAAGTTTTGATACTCCATAGCCTCTATGCCTAGCCATATATCTAATTGCAATTCCACCTCCGTTTGAATGTCCAGCAAGTGTTATATCTTCTAAATTTAATGTATCAATTACGCACTTAACATCATCTGCTAATCTGTCGAAATTATAACCTTTGAAAGGTTTATCCGATTCTCCAAATCCTCGTGTATCTATCCCAATACATCTATAGCCTTTCTTTGGAAAAAAATCAAATTGATATTCAAACAACCTATGACTTCCAGGCCATCCGTGTATGAATAAAATTGTTTTTTCAGCATCCTTGTTAATATCTTCAACATAAATCTTTACATCTGGTTCTACTTTAATGTAGTATCCCATAGCAGCCTCCAATAGAGTTATTTATAATTTATATAATATAGTTTTTAAGGTAAGTTTGTGAATTACTAATTTATTTATTCATATGCTTTTTTGCTTTCTCAATACGAATTTATCACTTGGTTTCAAATTTTATATCTAGAAATATAATATAGTTTTCTCTGATTATATCTTATTTTCTATTATTTCTCTGTTTGTTCATGCTTTATTTTTACCATAATAAAAGGCTAGCAGAACAATTATACCAATGGTATAAAATCTTCTAACAGCCTTTTCACTATTTACCTTGGACAAGGTGTAAGATGAATTTTGAAGAAAACTAATTTTGTTTTCTAAGTTCTCAACTTATTTTAAACCTTGTTCATAGCTCTCTATCATGTGTTTAACCATGTAGCCACCTACATATCCATTTTGTCTTGAAGAAAGGTTCCCTTTATCTTGATTTTCATAGTCATATAATCCAACTTCTGAAGCAACCTCAGTTTTTAAGCTTTTTAATCCTTGTTTTGCTTCTGGTACTAATGTTCTGTTTCTTCCACTATTATTTGAAGACATAATATCTACCTCCCTTAATTAAATATGAATTTCATTTGGTAGTAATAGATTAACCACTATGATAAATTATAATCTATAAAAATACTAGTAAGGGTAACATAAAAATCCCATATTACATAAGATTATTAAATTTTCCTTTGTCAAAAAATATTAAACTACGTTGCTAAAGCATCGCTTTTAATTCATCCGCATATTTAATTGCATGAGGATAAAAACATTTAAAGTCATTTTCAAGACTTTCATAATTATTAATAAGTTCATCCATAGGATTTACTAAAGGATGCCTTGTATTTGAAAATCTTTTAGCGATCCTCTCTATTGTTCTTTCAATACCATTTATATCTCTATATGAAAGAAGCCAATTTTCTTCTATCATATAAGGCACCCTTCTTATTAATTTATCTGGCAGGCAGTAATAAAACTTTTTAAGTATTCCATAAAAATTTTCTGCATATTCTTCTAAGGATATTGAAGAATAATCATTCCAGTTTCTAGCTAAAAAATGATCATAAAATATATCGATTAGCACACCTGAAAGGCGCCTATTTATGCTTGAAATTCTTTTCCTACTCCTTAAAAAATCTGAATGCGAATCCGTAAAGGTATCCAGCTTCTTATGCATAAAAATCCCTTGCTTTATAGAATATTTAAATTGATCTTCTAAGGACTTATTCACAAAATCACCTAAGAAATTTCCAAGCATATTTTCTGCGCTGTTATCTGAGAGATATATATGAGCTAAATAATTCATTTTTTCTCCTTTCAAATCATATTATGTTAATATAATTGTACCATATAGTATAAATAATCACCTCTCATATCACTTTTGAAAACTTTACCTAGATGTAAATTTTCAATATATTTATTATATTTATCTACGCTAACATAAATTTTAATTACATTATCTTAGTCTTATGTATTAAATTCCTCTAATACATTATAATATTTACTTATATCTAATTCCTTAAAATTTATTCCACTTCTTCTTTTAAGTTTTTGTTTATAAATCTTATTAAATCATTCACCATTCAATCTTTTTAAAATGGAAAAAAGCCATATCATTATTGATTTGGCTCTTTTCCATTATTCATACACATTAATAAATAATGATTTTTACTATCTGATTAACCTTATTTATCGTCCTTTAATTTTAATATAGTTCAGCATATCAGTAGATTCAGTTTACTCGTTGCGACACACACGAAGGCCTTGATCAGGGCCCTTACTATTTGGCTCATATTTGCCTCTGAAAGACGACTCGCAACAAGAAACATCACCAATCCAACCTCCTCCTTTACAAACACGGGCAGATCCATTAGTACTATCCAAGTTTCCATACCAGTTCCAGCACCATTCTCTTACATTACCAGACATATCATAGAGCCCTAACTCGTTAGGTTTCTTGGCTCCAACAGATTTTGTTTTACTATTATTATTTTCTATCATAGGCCAGTTCCAGTCTCCTGATAAATATTTATTTCCTGTGTTCCTCCAATACCATGCTACTTCGTCGGAATTGTTACTCCCACTGTACGTATAATCCTTACTCATTTGCCCCCCATCCGCGGCATATTCCCACTCTGCCTCTGTCGGTAATCTATAGCCATTAGCTCCATCATTAATCGTTACTGTCCATTTAATATCATCCATATCATTCTTATTATTAGGATCTTTTTTATTCTTGTCTATATTATAATAAGGTTTTAAGCCCTCTTTTATACTCCTCTTGTTGCAATATTCAATACAATCATACCAACTTACCATTTCTACTGGCAAATTATCATCTTTGAATTCTGACGGATTGCTTCCCATTACCTCAGACCACTCTTTTTGAGTTACTTCGTATTTATCAATATAAAAGTTCGATATTGGCACACTTTTCCCATAGTAATTGGATTTCGTATTTATAAAAGTGCCTCCTTTAACTAATATAAGCCTATTAAGGTTTTCTTGCGAGCATGCGGTAGTAAAAATCATTATTACCATTAAAAGAAATATTAGTAGTTTTCTCATTTATATCTCTCCCTTACTGATATAAAATATTATAAAGTCATATGATCCTATTATAATGTGCCTATTATAGTAACGATGGTAATATTTAAGTAATATGCAGGTAAATGTAATTTTTTAATATATAAAGCCGTCAGCTATTAAACTAACCACCCCTAATAATATTAAATGATTAAATAAAACTCTTAATAATTCTAAAAACAATCAGATGTACATAAGTCAGCCGATTGAATTTGATTTACTACCACACAGTTACATTAGAGTATCCACTACTTTGATATCCTTCTGTAGCAATCATTTGATAAGCCCAGCTACTTCCAGGATTCATTCCTCTACTCTTCCACGCGTTAACATGGTTGCTAAAAGTTATGGCATTGTTAGTACCGATCGATCTCTTCGATTGTCTGACACTCCAAAACTGAGTGAAAGTTGCTGTACCATCAATTGAAGGTGCATTAGTTCGTGTAGCTGTATATATGTCATATGTCCCTCCATCACTTGTTACAGTACCCTTATAAGTTCCAGTAGGTCTATAAGTTCCCCAATTATCAACAACATAATATTCTATAAGTGAATTTCTTGTCCATCCATAAAGAGACAAGTATCCATTACCAGATGGTGAGAAGGCTCCAGCATTGTAGTTTACCACCCTAGATGGCGATCCAGTATTCCAGCCTTTACCAACAACGAAATTTCCGCAATTCGACCATGAAACACTGTAATTACCATCAGATCCATTAGTGGCATTTACTGTTCCACCACCATCAGTCCAATTTTGCCAATAATCTGTGGTCGCTGCATGTGCGTTTACGTTTACAATAGAAAGTGCAAGTGTACAGCACATTAAAGATGCTAAAAATAATTTTAATCCTTTTTTTTTCATTCTAAATTACCCCTTTTTCATTGTAACTACTCAGTTACTTTAAAATATGAAATATTTTTATTTGTTATTACTTACCTGCATACTACTTGAATATTACCTTTTGTAAATTACTCTATTTTATTTTTTGTTGAGTATTTTTCTTTGTAATGCATAACTTATCCTCTGTCATATTCCTTTAATCTCTAACCTTCACCTCATTCCTACGATTAATTCGAATTATTCTGTGATTATTTTACTAAATTTACTTTTATTTCAAAACCCATAAAATTATATATTTTATACTAATTTTTATATATATTTTTCCATCCTTTTATTTCCGTTTATATAAAACAATAAAAAATACAGCCAAATTAATGACTGTATCGTTAGATATTTTTGAGATTATTTATAATAAATTTTTCTCAACCTTTTAATTATTTTGTTTCTACATAATATACTTAAATTAAAATTTAGTTTTGTTTCTATTAACTGGTAATGCAAATACTATAAGCGCTGTCACTGGTCCACTGACAAAAACTCTACTAATTGATACTGCTTATTATATAACATCCTGTAGTTCATTAATAAACCTATCCAAAAATGAAGATATCTTATTTTGATCTGCTTTAGTTCCATATAGATTAATGCTAAGTGTTATCTTATTATCAAATGTTGATATAGCTAGCTGAACATACGGATTGTATTTAATTGAACCTGTTATATATGCTTCTACAATTTCAACTTTTTCAAAAATAATACGCTTCTTATCAATTATTCCTATGTTTGTGATTGCAATAAGTGGGTTCGAAAAATTCTTATTTACAATAGCTTCTGCAATCTTATATGGAAAAATATCAAAAACCTTTTCCAGAACGATTAAACTTTTAACACAGCTTATGTCAGATTTTTGTTTATCCATCGTCGATTTTACCTTACAAACAGTTTCTTCAAATGTTGTACCAATTTCTGGTCCTATGCTGCAATTAATATTTGTAATCAAATTGCAAATGCCAAGAGCTTTATGATTTGATAGGTATTTTCTTAAGTCAACAGCACATGGTATTGTCAATGTTCGGCCAAATAATTGAAATAAAACACGTATATAAGCCACGAGCATAATATCATTTATTGTGGCACTATGCTCTTTAGCATAAATTTTAAGCCTGCAAAATCGCTCCGCGTTAATAGTACGAATTTCAATAAAAGGATTATTAAGATCTCCTTCTAACTCAAACTTTGCAGAATCATGTTTAGACATATCAATTTTGCTAAATATTATTTTTAGTTTATCTAGCAATGAAAAAACTTTAAATATTTCTCCAATTTTTCGATTGCCCATAGCTGTTATTTGATAATCTCCCCTTGTTTCATTGTTTGCATTAGTATAAATATCACTCAGCATATACAAATACTCTTTAAAACCAGCTGCATCACATAGCATGTGGTTCATTAATACGCATATGGCATCATTTTTTCTACTTCTGATTATTTTAATCTTCAATTGTGGACCATTAAATTCATTTATCTCTTCACAAATATACTTAGCTATGCATTTATCAGTATTTTCTGCTTCTACAACTTCTATAATATCATCTGCGGTATAGCCTCTGTCTTTCCAATATGGATGTCCCTTAGATTCATTATATTCACATCTTATTAAATTAAATACATCTATTGAAGCATTAACGGCCTTACCAAAACGTCCTAAATCTAGTTGTCCCAAAAATTTTGCTACAAAATGAAGTGTATGATCATTTATCTTTTTAACCTTAAAAAGATGCTGTAAAATATCCAATGCCTCAGCATTATAAATTTTGAATTTATTATTCAATATTTCACTTCCTATTTTTAATAGTCTATTAGTCATTTTTAGATTTAAATATCATAAGTATAATTAAAAGTTAATATTTATTGCATTTATTAACTTATCTAAAAATTTTCACATAGATTCAGCTTTAGTTACTTTTATCCATTCAATTATACCTATTTATTGAATTATTGTATTAATTTCGATACTATATACTTATCAAATAACTAATTATGTATTCTAAAATGGAGGCTTTAAAATGATAAAAATTCTTTTATGTTGTGCTGGTGGCTTTTCTTCAAGTGCATTATCTAATAAGATGAATAAGGAAATACTTGATAATAATATGCAAAATGATTATTACATTGAATTTTCTCCATTCATGCTGGTAAATAAGAAAATGTCTGAATTTGATATTATTGTATGCTGCCCTCATCTAATAATGCCTGTTAAAAAACTGGTAGAAACCTCTAATCCAGACAAGCCCATTTATATTCTTCCACCGAGAATGTATGGATTAATGAATTTTAAAGAACTAGTATTAGATGTTATAGACGCAATAGATTTATATACTAAAACAGAGAAAAATCCTGTATATTTTCCTGGTGAAGAAAACACTATGGCAATTACTAGATATGTTGCTTATCGAAATAGTAAAAACTAACTAATAAATTCTTATTTAACTATTTTTCTGAAGGCTTCCATAATGGTGCGTCAACAAATGTGGTTTCTTTTATATTGGGAAGTATATCATAAATAGAACATCCAATTTGATGTTCAAAATATTCTTTTATTTCAAAAGTTGCATTCCAACGTTCAACAGTAAAATCAAATACTCCATAGCGCCTTGTTGTATTGACAAAACGTTTTTCCAACATACAAAAACCTTGAGCATCAGCCAGTGAATCACAAATAATCACTAATTTATCATAATCATCATATATTATGTTTTTTAAATACTGCCTAATAAATTCACTTTCTTCATAATTCATATCATTTCTGCCTATTTCTTTGTCAAAATCAGAAATTGGGAATGAATGAGTAATACAAATTCTCCCCACTTCATCCCAGCCTCTTTGCATTGCAAAATTATATCCATCAATTCCATGTCTCCTTGCACTTACTCCATATCTTCTTCCAATGTCATGAAGAATTCCTAACACATACGCTTTATCTGAATTCAGATTTCCACACCTTTCTGCAATTATTTGAGCTGCTAATCCTACATTTATAGAGTGCTCTGTCCATGGTCCTTTATTTAATTCTCCAGCTAACCTTAATTCTTCTTCTGCAATTTCTTTACTTGGAAACATCTTTACCTCCCATAATTATGATTTAAATCCAAATTGATCTTTTATTTGATTATAGCATATTGTGTTAGTGTCATACTGTCTAATTGGCAAAAAATATCTGTTTTTCTAATTTTTATTCACCATCTTTATATTACCCACGTTTTATATTTAATGGTATCAGTTATAAAAAGAAAATAGTATAATAAATAAAAGTATTTATATTAAGAGGAAATAATGGAATTTAAGGGATGGAATAGTTTTGAGGATTTAGCTAAGGCTTGTGGATATACTAATTGTCACAAAGATACTAATAATACAAGTGAAAAAAATAATACTAATTCAACAAATAATTCTGATAATGCAGGATGTTACGATATACCGTCAGGATTTCAATCTTTAAATCCTGAATTATTCATAATAATAGGAGAAATCCTCGGAAATATAATATCCGGAAGTCTTCCTTTTAATGTTCAGAATGCGATTGGAAACTGGCTACAACTAGTCGGGCAAGCAATTGAAACATACAATGCCCAGCAACAATATTTTCAAGGAGGGCCTGGAACATTCTATAATCCTAAATATTATAATTCAGCAAATCCATTCTGTACAACTACTTCCACAAGCAATACTAAAAACACTAGTTCATGGAATAATAATAATTCGGACCCAAATAACGAAAAGAGAGCAAATTATGATTCCAATACAAACTCATCTATTGAAAATAATTTTGATAAAATAAAAGAATTAGAGCTGCGTATAAATCAGTTAACATCCGAAATTGAGCAGATCAAAAATAAAATAGAAAAGTAAATTATATATAGTTAACTTTTTGTGTAAATATCACAACAAATGTCTTTAGTCATTGAATGAAATTCAAAACTATTTATTATAGCATTGTATTACTAGATTGAAAATGGAAAAGCCAGTAATAATAATTACCAGCTTTTATATTTTCAATTACATATATAGAGTAATTAGTGTTCTAATTATTTCATTCTAAACTAATCATCTAAAGTACAATGGTCAATATCTCCATCTATATGATTTTCGTTCATTATCAAGTTATTAATCATATTATTCACGTAAAGTATAGAATTAAGCTGTGTAATATGATTTAGTTTATTTGCAATTATATTACACATCATATATTTATATGGCGATCCAGCTGGAAATCCTTCTCCAATCTCTTTATATCGACTAACTTTTATTTCTTCTCTATCTATAAGTTCACTTATCCCACTTAAATATGATTCTGACATTACTAACGTTTCCTCAGCTTTATTTGAAATATCAATGCCCGTAAGTTCTTCATACATCTTTCTAAATAAACGCTTCTCTTTCGTGATAGAATATATTGCTTCTCTTTCTTTAGCTGTTGGTGCTAAACTAGCAAGGTATTCATAATATAATAAATCCCTTCGTTCATCTAAAAACACTTCATTCATATTTTCAATTACTTCTAGAAATATCCTATTATCAGCTTCTGAATTGCTATTGTATTCCATAAGTGCCACTTCTCCTAATTACAATAAATCTACTTCTATTTTATTAATTCTATTCAAACTTGTGCGTTCGATCTCTATTGAAAATTTATCATTTTCATTTTAAAACCTTCTTTCAATCTCACAACTTCATTGCTAATTGTATCATTATTACACCTTTAATTAACTATTCCATATTTTATATAAGCTAGAATTTTATGATTCTTTATACCTTTAAAATTTTTAATAAATTTAATTAAATTATAAAAAACCCTCAAAAAATCGAGGGTTTTCATATTATACTAAATTTCTAAATATATTTTATTCTTAAAAATAATATAATTGGATTTTTCAACCTTTCTTATAAACTATAATCATTCATTAGTCCTCTTGAAGCTTCATATCACATTTTGCTGCTTCTTCATTTTTTCTTTTTGATTTAAGTACATTGTAAATTACCCCGAGCATTATAAACCATACAGGGGTTACAAATAATGCTACGCGAGTTTCATTATTAAGCGCCAGTGTAACTATAACAAAAGCAAGAAATGCTAAAATTATATAGTTAATAATTGGATAAAGAGGCATTTTGAATTTGCTCTTAGCTGCAAGCTTAGGATTAGTCCTACGATATTTCATGTGACAGATAACTATAATTGCCCAAATAAATATAAAGCAGAATGTTGATATACTTGTAATAAGCACAAATACCCCTTCTGGCATAATAAAGTTTAAGATAACCGAAATCAATATTACAGTTGCAGAAAACACCGTAGCATTAGAAGGTACTTGAGTCGAAGTTAATTTTTTCATTGACTGTGGCGCATTATTTTCTTTAGCAAGGGAATAAACCATACGGCTTGTACTAAAAATACCACTATTGCAGGCAGATGCAGCTGAAGTTAATACAACAAAATTTACAATACTAGCTGCTGCTACAATTCCTACTGCAGAAAACACCTGTACAAATGGGCTTTTATCTGGATTAATTGAATTCCAAGGATATATACTCATAATAACAAGTAATGCTCCAATATAGAAAATAATAATTCTAATTGGAATATTGTTGATAGCCTTTGGAATAACACGTTCTGGATCTTCAGTTTCACCAGCTGTGAGTCCTACTAACTCTATTCCTGTAAAAGCAAATACAACCATTTGGAAAGAAAGGATAAAGCCACTTGCTCCATTTGGAAACAAGCCTCCATGACTCCAAAGATTTGCAAAACTTGATGCACCGGCATCTGTAGAAAATCCTTTAATAATCATAAATGTACCAATTATAATTAGTGCCATAATTGCAACAACCTTAATTAAAGCAAACCAGAATTCCATTTCACCAAATGATTTTACTGTAGTAAGGTTCATAATTAATAAGATTACAAGAACTATAAGACTTGGAACCCACTTAGCAATACTTGGGAACCAGTATTGTATATAAAGTCCAGCTGCAGTCAAATCAGCCATAGCAAGTGAAATCCAACAGAACCAATAAGTCCATCCAGTGATGAATGCTGCTCTATCTCCTAAATACTCATATACAAAGTCTACAAAAGAATGATAATTTAAATTAGAAAGCAATAATTCACCAAGGGCACGCATAATAAAAAAACAAATTATTCCTGTTATCATATACGCAAATAAAATAGATGGTCCAGCCAAGTGAATAGACCTGCCTGAGCCTAAGAATAATCCAGTCCCTATCGCACCTCCAATCGCAAGTAATTGGACATGACGATTTTTTAGTCCTCTTGATAAGTTTTGATTTTTTGATGTTAATTGATCCATTTTATTCCTCCATCTTAGTCAAAAGCCATATACTCAAATGACTTTTACTATATAAATATTTTTGATTGGAGATACAAATGGGAATAGATAAGATCTAAATGAAGTAATAATTAACCTATTACTTTTGTAAGATATGTTATCTTTCCCCTGTCCTTTTACCTGAGAGTTTCGCCTTTTAAGCTTTCTCCTTCGGTGCTCTATTTTAGCACATAAAAAATAATGGGCTCAATATGAAAACATACTGATTTGTTATTTCTTATTCTGCCTCTAAGAGTCTCTCCAAGGGTTCATCCAATAACGGTCATCTCTAATTAAAGCATGTGATTAAAATGTTATTCTGCCTAAAATTAGGTACCTGAAAGATTTACTTCTTCGGTGAATAGCCGCAGCTACTGCTCTCCCGCTATCTTCATCTGAACTTTAAATTTTATTGTTAAAATATTAAATTTTACATTTATATACTATTACATTTCCAATATAATTGCAATATTTTTTTCACTTTGATTGAAATCAGAAAACAATTTATCATGATTATCAAAACATAAAGTAACTTATAACAACACTTTTAAACTGCCATCTATCAAGTAGACATATGGCAGTTTATTTTTATTAGTTCTCTATATCAACAAATTTATTTTGCTGTTTTAAAAACTTCAACAAATTCCTGTAATTCTGTAGTCATATCATTAATACTATGCATCTGATTACATATTTCATCCATAGATGCTAGCTGTTGTTCCATTGTAGCACTAACTTCCTCAGTAGTTGCTGAACCTTCTTCTATAATAGTTGAAGTATTTTCTAGATACTTAACAACTTCATTCTTACTATTTTCTACATTGTTTATTTCATTATTAAGTGATTTAATACCTTTTATGAGTTCATCAGAATTATTAATTATAGAATCAAATATTCCTATAGTCACTCCCAATTTATCATTAGATTTCTCAGCAATTTGTGTCGTATCAATCATTTGTACTTCAATATTATTTACAACAGAACTCATTTCAGTTATTATTCCCCGAATCTCATTAGCAGACTGTGAAGATTGCTCTGCTAATTTTCTTACTTCATCAGCAACTACGGCAAAACCTTTCCCTGATTCTCCTGCTCTTGCTGCTTCTATTGCTGCATTTAAAGCTAATAGATTAGTTTGTTCAGAAATTTCTGTTATTGAAGATGTAATATTCCCTATAGATTCGGATTTATCTGCTAATTTTTTTATGTATGCTGCGACATTTTGTATAGCTTGATAATTATTGTTAAATTCTTCATTTAATTCTTTTGCAGAACTGATTCCTAATTCATTTTTCTCTTTAGTTTGTTCAGTATATTTATTAATTTTACTTATATTTATATTCATTGTATCCAAACTTTTCTCTAACATTGAAAATTTATTCATTATTGTCTCCATATCATTAGCTTGTTCTCCTGTACCATGAGCAAGTTCCTCCATTGCTTTACTTACATTCTGACTTGCTAAAATCAGTTCATCTATCTGATTACTTGTATCCTTGTTAGTGCTTTGTACTGTTCCAATCATATTTTTTACTCTGTCAATAAGTGTACAATTTTTATACATCATATCATTAAATTGCCTTGCTATACCTCCAAACTGGTCTTGACGTTTCAAAAATCTCTCTTCCAATTTAGCTGTAAAATCCCCAGTTGAAACAATTTCCATAACTTCAGTTAAATTATATAAAGGCTTAGTAATAGATCCCGAGATAAATAATGCAGCTAATATACTAATAGCAAACATCAATATTCCTAGTATTAGAAAAATAGTATTCTGTGTCATTATATCGGCAAAAGCAATGTCATAAGGAATAGTCGTTAAAATCCCCCAATTAAGATTTGGAATAGATGAATAAACTGCCAATAACTTCTGGTTATTGTAACTATAAATATTTTGACCGCTTTTTCCTACAGCAGCATCTTTTACTGGTGAAAAATCCTTATATATAGAGGTATTATTGAAGTCTGTCCAGTCCTTATGTGCAATTACTATTCCATTGCTATCCACTATAAAAGTATTAGCATTTTCATTTTTTTGTGTATCTTCTATAACGTTACTTAATGTATTCACGTCAATAGTGGCAGTTATGCAGCCTACAATATTTGTACCTACCTTAACAGGTACACTGTAATAAAATTCTAATGGCTTATTATTAACTTCCGAAATTTTTACACTTGAATATTGTGATTTTCCAGACATTGCACTAGTAAAATACTCATCTTTAGAAACATTCTTATAAATACCTGAAGTATTATAAAGAATATGGCCTTTTACATCAGCAATTAGTATACCATTTATAAATGAATTAGACCTTGCACCTTGAATTAGGATACTTTGTATTCTGTCTACATCCATTGTTTTGATACTTGGATTATCTGCTATTGATTGAATTTGAATTTGAACTTGGTTAAGATTAAGATTTATATTATCATTTATTCTTCCTATCGTCTGCTCATTTGAACTATATACACTATCTTTAATTAAGTTCGAAGAATTTATACTGCTATATGTACCAATACAGATAAGAGGCACAAGGACAAGAAGTATAAAAATAATAAGCAACAGTGCCTTAAAATCTTTTTTTACATTTAATGAACGTATATTTAATAATTTTATTCGTTTATTAACCTGTAAATCATGTTTATCTTTAAATTTCATAACTTTAGCTCCCCATTTTTTAATTTTTATCTGTTAAAAATTTATTATATTCACCCTTTGTTGCCGGAACCTTTAAGTTTCCTGATATTATCTGTGCTTTAATATTATCAACTTCATTTAAAATATCTTTTGGAACAAGTTTATCGCTTGTTGGTGCTATATCAACTCCACCTTCTGCTAAGCCATATTCTATTGTAGCTCCACCATTCCATTTTCCTTCTTTTAAATCTTTTGCTGTATTATATATAGCAGTATCAACTCTTTTCATCGCTGAAGTTATAACATTATTAGGTGCAGAAATACTTTGATCAGAGTCCACCCCTATACAATACTTATTCATTTCTTTAGCACATTCTATAAGTCCATCTCCAGTTGATCCTGATGCATGAAATATTATATCAGCTCCTGCATTGTACATTTTTGTAGCAATCTCTTTTCCTTTTACTGGATCAGAAAATGAATTTGCATATTCACTTATAATTTGACAGTTTGGATTTGCATATTTCACTCCTGCCATATAGCCTGATTCAAATCTCTCTATTACAGGACTCTCTATTCCTCCAATAAAGCCAACTTGATTAGTCTTAGTCATTTTTCCCGCTATGTAACCTACTAGAAAGGAACTTTCATTTTCCTTAAAAGTTACTCCCAATACATTTGAAGGCGTTTCATCTCCATAAGTATTATCTATTATGGCATATCTCTGATTCTGATGTTTTTTAGCTTCTTCTGTAATAGGATCTGCCATCATAAATCCAATTCCCCATACTAAATCATTTTTCCTATCAGAAAAAGTTTCTAAATTTTTAATATAATCATTAGTATCCTTAGTTTCAATATAATTTGCTTTTATACCTAAATCATTTTGTGCTTTTTGAAGGCCTTCCCAAGCAGATTGATTAAATGAATGGTCAGTAATTCCACCAATATCTGTTACTATCCCAATATTAAGTGGATCTGAATTAGCATTTCCTTGAAAATCTAAATCCTTTTGAGTATTTCCCCTTGAGCATCCTATCAAAAAAATAGAAATGCATAAAATAATTAATAAAGCTATTTTAGGCTCAACACTAAAAACTGTGCTTGACATAAAATAATTATAAAATTAAATGAAAAATGCATTCAAATTCCTGTATTCTATAAGTGACTAATCCAATAGAATTGAAGGAGTTTAAATGCAATTACAGGATATCACTAATATATTAAATTTACAAGGAATAAATGTTATCAATTTTATCTATGGTTTTGAAGATAGAATTTGTATTGAAATCCAACCTACAGAATATACTCAACCTTGTCCGTGCTGTAAGAGTTTTAAAATAATAAGACGAGGCTCATCTGGAATTAGAAGAGTAAGGCATCTTCCTATATTTCAAAACGAGGTAATATTAAAGGTTCCTAAAATAAGAATGTCCTGTAAGGATTGTAATGCCTCTTTTTCATGGCAATATTCATTCCTGACTGGAAAGAGTCGTTATACTAATGAATTTCAAGAGTTTATTGCAACTAAAGTACCAGGAGCAACGGTTATTCACTGTGCTAGAACATTGAAAATACCATATTCTACAGTTGAAAGAATATATAAAAATTATATTGACTATGTTGTTCCACAATTGCAAGCAAAAGTTATATTAGAAAGTTCTAACACTAACAAGCTTATACTTGGAATGGATGATTTTGCTATAAGGAAAGGACATAGTTATAATACTGGAATTCATGACCTTCGTAACGGAACATTACTTGAAATAATTCCAGGAAGAAAACTTGAAGAGCTTAGAAGTCATAAGACTGTAAATCCAGAACTTTTTGAGCTCCGACCTTTTGCTATAGTAATGGATTTGGCTCCATATTATCACACATTTGCAAAAGAAGTATACCCAGATGCTATACGTATTGCGGATAGGTTTCATGTTAATAGCTATGCTATGGAAGCTCTTAGAGGCGTAAGAAAACGCATAAGTTGTGATTTAACTCCTGCGGCACGGACAGTATTGAAAAGAAATAAATCAGTACTTGAAAAACGGAATGAATATCTTACATCAAAAGAGGTTGAGATGCTCCAGCAGTTGTTGTCATTATCACCTGACCTAAAAGCAGTATATGAGTGGAAAGAGGAACTTATTGAGTGGTATGACTGTTGTTCAAGTGTTATACAGGCAACAAATGTATTTGATAAATGGTGTAAAAAAGGACATTCACTAAATATACCTGAGGTAGAACGTGCTTTGGTTACTTTTGAAAACTGGAGACAAGAAATAATTAACTATCATCATTGTAGATATACCAATGCCGCTGTTGAAGGTAGAAACGGTAAAATTAAAGCAATTCAACGCAGACACTATTTTACAAGGAATAAAGACTACTACAAAGGAAGAATTTTATTAGAATGTAATAACCATTTCTTGACAGCTTAAGCTGTCAAGAACATATTTTGATGTTGAGCCCTATTTTAGATCTGATTTTTTTCATTTTGCTTATCTCCAATCCAATTCATTAATTAATATAGACCAATACTGTTTCACCAAATAATTAATACTATAACTATTTCAGAGCAATTAATATCACTCATGTGATATACTTACAGTATGATTTATATCATAATTTATTAATACTTTGGTTTTTTTAGCGAAATTTGTATTATCTATATTATAATAATCTTTTGTAATATTTCACTTTATAATCAGGTAAAGTTTTAGTTAAAATAGCTAGTTAAAGAAGCAATTAATTTATCTTCCTTTTCCCATACCACTAGACTTTGAGATTTAAATTTCTTATATTTTTGCACAAAAAAACCTTCCTGGGCTATAAAGCTTCAGAAAGGCTTAATTTATCTCTATATCTAATTTCTATTTTTTAGAAAGGTTTTATAATCCTCATAGTTTCTCTTTAAAAGATTTGGAGTATCAAGACCATAAGGACAATGAGCTTTACAATTACCACACTCTATACAGTCTTCAATTTTCTTCATCTTAGCCTGTCCTTCTTCTGAAAGATGTCCTGCTGATGGAGAACGGCGAAGAAGCAACGACATTCTTGCACAGTTATTAATTTCTATACCTGCTGGACAAGGCATACAGTAACCACAGCCACGGCAAAATTCACCTGCAAGTTCTTTTCTTTCACTTTCAATATATTCCTTAATCTCACCTGTCATTACAGGAGGATTTTCTATATAAGAAATAAATTCATCAAGTTCTTTTTCTCTTTGAATTCCCCAAATAGGCAATGTATTATCAAACTTAGCAAGATATGCATAAGCCACCTCACTTCTTGTAATAAGCCCTCCTGCTAAAGCTTTCATACAAATGTATCCAACATTTTTCTCCTTACATAACTTTACTAGATCCTCTTCCTTTTTATCCGCAAGATAGCTGAATGGGAATTGTAAAGTATCGTAAAGTCCTGATTCAACGGCTTCTATGGCTACTGGAAGCCTATGATTTGTGATACCTATAAAACGAATTTTTCCTTGCTTTTTTGCTTCTAACATTGCTTCATAAAGTCCTGTTCCATCATTTGGCTTTGGACAAAAATTTGGATTGTGAAATTGATAAATATCAATATAATCTGTTTTGAGCATTTCAAGGCTCTTTTCTAAATCACTCCAAAAGCCTTCTACTATAGTAGATGGTGTCTTTGTCGCAAGAATTATTTTATCCCTTACATCACTTAAAGCAAGACCTATTTTATATTCACTATCAGTATAACTTCTTGCTGAATCAAAAAAATTAATACCATTATCATAAGCTTTTCTGAGTAGCTTTACTGCTTCCTCACTCGAAACACGTTGAACTGGAAGAGCACCAAAGCCATTTCTGTTTACTGTAATTTCTGTTCTTCCTAATGTGACATTTACCACATTACCATCACCTTTCTTATATTTCCTAAATACTATTTTTCCTTATTTGCCTTTATGTTAGAAAAAAGATTTCAACCATAATTGTAAATTTTTAATTACGACGTATATATTATAATACTTAAAGTTAACTCTATGTCAAATTTTTGAATAAACTTCCATGCTAAAAAAGAACAATTAAAGCTTTACTTTGCTTTTATTGTTCTTCTTTATAGTAAATTATATAGTAATCTTGTTGAAATTACTATAATTTCTTATTTATCACTTCATCACTAATTCTTTGTATTAATTTCTCTAGTTCTAAGATTCCCTCATCTCCATTTTTTCTGCTTCGCAATGAAATCTTATTTTCTGCCTCTTCTTTCTCGCCAACAACTATTATATAAGGAACTCTCTCATTTCTAGCTTCTCTTATCTTATAACCTATCTTTTCATCTCTATAATCCACTTCAACTCTTATTTCTGCATCACTTAGCTGCTTCTTTATTTTCTCTGAATAATCATTGAATTTATTTGATATTGGAAGTACTTTTACCTGAACTGGAGCTAACCATGTTGGAAACTTTCCTGCAAAGTGTTCTATTAATATTCCCATAAATCTTTCTATACTTCCAAATATAACCCTATGGATTACTATAGGTCTATGCTTTTCTCCATCGCTTCCAATATAATCTAATTCAAATCTTTGAGGAAGCTGAAAATCTAATTGAATTGTTCCACATTGCCATGTCCTGCCTATGCTATCTTCAAGATGGAAGTCTATTTTAGGTCCATAGAAGGCTCCATCCCCTTCATTTATTTTGTAATCCAGGCTCAATTCATCTAACGCACCCTTTAACGAGTTCTCTGCAAGCTCCCAATCCTCATCACTTCCCATTGAATCCTCTGGCCTTGTAGAAAGTTCAAGACTGTATTTAAATCCAAACTTTGAATACACCTTGTCTATAAGCTCTATGACACCTTTTATCTCTGATTTTATCTGATTTGGTAGCATAAATATATGCGCATCATCTTGTGTAAAGGCTCTTACTCTCATAAGTCCATGTAATGCCCCTGAAAGTTCATGTCTATGGACCCTTCCAAGTTCCCCAACTCTCATTGGAAAATCCCTATAAGAGTGTGCTTCTGACTTATACACCAACATTCCGCCTGGACAATTCATAGGTTTTAAAGCAAATTCTTCTTCATCAATCATTGAAGTATACATATTCTCTTTATAATGATACCAATGCCCTGAAGTTTCCCATAATTTTTTATTAAGCATTATTGGTGTTTCTATCTCTATATATCCCGCTTCATAATGTAATTTTCTCCAAAAATCAATTAAAGTATTTTTTAGAATTACTCCTTTAGGAAGCATAAATGGAAAGCCTGGTCCCTCATCAGCAAAAGTAAATAATCTTAATTCTTTTCCTAATTTTCTATGATCTCTCTTTTTTGCTTCTTCTAAATTGTGCAAATGAGTTTCCAATAATGTTTTATTGGAAAATGCAACACCATATATTCTTTGAAGCATTTTATTTTTTTCATTTCCTCTCCAATATGCCCCCGCAATGCTTATTAATTTAAAAGCTTTTAAATATTTTGTAGAAGGAATATGAGGTCCTCTGCAAAGATCAATATAATCTCCCTGCTTATATAAAGATATTTTTTCACCTTCTGGAAGATCTAGAATTAACTCTACTTTATAGTTTTCTCCTTTTTCCTCCATTAACTTTATTGCCTCTTCTCTTGAAACATCAATTCTCTCAAAACTTAAATTTTCACTTATTATTTTGTTCATTTCCGCTTCAATCTTACTTAGGTCTTCTGCAGATAATGAATTTTCTATATCAAAATCATAATAAAAACCATTTTCTATTGATGGGCCTATAGCAAGTTTTGCATTTTTATAAAGTCTTTTAACTGCCTGAGCCATAATATGCGAAGTAGAATGTCTTATTACTTCAACTGCTTTTTCATCGTCATAAGTTAAAATATTTACCTCATCATTGTCTTTTAATATATAACTTAAATCAACTAAAGTTCCATTTACTTCCCCTACTATTGCAACTTTAGCTAAATTTTTACTGATTAAACCTGCAAGTTCATAAATGCTTGAGTCTTCTGAAATTTCCTTTATTGATCCATCTTTAAGTTTTATATTCATCATAACTAATTACCTCCTTTTACTAAACTAATTTATTTGTTATATAAACATTCTTAATTTTTTGTACAAAAAAAGCATTCATCCCAAGCCTTGGGACGAATGCATAATATCCGTGGTTCCACCCAAATTGAATTAAAATAATCCAATTCATCTCTATAATTTTTAACGATTTCCACCGATGACTTTTCACAAAATTTTGATAATCAGCCATAGCTCCAGGGTAGTTTTTCTTATAGTCATATTTAGGAATGCTTACAGCCTTTTGACACTCCATCTCTGAAAACTGTATTCTATAATACTTTTCCCTCTCATTGCTCAATTAATATTTAATTTTAGGCACATAGAAAAATGCAATGGATTAAAATTAACTTATTATTTTTTGAATGTGCCTTTAAGAGTTTCGTGCACTTTCCTCTTATTTGAAAATAATATTAGCACTTTTTCAATCAATTGTAAATATCAAATATATATTTATAAGTTACTAAGCAATGTACTCTTCATCATTTTTTAAACTATTGTGATGTTTTTTCCTCTAGCATCAGAGAAAACTGTAATATGAAACTCTCAATGGGTTGGATAAAAAGTAGTTACCGCACTCTTAATCCTGATGCAGAAAATTTTATTAATATCATAAAAGAAATAATCAAAAGAAGCATTTGATCATTTTTCTATTCTTCATAACAAATAATAGGAGTTCCAGCTTCTATATTCTCAAAAACTTTCTTGGCTAAATATAGTGGAGCATTTACACATCCATGAGATCCATTGATCTTATATATATCTCCACCAAAAGAATATCTCCAACTTGCATCATGTATACCTATATTTCCGTTAAACGGCATCCAATAGCTTACTTTTGTTTCATAATTTTCTCCATTTAATGTTGATCCTTTTTCTTTGTAATTAAGCATATAAACTCCAAGCTTAGTAGGATTTCCTCTATTAGGGTTACCTGTTACTATGTCACCTTGAGTTATAAGCTTCCCTTCCTTATAAAACCATAAATGCTGCCTTGTCAGATTAATTTCTACATAAGTTTTTCCTATATCATCTTCATCTCTATATAAAGCCTTTTGAGTATATATCGGTTCTTTTTGAAGTATATCCCCATGTTTTATGTTTTCTAATAGTGATTTTGTTTCAGAGACACAATTAATTTTCCAACCATAAAATCCACCCTTAACTTCTACTATTTTATTTATAGACGCTTTAAACTTTCTTGTTATACCAACTGTGTCATATTTTTTGCTTAAGTTTTTCAAGTATTCATTAACTGCTTTTTCGTTTATTTCTACATCTAAGTTATCATCAACGCCAAGCCACCCATTTATTATACTTCCATCCAGAACTTCACTCTTATTTCCAAATATATAGGTTATCTTTGTCGATGTATACTTGTTTAGCAAATTAATAGCTTCCATAGTCTTATTAGAAGTAGTAGTGTATTTAGGATTTTCATAACAAAGATTCTCATCTAAATTTAATTTTGTTTTTCCTTGCGATATACTCATTTTTATAACCTCATTTAGCTTGTCCTTATATATTTTGTTCCCATATACCTCTTTAACTACTTCATATAAACCACTTGAGTATTTAAAGCTCACATTTTGTGGTTCTATAATCTCCTTATTCAAACAATTTAATTGATTTATTTTATTTTCCAGATTATCTTTATTATAAAAAAATAAATCATCTTCATAATAATCTTGTTCCTTTAATAATGAGCTTATCCATTTATATGAACTTTGAAGTTTATTGATTTTAGAAAGATCATTTTTTTCATTATATTGTAATCCTATATCTTGTCCTAATATTTCTTCTGTTTCTCCATCTCTTTCTATTAACTGTAACTTATAATTTTCAATGTAATTTTTAATTATATCACTTACATCCTCATGTGCTTTTAATGATACATTTACTCCATTTATTACTGTATTAAAAAAGTAATGATTAACAAAATATAATGAAATAAGTAAATAAATTAGTACCATTGAAGATATCAGAATAATAATTTTTCCTGTATGATAGTTTTTTAAAGGCTTTTTTATATTAATATTCTTCATATAGATTTACATCCTTTACTAAAACATAAATATATTAATTAATTTATGATATGCTTATATTTTCAGAATATTCTCCAAATTTTCTAATTCTATGTTTCTATAATTTATTTAATAAAAATATGTTACAAATTTGTAATTTGGTAACGTTTTATTTCCTTTATATTGATTTTCTTGTATTTATAGGTTGTTTTTGTAATAAGCAATGGCTATTATACTGTATATACTCATTAGATTTTACTGTTTACCTATATGAAATAGTTATTTTCTAATGTAAATTATTTTTTAAATTACAAGGAGGAATAATTATGAACAAAGACACAACAATATCAGAAACTGAAAATTTAAAATTTAAAACAAACATTAAAAATGCCGATTTAAAAAACTACGAAAATAGCACTTCATATTCTGGAGTTTTCGAAGATGTTGAAGTTGCTATTAATAAAGCTATAACTGCACAAAAGGAATTTTCTCTTTATTATACAAAGGAACAAAGAGAAAAAATATTAACTGAAATAAGGAAGGCAACATTAAAAAACAAAAAAATTTTAGCTAAAATGATTTTAGACGAAACACATATGGGAAGATATGAAGATAAGATATTAAAACATGAATTAGTGGCTAAATATACTCCTGGTATAGAAGATTTAACTACTACAGCCTGGTCAGGAGATAATGGACTTACAGTAGTTGAAATGGCTCCGTATGGTGTTATAGGCGCAATAACCCCTTCTACTAATCCAACTGAAACTGTTATCTGCAACAGCATAGGAATGATAGCTGCTGGAAACGCTGTAGTTTTTAATGGACATCCCAGTGCAAAAAAATGTGTTGCTTTTGCTGTCGATATGATAAATAAAGCTATTGTTTCATGTGGAGGTCCTAAGAATCTAATAACAGCTGTAAAAAATCCAACCATGGAATCCTTAGATGCAATTATAAAACACCCAGAAATAAAACTTTTATGCGGAACTGGCGGTCCTGGAATGGTAAAAACTCTCTTAAATTCTGGTAAAAAAGCTATAGGGGCTGGTGCTGGAAATCCTCCAGTTATTGTAGATGATACTGCTGACATTGAAAAAGCCGGAAAAAATATCATTGAAGGCTGCTCTTTTGATAATAACTTACCTTGTATTGCTGAAAAAGAAGTATTTGTTTTTGACAATGTTGCAGATAATTTAATAGATAATATGTTAAAAAATAATGCTGTAATTATAAATAAAGATAAAATAACAAAACTATTGAATTTAATATTACAGAAAAATAATGAAACTCAAGAATATAACATAAATAAAAAATGGGTTGGAAAAGATGCAAAATTATTCTTAAATGAGATAGATGTTGAAGCTCCTTCAAGTGTTAGATGTATAATCTGCGAAGTAGAGCCAGATCATCCTTTTGTAATGACAGAACTTATGATGCCAATACTACCCATCGTGAGAGTCAAAAATATAGATGATGCTATACAATATGCAAAAATAGCAGAACAAAGCAGAAAACATAGTGCCTATATTTATTCCAAAAACATAGATAACTTAAATAGATTTGAGAAAGAAATAGACACTACTATCTTTGTAAAAAATGCAAAATCCTTTGCTGGAGTAGGTTATAATGCTGAAGGATTTACAACTTTCACTATTGCCGGCTGTACTGGTGAAGGTATAACCTCTGCAAGAAACTTCACACGTCAAAGAAGATGTGTGTTAGCCGGTTAACTTCATTCTTGAATTTACAAGTTTATTTATGAGATCACAGAAAAATATTCAGAAAGGAGTTGCTAAAATGAGCAAAATAACTAAATTAATAAATTTAAAGAACTTATTTAAAGATGGCATGACAATTATGGTTGGCGGCTTCTTAAATTGCGGAACACCAGAAAATATTATAGATTTTCTAGTTAACTTAAACATTAAAAATCTAACTGTTATATGCAACGATACAGCTTTTCCAGATAAGGGTATTGGTAAACTTATTGTAAATGGTCAGGTCTCTAAAGTAATTGCTTCCCATATTGGAACAAATCCTGAAACCGGAAAAAAAATGACTTCTGGTGAACTCGAAGTTGAGCTTTCTCCTCAGGGAACTTTAATAGAAAGAATTCGTGCAGGTGGTTCTGGCCTTGGAGGTGTATTAACGCCAACTGGGGTAGACACTATTGTAGAAAAAGGTAAGCAGAAAGTTAATGTTAACGGCAAAAAATATTTGCTAGAACTTCCATTATCAGCTGATATCTCATTAATAAAAGGTAGTATAGTAGATGAATTTGGAAACACCTTCTATAGAGCCGCTGCAAAAAACTTCAATCCATACATGGCAATGGCTGGTAATACAGTTATAGTAGAAGCTGATAAGTTAGTAAAAGCTGATGAACTAAACAAAGAGAATATAATGACTCCAGGTATATTAGTAGATTATATAGTAAAAGAGGTGGTTTAAATGATTGACAATAAAATTTTAGCTAAAGAGATAATCGCCAAAAGAGTTGCTAAGGAATTAAAAGCTGGGCAACTTGTTAATCTTGGAATAGGACTTCCAACTTTAGTTGCTAATTATATACCCAAGGAAATGAATATCGCTTTTGAATCCGAAAATGGCATGGTTGGCATGGGAGAATTAGCAGCTTCAGGTGAATATGATCCTGATATAATAAATGCCGGTGGCCAATATGTAACTCTTCTGCCTCAAGGTGCTTTTTTTGATAGCTCAATGTCTTTCTCATTAATTAGAGGTGGGCATGTAGATGTTGCTGTTCTAGGTGCTTTAGAAGTTGATGAGAAAGGAAATTTAGCCAACTGGATTGTCCCAAGTAAAATTGTACCAGGCATGGGTGGGGCT
Source organism: Clostridium sp. DL-VIII (assembly GCF_000230835.1). Taxonomy (NCBI): domain Bacteria; kingdom Bacillati; phylum Bacillota; class Clostridia; order Eubacteriales; family Clostridiaceae; genus Clostridium; species Clostridium sp. DL-VIII. The sequence continues at coordinate 4,455,190 of NZ_CM001240.1, forward strand.
ATGGATTTAGCAATAGGAGCACGAAAAGTAATAGTAGCAATGCAGCATACTGGTAAAGGCAAACCCAAGATTGTAAAAAAATGCACTCTTCCACTTACTGCAAAAGCTCAAGTAGATTTAATAATTACAGAATTATGCGTAATTAAAGTAACACGTGACGGATTAATTTTAAGAGAAATTCACAAAGATACGACTGTTGATGAAATAAAGTCTTTAACAGATGCAAATTTAATTATCCCAAATAACATAGAAATTATGGACATATAGATCTTTTATTTTAAAGTCATAGTCTCTTAAGCTTAGGCTCTCTATATAATTAAAAAATAAGAAAAGAGTGTGATAATTCTATGCTAGAAAATGAAGTAATAAAACAAATTACAACTCCCATATCTGCTCCAGCATTTCCTAGAGGACCATATAAATTTCATAATAGAGAATACTTAAATATCATTTATCGTACTGATTTAGAAGCTCTTAGAAAAATAGTTCCAGAACCACTTGAGTTAGACGGCCCTTATGTGAGATTTGAAATGATGGCTATGCCGGATACAACCGGATTGGGCTCATATACAGAATGTGGTCAGGCTATCCCAGTAACATTCAATGGAGTTAGCGGCGATTACTTGCATATGATGTACCTTGATAATGAGCCAGCTATAGCTGTTGGAAGAGAAAGTAGCGCTTATCCTAAAAAACTTGGAAATCCGAAGTTATTTGTTGATTCAGATACATTGGTTGGGACATTAAAATATGGCACATTGCCAGTTGCCACTGCCACAATGGGATATAAACATGAACCTCTAGATCTTAAAGAAGCTTATTCACAAATTTCAAGACCTAATTTTATGTTAAAAGTTATTCAAGGTTATGATGGTAAGCCAAGAATTTGTGAACTTATATGCGCAGAAAATACTGATATAACAATACATGGTGCATGGACTGGTAGCGCTCGTCTACAATTGTTTAGCCACGCACTAGCTCCTTTAGCTGACTTACCAGTATTAGAAATTATATCTGCATCGCATATACTTACAGATTTAACTCTTGGAACACCTAAAATTGTTTATGATTATCTTTCCAAAAATCAAAAATGAGCATACTTATGTATATTTTAATAAATGAAAAAGCCTCTATTGTTTTAATACATGGGGCTTTTTTATTTATTAGTTATCATCTTAATTACTTATAAAGTATAATGCATCCTTTGGGACATTAACTAACAAAGAATATTTGACAAGTTTTTCTAATATATTATAATATAAATAAGTTGACTCGTGAAGGAATAAGGCTGGGTTCTCGAATGAGAGTAGGCATAGTGCTAAGAATCCTTTGCCCCTAGGGTTGGCTTATTTTTTTATTTTTTCTCTCAAATTTTGAATAACATTTTTAGGATCTTTTTTTATTTCCTCTACAATAAAGTCTATAGTTTGGAGAGAATAACTATAATTAGGGCTTGAATTTACATTATAGGTATAACATAATTTAGGATTTTTCTTCAAACTATAATACTTGCAAAATAGTTCAAAATGATATTTATTAAACTTCAAATTTATTCCTAATGTTTTAAGCCTTTTATTTATTTCCTTATTACAGGATTTCATATTGTATTTATGTGTACTATTAGGATCCTCTGCTTCTTGTCTCATTTTAATTTCGTTTTTAGTTTCATTGCTAATATAAGTAATACCTCCTCCTTTATTTTTATCTTTAGTGATGCAGTTAAAACATTCTACTTTTACAGAAAAAGTATGGTTATTTTGTGATGATAAACTTGAGATATCAGTACTAGCATTAATTAATTTATTGGCAATTTCTCCTGTATACTTTGCTCTTATTTCATTAATATTTATCATATTTCTGTTCATCGTCCACATCAAAAAACTCCACGGTGTAATTGCTGTCATATCTATATTATGAAACTCATACATTTTCTCCATAAAATTAAAAATGCACGATTGAAATAGTGGTAGATATATAATCTCATACTCTTCTGTAATAAAATATGTGCTTGTATTTCTTAATTCAATTATCTTTTCCAAGTTAAGTCTTAAAGGCGCTTTTTCATTAGTAAAAATAATGCTAATACACTTTTTCAGGGTCAAGGTTCTACTGGAATTATTTTTATAGTAAATACTCACCTCACCAAGCTTGTCAATCATATGTGCCTTAAGCATTAACTCCCATGAATTACAGATAAAAAAGCAAAAACCCTCAACTCTATAGTGAATTGTAGGCTTATTATATATTTCAATAGCCATCATAAAATTTTCCTTAGATTTATTTAACAAATTGTCTATTATATCTTCCATATAATTCGCCTCTTCTCATTTTAATTTTTATAGACATATGCTAATCAAACTATATAATAACTAGGAATTCATAATTAATTTATAGTAAAGATATTTATTTCCCACAAATAAAATAAAGGTAGAAAACAATAATTCTATTGTTTTCTACACTTTAAAAAATTCGTTATCTCTTAAAATATAAACATAATTCGTTTATATAAATTGGCTATATTCTTTGCAAATTAAATTATATCACCATATCAAAACAAGGATAATAGCTTTTTCTTAAAACATATGAATTTAATCATAAAACACCAATTTTTTAGAAGCTTGTCTTTATTTTGGTGGCATTATAGTAGCTATACCTTTAAGTACTTCAACACCATTTTGATTTGTGCATATGGTACTTAGTTTTATCCTATTCTTTTCATCAATCTTCTCTATTACTTCTACTTCTGCTTTAATTGTGTCTCCTATTTTTACTGGAGCTAAAAACTTTAGTTCTTGTCCAAGATAAATAGAACCTGGCCCTGGAAGCTGCATACCTAATACTGCGGATACTAGACCAGCCGTTAACATACCGTGAGCAATTCTACCTTTAAACATTGTTTTTTCTGCTTCGATATGGTTTATATGCGCTGGATTTAAATCTCCAGTTATCCCAGCATATAAATACACGTCTGTTTCTGTAATTGTCTTTTGAAAAGATGCTTTATCGCCAATATTTAACTCCTTTATTGTCAAACCTTTCATCTTTATAATTCCTCCCTTTATACTTTATCCACTATAGTAGATTTCACCTATTTTTTTATACTCTTATTAAACAAAATGTAATATGCCTTGTAGTATAATTAATAAAAATACAGTTCCCGTTTTAATACAAGTAATTGCGAAAATATCTTTATATGATTGTTTGTGAGTTAAGCCTGCAATTCCAAGTAAAGTAATAACTGCACCATTATGAGGCAATGTATCCATTCCTCCTGATGCCATAGCGGCAACACGGTGAAGTAATTGTGGATCCACACCAGCATTATTTGCCCACTCTAAATATTGTTTACCAAATGTATCAAGTGCTATACTCATTCCACCTGAAGCAGAACCTGTCACCCCTGAAAGAGTATTTACTGTAACCGCTTCTGAAAGTAATGGACTTCCATTTGAATTAATATTTGTTAAAGCGTGAGCTATAGATTGGAATCCTGGTAAAGTTTTTATAACATTACCAAAGCCTACTTCTGATGCTGTATTCATAACAGCTAAAAGTGATCCAATTGCACCCGCATTAATTGCTGTTGCTAAATTACCCTTCATACGTTTTGGATTGATAGAAACTGCAAGAATAATACCACATACAAGTGCAATCATAAGTGCCCAGTTATTCATTGAGCCTACAACACTTGCTTCTGGAATGTTATAAGGTGCCTTTGTTACCCAAGATACAATATCCCACTTAGGAAACACTAACTTTTGTAAAATTAAAGTTAGTCCAAGTACAGATGCTAGCGGTAATGCCGACAAAAATGGATTTGGTAAATTTTCATCTTCAACAAGCACTGGTTCTTGTTTATGATTTTCTCCATATCCTTCTCCATTTGCCTGAGCCTCACGTTTGCGCCATTCTAAATAAGATACACCACAAACTAAAACTATAATTGCACCTAGTGTTCCAAATACAGGAGCAGCATAAAGATCTGTATTAAAAAACTTCATTGGTATAGAGTTTTGAATCTGCGGTGTTCCTGGAAGTGCATCCATAGTAAATGTGAAAGCACCAACAGCTATAGTCGCTGGAACAAGTCTCTTTGGTATATCTGCTTCTTTGAATATAGATGCTGCAAAAGGATATACAGCAAATGCTACAACGAAAAGACTTACCCCGCCATAAGTTAGTATAGCCGCTGCCAAAATTACAGACAACATAGCACGTTTTTTACCTAACTTCTCCACTATGAATTTTGCAATAGATTTTGCTGCACCAGATTGTTCCATAACTTTTCCAAATACAGCACCTAATAAGAAGAAAGGGAAGTAAACTTTTACATAGTTACCTAAGTTCGGTAGAAAGATTTCTGTATAAGTCGGCATAATTGCCATTCCAGAAAATATAGCTGCAGCTATTGCAAATATAGGTGCAAAAACAATAACTGAAAAGCCTCTATAGGCCATAAACATTAAAAGTCCTAAACTTAATAAAATTCCTATAACTGCCATATATAAAACCTCCATTATTTTATTATTTTTCATTTTAATTATTTTATCCATGTCTCCATTTTACTTATATGGATCTTTTATTTTAATTTCATGAGCTTATCCTCAAAAATCCTTTGGTCCATTATCTTTAAGTCACTTGAAATTATTGGTTTAAAATTCATTTGATCAAGAATATCCTTTTGTAAGTCTATTCCAGGAGCTATTTCCTCCAAAGTTATTCCATCTCTTGTTAGGCTGAAAACTGCTCTTTCAGTTATATAAAGCACCGGCTGATTAACATCTTTAGCATAATCTCCACTAAATGTAATTTGTTCAACACTATCAATAAATTTCTTTGACTTTCCTTCATTTTCAATAACTAATTTACCGTCAGTAATATTAATTCTAAGTCCTCCTGCTGTAAAAGTTCCACAGAATACAACCTTCTTAGCATTTTGGGTAATATTTATAAATCCTCCACAGCCTGCTATTTTAGGTCCAAACTTACTTACATTTATATTACCCTCTTTATCACATTGAGCTAATCCCAAAAATGCTATGTCTAATCCACCGCCATCATAAAAATCAAATTGAGATGATTGATCTATAATACTATCTGGATTTATAGCTGCTCCAAAACTCAATCCACCCGCTGGAATGCCTCCAATAGGACCTGATTCAATGGTTAATCTTATAGTATTTCCTATACCTTCTTCATTTGCTACCATTGAAATTCCTTCTGGCATGCCTATTCCAAGATTAGTGACTGCATTTGGTATAAGCTCCATTGCACAACGTCTTGCTATTATTTTTCTTTCATCCATTGGCAGGCATTTGATAGAATTTGCAGGCATCTTTATTTCTCCACAAAAAGCTGGATTAAACATTTCAGAGAAAGTCTGCATATGATCTTCTGCTTCAGCAACAACTATTGCATCGACAAGTATTCCAGGAATTTTTACAAGCTTAGGATCTAAAGTTCCTCTAGATACTATCTTTTCAACCTGAAGAATAACTTTTCCCCCAGAATTTTTTGCTGCCTGTGCCATTGCAAGACCATCAAGAGTTGCAGCTTCTTTTTGAAGGCTTGCATTTCCATCTTCATCTGCATAAGTAGCTCTAAGTACAGCTATATCAATAGGGAATGCCTTGTAATAGAGATATTCCTTATCATCTATTTCAATTACTTTTACAATATCCTCAGTTGTGCTCTCATTTAGTTTTCCCCCCTCTACTCTTGGGTCCACAAATGTTTTAAGCCCTACGTGAGTAACTGTTCCAGGCTTACCGGCTGCAATATCTCTATAAAGACTAGATATAACTCCTTGTGGAAGATTATAAGCTTTTATTTTATTTTCAATTGCAAGCTTTTGTATCTTAGGAGCCAATCCCCAATGTCCTCCTATTACCTTTGAAATAAGACCTTCTTGACCGAGATGGTTTAAACCTTTTTCTTTTCCATCTCCTTGCCCAGCTGCATAAACAAGCGTTAAATTATTTGGAGTGCCATGCTCTAGGTAAATTTCTTTTAGTTTCTTAGAAATTCCCTCAGCATGCCCAGCCCCAATGAACCCACCAAATGCAACAGTATCTCCATTTTTAATTAGGTCGATTGCCTGTTCAAATGACATTATCTTGTTCATATCTCATCCTCCTTTCTATATACTAAATGAAACAAGAACTTAATATTTTATTTATGATTTCGTTTACATATATTTATATAAGCAATATCTATGCCAAAATTTTAAGAAAGAAACAATCACAATAATGCGCTTTCTTCTCTATATATTTAAAAGATTTTTATTAATTTTATAAATTTATGTTCGTTTTTTCGTACACGTTTAACGTAAACATTTACACAGTGTTCGATTCTTCGTACAACTATATTGCGCGTAAAAAAATAGTTGTACGATTCTTCGTACAACTACACCTGTATCTTATACTTTTCTATTTTCTCATATAAACTAGTCCGTCCTATATCAAGAATTTTGGCCGCCTTTGTCTTATTTCCCTTCGCGGCTCTAAGAGCCAAAATAATAGCATTTTTTTCACTTTCAGCAATAACATCTTGAAGCTTTTTCGGTGTTATTTCAATCTTTTTACCAGTAAGTTCTTTAGGTAAATCCTTTATATCAATAATCTCATTATCTTCCATAATATTAATAGCTCTTTCTAAGATATTCTCTAATTCTCTTACGTTACCTTTCCATTCATAGGTTTTAAGATATTGTTCAGCCTCCTTTGAAATTCCTGTAACTTTCTTATTTAAATCAAGTGAAAGTTTTTTGATCAAATGATTAGAAATAAGTATTATATCATTTCCACGTTCTCTTAAAGGAGGAATCTCAATCGTTACGACATTGAGCCTATAGTACAGGTCTTCACGAAACTTTCCTTCTGATACCAATTTTTCAAGATTTCTGTTTGTTGCAGCAATTATTCTTATATTAATTTTTTTACTGGCAACCCCGCCAACCTTTTCTACTTCCCGTTCTTGAATAACTCTTAAAAGCTTCACCTGCATGTGAAGAGGCATATCTCCTATTTCATCTAGAAATATTGTACCTTCATTTGCTATTTCAAATTTTCCTATTTTACCTTCTTTTCTAGCTCCCGTAAAAGCTCCCGCTTCATAGCCAAACAATTCTGATTCAAGTAAATCACTTGGGATTGCTGCACAATTTACTTTAACAAAAGGCCCTTCATGACGTTTACTTTCCGAATGGATGGCATGAGCAAAGATTTCCTTACCAGTACCACTTTCTCCTAAAATGAGTACATTTGAAGTAGTATGTGCAGCCTTCTTCACTATATTTTTAGCCAAAACAATCGGATCACTTTCACCTATAATATTTTTAAGAGAATAACTGGCTGTATTGAATTCTCTAAGCTTTGATTTATAACTTGCCAATTCCTTTTCTATAACACTTATTTTTCTATAAAGATTATTTAATTCTTTTACATTTCTAAATAATACCTTACCTACTACCCCTATTATTTCACCATTTTTTATTATTGGTATTCTTGATGCTATCATATAATTTCCTTTAATCTTATGAAGCTGTGCCACTTCTTCTTTACCTGTCTTTAATACTATGGGCATTCTAGTGTTTTCAATAACTTCTGCTACATGTTTGCCAATTGCATCCTCTCTTTTTATTCCTAAAAACTCTGTATAAGCCTTACTAATCATTGTTATTATCGCCATTTTATTAATGATAACCATTCCATCATACGCAGTTTCAATTACAGTATTTAATATTTCACTACTGTTTTTTTCCTCATCAAGCCTATGAAGCAATTCATTATAGTTTTCTATATTACTAAAAATTAATATAGTTCCTATTATATTTTTATCTTCCCACAAATGTATAATTCTTAATGCCAAATTTAAATTGTTAATTATTATAGGCTTTTTAGGCTCCATTTTTTTCTCAGACAAAAAGTAAGATAGTTCAGAGTTTCGTATTAATTCATTGACCTCCTTGCCTAAGCTATTATTTCTATCCATTCTAAAAAGAATGCTAGCCGGTTCATTAATAAAAAATATCTTATTTTTACGATCAATTACAATTATTTCGTTGGATACACTATCTAATATTGCTTTGAATTCATTAAAATAACTTGAAAATAACGTTTGCTTTACCACCATATAATAACGCCTTCTTTCTCTTAAGCTTTATGTCTTTAAGTAGTTTGCTAAAAATATATAATAATTATAAACTATTAAACCTATTTTGAACTGTATTTTGTATTGCTTTTTTAAGATTCATATAATTAGGGAGATTAAAAAAACTTTTTTCTAATCTATAAATAATAATAAAAGTTATGCCTCGTTCCTTTTCAATTCAATGTTTTGTTACCTTTCTTTTTACAAAAACTCATCCTTGAATATATTATAAATTTTAGAGCAAAATGATTAATAGATGTGAATATACAATTTATGCATGGAAAACAGGAATTTTTGAACCAACCCCAGTCTCTAAAAAATGTTTAATAAAAACATTTAATTTGCCAAAAAAATATTTTTATTAAGATGCTATATATTTATGTAAAAATTTCTTAAATGCTGTATTATAGTGTTTTTTAAGGTTTATTTCAACTTAAGCTATTATTTCTTTAATTAAGACCTGATTTTAAAAAATATTAGTAGAACTGTATAAAAATCTTTAGTTTTTGCAATTTAAATTACAAATTTAAAAAACAGTATAGGATCATTACCACAATATTTACCTTTTATTCCAAAATTATTTACAGTTTTAATTGTTTGGAAAATAATATAATTTGTAAATAATTTTTTAAAAAAGGGTTTGATTTATGAAAAGAAGAAATTTTATAATATCTTTACTTGTTTGTTCTAGTGTAGTCGTATCAAACGCAATTCCTGCATTTGCATATAATACATACAATGATCATGTATTAATTGGTGGAGTTAACGGGATAAAATATCATATAGCTGATTCTGCTTCCTCGATTGAGAGCACAATAGATTCAGCAGTGTCTGGTTGGAATAATGCTAATTGTGGGGTATCGTTAATAAAAAATGAGCATAGTCAATCAGTAAATAAAATAGTGGTTTATGATGATGAAGATGAGGATACGGCAAATGGAATCATTGCTTATACAAAATTTTATTTACCAAATATCACAAGGCCTGATAAATGGACAAGAGCTACTCCTAATGTTAATTGGACTCAGAATCATATTATAGTAAATCCAGGCATGTATAAAAATTTAGCATATGATCAGCAACTGGGAACAATAGCACATGAACTTGGACATGCATTTGGATTGGCTCATGTTAATGATACATCAGATCTTATGTATCCTAAAATGCTTGGTGTTTATCTCCCACAAAGCGATGATATTGCTGGTATAAAACATCTATATGGTAACAGTTTGAACTCATTAGCTGTATCAACTACATCAGCTGCAGCGACCAATGATAATGATTCGAACAATTCGGATTTTTCGTATATAGAAACCACGGAAGATAGTATTAAAGATTATACTGATATTAATGATTTGACTAATAATTCTAGTACTATAATACAAGAAAAAATCCAAGATGCAGAATCTTTTTATGATGAAGATGGCATTTATACTAATGTTTCAATTAAAGTTGAAGATAGTTTGGCTGGAACTTTAAAAACTGGGGATGTAATTAATGTCAAGCTTCATGGGGGTACCATTGAAGGGAAAAATGCAAAAGAATTTAGCATGCGAACACTAGGAAAGTCAGTTGTTGACAATGATAATGTAAGTTCTAAAAAATTGAAGAAGTTGTAGACGGGCTTGATAATTTTAATAAAGGAGATGATTCATTATTCTTTTTAAATTATTCTGATGGTAAATATTATGTAACAGGTTCGCATCAAGGTAGATTTAAATTAACAGGGGATAATGTTCAATTAAATGAACAATTAAAAAATAAATACAAAAAAGGTCTTAGTAGCGATAATTTCATTAGCAATATAAAGCTTTCATTATCGAAATAGAAAACCAACTTTAGCTAGTACAAGTTTTATTTTGAAAACTTATAAAAAATAGAAATTAATAGACAACAATAATATCGTAGTAATATTGTTGTCTATTAACATTAATTTGTTTTTTTGTTTTAATTATTTATGGAAATGATTTTATAGAGATATATTATTGTGTACTATAAGAAAGATTTTGGGGTGAAAAATGAAAAAGTTAATAATCTTAACAATGATATTAATATCCATATTGACAATGAATCCAATTGTTACACATGCAGAATGGAAACAAGATAATAATGGCTGGTGGAATTCAGAAGGAAGTTCGTGGTCAGTTGGTTGGAAAGAAATTGATGGAAAGTGGTATTATTTTGATGATAATGGATATATGAAAACGGGGTAGTTATTTGATCAATGTAAATGGTACTATTTGGATAGCGATGGTTGCATGGTTAAAAATACTACTATTGAAGGTTATTCATTAGGTTCTGATGGTGCATGGATCCAAATAGCTCAAAATTCTTACAAAGAACTAGATAAGATACAAATGAAATATAGCATTGATACGGCTAAAGAAGATGGTGATGTTATATCAAGTTCAATTGATGAATATTATAATATAGAAAAACTTGATAAATTTATTGAAAACTATAAAAATAAAAAATCAAATGTAGGAGATATGGTAAGAATAATAAGTTATACGATTGACGGAGGCGTTATAATAAGTGATTTGATTGTTAATGATAATAGTATTAAACTTACAGTTGATAATACAAGAGATCAATATGCAAGTGAAAAGGATAGAAAAAAAATAGAGTATAAAGTAATAGACATAAATAAAACCAATAATGAAAAAAACAATTTTATATCGTATTATGTGAAAACTGATCAAGGTGAAGAATTATGCATACTCTAAATTTTCGGTAATGATCAGCCTACTACACACTTAAAAGTATAAAAGAAAAGAGTGCCCCACCTTCTCCCAAAGAGTAGTACTCTTTTCTTAAATCAATAATTCAATCTAATATCCCTAAAACAAAAAACGTTCTAGGATTAGCTTAGTATTTGCAGTACTAAGCTTTTCTTATCTATATTATAGAATAAATTTATACAAATTATACTGTTAAAATTATATGCGAAAAGTTCTATGTATGATTTATATTTTAAAATAGTATTAGGCCTTATTCCTGTTTTCCTAGCCAAGTCAGCCTGATTGATTCCATCTTTTTTCCCAAATACTCTCGATAAATAAATTCTTATCATATGTATATCATCTCATATACCGGGGATTTTAACATTATGTTATTGGGTGTCTTCTAAGAAAACTCTAAATTTTTATTTATTTTAACACAGAATATAATTTTTATAATTTTTTGTTATGTAATATCATTTTACGTTAATTTAGTAATCAAAAACTTCCAACTAAATTATTTCCTTTATTCTGATACTCCTATTACATCCCTTGTCTTTTTTTATATATCCTTTTTTCTCTAATCTATCTATATGAGCTTGTACTGATGATGTTGAATTAATATCTGCAATCTTGCATATTTCTCTGACTGTTGGTGGTATTTTTTCCTTCTCTATATAATCCTTAATAATATCTAAAATCATTTTTTGCTTTTCTGTCAACATACTGTCATCTCCTTATTGTCATTATTATATAAAACATATGCGAACTAGTGTTCGTGTACATTTTACTACTATTATCTTATATTGTAAATAGAAAACTTGTATTACCATATTTCAATTTGGATACAATTGAATAGTTATTTAGATAATCATATCTTTTACTGTTAGGTGCTATTAAAACACTACAAAATATGGCTACAACAAAGAGGATACATCAAAAAATATCACAGTTGTTTGGATTGATGCGCTCCCTGAAGCAAGAGCTTTAGTTGATAAAGGATTTATGGCAGGCACTGTTTTTCAAGATCCAAAAATTTTACCTGAAGTTTTCTATAATATTGGCATTAACTTAGTTCAAAATCTAAATCCCATAGAAAATACAAACTATAAAATTGTTAATGGAGAGATCATTATTCCATTTCCTTATAAAGAATACATTAAGAAATAATTTAAAAGCAGTAATTGAATTGCTCTTAGCTACTGCTTATTATCTGTATGTAAAAAAATGAAGGTAGACTAAGTATTTCTACCTAATTTACCTTTATTTTTAGATATTCTTTAAACTTCACTTATTTTAACAGCTCTACATACTTAACTCAGTTAAATCATTAAAACTCGTGCACACAAATTTTTAATACTAAAATCCAGAATAAACTAAAATTAAATAAATCACGAAAACTTCTTAATAACTCTACAATCATTTTTATAGATAACCGGCTATTTACAGTATAAATATTATCACAATGACTAAAGAAAAAAATACTTTTTTCTTTAAACATATAAATACAGTCATAAAATAGCACTATTGTATGTTTTTTCTTAAGCAGTTCTTTTTCTTAATATTAGCTAAATAAACAAAAATTAAAGTTTAAATATCTTAATCTCCAACTATAAGCTTGTCTTGATTTAAAATATGTTTATCTATCCAATCTACTATAAATTCTAATAATCCTTTTACACATTCATCCTGATCTAAATCAATTACATTTAAATTAATGTTATTAATTTCATTTATAAAGTTTTCATGCTCTACTTTATGAGAAAGAAATCTTTTATATCTTATACTTAACATATACTTTTCTTCTGATTTAAAATGAAATACAGTATAGTCTTTTAACTCACCAAGTATCTCAATAATTTTATCATACTTATCTGTAATAAAATTATTATTCAATAATTCATATGCACGTTCTGCAATTTCAAATAATTTTTCATGTTGTTCGTCAATATGGTTTATTCCAAGCGCATATTCTTCTTTCCATTTAATCATAAGATCACCTCAAATTTTAATATTGTAGTATAATTTTTCACATTAGTACCTTTTAATTTATAAATAAAAATGACCAATTAAAATTTACTAATCTTAAAAGATTAGTAAATTTAATTGGTCGGTTGCACAACTAGCTCTAAACTCTCAATGTGCCCAAAATAAGAAAGTTTTTCACAGCTTCCAATTTACATATTTTATTAATAATGATCAAATTATTAATACACTTACAATATTAACATTATAACATAAAAAATTCTATATAATTTCATATTTTTATATATTGATAAAATATAACTTCAATATTCCAACGGATTTTATAAATATTATAAATACTTTTATTAAGTTATGGTTTATCATCAGAAGGTACATTATCAAAGCTTTTAATTTTCTTAGGTTTTATAGTACTCATATAAAGCCTAACAGATTTGAAATTTTCTATACCCGTGGTGGTAAGAGTTATATAGACATTTTTATTTGTTAAATTAATTTTGGCTTTTGTATATGCTATAAAAAATTCACCTTCTTTAGTGTATTTAAGATTCCTATAATTAATTTTATTTTCCTTTTTTCTTGGACGTCCTTTTTTACCAGTATGTTTTTCAAAATTTACTTCAAATATTGCTGTATCTGAGCGTAGAGTTCCTATAATATGTATGTTTGAAAATTTTTCGATTTCACTTATAGATGGCTTTTTGCTATGCCACGAATCACATGTGACTATAACTTAATATTCTGCTAACGCAGGGGCAACGGATAATATCATTTCAGATGCTAATTCAAGTTTTGTTCTAGATTTATCATAAATCCTATACTGTATAGGAAATTTGATATATTTGATTTTGTTATTATGCAGTATAGGAATTGCTATTGCTAAGCATACTTAAAATTTTTCTCTGATAAGAAATAGTAAAATCTATTTAAGCATACATTCCAATACTTCTTTATAAATTTATCATAAATTAGCTTTATAGATTTTACTTCCTGCATATAGAAAATTGAAAAAATAAGTATCTGAAAGTTTTCAAAACTTCGTTTATAAAAAATACTTTTATATGCATTTAAATACTTCTTTAATGTATTAATTGTTGAATTACTGCCAATACTATTCATAGAACCAAACACCGTCCTTGTTAAAGAATCGTATTGGAACTATGATTATTTTGTGCAAGAAATCGGTGTTTGGTTCATTGTATTTTATGGGAATCTAATTACTTGTAAAGTGGTGTTATTATATAATATTATTATTAAAATCATTATAGTCACAAGAAATATAACTATTCTAATACATTATTTAAAGTTCCTAATTTTTCAATAGATACTTCAACCTTATCTCCTGATTTCAGCCAGCATTGTTCAGCTTCAGGATAGCCTAAAATAACCCCACTAGGTGTTCCCGTGAAAATAATATCTCCTGGTTTTAATGTTAAATGCTGAGAAATATAACTTACAATTGTTGCACAATCAAAGATCATATCTTTGGTATTTGCAGATTGGCGAATTTCTCCATTTACTTCACATTTTATGTCTAGATTATTTGGATCCACTTCGTCAGCTGTCATCAAATACGGGCCAATTGGTGCAAAATCATCACAGGTTTTACCGAGCAGCCATTGTTCTGTACGGAATTGAAGATCACGAGCAGTTAAATCATTTCCAACAGTGTATCCAAAAACATAGGAAAGTGCATCTTCCTTAGAAATATTTTTAGCTTCTTTTCCTATAACAACAACTAGTTCTGCTTCATAATCAAATTTCTCTGCTGATTTAGGAAGATTAATCAATTGATTATGAGCAGCTAATGTATTATTAAATTTACTAAAAATAACTGGAAACTCAGGTGTAACGATATTGCATTCTTCCCTATGGCTTAAATAATTTAAACCAACACAAAGTATCTTTTCGGGATTATTTACACATGGTGCATAAATTATTTGCTCTTCTGGTATAATTTCTACTTCCTTCTTTATTAATTCTTCTAATTGTAATAAGCCTTTTTCTGCATTTTCAATTACTTTTTCCATAGTATTAGGTACATTAAATGAATTAATAGCTGCTGCTTTTTCTACATCTATAATGCCTTGTTCTACTTTAATTCCTAATCGTATTTCTTTTCCCAATTTAAAATTAATCAACTTCATTTTTATCATCACCTTTTTTTATAATAGGCCTAGTTATTATAACTTTTATATTATAATTCTGCTGTTGCGGTCATAACTGCACGAGCAAGAGTATGACCTCCCATATTAAATCCAAGAAATGTTGGTGTTGAATCAACAGGTATACCTATATCTTCAACATCTAATGCATAAACAACAATTACATATGTGTGTTTTCCATGTCCTGCTGGTGGAGCAGCTCCTATATATCTTGCAGCACGTGCGTCATTAGGAAGTTGAATTGCTCCTTTTGGCAGTACTGAACAAGCTGCATCTCCTGATCCTGTTTCTAATTCAGTAACAATTGCAGGGATATTAGCAACTGCCCAGTGCCAGAATCCAGCACCAGTTGGCGCATCTAAATCATATATAGTTACTGCATAACTTTTTGTTCCTTCTGGTGCTCCAGACCAAGATAATTGTGGTGAGACATCTTGTCCTCCTTCGATACCAAATATTCCAGAATATTGAGATAACGCAAATGCCTCTCCATCTTTAACATCTTTACTTGTAACTTCAAAACTTGCTACCTTTGGTAACTTTTCAAAAAAATCTTTACTCATGTCTTTTTCCTCCTAACTTTTTTTAATTGCAACTAAAAACTACAATATTCATCTTGTTATAACTAGTATACTTTCTTAAATCGATTCAGTCAACCAAAATCGATTCTTAATCGATAATCGACTTTTGAAGAAATATTGTGTATACTTTAAAATGTCTAATGAAATTACCAAATATAATATAAATCTTATTTCTAGAACAAATATGTAGTACTTACGGTTTATTTTATATTTAAAACAATATTTTTTATTCAAAAGGATGGTTTATAAATTATGGCAAGACGAAATGGATCATTAACCTTAACTGAAAGTGTTTTTTCTGAGCTTCGTACTGATATATTATCTGGTCGCCTTTCCCCTGGCTCACCACTGATGCCCGGAGAATTAAAGATACGTTTTGACGTATCCATTGCTGTTGTGCGTGAAGCATTAACACGTTTAGCAGCTCAGGGACTTGCTAAGCAAAGCCCAAACTATGGATTTACCGTAATGACACTTTCTAAGTCTGATTTAGAAGACATTATTGAAGCACGTAAAATTAACGAAGGGGCGGCTCTAAGGCTATCTATTTCCAAAGGTGATATTTTATGGGAATCTAATATAATAGCACTCCAACACCAATTAGAGCAAACCCCGGAATATTCTCAAAATGATAAAACTCGTATAAGTGATGATTGGTCTTTACTACATAGTAAATTCCACCGTACATTAATTGAGGCTTGTGATAATCAAATATTGCTAGATATCTGTGATCGTTTATGGAATATGAGTGAACTTTACAGAAGCTGGTCCGTTCCCCGTGATAATAATCGACCTATTGCTAATGAACATAAGGCATTAATGCAAGCTGCACTAGATCGTGATATCAATAATGCAGTAGATCTTTTTAATACACATATTCAACTTACAATAGATATACTAATTGATTATGACTAATCAGAACCCAAACAGAAACTTCTTTGTATTTATTAAGTATAAATTTAAAAATAAGAGGAAACATTATATTAATGTCTCTTCTCATTTTTATTATGGTCGTACATTCTTATATTTTCCATTATGAATATATTACTACACCTCTTCCTCATTAGTCTTAATAATATTCTGATAATAATAGTAACTTTATTTTTTTATATAGATGCTATAAAAATATCAAAGTAACGGCGGAATTAATAAAAAATACCACAATTTCATTTCTGAATAATGTGGTATTAATAGTTAATATATATGTAACTTTAATTGCTGCTTTTACTAAATTCTAGAGGGCTTATTGATATACTCCTGCTTCTATACTTCATTAATCTGAGAATCATATAACTGCTAAAGATTAATGTATATGTTGCTAATCTTAGCCAATCAATTTCCTTATCATTTAGTAATATAAATACTATATGAACATATGCAAGCAAATAAAATAAGTAGGCCCATCTTTGCAGCTTTTTCCATTGCATCCCCTTCATCTTTCGTCTCACTTTTTTTAATGATGTTACAAACAATGGTATCATCAAAATAAATCCTATCATTCCAACTAAAATATAACTTAAATACAATATAGGAAATGTACCTTCACTCATGATTTTAGGAAGTTTCAATATTAGAAATCGAACAAAATATATAGTTCCATGCGGTAATATGGTAATACATCCCAAGATAGCCAACTCGGCTCTTATGCTTCTCAATTTTTTAGTTATTTGCCATCTAGAGTTCAAAGCTCCAGCATACATTACTAAAATAAAAAATGCTATAGATATCAAGCCTCGCATCGATACTTTTTCAAGTACAAGAAGAAATCCATCTAGCTTTGCATTAGATGTTATTCTTAAGATTTCATAGATAGATGTGGTTATTGCAATAACTCCCGCTATTGTGTAATAAATATAATAGCGCTTTCTAATAGATTCTGTGAAAAATACTGCTAAAACTGTTACTAAGACTAATGTACAAATAAAATTCATTTTGTTACTCCTTGTAATAATAATTGATAATGAATATCATTATTATATTTTATCATCTTTTCCAAGTCAAGCTTTAATAGGATTATTTTTAATTTAGTAACAAAAATACCACAACATCATTTCTGAATGTTGTGGTAATAAGGATGCTTATAAAGTTTTAATTCACATTCAATTATAAGTAATGCAGAAAATGTACTGATAAATGTCGAATTAGAGTTGTTATATTGATGCATGAAATCTTAGAATTGCATATTAAGAAAATCGCAGATTCAATCCTTCTTGAATAATGCGATTTTACAATTTGCTATTTTTTTGATTCACGATATAAGAAGATTCCGAGGTAAAATATAAACATAATTTTATTACATATATACTACTAATTCATAACCTTATATAAGAGTCTAAAAATTGCTTTTGAAAATATTTTCTTAATAAGGTTCATTTTGCAGTCATAATAATAGGCTTTATCAAGCCATCCTCTATCATTCCAAAATATTTTGTCCCGTTCATTGGTTTTAAGTGCCAACACCTTTTGTACCTGAAATATATTTATTTCTATTAAAGATGGTCTGTAGTAACCTTTTTTCTCATTAAGCAATTTAAGAAGTTGACTTAATTCCTTTTCTTCTACAGGAGATGTAATATTTCGAGATGACCTTGCAATAAATCCAGCCCTTTGAGTCCCCCATTGAACTGCAATGTTTTCAAAGCATTTTTTTGTCTCTTTTATTCCTGTTGCCTCTGTAGTTGCTACAAAGAGAGTTGGTTTACCTGCAAGTTCTGGCCTATGATACCACATACATGTCCTATCAACCATTGTTTTTAACTTACCACTTATAGTACCCACATATATCGGGGAACTTAAAATTATACCACTACTATTTATCATCTTTTTCATCAAATAATTCATATCATCTTTTAAATAGCATTTTCCATCTGTTACACATTTTCTACAGCCTAAACAATTTTTAATTTTGTAATCGAATAGATTAATCACTTCAAAGACAAAATTATTTCTTTTCAATAGTTGTCCAATTTGCAATAAAACATTATATGTATTCTTTTTTCTAAAACTACTGTTAATAATTAGAATAATCTTTCCCAAATTAATATCCTCCTATTATCTAATCACCTGGAGATTATTTACTATCACGAATAAATTATAACATTTTTTGTAAAAATTATATTATTTAATTTTCAAAGATCACTTTTCATTTAAGTTAGTTCGTCAAATCTACATTGGATTCAGAGATCTACACCCATTCTTAGTAGTATTGTAAATTACTTTTGTTCTTTTTGAATTTTTCTAATTAAAAGGCTACTACCTTCTTTTTAGCCCTATATTTCTCTGATGAAATTCTATTCTTGTCCAGGCATGATTGACATCTAATCCGTCCGTCTACATCTGGTGCTTTACCAAACACAGATACCAGCGGCTCTTCGTTTATATCTTCTTTGCTTTCCCCATTGCTTTAGTTGTTCATTACATTTCGTAAAAAACCAACCTTCACTATCCAATGGTTTTTTACAGCCCGTGCATAATCCTTGTGCATGTGTCTCATTAACTGTCTTTGTCACCTATATTGCTAATCTCATTACACTCTGTACAGTAAATACCTTTTCTATCTAACAGTTTTCCACACCGTACGCATAGCTTATTAATTCTTTGGTATAGCACTATTTTTTCCATAAATGACTCCTCTTAATATTAGAATTAAGTATTATCTTAAATAAAAAAATATCACAACTCATTTCTAAGCAATGTGATATTTGAATCTAATATTTTTTTACTTACTTACATAATTTTAAAAAATATGTATTTAGTTACTTCTCAACCTTAAAAAATTGCCTAATCAAAATTTCGCCTACTACTGAAAGTTTTGATTTATCAATTTCCTTGAAGCTTAACACATATAAGCTCATATTCCTCCTTATAAAAATTGTTTCTAAACAGATTAATACACTCCTCAAATTCCTTAAAAAAATCGTCGTAATTAACTTCTGTTTTATTTGATAATTGATTCATATATCCATCAGTAAGCCAGCCAAGCATTTTCATAACCAGCTTTGGATCAATACCTTCTTTAGATTTCGAATAATCCATTCCATCAAAAGCAATTTTGTTTCTAAAACCTTCACCATTTGCTATAATAGCTTTTATATCTTCCTTTACTTCTTCATCACTAAATATTTTTCTTTCAATATCTATCCACTAAATTCATATAATCCTTAGAGAATTCAATAGCTGATGAAGTGCAAGTATCATTAAAAATTATACAATTTCTTTTTTTATCATAAAGCATTACCTTTAAATTTCCATGAAGAGTTTCACTTGCTATAGGTATCATACTGCCATTGCAAGGTGCATATAACTTCATAAAATCTTCTTCTTTATAAGATCCTTCAATTTTAAGAGAATACTTTTTATTATAAGTTTCTAAAATAATTTTTTCATTTTCACAATTAATTAAGAGATTACTTCTATTTATTGTTGTAAATTTATAAAATCTGCCTTTTACATATAATCCTATTAAAAAACCTGTAAAACTTTTGAGTTTAAATGGAAGTGGTACCTGTCCTATAGAGCATGTAACTGCTCCATCTCCATTTTCGAAAGAATTTCCCTGCGCCCAAATATAAGAATACGGAAAAGCTTTCCCCCAATTTTTTTCAATATATAACTTTCCTCCAGTGAAATCAATGTCTTTACTATTAATGCAAAGCTTCCCTCGTACAGTTCCGTCATTAGCACAAACCTGACTATAGCATTGCATAAAACCTAAATAATTATAGAACCCCATGCTGCCAGGATTAATAATGCTATCTGGCCATTTTATAATGTTGTCAAAATGTAGTGTTCCAAATATCTTTTCATTCTGCTGGCTAATATTTAAATTAATTGAATTAATTGAAAAAGAACTTTCTCCTACATTTAAATTAAATTTAGATTTACTTGCTTTAAACTCATCTTCCATAAATCTTAAATATTTAAAATTGTTCTCATTTCCTTTAAGTACTTGAATGAAGCTATGTGAAAATCCTTTTTTATTTGAAATAAATAAACCTGGAATAAAGCAATATGTATTACCTGTATATGGCTGCACAACCTTGAAATACCAGCCTTCAAAAAAATTCAACTTTTTATTCTTTCCATGATAAATATCAGGATTTCTAATAGCTTTAAACACAAGAACACCTCTTTCTTTAATTTATAGCGCTATAATAGCTTATAATGCCATATAATATTCTTTAATGTAACAGGCGTTATTATGCATTTTTTTAAATATTTAAATTTTTGTTTAAACATATTTTCAACTTTTATTAGGCTATTTTAAAATCTAATATTAAATTCCATAAAAAAACAGCCAATCAATAGATTAACTGTTTTTCCTTTGGAACTTAATAAATATGTGATAGAAATTTATCATTGAAATTTATATAAATACTTAAATAGGAAAAATTTAAACTTTTTTCACATTTTTAAAGATTCATATAAAGCTATGATTATTTGAAAGTATGTTTGAATATTTCTATATAAATTGTTTTCTAGGAACATACTTATCTAGAAATATATATACAAAGAAAATTATTTTCATATAAAAATATGTAAATATATATGTTGCAATAATAAAATTACATTTGGAATGGCTATAGGCTAAGTAGATATCTCGATGTAAAATGCATAAAATTAATTGCAACATATATATAAATATTTATAGTAAACATGCTGGCTTTAGAGGTGTAGTGAATTATGCATATGAAACTATGTATTTAAAGCAATCAGTTCTATAAAATATCTTTGTATGCTGAAGGATCTTACCTGTGTTATCATCAATGGAATTGCATTCTAAAATGAGAAGCGGCACTAGATTTGAGCAATCTAAAATTTCTCTTTCTATAATTGTAGGAACCCCATAATTATCAACCAATTCATTTTCAGATGGTAATTTTTCATTAGCTTTATATTTACCGCTATTAATATCTAACATTAAATTGTCAATAATTATGGTTTCAATACTATCTTCCATAATAACGATGCTCCTTAAAATATATTATTAATTAATCTTTACATATCCTAATTTTACTTTAACTTTGTTAGGAATCCATTATGTTTTGGTTAAATATATTCAAAGAAGAGTATTTAAACTATGACTATGTTTAATTCTGTTCTAGAAGCCTATAACTCCTTTTAGGATAAAAAATAATATAGGTACAAATAAGGATGGCAGCATATTTAAAGTTTTACAATCTTTTATTTTTAAAATACTGATTCCAGAACTAACTATTAGAACTCCACCAACAATTGAAAGTTCTCTTATCAAATCATCTGAGAAAAATGCGCCTGATAGAAAATTAGCTGTCAAATAAATTCCTCCTTGCCACATAAATAGAATAGGGGCTGCAAATATCATCCCTATTCCATATGTAGATGCAAATACCATTGAAGTAACTAAGTCTAATGTAGCATTGGTAAACAAATAAGTATTATCTCCATAAATGGCACTCATTACTGGGCCTAATATAGATAATGTCCCAATACAATAAAGTAATATTCCTGTTGATAGTCCTTGTCCTAGGTTAGACTTTGAATATTTTCCTATCACTTTTTGAAACTTTTCATCAATGTTTAGTATAGAACCTATGAAACAGCCAACTGCAAGACTTACTATAAATAATACTGGATAATTACTGCCACTCATATGACTTACAATAGCATTAATACCTAGTGCTGTTGCCGCAAATCCCATAGCATTAAAAAGTGTTTCTTGATGTTTATCATTTATTCCTTTTTTAACTACACACCCTGCAGTAGTTCCGATAATAATAGCTCCCGTATTAACAATTGTTCCTAGCATTTAAACCACCTCTATAAAGTTTTTTATATAGATAAAATAAACCCTCCAGTAGCTGGAGAGTCAACCCTTTTTATATGGAATTTGGATTTCTGTTACAAATTTATGAGTATCATTTGTCATTCCGTAATCAATCATTGTTATTTCAAGAGCATCTCCAGAAATAATATACTTCTTTTCATTTGCATATTTAAGCATTTTCAAATAATATTCCTTTGCTTCTTTATGTGTTCCAACAAGCCTTAAGGTCAGATAATTGCTTTCTAAGATACTTTCACTCTTTTTGCCGCTCTTATCTTCCTTTTCAATAATAACAATGACAGAAGTAAATTCATCTAATTTATTGGCTAATAAATTCTCTTTATCAATAGATAACGCTATCTTACCTAAAAAAATCGCCGTATTTAAATGATGTTTTCTTCCAAGTTCAGCAATTGGATATTCAATATCATCTCCAATTTTTATATTTCGTTTAAGAATTCCTATATTTCTTTTTGGAAGCCACTTTTCTTCTATCCTGTTATATTCCGTACTAATTGCATCCTCAATCTGAATAATGCGAGTTTTAATTTTTCGTTCTATTAATTCTAACTCATACTTTTTCTTAGTGATTTCTTCATGCTGTTCTTTTAACATAGAAACTAAAGTCTCTATTTCTCTATTTTCAAAAAACTTAATAATTTTATTCAAAGGCATATTCAGTGTGCGTAAATATTTAATAGTATTCAAACGTTCAAATTGCTTCGTTGAATAGTAACGATACTTAGAACTTGAGTCTATAAATTCCGGTTTTAACAAATTTATCTCATCATAGTATCTTAATGTTCTTATATTTATTTCAAACAGACTTGCCATTTCTCCTATAGTGAATAAATCTTGCATTACTTTTTACCAAACGGACAAGCATAAAGACACATACCACATATTTCAAGTCTGCCTTCTTCCTTAAGCTTATAAAAATACTCTTCACACTTTTTTACATCAAACCTTAACTCACGCGGTTCATGTTCTGTATAATTTCTACCAAGTATTGCTTGAGCCGGACATATTTTAGTACATCTATCACAATTACCACATTTACTTTCTAATATTTCTTTATTCTCTTCAAAAGGAGCATCAGTTAATACTGAAGTCCATCTTATACGAGGACCATAATTAGGGTTAATTAAAAGACAGCTCTTCCCTATCCATCCAAATCCAGCTAGTCTAGCGGTGAGTTTGTGTGATAGTGAGGCGCAAACTCTATTACTATCAATACGTTCTGCGGCTGGTAATGGCATTACTTTATAACCATTACGTTGTATTACAGAACTGACAACTGAAGCAAAATTATCTAGTCGATCATTTATTACGTCATACGCATGAGTTTTGTATTGAAGTACATTTTCATACGTATCCCTATCATTTAAAAGATTTACAATGCTATTGGGTAATACTATTCCAATAGATAACGCCCTTGGGAAATCAGATACCAATTCGCCACCAATTGCTTTAATCTCATTTTCAACCTGACTAATTCCTGCTACACCAATAAAGTCAATTCCGTGAATATCACCTAATTCTTTTATTCTTTCCAACAAAATCATATTTTCCACCTCTTTTACACCATAATACATTATTAACTTGAATAATAATTTACTTATCTAACTATTCTTTTATGATAATTTCTTAAATTTTTCCATATATAAATAATACCATATTTAACTTATCTTTATATTTTAATTTTTTCTTAATAGCTGCTTTTTCTTACTTGTAAGCTTAAAGTTAATATCCTTATATTTTTTATATGAATAATAACAAAAACTCATTCCCAAAAACTCTGCTGTTATCAAAATTGATACTAATTCTGTTATAGAAATATCAGTGCTGTAGAGAAAATAATAATAAAAGAATGGCATACACGAAATAACACCTATTGTAATAAACACCAATATATATGCTATTACTGCACGTTTTTGCTTTATTGCAACCATATAAATAAAAATAAACCTAGAAATAGTCCCAATAACTCCTCCAATAATAGAGAACATTATTAATTCTTTTACAATCCCTTCACTTATATTTTTTATCGTAATTTGAATCATACCAACAAATATACCAATAGCCATGGATATTGCTAGATTAAATAAAAAATCTTTTAAATTCTGTTTCATAATTTTCCACCTCAAAATCCAAGATATTTTTTAAAATCATTTAAATATTTTCGAGTAACGTATACTTCTTCATTTATATCTATGAGCTTTAATATAAGCTTACTATTAAACCATGAAATAATCCGATCTACTTTTACTATATTTACAACGAAACATTTGCTTACTCTTATAAAACCTTTTTGTTCTAATCTTTCTTCCAACTCATAGAGCTTTTCTTTGACCTTATATCTCTTATCCTTTGTCATGCAAAAAACATCATTTCCCATAGCTTCAAAGTAATATATGTCATCATAACTTAGTATTTTAAGTTCGTCCTCATCACATTTTCCTGTAATTATATTTTTAGCTTCCTCTTTACTTCCAGATATTTTATCCAAATAATTAATTAAAACATTTATTGTCTCTATATCGAAATATATCCCTATTTTCCCTTTCTTCAATTCAAAATCTTTTTCAATTATACATATATCAGAATCTTCACGTATCTTTATTTTACGATTTTCAAGAATTTCTTCTAACATTCTCCTTAAGCTTTCGTTACAAATTAACTCTACTTCCATATAACCATCCCCTATTATCTTAAACTTCAGGAAATGCACTAGGAATCACTACGGATAATATTATTCCTATAATTACAAGTCCATTCATAATTATAATCGTTATTACATTATGTCCTGCTAATTCTATAATAGCATTGATTAAATAAATTACAGCCCATATTTTTGTTATTACAATGTTAACCTCTATAAATAATGAAGACTTTCCAAATTCCTTATTATATCCGCTTCTAGCCTCATACATTGTATAAGGTTTTCCAAACATAATTGAAATGAATCCCATTAAAGCTAATACTATATAAGATGTTAAATATTTATACTGAATGACCGAATCTATTTTAAAACAAAAATAACATATATTATAAATAATAAAGTAAACGAATAATACTCGTGACATAATTCCTACATTCTTATTTATTACTTCTTTTATAAGTAATACTATTACAGATATAAAACCTAAAGCTATTCCGAATTGGCTTGAAATACTCCAAAGAAATATTAATGGTACAAAACTTAGATTTACATTAAAAAATGCTTTTAAATTGCTACGCATTATTTTTCATCCTGTCTTTTTCTAGTGCTTTTCTATGCCCTGTGATCATAAAATCAAGCATGTTTTTCTGTACAGCCTTCTTAAATTTTTCTCTTTTCATAAAATATCTCATAACTTTTCCTTGTATTTTCTCCTTAAAAGATACTTTATTCAGCATTCCATTTTTCTTATAATACTTATAATCTTCTAAAAAGATGGCTCCTAAAAATCCCTCTATAGCATCTCCAAATAATTTGTTACCAGCTACATTTAAAAAAGTTTCTAATTTAAAATAGTTTTTTTCACAGTAACTTATACTCATTTTGGCAAAAGTATATATTTGATTATCTAGTACAGCATTATCATAAGCTTCATCGGTAACAAACCCAATCAAATTAGCCCCTTGAGTGTGAAACTCCAATATCTGTCTTAAATTCTGATTTTCACTTAATCTGCCTGAAATTATATAACCAATTTGTTTGCCTTTAAATATAGGGACATGATTATAGCAAAAACTTCTATCATAATAGAGCTTAAACTTCGAAGACAAATATCTGTCTTTTATAGTTCCTGCAAAAATTATTATATCTCCATTCTCAATAACATAATCTAAGAATTCCCTATAGTCATCATTATTATCATAGACACATTTATTTTCAGAAGCACATCTGCAACAGCCAAGACATGGTCCCTTTATATCTAGATCATTAAGATTGAAGACTTCCACTGAGCCTTGTATATAGCTTTTATATTTATCAATCATCTCATTAAGATTAATATCTTCTTTAGCTGAATCTGTTATAATGATTATTTTTTTAGTCGTCTCAAGAAATCTATCTGATATGCTGCTCTTATATTCAAAGGTATTTTTACTTAATGAATTAAATAACTTTCCTGTTACTAAACCTTCATTAACGTAAGTGACCAAGTTTTCAAAAAACAACTTAAGTTCCCTTCTTCCTTTTTCTTTTGTTAAGTCATTCATTTCATGAGATAGATATTCTACATATTTCATACCAAAATCTTCAGAAATTGCTCTAATATAGTTATGAGCATGAATATCTGCATAGTGAATAGACGTAGAAAATGCACTAGTGTATTTATTTAAGAAATAGTCTTCTAATCTATTTTCAAATATTAATTCAATAAATCTTTTATACTCTGAATGTACTAAGGCATGATATAGTGGAAATGCCCAGATAACTGCATCTGCTTCTTGAATTTTTTTGCATAAAGCTTCTAATTTTTCAATATCTTCTTCATAACCTTTTAGTTCCTTTATAATATTAACATACTGAAATTCATGCTTTTTATAATTCTGTTCCAAATACTTCATAGACTGCATTGTAACACTTTTTTCTAACTTTGGACTCCCATTTAAAATAATTATCTTCATAAATTAATACCTCCAATTTTTTTATAGTTTTATTTTATTAAAGGATATAATTTAAAACTATAGATTTTATTTAAGATGCAATTTAACTCAAATAACATGCATTAAGGAGATGCAAAAGTTAAAACAATCAAAAAACACCTCAAATTCATGTGAATAATGAGGCGTCTTAATTCTTTTTAATTATATTTCATTTTCAGCAACTGGCCCATAGAATGCATCTCTATTATTTAAAAATGCAAAGTAACAATCTCCATAGGACCAATGCCACCATTCAGTTGGATAATTTTCAAAACCAACGTTTTCCATGCAGCTAATTAGTATTTTTCGATTTTCTTTAACCTTATTGCTTATATATGTCGAATATAAGTATGATTTGTTAAATATAAAAAAGTGCTCCACTCCACAAAGATTCGCACTTTTTCAAAAATTAAAATTTAAGATTTTTTATCTACAAAATTACCAATCAAATTATCATCTGTTTTACTCTTAGATGTATTTTGATTATTTTCTTCATGAGAAGATAACTTTTTACCATCAGTATTATTAGCGGCTTTTTCATCCTCTTCCTCTTTATTTACATTAGACGTTTCAGCATTATTGTTAATAAACTTTAATCTGCTTCCAATATCATCATTTAGTTTCTTAATATTATCTTTTATCTTTGATAAAGTTTCTTCTTTCTTTGTTGTATCTACTCCTCGCCCTTTATCTATCTGTATTTCACTTTCTAATACTTTAGAACTGCCTGTAAGTTTTTGTTTAACAGAAAATTGGGTTTTAATACTGTTCATACTTGTATCAAGGAAAATTAATTTTTCACCAGAACTGCTGCTATTCTGATTTGTATTTGCTTCCATATTTTCAGCTTTCTTTGTAATCTTTTCAGTTTTTAATGTTGTAATCTGCTTTTCTATTTCAGTTACTTGCTCTTGTAAATTCTTAATTAAAGCATCTGTACTATTATCACCAACAATTTTTATATTAGTAGCACTCTTGCTCTTATTAGAACCATCTCTTAACTCTTTCACTTGTTTTTCCAAATTTTCTTTTTCTTCAGTCAATGCTTTAATCTGAGAATCATTAGTTGTTAAAGAAGTTCCTGTATTATTATTAATTAAATTATTGCTAAAGCTTGTTGATGTTGAAAAACTTTTTATATTAGACATAATATATATCACCTCTTACTATAGTTTTTTAATTATATACAAATCAGAATTCATTTTACAATATATCCAATATAAGGAAATAACCTCATATTTTTATATTCGTATATACAATATGAAACTTGATGCTTTTATACTTAAGAGGTGACTATTCTTATAAAATTTTATTAAGTAATTCAGTTTTCAAATCATATATTAAAAATATCTGAAACGCCTTATAATCTTACTGTTTCTTCTTACTTAACTTTATAACTAGTTTAATTATGACACTTCTATTCTTTAATTCTCTTTGAATTAACACACTGAAATCCATACTTTTTATAAAATTTCACAGCTTTTTCATTCCACTTTAGCACACATAATTTTATAGGTTCTATTTTATTTTTCTGCATATAATTGATTGCAAATAAAAGAAGTTCTTTTCCATATCCATGACCTTGATATTTAGGATTTACAATCAAGTCATCAATTTCATTACCATCAATTACAACAGAACCTATTATTTCATAATTACCAATTAACAAAAAAGTATTTGATTTTTTTTCAGAAAGCTGTCTTCTAGAGTCGCAACAATTGTAAGGAGTTAATTCCAACGCTTTTCTCATTTCATAAAAACATTGCTCATAAATTATCTTATATGAATTATAATATTTATCTTCATAAGCAACAACATCTATGTTTGAAACAACTGTATTTCCAAAGTATTGCATATGGTAAGCAATAATCTCCACTTTTCTCCTCCTTTTCTTAATTCATAAAGTTTTAACTAATAATATACCATGATATTTTTCACCATAAATGTTTGGAAGAACACCTGATGGTACATACCCCATACTTAAAAACCAATTATATTCTTCCCTATCAATAGCATGTAGTTCTCTTAATTCTTCCCAGGGCTGCTTTAATTCTCTGTCATGGCAAGAAAGTCCCCTTGTTCCAATTGTAAATCTCATAATAACAAAGCCTTGTTCTCTTGCCCAATCTTCTGATTTTTCAACTAAAGCTTGTAATTCTTTTCCAATCTCAAAAGTTCCTCCGTTATCATATCCAAGACATTCAATTTCAGCAGTCTTGTAGCAATCATACGCCTTACAAAGTATCCATCCATTAGGCTTGTACTCACTTGAGCCACAATACCATCCTATTCCGCTTCTTAATTGTTCATTTGCTCCTTCCACATCCCACCATTCTGGTTTAATATCTGCCATGAATTCAGATACAGCAAAAATATTTTTAGAATCAATTTTATAAATTTCCATAACTTTTCCCCCTTAATTTGCAATAAATTACTCTTACGTTACAGCCAATACCTATATTGTACTATAATTGATTTTTTTTACAAATTAAAGTTACATATTTCCAGAGAGTTTTTCATAATGTACTGAATCATCTTTGGTAATAATACCTTTTATTCTTTATTTAATGCTATAACTATTTAATCACAGAGCTTCACACTAATAGCCACACCATCACCTATTGGAAGTATTGTACTATAAAGACGCTTATCTTTAAAAATTTTTTCAACATATTCATGTACAGGATCACTAAATTTTTCTGGTATCCCCATTGGTTTAAAAAGAACATCATCAGCAACTATGAATCCATTTTTACGAGTTAAGTTTATACATTTTTCTAGCATCTCACAATATAAAGACTTATCTGAATCCTGTAAAATCATATCAAACGGGCCTTTAAGCTCATCAATTACTTTACCGGCATCTCCTAATATCAATTCTACAACTTCCGACAATCCTGCCTCATCAATATTTCTTTTTGTTGTCTCATATAATTCTTTATTGTATTCAACCGATACCAGTTTCCCTCCATTTTCCTTTAATGCCTGTGCTAACCATACAGTAGAGTATCCAAGGCATGTACCAAATTCTAATACTCTTTTGGCTCCAGTTGCCCTTATTAATAATCCCAATAGCTTTCCTGCTTGTATTCCTACAGAGGGCTGAATATCATCTCTTTTTTCATCCTGTCTTAAAATTTCCTCAAGATATTTGTTGTCATTGTTAATAAAGCTTTCGATATACTCTGTTATCTTATTCATAAAATCACCTCAAATTTATTTTTTTACATTTAAGTACATATTAACAAACATATATTTAATTTATCTATATATTAATAAACATATTATCATATTTTTTGTATTTATTCAAATTTTCCTTTGATGGTAAAAATTCCACTTGCCTGTATATCTCAAGCTAACACTGAAGCTCATTGTAAACTTCCTCAAGTATAAATAATTCTACAAAAAAGGCATCTCCCTAGATATTTAGGGAAATGCTTTTATCTAAGTTAAATACATAATATAAGTAAAAATTTATGATATTTGTTATAAAACAAACACCCCTCAAACTATCTTAAGCTTGAGGGATGTTAAAATTTAGATATTCACTTTCTCTATATAGTGACAATTAACATCTATATGATTTAAAAACAATAATAATCTTTCATAAAGTGGATGAACTTTATCTCCAAACTTTACTTCTAGACTTTCGCCAATTTCTCTTACATTTTTCTTGCCATCTACATGCAATAATATCCAGCTTCCATATTCATCTAAAGTAATCTTTTTATATTCTGGAATCCTGAATTTAAGTTTTCTAAAAAAACTTTGAACCTTGTGATCTTGTTTTACAAGTATAGTCACAATAGTATCATTATCTACTTCATACTTTAAATCAGCAGATATTTTATATATTAAATTTAAAACATCTTCATTATTCTTCAGCATTTTTTACCTTACTCTTTAAGATAGGCACTCCGGTAGCTATTACTAAAACTATTAATAGTATAAATGCCATCCCATTAGAAGCAGCAAATCCACTTGGCTCAAATCCACTTATAAGTCCTGTTATCTGGAATATTATACCTACAAGCCCAAGTATAGAACCTCCAGCAACTAATCCTGAAGATAAACTTATTCCATTTGAAACCTTAGCATCTTTTTCTTTCTCAGATTTAGAAGTTTTCTCTACAAATAAACGAAGTAATGCTCCTACTAATATTATAGTAGTTGTAGATATAGGTAAATAAAATCCTATAGCAATCGCCATTATAGGAAGATTTAACATAAATAAAACAAGTCCCATAACAACACCTGCAATTACCATTACCCAAGGTAATTGGCCTGACATTATACCAGCCGTTAATGTTGACATCAAGTTAGCTTGAGGCAATGCAAACGGAACATTATCACCAGTCATTGCAAGTTGATTTGAAAGTAATAATATAGTACCAACAACTACTGCAACACCTATTACTCCAGCAATAGCGAAGTATTTTTCCATTTCATTTTTGTCACCGCCGATTACAAAAGTAACCTTTTGTGATTGAGAATAACCACCAGCTACAGATATAGCAGTAACAATAAATGTACCAAATAAAAGCAATGATTTATTATGTTCAGGATTTTTCCATCCCATTACAACAAATAGTAATGTTACAACTACTATAGAAGCTATAGTCATACCTGATACAGGAAGATTTGAAGTTCCTATAGTACCTGTTAAACGACCAGAAACTATAACAAATAGTAATGATAAGAACAACGATAAAATAGAAGCAAGAACTGCCATAACTATATTGCCATTAGATGCGATGAAGCCACCTACAAAACCTAATATTATACCACCAAATAATAATATGTTTTCAACAGATGAACTCTTCCCACTTGCTGAAGCCTTAGCATTAAGAGTTTCCTTTATAGAAGATATTATAGTAGGAATAAGTTTTATAGCACCTATTATACCACCAGAAAGCATCATTCCAGCTCCGATATATTTTACATAACTTCCAGCTATGCTGTTAACTTGCATGCTGCTTATAGCAACACTTGGATTATTCCATACAACTGGACCTTCTTTTGCAAAAGCTGCAAAGTAACCTATTAAAGGCATAATAGCAAAGTTAGATAATATAGCTCCTGCAAACATAGTTACAGAAACATCCATACCAACTATAAATCCTATACCTAATAATAAAGGATTAACTTCGACTTCAAATTTCCACTTATAGAAACTTTCATTTACATAGCTTATAACATTGTTAACTGAATTCAAAAATGAACTAGTTATGACAGTTATAATACCGCCTATGAAAAATCCAATTCCCATAAACTTCATTGATTCTCCAGCACCTTCTGAAGCAACAAGAGTTTCAGATATAGCCATTGACTCTGGATACATTAATTTTCCATGTTCTTCAACAATTAAGTAATTGTACACAAGAGAAGCTATTCCAATTCCAAATAAAACTCCAGCTGCTCCAACAGAAAAACCTTCTATAAAACTAACTTTTGAGCCTATTAGAAGAATTGCTGGCAATACGAATATTACACCACTTGCAACAGATTCTCCACCACTTGACATACCTTGAACTAAGTTTTTTCCAAGTATACCTTTTTTCTTAGCAAATGCAGCTATAAACCCAGAGCCTATTATAGAACCTGGTATACCAGCAGCAACTGTAAGACCTGACTTCATACCTGAATAGGCCGTTGATGCTGCAAATAAAACAGCTAAAATAATACCAATTATTAATACTACAACGTTTCCACCCGATTTTGAGCCACCAGAAACGTAGGGAACATAGTCTTTACCAACTACACCACCATATGCATCTTTGGATAATTTATTATTCATAAGATGTACCTCCTTTTATTTTCACAACCAATATTATAACATGTTTTTTATATAATACTATCTTTTTCTACCTTTAATTGCCTGTTTTTTCCCAAATCATTAAATATTTATTCAAAAATATTTAATTTTTTCAATTTTATAAAGATATTATAACCAATTTATCAACAAAAAAACTCCTTTCTACTTTAATATATTTAGTATATAGGAGTAATATTTTAAACTAGAGCTAAATGTTCAATTTATCTTATTATTATGAACTTTTATATGCCTAATTTTAAACAAAAAAATGCCGCAAATTCAATTACTGAATAATACGGCATCTCACATTACATTTTCGCTTTTTTAATTCTAAATTATTTGTGGCGCAATACTTTTTCTATCTGACCAAGATAAATTTTATAAGATCAAGGCATTTTTCCTAAATTCATTGGCTGAAGTGCCGTTTCTATTTCTTCGATACTTTTTCCTATGCTGCTTTCAACAGCTGCTGTTACTGCTCCTTCAACTATAGGGCAATCTACTATTTTTATTTTTTCTTTCATGCTTTCATCTATACATTCTATTGCCATTTCTGCATTCATAAATGCGCTTCCTAAATCAAAAATAACAACTGCTCCATCTTTAGAATAAACCTCTTCTATTGCATTTAATATTTTTTCCATGTCAGTACCAATTCTTCCGTCAGAGGTTCCTCCTGCTACAGCTATAGGCACATTAGGTGCCATTTGCCCTGCTAACTCCTTTACACCGTCTGCTATGTTTTTGCTATGGGATATTATTACAATTCCTACCATATATATTCTCCTTTCAATGCTATTTTAATGTAGTTCACCATAAAAATATTAATTTAAAGAGCCTCATAAATGGTTTCTAGCATTATTGCAGAAGATGTAGCTCCAGCATCTTGATGTCCTATACTTCTTTCTCCAACATAACTTGCTCTTCCTTTTTTTGCTATAATCTCTTTTGTATGCTCCACACCTTTATATGCAGCTTCTTTTGCTGTTCTTAGAATCTCTTTTACTTCAAAGCCTTTTTCTATGCCTTCATTGATTGCATTTAATGCTGGTTCTATAGCATCTATCATGGTTTTATCTTCTGCCTGTCCTTTACCTCTCATTTTTATACCTTCAAGAGCTTCATTTAACATCTTTGCAAAATCATTAATGTCAATTTCTGCTTTACCATTAGCAATCACAGCAGACTTCATAAAAGCTGTTCCATATAATGGTCCAGAAGCACCACCAACATTAGATACTAATGCCATTCCTGCCTTCTTTAATATTCCTCCAATATCACTTCCATCATCATCTTTTAGCTTTTCCATTACTGCTTTAAAACCTTTATTCATGTTAAGACCATGATCTCCATCACCAATTGCTGCATCTAGTTCTGATAAATATGATTTATTTTCGTCTATTTTTTCATTTATCTGCCCTAATATTTCTATGACTTTTTTTCCTTGTATGCTCATTTAATTTCATTCCTCTCTACCTACAATGACTTTCGATGGAGTGATATAAGACTCCACCTTTAAAAATTTCATTTTATATTACTTTAAATCCTGGTGTATTTGCTGGCGCATCTAATAATTCTTTTAATTCACTATCAAGTTTTAGTACTGTAATTGAGAAACCTGCCATTTCAAGGGATGTCATAAATTCACCTACAAAAGTTTTATGAATTTTAACACCTTTTGCTTGTAATATTTCATTTACCTTTTTATTTACTATATATAGCTCCATAAGTGGTGTTGATGATAACCCATTTACCATAACAGCTACTTCTTCTCCACTGTTTAACTCAATATCTTCTAAAATTTTTCCCATTAAATGTTCTGTAATTTCATCTGCTGTTTTTATTTCTTCTCTATGAGTCCCTGGCTCTCCATGAATACCCATACCAATTTCCATTTCTGTTTCTCCTAAAGTGAAATTTGGTTTACCTGCTGCTGGCACAATACATGAAGAAATAGACATTCCCATACTTCTTACATTAGCTATTACCTTTTCGGCAACCCCTGTAACTTCTTCTAAACTAGCACCTGTTTTAGCTTTTGCACCTGCTATTTTGTGAATAAACACTGTTCCTGCAATTCCTCTTCTTCCTGCTGTATAAGTACTGTTTTCTACAGCCACATCATCATTTACTACTACTGTAGCTACATTAATTCCTTCCATTTCTGCCATTTCTTTTGCCATTTCAAAATTCATAACATCTCCTGTGTAATTTTTAATTACAAGTAATACTCCTTTTCCTGAATCTACAGCTTTTATTGCTTCGTATACTTGATCAGGTGTAGGAGATGTAAATACTGCCCCAGCTACTGCTGCATCAAGCATTCCTTTTCCAACATATCCTCCATGAGCTGGCTCATGCCCACTTCCTCCACCACTTACTAAAGCTACTTTTCCTTCAACTGGCGAGTCTACTCTAACCAAAACATCTGCATTTTCTAATTTTTTTATATATTCCGGATGTGCTGCCACCATTCCCTTTAGCATATCTTCAACTACAAAATTTGGATCATTAATTATCTTTTTCATAAAGTCATTCCTCCATTTTATATATTTGTTATAATAAAATTATGTATACTTACTTAATTATTTATTTATCTTTATACTTTTATACAAAGCAATATTCATGCCAGAACCCAAGTTTATTATTATAGAATGTTAAAACGTGAATTTCAGAGCATTTACAGCCTTAACTCAAGTAAACATTTACAAAAAATTATACTATGAAGTTATATTTCTTGGTAAAAAGTATCAAGCTGTTCCTTTTTATCATGATACTTTTTACCAACCTGCTGTATTTATTCCCAGGTTATCTTCTTTTCTATCCCATATTGCCTGGCTTTTGCACCTACGGTTTTATGAGTAAGTCCAAGTACCTTTGCCGCAGCATTATAGCTTCCATACTTCTTAAGTGCTTTTTCTATTATAACTTTTTCATACTCCTTTAATGGTAATATCTCATCTGAATCAATAATCATATCTATTTCATTGCATCTTTTACTTTTAATTTTAGTACTAGCTACAACAGCATCTTCTCTCATATAAGCTGGAAGATCATTTAATTCTATTACTCCTGTCTCATTTAAAGTCATTAATCTCTCTACTAAATTCTCTAATTCCCTTATGTTTCCCGGCCACTTATATTCTAATAAAGCTTCCATTGCATCATTTGTCACCATAGTTATCCTTTTCTTTATCCTTTTACCGATTTTATCTATAAAATGTTCCAATAAAGGTGCTATATCCTGCTTTCTCTCTCTGAGTGGTGGTAAAAATATTGGAATTACATTCAATCGATAATATAAATCCTCTCTAAATTCATTTAACTTTACCATCTCTTCTAAGTTTCTGTGAGTAGCTGCAATTATTCTAACATTTATTTTTATGGTTTCTTCTCCACCAATTCTCTGAAACTCTTTTTCTTGAATTACTCTTAAAACTTTAGCCTGCATACTTTTATCCATTTCTCCTATTTCATCTAAAAGTATAGTCCCATTTTGAGCTAATTCGAATTTACCTAACTTCCTTTTTACAGCTCCTGTAAAAGCCCCTTTTTCATATCCAAACAATTCACTTTCTAATAAAGTCTGAGGTATCGCAGCACAATTTACTCTAATAAAAGGTCCATTCGAATTATTACTAGAAAAATGTATTCCCTCTGCAATTAACTCTTTTCCTGTTCCGCTTTCTCCTCGTATTAATACTGTAATATCTGTTTTTGCTGCTTTTAAAGTCGTAGCTAATGCATCGAGTATCTTACCGCTATGCCCTATATATTTTGAAAATGCTGAATCAGGTTTTTTGGTTCTCATAAGCTCTTCCTCTAAATATTCAGCTTTTGCAGAAACCTGATTTAATTTCTCAGATAACTTTTGAACTTCTGTTACATTTTTAACTACAGATACTACTCCTGTTATCTCCTCATCAATTATTATTGGATTTACATTAGAAACTATTATGACGCCATTTTCTTTGTAACTTATAGCTCCTACAACACTTTCTCCAGTAGTAAGTACTTTCATTCTTGCCCCATCTTTTGATATTTCTTTAATATTTTTATTTAATATCTCTTCTTCTTTTTTATTTAAAATTCTAAGATACGCCTTATTCACATAGGTTATATATCCTTCTGCATTTATTACACATATGCCATCCTGTACAGTTTCTAATATAAGCTGTAGTCTCTCTTTCAATTCCTTTACAGTTCTTAATTCGTCTTTAACCTTTTCTAAATTTGAAATATCATTAAATACTGCTAAAGCACCTTTAGGTTTTTTATCTATTATTATCGGCGTTCTATTTATGAGCAATATTCTATTATTTATTATTTCTTTTACCATTAACTCTGACTTACCAGTTCTATTTATTTCATGAAGATTTATAAACGATATAACTTCATATACTTTTTTGCCTATGGCATCACCTGCAGATATCCCCAATATTCT
Organism: Clostridium sp. DL-VIII; assembly: GCF_000230835.1. Taxonomy (NCBI): domain Bacteria; kingdom Bacillati; phylum Bacillota; class Clostridia; order Eubacteriales; family Clostridiaceae; genus Clostridium; species Clostridium sp. DL-VIII. Next base: position 4,492,489 of record NZ_CM001240.1, read on the forward strand.
TTCCGCTTCCTCATTGAATATAGAAATTATATCCTGCTCATCTGTTGCAATAATTCCATTTGGTATATTACTAAATACATGTTCTAAGGTTATTGTATTATTATTTATTATGTTATCAACTTGATTTATAGTACTTTTATCTTCTAAATCAAAATCACTTTGCAGAAAATCACATAATTCATCTAAGGCCTCTTTCGGATCTTCTCCATGAGCTTCTACCGTAATCTTTTCATTTTTCTTTACTTTTAATAAAACCAAAGGCATAAGACTTGTTGCTAAAATCTTCTTTTTATCTTTATAAATAATATAAAAAGTTATGTCATTTTCTTTTTCAAGTTCACTTACCTTATGAACCACCATAGCTAAAACTCTAGCATGTAATCCTTTATCATGTCTTATAACTACATCCTTATACAGTATCAATTTTTTCAACTCCTCATTCTATGTATATTATTTAAAAATATTATCTCAAGTCAAAATTATCACTAAATAACCCTGCTAAAGTTATAATCTATATTTACTTTTATAACATAAATATTATACTAATAAAGTCTTAATTTAAAGTTAATTTAAAAGGTTTTCATTTTAGATTTATTTATTCTTTATGAATATCTTTTCTAAATCCGTCAATACTCCAATAATGAAAACATTATTGTGCCCTAAAAAAATAATAGGTAGTTTTGTTTTTACACATAACTATCTATTGCTTTATGCCTAATTGCTAATCAAAGTTAGAACAAAAAATTTATTTCATTTATAATCTTTTTTAAACTTATTATTAACCTATTTTAACTAAAAAAAGTAAGCACAGTTTTCATTGTATGAATCGTGCTTACATTTTATCTAAATTAATCCTACTTATTAAGTCCACTTACTTTTAGTATAGTATAAATTATAAGATTCTAACTTAATGTTCCTACAAATGTTGTTACACTTTGTGCTGGAAGTGTTGTTGTAAAGCTTCCGTTAGATACACTTATATCAGTACCTTTAGCCATGTTTGACGATGATGAAGTTACATATGGCGATACACTAGAAGTTTTTCCACCTTGTATATTGAAACTTTGGCTTACACTAGATGTTCCTTGATTAATTGCAACAATGACTACTTTATTATCTCCTGTATATGCTGATATATAGATGTTTGATTGTGGATTACTTGCAGCATCAACCCTATAGTAGCCTGGGCGAATAAATTTTGAGAACTGTCCAAGAACATATGTCCTTTTTTGTACCTGACCAGCTTTATTATATAAGCCATTACTATCACTAATTACCCACCACCATACATAGGCGTTCATATTTCCAATTGTCATACAATCATTAATTTCTTTAGCAGTACTCATACATCCACTTATACTTTGATCATTTAGAAGATGTTCTGTCATCCATAATTCTTTTCCTTTACTACGTGCCAAAGAATAATCCTTAATAGTAGCTCCATATAAATGCTCTCCAATAATGGATACCTTAGAAGCCGCATTAGAATCATTAAGAGTTGAATCTGACATAGAAGTACTATAGTTACAAGATTCAGGCATAATTATTTTAGTAGTACCAGAAATTGTAGAACCATTGTTTTTTAGAAAATCTCGGAATTGATCTGCTGTCCAAGTACATCCTTCATAATCCGGATCATAATCCGGTTCATTTTGAAGGGATATTGCATACAAAGGTGCTCCATTATTAGCGAAATAAGTTGCAAAAGCTTTTAGATAAGCTGCGTAATCAGCATAAGAAGAAGTCTTTAGTGAACCATGAATAGTTGAATTATTAGTCTTCATTGAAGCTGGTGGTGTCCATGGAGTTGCAAAAACAATAGCGCCTCTTGAAACTGCTTTTTTTGCATTTGAAAGTTCATCTGCCCATGCACTATAATCTCCATTCTTCCAATTTTCATTTGGAGCAATACGTACTCTTAAAATACTGAGTCCAGCAGTATTATAAAGAGTATTCATATAAGAATCGCTAAGTGCTCCGCACCATACGCTAGCTGCACCAAATCCTCGAATAAGCTGCTGTTTAGATGATAAGTTTATTGTATCACTAGCAGCTGCTGCCGCATTAGCTGGCATAGAAAGCCCTGCAAATGGTAAGCATGTTATGGAAAGTGTCAATAAAGATAATAATATTTTTTTTACTTTCTTATTCATTTTAATCTCTCCTTTATCTATATAATTTTTTAAATTTATTTAATTTTTTGTTTAAAACACAGTTTACTGTAAATTATTTATTGTACATCAGTAACCATTTTCAATTCACTTTAATTAGCAAATTGCCAATAATCCATATTAAATAAGTTGCTAGTACTATTTCCAGTAAACTTAAAGAAGATGTTATGAACACCACTAACACTATTTACATTACAAGACACTTCTTTCCACTGCTGTGCTCCACCTGTAGTACTTACATTAAGAGTTCCTATAAGAGTTCCATCTAAACTATCCAAATGTATTTCTATATTTCCCCCTACTGTTGATGCGACATTTGCTTTAAAAGTTTTAGCACCTTGACCAAAGTCAGCATTTGATACTGCAACCCAATCCCCATTATTTATACTTGTAACATCAAGATTAATGCTGCTCACCATGCTGCCTAGTGCCTGACTTTGCTCTGTTGAAATACCGCCATTCCATCCAATAGTTTCAGCCTCCGTCCTCTTATATGGATTAAGATTTGCAACTTGTGACACTCCCTTCATATCTGCTTGCACACTCTGTATAAGTCCATTTCCATCATATTGAAGTTTATTGATATGAGGAGAACGATATCCTTTTGTAATTCCCATAGCTTTTCCAAGAGTTTGCGCATGATACGTTACATACCATTGGTTATTAAATTGAAAAACAGCATGATGGTTATTTCCACCTACTCCAAAAAAAGTTCCTGGATTTTTAAGAAAAGTACCTTTATAAGTAAATGGTCCCATAGGATTATCACTTACCATATAAGCAATTTCCCCTTGAGGTGGAGTTCCTGTTGGATGTATACCTGAAAAATTAGAACAATATGAATAATAGTATTTACCATTATATTTGTGTATACCTGAATCTTCGAACATAAATGGAGCATCTATCATTGCTGCACTTCCATCTGTATGAATCATATCACTATTTAGTTTTATAACTCTGCTTGTTTGCGGATTTGCAATTTGATTCTGAGTTGGATTGTCTCCTCCTGGTATTCCTCCACCGAAATATATATAACCTGCTCCATTATCATCAACTAATACTGCTGGATCAAAAAGCCATACAACACCATTAGCTCCAGGAGTGCTGCTTGTAATCATAGCTTTTCCAAGAGGGTCTGTCCATGGTCCAATAGGACTATCTGCTGTAAGAACACCAATACCCGATCCATTGTTAGCAAAATAAAGAAAAAACTTATCCTTGCCATTTACAATTTTGTGTGTAACTGTTGGTGCCCAAGAGTTAGTTGCCCATTTTGCTATTCCACTTGCTCCTGCGACTGGAATCTCACCATAATCTGTCCAATTTACCATATCATCAGATGAAATAACCGTTATTTTATTTATTTTACTATAGCTAATATCAGCAACATTTCCACTATTATCATATTGAAGGTAATCATTCGTCATGTAAACGTATACTCTGCCGTTATAAACCATGGCAAAAGGATCTGCTCCAAACTTATGCGAAATAAGTGGATTAGAATATCCAGGGATTTTTGCAAGGGCACTTGTGCTAGCAATTGACACTGCCTGATCTGTGGTACTTGATATTGGTAATTCTTTATCTGTACTTGCACTTGCTATAGTTGTATTCAGCGTAGGTACAAACAATACTGTAGAAGTTAATAGAAGTGTAGTTAATTTTTTAAGCATATTTATAATTTCCCTCCTTACACAAGATAATATTTTCCCTTCATTTACAATAACATTTCATTTTAATATAAAATCACCTCCAATCCTAACTTACATTCTCACACTACAAATTTCATTCATAGTGTTTCATTACTTTTTACCCTTTAATTTTTCATTTCCTTTTATTAGAAAATACTATAAAAACATTCAGCAAACAATATTTTTTCCTATGTTACATAATAAGCTCCCGAAATAAATAAAATCCCTTTTATAAACGTTTACGCAAATATGTCATGTTTTCATGCGCAACCACTTGTCCTCATGTTTTCAGCATTATATGATAAAGAAAAATCAAAATTATTTATAGAGGTGATATTTATGTTAAAGCTCAAAATTATTAAAATGTGTACTGTAGTTTTATCATTAGGTCTTTTGTTCTCATTTACTGTTTCACAAAATGCCAATGCCGCAATGTCTCATAGCAAATTTTGTGGAAATATTATGAGCACTTATGTTCCATCAAACTTTGATAATTATTGGAATCAAGTTACACCTGAAAATGCAACTAAATGGGGCAGTGTTGAATCTAGTCGTGATAACATGAATTGGAGCAATTCAGACCTCATTTACAATCATGCTAAAAGTAAAGGTTACCCATTCAAATTTCATACTCTAGTATGGGGAAGCCAAGAACCTTCCTGGATTTCTGGGCTTTCGGCTGCTGATCAAAAAGCTGAAGTGCTAGAATGGATCCAAAGCGCTGGTAAGAAGTATCCAAATGCAGATTTTGTTGATGTTGTAAATGAACCTTTGCACACCCAGCCTTCCTATAAAAATGCAATAGGTGGAACCGGATCTACAGGCTGGGATTGGATTGTATGGTCATTCCAGCAGGCAAGACAAGCTTTTCCAAATTCAAAATTGCTTATTAATGAATACGGAATAATAAGTGATACAAATGCAGCCAATAATTATGTTAAAATCATAAATATCCTAAAAAGCAAAGGTCTTATAGATGGAATTGGAATACAATGCCATCAATTTAATATGGATAATGTATCAGTAGGAACCATGAACTCCGTTTTAAACACTTTATCTTCGACCGGACTTCCAATATATGTGTCAGAACTTGATATGACTGGTGATGATGCTACACAACTCGCAAGATATAAAGAAAAATTTCCAGTCTTATGGGAAAATCCAAATGTTAAGGGCGTAACATTATGGGGATATAAACAGGGAGAGACTTGGGTAAGTAACACACACTTAATTACATCTTCCGGTCAGGAACGTCCTGCCCTTACATGGTTAAAATCATATCTATCAACTCATTAAAAAAAATTGAATTTGCCTCCTTATTTTAAGTCTAAATATAAAAGCACAATGCTGGTAGTAACGCTATTATTGTTTACTCCCAGCATTGATTATATGATTTGTTAAACCATATTACTTTTATCTAGACCATTTTCTACAAGAATAGCATATAATGTACCATCTGCCCTCATCTCATTAATCTTTTCATTAAATGCACTTAATAGTGTTACATCATTTTTCCTAACTGCTATTCCTACATTTCCATATATTTCAGGTAAATAATCTTTTAAAATTCGTACACGAAGATTTGGATCTTTTAATAATGAATATTTTACAATAACAGAATCAGCTATACCTGCATCAATCTCTTTATCATTTAAAGCATTTAATAATTCTGAGGTATTTTTAAATATCACAATATCTCTTATCTGATTATCATTTTTCCATTTTTCAGCTAACTCTACAAACACTGTTCCTTTTTCTACCCCAACTACTGCATTTTTTAAATCATCTTTAAAATTAATTCTTGAAAATGTTGGTACTATAATAACTTCAGATCCTTTATATAATGGCTGCGTAAATGATACCACCTCTTCTCTCTTTGGAGTTATATATATTCCACCATCTGCAATATCCACACTGTCATCGGTGTTTAATATTTCTAATAAATCTGAAAATAATACCTGCTTCATTTCAATTTTTTCAATCCCGAGCCGCTTTGATATTTCAACTATTATATCCGCGTCAATTCCACTTAACTTACCAGTTTGAGTATCTCTATAAAAATATGAAATATCATTTAATGGTGTATCAACATTTATTACTCCTTTCTCTTTTATTTTCTGCAATCTATCCTTCTCTATTGATCCATTTATTACTGCTGCTTCACTATCATCTGCTATAGCAGTACTTCCAAGCATTATTCCTATAAAATTTACAGCAATAATCAATATTGATAATTTTTTTAATATTTTTTTCATATACCTCTCCTCTAAGATTTATTATTAATCTATAAACTTTATAATTAAATTTTCATATAATATCCTGCTGCCTAATATAAAATAGAGCAATAGTTTCACTCATACTACTGCTATTTTGCTATAAAATATTAGTTTTTAAACATTAATTATTGAACTTAGTAAATAATTAATTCATGAGTACCATTCAATATTAAGTTATATTTAACCTTAAGTTCAAATATAGTCAATTTAAAAAATGCAGCCAAATAACCGGCTGCATCCGTATTAAAGAAGATTATTAGGACATCAACGTTAATAAGTTATCAATTAGAAGTGTTAGCTAAATCTATTAACTTAAAATAGAAAGACCAGCTAATTATAAGTTTTTTTCATAGCTAGTCTTCCTTATTTGTATATGAAAGAGTCTCACTTCATACCTTGAAACATGTGCTCATAATCAATTGGATTTTCCTTTGCTGTAAGAACTTCTGGACTTAGGCAATAAACTGAAACAGTCATATTATCAAAAGCTGATTTATATTTTTCAACAAATTGTTTAGCCATGGGGAGTTTAAATAAATTAGGTGTGAATTTTTCCACTAACTTTGATAGCACCTGAGTTTTTTCATCTAAATCCTTAACTAAAGTCACCTTTCCAATAATAACAATACTAAAATATGAAGTGTCACATTTACATGGAATAGAATCTACAACCGTTCCAAATTCTTCAAAAACAGTAAAGCATACAGATGGTTTTGCTTCCATAAGCCTGTTCTTTTTCCCTGTTCCCATTCCATGTATATAAATCTTTTCATTTAAATATATATAATTTACAGGTACTGCATATGGTCTTCCTTCTTCATCGCACATACTCAATATACCGACTCTTTTTTCCTTCATAAAGTTATTAATTTTATTTTTATCCTCACAAATTCTTTGAGTATACCTTATTGTTTCCATTATAATTACTCCTTTTTAATGGATTTTCATAGGAAATCTCTGCATAATTAACTTTAATTCTTATACTTACTCTATTTATAGTGCAGATTCCCCTATATCACCTGTTCTAATTCTATAGACTTCGCCAATTGGGAGTACAAATATCTTTCCATCTCCAGGATTTCCAGTTGAATTTATTTCCATTATGGTATCTATAACTTTTTTCACATCACTATCTTGAACTACTAATATAATTAAGCGTTTAGGTACTAGCCTATGTCTTTCAGAGCTTGCTTCATAAAGTTCTGGAATCTCTCTAGCTGCCTCAATAGGTGTCATTGCAAGCTTAAAATCTACTTTCTTCTTTCCCCTGCCTAAAACGTCTCTGCAAGTCATCGACGGAAATCCTGCTTTTAAGAGAGCGTTTTTAGTTTTACTTATCTCTTTTACACGGATAATTGCCATTACTTCTTTCACAAAGCTTCACCTTCCTTATAAACCTTTACTGTTAGAGCTGATTGTGTATGCTTCCTTAACAGGGCTCACAAAAATTTTTCCATCACCAAATGCACCTTTTTCACCTGTTTTAGCTATTTTCATAATAATATTAATTATCTTTTCCTTATCTTCATCACTAGCAATAATTAGCAGCATTTCTTTGGGGATTTCATCGTAAAGAACATCTCCATAAATAAATCCTTTTTGCTGACCTCTCCCTACCACATCAATCTTGGTGACAGATGGAAAACCTGCTAAATTTAATTCTTGCACTATATCTGTTAATTTCTCACCTCTGATAATTGCTCTTATCATTAACATAAATAACTCACACTGCCTTCAGTTACAATATCTAATTTAATAATTTGATTTAGCTTAAAAAATGTATATTTTCTGTGCTGCTCCTCTTTAAGCTCATTAATTTTTTGTGGGACTATCTATTTCATCAATCATATACTTTATTTTGTCGCATATAGAGAGAATCTGATCTACATCGAATAAATCTGGAATTCTGGAAAATGGATTATCAACTGAACAAATATTATAAAGCACATCAAAATTTCGTATTTCTTTATTTAGCTCTTCTGGAAAATCAGTTACTAATTCTACAGAATCCATAAGTGACCCATAGTTATGATTTCTAGCCTCTATGCCATACCTGTTCCCAAAAGCTATCAGATATCTCTCAAGTGCAATAGATGCAACATTAAATACCACACTTGGATATTGACCTTCCTGTAGAAATTGCTCCGCTCTTTTATAATATGCATCTGCATCTTTGTAATTTTTTTGAAAAGTTTCAAAATCAATTTCATCAATCCTAATTTTAATCATAATCTTTCCCCTCTTTATAGCCATTCTGTTGGAATTTTTTAAGTCTAGTTATTCTAAGGTATACTTTTAAATTTATAAAATTAAGACAAAAAAATTAACTAAATCAACCTTTTATTTAATTAGTGTAGTTGAGAGCTACGAGTTAAAAGTAAAATAAAGCTTTCAGCAAACAAACTAAAGTTTTTACTTTTTAAAACTCTTAACTCATAATTTTTAACTCTTAACTTATTTAGGCACAATCAAAAAATAAAAAATATTAATTTTTAGCTTTAAACCAGTTACTTATTTTCATATGCCTTATCTACCACATGTTTAGGACCCATTCTTTATTCTTCTTATATTCCATATCTGTAAATAAAGTGTTTGCCATTAATTCTGCAAATCTCATTGCTCCCTTATATCCCACTATTGGATCTCTATACATTCCTGCACGGTCATATACAGGGAAGCCAACTCTTACCATTGGAATATTATACTGCATGCCGATGAACCTGCCTTTTGAATGTCCTAGAATTAAATCTAATTCTAGCCCTTCATTTTTTATTCTATTCTCTAATTCCCAGAAGTCTGCATTGGTTACTATTTCCATTTTGTGTTTTACATTCTTTTTAAGCTCCTCGATTCTTGGATCTTTTACATAACCAGTATTGTCATCACCTAATAAAAGCAGTACTGGTTTCATTTCTAGGTCAAGACAGAATTCAGCTAATGAAATAACTAAATCAGGACTTCCGTAAATAGCCACCTTCTTATCTGCTAAAAACATATGCGTAAGATCTTGTATTGCATCTAGTGCAATTCCACGTTCATAAGCTAAAGATTTTGGAATTTCTTTTCCTGTTATTTCTTTTAATGTTTGTAAAAATGAATCCGTATTACGTATTCCTATAGGTGTTGGTCCAATTGTAGCAGGAACTTGGAATTTATCCTCTAAGTATTCAGCTGCCTTTGCTCCTTCATATTTATTAAGGGCTATAGTTGCCATAGCATTAGCAGTGTCAGTTAAATCCTCTATAGTAGTCTCTCCATGTGAAACTGTATGTTCTGCTGGCATTAGTGGCGAATCAAAGCTTTCTATTTCAAAGAGAACTGTCGCATCTATATTCATTTCTGCTAAAAGATGCTTAAGTTCTGTAACATCACCAGGGTTTACCCATCCAGTAATAAGATTTAACTTTCCATTTGGCTCGCCCTTTTTAGCAAAATGTTTTACAAAAGCTTCAACAGCTACATCATAGCCACTTATCATGCTGCCTTTAAAACTTGGTGTATGGATTGGAATTAAATGTACCTCTCTGTCTGGATATTTTTCTTTTAATAATCCAGCATTAAGTTTTCTTACTACACCATCTATATCATCACCAATAACTTCTGTGGAACAAGTTGATATTATAGGTATAACCTTAACATCTGGATATCTCATTAATAGTACATCAACACCTTCTTCAACTCTTTTAACTGCTCCAAATACTGCGCCATCTTCATGTAATGATGTAGATGCAAGCTCAAAACTCTCTTTAAAATGCTGTGAAAATATCAATCTTACAAACATAACACAACCTTGTCCCCCATGAACTAGTCCTATACAATCTTTAACTCCAATACTAACAAATTGAGCTCCAGCTGGCTGACACGTAAATATAGGATTAATTACACCCGCACGTTCTTTTTCTTTTACTTCACAAGACATTTTACCTCTCTCCTTTCTAATAACGAGGATCAACTAGTTCCTTATTTAGCGATCCACTTATGGTTAATAAATCCATACGGTCTTTTACCTCTTTCATAAGTGCCTCAATTTCATCTTTTTTCATTTCCAAAAGCCATAAGTATCTGCTTTTAAAAGCTTCTGCTAAACATACTGCATCAGCCCAGTAGCATTTATCCTCTGGAGTATCAGTTTTAACAGGTTCACCTAATAACAGCTGTTTTGTTTTGCTAAGTATTTCCTTATTTTGTCTTTCTCTATCCCATGCTCTAGAATGAAACTGCCATAAACAATGTTTCATAATATAATCAATAAGCTGATTTAATTTTTCTTTTTTAGGATCTATCATTAACTTCCCCTCCTTTATACTATACTTGTAATTTCTTCTTTAGCTTCCATATAAGGATATGTTTTATCATGAAGCTCAGCAAGACAATCATATTTGCCCGTATATTCTCTTAAAATTGGTGAAGATACTATATCTTCACTCAAACTTACATCCGAAAGCATTTTCTGAGTTAAGAATCTATTATCTTTTGATATTTCATCCTTAGAAATATCAAACATAGCAAGCTGATGCATAGGGGAATATATTGCATTATATAAATCACGGGCAAATCTAACCCAGCCTTCATACCCTTTCCATGGTCCATTATGATATGCATGAGCATTTAGATACGGAACTCCAACCTTTTTTACATATTCTCCAGGACGTTTTCCAGTGCATATAATATCTGGTTTTAAGGTTTTTATTGCTTCTAAAGATTCAAGTTCGTTAGGATCATCAATCGCAAGAGCCCCTACTTCACATCTTGAAATACCCTTTTCCATATCACCCTGATGTCCAAACTTTGTATATACTGAAACAACTTCCATACCAAACTCTTCATGAACTGAATGAGCCCAATGCCAAAGCTTTGATCCCCCTGGCCATAAGCAGATTTTTTTACCCTTAAGTCTCTCTTTATACCAATCTAATTCCGGTTTCCATCTTGCTGTTTCTTCATCTATTATTGCTTGTGCCCTGTCTTCTATTCCAAAAAATAATCCTATTTTCTTTAGAGATAATGACAAAGCTTCAAAACCAAATCCATCTATATCAAGTCGTGGAATCCCATATCTTACTCTAAGTTCATTACAAATATATTCAGCAGAACGTGCACACTCAAGAACATTTAATTGTGCTTTATGCATTCCCCTTAAGTCATCATAAGATCCATTACCTGTAAAAGTTGAAAGAACTTGAATTCCCATTCTCTTAAAATAATCCTGCATTACCTCCTCATCACCCTGAATGTTATATTCTCCAACATAATTTATAACATAATCGCTAGTGATTTTAGGTTCATAAGTTCCAACCTTTTGATTTATCCATGCAATATTTATCTTATGGTGTCCTCCAGATTGACTAGGCCCTGCAAACCCCGGAGAATTACAGACAAATATATCTACGCCAGGCATTTCTTTCATTACCTGTTTAGCTATAGCTTCAATATCATCTCCAATTAAAGCAGTTCCACAAGTTTGATATATTGACATTCTCTTTATTTCTGGAAAAGCTTTAAAAGCTTCAATTATATTTTTCTTTAATAATTTCTCTGCCCCAAATACTATATTTTTTTCTTTTACATCTGTAGCAAAAGTATATTTAATCTGAAAATTATCATTATCACTTATATAACGTTTTGTCTGCCACGTATCATAGGTACACCCTATTGGTCCGTGACTCATATGGATAACATCCTTCATAGGTGTACCTATAACGTGCTTAGCTCCACAATATGCACATCCACGTTCTGTTATGCTTCCTGGTATTGTATTAAGGTACCCAAGAGGAAGTGCATCAGTTAAATCTTCACCTTCACCTTTTATAACTGCATGATCTCCTCTTTCTGGAATACATTCGCTACATTTAAATAAATGCTTTGGCATAATTAGTTCCTCCTTTTTATTAAATTTAATTACTATAAATTAACTAATCAGAAATACCGTACTTAACAACCATTGCTTCTAACTCGTCCATTTGTAATGGTTTTGGAATAACAAACATTTTATTTTCAATTATCTTACGTGCTAATTCTCCATATTCTTTTGCTTGATTACACTCAGCATCATATTCAACAACAGTTTTCTTATTAAATTCAGCTTTTTGAACAATATTGTCACGAGGCATGAAATGGATCATTTGAGTTCCTATTGCTGCTGTAAATTCTTCTAAGAATTCTCTTTCTCTATCAACCTTACGGCTGTTACAAATAATTCCTCCAAGCCTAACTCCACTTTGCTCTGCGTATTTAACAAGGCCTTTACAAATATTATTCGCTGCATATATAGCCATCATTTCTCCTGAAGCTACTATATAAACTTCTTGTGCTTTACCATCACGGATAGGCATTGCAAACCCTCCACAAACAACGTCACCAAGTACATCAAAAAATACAAAATCTAAGTCAGGTGTATACGCTCCATTTTTTTCCATAAGATCAATTGCAGTAATAACTCCACGGCCTGCACATCCAACACCTGGCTCTGGGCCTCCAGATTCGACACACCTTATACCTTTATATCCATTCTTTACAACTGCATCAACAGTAATTTTTTCTTCTCCTTCATCTCTTAACATATCCATTAAAGTTTTTTGATTCATTCCTCCAAGGATAAGTCTAGTTGAATCGGCTTTAGGGTCACATCCATGTATAAATATATGTTTATCATAGTAGTATGCCATTGCTGCTGCTGTATTTTGTTGAGTAGTTGATTTACCTATTCCACCTTTACCGTAAATTGCGATTTTTCTTGTCATTTTAATCTTCTCCTTCCAAACTTTTAATAGTTAAATATACTTTTTAATATAGATTTACTTTTGAAAGAATTTATCGGCTTTAGCTTAATAATTTAAAAACTAATTCGAAAAAAGTGCTTTTCTATAAAATATAACAGGCAACTTTAATAAACCTGGTGCCACTAGGATTAATAAATTCCTCAAAGCTTTATGTTATATTCGTGGTATAGCATAAGGCCTTCTATTTTTCATTTCAGAGATTCAAATTATTGCACTAGAGATTTATTGGAACCACTTCACTTAAGCTATCATAAAAATAGGTAGCCTTAATAAACCTGGCGCCACTAGAATAGTTAGTTTTTCTAAACTTCATCTTATATTCGTGGTATAAAATAAAGTCCTCTATTTCCTCTAATTCTTTAAAAGTAATTCTTTCTACACCATACAACATCTCTCCTTTCACTATGTATTAATGGACAATTATTTACCCACTATATATATCAAGACTCTTATTGAGCCAAGATTGCATATAAGTTTTTATCAATATTCGTGGTATTCATAAAATACTTTAGCTGCAATAACAGTTTAAAGTCGAATTTATAAAAATTTCAATTTCCAAGTTAGTTAGATGCATAAATTTGCTTTAAAATATCATAAAGAATATTTTAAATGTACAAAGGGGCATAATTGATTAATATCAATAATACCCCTTTGTATATAATGAATTTTTATTATATTTTCTCCTCTTTACTTCATCAATATTCTTTATAAAAAAATAAGAAAACAAAATAGTAAATTGATTAAATGAATAATACACCTTCGTATATAAACTAATATTATTATACATTACATTACATCAACTCTGTTTTATTTTCTGTTTCATCCGCTTTTGATAGTTTTTATTTATTGTTATTAGATTTTATTATACCTTTAATAATTACATTGTCAATATTATTTTATAAAATATTCTATTTTGAAAATTTATTTTTTAATATTAAATTTTAGCAATAGTTTTATGATCATAATTCAAAATGAAAACATTTTTATTTGAAATAAATGTAATATATCTATTGATTTACAAAGATTTTACCCTAACAACATAACAAAACAAAAAAAATCTCTATTAAATTATTCTTTTTTTCAATCTTTAAAATTAATATTGCTTTTATATTATTATTATTCTATAATGTTCAAAATACAATTTATTTCTATTTTTGTTAACTTTAAATTTTATGGAGGTGATTATATATGAGCATGATTGCAGTTTTATTAAATGATTCTGAAGAAACCTGTAGCTGGCAGCATAATGGCATAGTCGCACTATTTCAAAACTCTAATGGAAAATGGATTAAAGTAAAAAGCATTTCCTATCTTATCCCTTTGGATGAATATGATTTAAATCTTATAAGGGATTACTATCTCCACTTATTATCTGAATTAGACGATTGTAAAATATTTGTAGCCAAAAAATTATCTGGATTTTTAATAAACCTTTTAGATTATAATAAACTAAATATATATGAATTGAATGGAAATCCAGTTGATTTTTTAGATTCAGTTTATATTTCCGAAGAAAGAAAAAAAGAACAGAAAATCTTTTTAGAATCCCAGGTAATAGATCTATTTGCACCAAGAAAAATGGATGAACTAGGAAATTATAAACTTGATCTGTATAAGCTCTTGCACTCTGATTCAAAAGTCACATCTAAACAGATAATTGTACCTTTTTTAAAAAACCAAAATATCCGTAACTTAGAAGTAGTTTGTGACCATATTCCAAAGTGGTTTGACCGACTATTAAAAGAAATTGGATTTACCTATCTCATATCCTCTCAAAAAGACGGATTAATCACTGTAAATATTTCTCCTGTTTTATAACTATATGTTTTTTAAGTTTCTAGAATTATTTCTATATTAGGCATAATTAAAATCTTTTCACTTATGAAAAAACACATATCTACATAAAATTCAATTGACCACTTAAATGAATTTCAAATACTTTTTATCCATAGATGATAATTAGTTGTTATCTTTTAACTAGCTTTACATTACTGTTAATAAGAATTTAAATTTATCCTTTACTATTCTTAGCATGAAATTTATATACAGAAAGGAGGTTTAAAGTTGATAAGCATAACCAAACTTTTATGCAATTCCAAAAATTATGGTGACGACTTAAGATATGTTGAGGGTGCCTCATCAGAAAAATTTGGGGTTAGTCCTGGAAAAGGTCCTGTCATCAGTTGGAATTGTACAAAAACCTGTAATTTAAGATGCAAGCACTGTTATGCCAGTTCAGATAATAAAAAATATAATGATGAGCTTACATTAAGTGATTCCAAAAGATTTATTGATGATTTGAAGAATTTTAATGTGCCAGCATTATTGTTTTCTGGTGGAGAACCCTTAATGAAAGAAGACATATTAGATATATTGAATTATGCAAACAAAAAAAATATAAGAAGTACTTTATCTACTAATGGAACACTTTTGGATAAAGATATTTGTAGGTTCTTAAAAAAAATTAATCTTGGATATGTTGGGGTAAGTCTTGATGGCATTGGTACAAGTCATGATGAATTTCGCGGAGTTAAAGGTGCATTTGATAGTTCCTTAATAGGGATTAGACATTGTATGGAAGTAAATCAAAAGGTTGGTCTTAGATTTACTATAACCAAAAATAATTATAAGGACTTAAAAGATATATTTTATTTAATCAAAGAAGAACATATTCCTAGAGTATGTTTCTATCATTTAGCATATTCAGGCAGAGGCAGTAAAATGACCACTGAAGATATTTCTAAGGAAGAAACAAGAGAAGCTTTAGATTTAATAATAAACAAAGCAATTGAATTCGGGCCAAGCGTTGAAATTCTAACTGTTGACAATCATGCTGATGCTGTTTATACCTATCTGAAATCCTTAGAAAAGTTTAAAGATAAATCCGAGAATATATTAAAGCTTTTAAAAATTAATGGCGGGAATAGATCAGGAATGGCTTTTGCTAATGTGGATTTTTACGGTAATGTTCATCCTGACCAATTTACTTGGCAGTATACTTTTGGAAATGTGAAAAAAGAAAATTTTAGCTCAATATGGAAAAATTCTAATCATCAAATCTTAAAAGGTCTTAGAAATAGAAAGACTTTACTAAAAGGTAAATGTTCTACCTGCAAATGGATTAATGTTTGTAATGGTAATTTTAGAACTAGAGCTGAAGCTGTATATAACGACTTTTGGGCTGAAGATCCAGCTTGTTATCTTACAGATGAAGAAATCAAGTTATAATTCATAATTATTGCTAATAAAATTTATATAACTGAATTATACAAAGATTCTAAAGCGTGCTATTTTAAGTAAACTTAACTATAGCCTATATTCAAATTAATTAAAATATTTTATATTATGAAGTTAGGTGATATAAATGATAATATCCTGGAATACTACAAATAGATGCAATTTAAAATGCAGACATTGTTATAGAGATTCAGGTAAGGAACTCAAAGAAGAGTTAAGCACAGAAGAAGCAAAGATACTTATAAATCAAATTGCAAAAGCTAATTTTAAAATTATGATTTTTTCAGGTGGAGAGCCTCTGCTAAGAGAAGATATATTTGATCTGATAAGCTATGCCGTTAAAGCTGGCTTAAGGCCTGTACTTGGAACTAACGGAACCCTTATATCTAAAAAAATGGCGAAGCAATTAAAAGATGCTGGTATTTCTGCTATAGGAATAAGCCTCGATAGTCTTGATTCTGGAAAACATAATCTTTTTAGAGGAAATAATGAAGCTTTCAAAAATACTATATGTGCCATAAAAAATTGCAAAGACTTAGGTATTAGATTTCAAATTCATACTACAGTTATGGATTGGAACAAGCAAGAAATCCTTAACCTTACTGATTTCTCCTCAGATATTGGAGCTGCTGCCCATCATATCTTCTTTCTGATACCTGAAGGCAGAGGAAAAGATATGGCGAATGAGTTATTAACTTCAAAGGAGTATGAAAAATTATTAACTTCAATTATGAATAAACAAAATGAAGTTAATATAGAAATAAAACCAACCTGCGCACCTCAATTTGTTAGAATTGCAAAAGATTTAAATATAAACAGCCGATTTAGCAAGGGCTGTATCGCAGGAATAAATTACTGTATTATTACTCCAAATGGTGATGTTCAGGCTTGTGCTTATTTAGCAGAAAAAGCTGGAAACGTCAGAGAGATTCCTTTTGATCAAATATGGAAAAGCAGTGCTTTGTTTAATAATTTAAGAACTCAGGAGTATAAAGGTATCTGCAATCAATGTAAATCTAAAAACAATTGTGGCGGCTGCAGAGCAAGAGCCGCATATTATAATTCTGGAGATTATATGGCATCTGATGTAACCTGCATTTTTAATGATTAAAATTTATTGCATTTGCGGAGGAATTATTATGGATGAAATAGATAAAAAACTACTTAATTTAATGCAAAACGAAATTCCAATTGATAAACGACCTTTTAAAATATTAGGTAAAAAATTATCCCTTACAGAAAATGAAGTTTTAGAAAGGTTATTCAAGCTGAAAAATGATGGATTCATACGACGTGTAGGTGGCATTTTTGATTCAAAAAAGTTAGGTTATAAAAGTACTCTCTGCGCCGCTAAAATTCCAGAAAATAAAATTGAAGAAGCAGCTAAGTTTATAAATAGCTATGATGAAGTAACACATAATTACTTAAGAGAAGATGAATACAATATGTGGTTTACAATCATAACTTCTTCTGAGAAAAACTTAGATATTATTCTTAAGGAAATACAAAACAATTTAAATTTTAAAGAAATAATAATTCTTCCATCTATAAGGTTATTTAAGGTTAAAGTTGCTTTAAATTTTAAAGGAGATGATAAAAATTGTTTAAAACTTTAGATAAAGAAATAATACTTAAATTACAAGAAAATATTCCTTTATCATCAACCCCATATAAAGACATGGCCGATGAACTTAACTTAAATGAAGATGAATTTATAAATAGGCTTCAATCTTATATTAAATATGGAATATTAAAAAGAATTGGCGCCATTATTTATCATAGAAAGGCAGGTTTCAAAGCTAATGCATTGGTAGTTTGGAAAATTAATACTAAAGACTTAGATAGAATTGGAGAATACTTGATATCTATTCCTGAAATCAGCCACTGCTATGAGCGAAAAGCTTGTGATTCATGGAATTATAATCTCTATACAATGATACATGAAAAAGATAGAGATAGTTGTAATAATGTTATTGTTAAGATAGCAAATGCTATAAGTTGTACAAACTACAAAATTCTATATAGCACAAAAGAACTAAAAAAAACAAGTATGAAATACTTTAGTTAACAAAATATCAAAATAAGAAGCTGAAGCAAAATATACATAATATGCATTTTGATTAATGCATTGATAAAAAAATCAATATATTACATAGCGATTAATTTTTGTTTCAGCTTCTTAATAATTATTAATTCTTTTTCAAAGTGAAATGTCTACTATTCATCATTATAATTTTAATATGCTACACCTTAACTATGAAACATAGATTTTATATATTATTCTTTCCCCTTTTCTAAATACATTTCTTCTAAACTATCTAGAAGCATGTTCATAAGGCTATTATCAAGATTTAAATAGTCTAGTTTTGATTTAATTACTTCTTCTGTTTGAATATACTCTCCCTCAGTCATTTCCTCCCTGCAATTTTCAATTAACGAAGTTATATTACTTTCAAGACTTTCCATATGAAATTGAAAGCCTATAACTCTATTTTTATAAACAAATGCTTGATTACTGCAAGCCTCGCTGGCTGCTATCAGTGAAACTCCTTTGCCAAGTTCACTAAAAGTGTCTCCATGCCACTGGAAAACAGGAAATTCCTTCAAAAATCCTCTAAATGGTGAAGACTTCAATGCTTCTTCAGTAAAATTGACAGGAAAAAAACCTATTTCTTTTTCCTTATTCTTAGTGACTTTTCCTCCTAGAACCTCAGTAATAAGTTGTGCTCCGAGACATATTCCAAGTACAATTTTATTATTATTAATGGCTTCCTTAATAAATTTTTTCTCATATTTTAGCCATTCATATTTCCCCTCTTCATAAATATTCATTGGCCCTCCCATAATAACTAAGAAATCAAACTGATCAATTTCAGGAACTGCTTCATAATTATACAAATGAGTACCAGTTAATTTGTGTCCTTTTTTATAAGCCCATTTAACAATATTACCTGGGTTTTCAAATGGAACATGTTGCAAATAGTGAATTCTCATATCTATTACCTCATTTCAAATTATATATTTCTATCTTTCGGCATTGTTTGCTTCTATTTTACAAAATAGACCTGTGATTTATTAATATAAAAATTTACTTGAAAAAAATTCTACATTTTGATAAACTACAGATAATAGGTAATTTTAATAACCCTGGTGCCACTAGGATTAGCAAATTACCTCGGCTTCATGTTATATTCGTGGTATAACATGAAGCTTTTTATTTTCTTTAACAGTAATTCTTCTACACCATATTACATCTCCCCTTTCATTCACTAAATAATAATCCTAATGTATGATCTATCAGGATTATTATGACAAATTTTAATAATTTGTACTAGAAAACAAAAGGGATAATTGATAAAAATCAATTACCCCTTTGTGTACAATTATATTAAGTTTTATTATACCTCTGCCAATTTCGCTGTCAACCATTTTTTACATTTTTTAAACATCATATTCTACTAACATTTATTCCAAATGGGTTATTTTCTTCATCTCTATCAATCTATTTTTAGAAACAAAATTTAATAAAACTTATAAACACAAAAATTTAATATATCACTAGCCAAATACTGGATTTTGAGCATCATCTTTTTGCTCTAACTTTCCATCAAAATAGAATTTCCGAAATATATTTTTTGAAAAGCCTGCTGGCTTTTCTTTCTAACTTATAAAAGTTGTCCACAAATATGATATTGGCATAACAAGAATCAATGCTGGTATCATATTTGCTACTTTAAAGGCTTTTATTCCACTTATACGAAAGCCTGTTGCAAGCATTATAATACCTCCACATGCAGTAAAATCAGCTATCAAGCCAGGTGTAGTCATTGGTAATATGAAGGCCGCTCCAAAAAACAAACTGAGTAATATAATTATTTGTGGAATAAAAATAAATCCAACTAAATATCCAAGGCTTGCCGAAAAAATTATAGATGTAAAAAAATCTAGAACCGACTTTGCGATTAAAATCGAATGATCTCCTGTCATTCCTTCATTTAAAGCTCCAAATATACCAGTTCCACTAGCTGAGAATAAAATCAGTATCCCAACAAATTTCTCCATGAAAGCACTCTGACTCTCTAAACTAACCGCCATTTCTTCCTTAGCGCTGCTTTTCTTGCTTGAAAATAATCTTTCAATAGGTCTTTTGGCTCTTTCAGCACATCTACCTATTATATCTTCTAATTTAATTAACTCGCCAATTGTACTACCAAGAATTAAAGCTAAAATAACTGCAGGCAGTACCTTCATCTTTACTATATACGTTATTCCCATTCCCATTGATGCTACTCCAAATGTCAATGGCAACGCTAATCGTAATCTCTCTGGTATTTTTTCTCCTAAAAATCCTCCAATTAGTCCTCCCACCAATACTGAAAGAGCATTAACTATTACTCCAATAGGCATCATAATTTTCCTCCAATCTGCTTTTACTTTTGTATATTTGTAATTTAGAAGCTTTTATATAAATTTTATTGTCATATTACTAACCTAGATTATAAGCATTTAGTTATCCATTTAAATATAATAGCTATTTATCATTAAAATTTATATAAACTAAATTACTTTGTAAGTTTACACTATATAATAACTATACACTCAAGAATTATTTTAGAAACAATAAAAAAATAATAGTCTTATGCATTTGCACTCTAGACATATTATTTTTTCTTATAACTTATAGCCTTATTCAATAGGAATTTGTAACTGACAAAAGTCTACCTTATTTGTATCATCATAAAAAGTAGTGTCTAAAAGACAATTATCAATTATGTCTCCTATAATTCTATAGTCATTATAATCAATCCATTTTAATAGCTTATATAAAAATTCAGTATCATAAGGCATTCCATATTTGTACATACACACATATTTTCCTGAAGGTAGTATCATAACATTTTCTATATTACATTCATCTCTTGATAAACTTACATATCCTCCAGCTCCTCTAAATATATCTTTTTTATCCAACTGATCTTTTTTAATAATTGTCCCAAAGGCTTTAGATGGAATAATTCCATATTTACTAATAATACTTCTTATTTTCATCTGAGTAAAATGTAATTCCTTTCTTGATATTTCATTTTCATGTGCCATAAACATAACTCTTCTTTCTGGCAATATCTCTATTGTAGGTTTACATAAGTCCTCCTTAAATTCATGAGCTTTTGAATATACATCCAATCGTTGTTTAATAACATCACGAGTAAGTAACAACTTGTTTATTTCTTTTTGTATAATTTCTTCATGTGAATTAAGTAAAGACATGGCAGTAGTAATATTTCTATTCTTAATATGCTCTTTTATCTTTTTAAGTTTTATTCCCATTGATTTAAGAAAACAGATTTCCCTCAATAGTGGAATTTGATACACACTATAACATCTATAACCATTATCATCAATATGTGTTGGTTTAAATAAATCTATCTTATCATAATAAATAAGTGTTTGCCTTGAAATGTTATGTAATTCAGCTATTTGGCTTATTGATAAATATTTTTCCACATCTATTTCCTCCATAAATACTTATTATACAATTATAACATTACTAAAAGCTTATACATAAAAAAACATGTGGTGCTCTATACAAAACGGATTTGCTTACAGACCACCACATGTTTTTTATTCTACAATTGTATTATTTAATCTTACACTTGTTCCTCTAAAGCTCTTGCTAAAAAAAATCACATTACATTTTTTCCCGCACTCATTCAAAATGTTTTTTCTGATTCAAAGGCTTTCCATGGAATATCAACTACTTTCCCTGAATTTATAATATCATCAATATGAATTAACATTGGGAAATCACTAAGCGAAACAATTCCTTTTTCAGCCAAAAAATGTACATATTTTGCTGCACGAGTTGCAATTACTACTGATTCTAAAGTAACTCCTTTTAATTTTTCCATAGCTTCTTCAAAGGAAAATCCTTGTCCGAGCAAAGTTCCTATTCTACGAGTACGCCCTCCAAAAACAGTTACATAAAGATCACCACTAAAATATATGATATTTTCTTCTCTGCCGCCTATTAATTCAAGTAAATTCTTTGCTTCCTTTATACTTTCTCCAAAAAGTGCCGCTTGTGAATTATAATGCTCTTTTCCTGAGCCATCTGCTCCGATAGCTAAGCCAATAGCCAATGACACACCTAAGGCATAGGCATTCTTTAAGGCTACTGCACATTCAACACCTATGACATCTGTAGATAAACTTATGTGATAATAAGATGTTTCAAATATATCTTTAAGTCTTCTAAGTATATTTATATCCTCTCCGCAAAATACAACTTCAGAATTATCTTTATCCGCGAGCTCATAACTTGTACATGGTCCACCAACAGCATTAATAGAGAGTTTTTTATTAGAAGGAAGCTTGCTTAAAAAGTACTGTGGGTAATTAATAATTTTTCCATCATTTTTTACAATCATTCCTTTTGTTATTGAGATAACAGGAATGTGTTCAGGTATAATAGGTAGTATATTGTCTGCGAACCAATCTACACCAAAACTGCTGACTCCACAAATGATAACCTCAGCTCCATCAATTGCTTCATTTACCTCTTCAATTTGATAGTAGTTAATACCTGTTTTTGGTAATTGACGTTTTAATGTGTTGTGAAATCCTGTAGCTTTTGCAGTGCTTATGATTTCTCTATCTAATGGAGTACCAACAAGTCGTACCTCATTATTATTTTCTGTTGCTGGAAAAGTTAATGCTGATGCCATTTGCCCAGCTCCAATAATTGTAATAATACTCATAATATTACCTCCAATTTCTATATCAATAGACTACATTAAGTAAATCTTTTTTTAGCTTTTTAAGTTCTTCACCAATATCTTTTATCGATGGAAATATATAATCTGCAGATATATCTGAGTTTTTATACATTTCTTCTGAAGTTTCACCACTTAACACGAGAATACTAGTTATACCTGCATTTACTCCAGTTTTGATATCTGTATAAAGTCTGTCTCCCACGATTGCCACTTCTTCTTTTTTGAGATCATACTTTTCCATAATTGCTTCTACTATATATTTATATGGCTTACCTATAACCAGAGGAGAAATCCCCGTAGACGCTTCAAACATTCTTATCATAGCTCCAGTGTCAGGCATATATTTATTATCTTCAATTGGACAGTTAAAATCTGGATGTGTAGCTATGAATGGTATTCCATCCCTTAAATAGTCACAAGCTGTCCATATTTTTTCATAGGTAAGTGTAGTATCAAAACCAATGACTACGTAATCAGGTTTATCCTTTTTATTCTTAACCAATTTAAATCCTGCATCTTCAAATTCCTTCATAAGTGGCTCTGTACCCATTAGATATACTCTGTTTCCTAAGCAATTTTTCTTCATATACCATATAGTAGCTTCACCAGATGTATAAATTTTCTCTTCATTAACATAGCATCCAAGTGCTGCAAGCTTTTCTTTATACGCTGATTTGCTTTTTGAAGAGTTGTTTGTTAAAAATATAAAGTTTTTCCCTTGATCTTTTAAAATATCTAAAAATTCTAGTGCTCCGTCAATTAGCGTGTTCCCGAGATAAAACGTTCCATCCATGTCTAATAGAAAACATTTAATATCTTTTATTTCATTCATTTTTACCTCCAAACCATCGTCCACGGCTTCCTTATATATTATTAGCTCCATATAATTTATCAGCAATTAAATTAGCAATTTCTTCTGTCAATCCAAGGTCATCAATTAAATGCACAATACCATATCTTGTTCTTATGTCCTTTGCAGAAATAAAGCTTTTAATAAATAACTTCTTATGAATTCCAAGTTCTTCAGGATGCCAAACACATCCTCCTGATTTTAATATTTTTTTAATCCTTTCAGAATCTGGAACTATGGCTTCTGCAATAAAGAGAATTTCCTTCCAGCTGTCTGCTATTCTTTCTGCTGCTTTCTGTCTTTTATCTGAGTTCAATTCAATTGCATCTTTTTTATAATTAATTATATTATCGGAAGCATTACCAAATACATCTTCAATGTTTTGTTTCCATTTATTCATATCATAATCTCTGAATTTCTTTTTATTTATAACGCTTTCTATGTCTATACTTTTTAATGATTCAAATAGCATTGCCATAACTACTGTGCCTACTCCAACAAAATTTCCATGTACCCATTTCTCTTGACTATTTTTTGCATGGAACATTATCTCCCATCCATGGGCTATATGATGTTCTGAACCAGATGCTGGTCTTGATGATCCTGCCATGCCTATTGTTATTCCGGATAGAACTAACGCTTCTATTATATTTCTTATGACTTCCTCATTTCTGTCAGGAATTTTAGGTGCAGCTTCAACACATCTATCCACTGCTGCTTGAACCATGTTTGCAATAGTTTTACAATAATATTCGCCTGTTAAAAGCTTTGCAATTGACCAATCAGCCAAAGCGATGTATTTTCCCAGCACATCGCCAAGTCCTGAACAAAGTAAATACATTGGAGCATCCTTCATGATTTCAATATCTGCATATATTCCATATGGATATATGGCTTTATGAGATTCTTTAAATCCATCTACAATTAAAGGCGATACCACTGATGCATAGCCATCCATAGATGGAGCAGTACCAACTATTGCATACGGTATATGTGATCTGTACGCCACATATCTACAAATATCATTTATAACACCTGAGCCTACAGCAAGTATAAGTTCTGTGTCCTCCTCTATTTCAATAAGAACTCTTCCGAGCGCATATACATCAGGTAATAAATGTTCTTGTGGAAATATATACTTTTTTATTGAAAAGTTATTCTTTAGTATTTCTTCTACTCTTCTCCCAGCTACAGTATATGTGTGTATATCCTCTACAATTAATATTTTCTTCTTTCTAAATTCCTTAAGGAATTCTGGAAGCTGCTCTATTATATTACTTCCTATCTTTACAGAATTTATTTCAATACTATGTTTCTTTCCACATTCGCATTCAAAGCTCATCCCCATCAATTCTTCAACTTTTAAATTTGTTATATTCATTAGAACCATCATCCTTTTCTAATTGCGTTTAAGTTAATGGTGTTAAAGAGTACTCTTAAGCACTCTTTAACATTTTAATTTGTCTAATACCTTATAGAGTACCAGTAAATAGCTGGAATA
Source organism: Clostridium sp. DL-VIII (assembly GCF_000230835.1). NCBI lineage: Bacteria > Bacillati > Bacillota > Clostridia > Eubacteriales > Clostridiaceae > Clostridium > Clostridium sp. DL-VIII. Next base: position 4,517,770 of record NZ_CM001240.1, read on the forward strand.
TCTTAATTACTATCCAATTCAAGAAATTACCACCCATATCTAAGCTTGAAATTGTTGATGTTCCTTGTGGCATTGTAAATTGAGCCATTTGCGCCATTTGAGTATGGAAACTTGCAATATTAGTTGCCATTAATAGTGCCAACGCCATAACTATTGTTCCTGATATAACCGAGTGAACTATATTACCTTTTGCTGAACCAACTATAAACGCAACATAGAAGCAAATTGTTGCTAAATCTCCAAATGGTAATACCTGATTTCCTGGTAATATTACTGCTAAAAATAATGTAATTGGAACTAATACAAGTGCAGTTGCAATAACTGCTGGATGTCCAACTGCTACTGCTGCATCTAAACCAATTGTAAGCTTTCTATCTTTACCAAAGTCTTTCTTCTGCAAAAATTCTCTAACTGATTCTGAAACAGGAATTAACCCTTCCATAAGTATTCTAACCATTCTAGGCATTAAGAACATAACTCCAGCCATAGCAATACCTATTTGTAAAATTTTATCTACACCATAACCAGCAAGAACTCCAAGAATAATACCGAGAATAAGACCCATCATCATAGGCTCTCCAAAAATACCAAATCTCTTTTGAATTGTATCTGGATCTGCCTTTAAATTTTTAATACCTGGAATTTTCCTTACAACACTAACAATTGGAATACCTATAAGACCACAAGCAGCTGTCGAACCAGTTGGTAACGATACACCTTCAAGTCCAAAGAATTCCTGAACCATTGGAGCTGTTTTATCTGCAATCTTAAGAACAGCAATTTCATATAAAATACCAGCCAAAATAGAAAGTAACCAGTTTCCATTAGTTAATACATATACAGTTGCACCAGCTGCAGTAAAGTGCCAGTAGTTCCATATATCAATATCAACTACATTTGTTACTTTTATGGCAAGCATTACCAAATTCACTAGCATTGCTATTGGAATCATTATTGCTGCTATAGGAGACGCCCAGCTGATTGCAGCTGCTGCGGGCCATCCTACATCTATTATGCTTAGATGTAATCCATATCTAGTAACCATTTGCTGAGCTGCTCCACCAAGATTTGTTGTAAGCAATCCAACAACTAGATTTATACCAACAAAGCCGATACCAATTGTAATGCCTGATCTAAATGCTTTTTTAAATCCTTGTCCAAATATCATACCAATAATAGTAATTGTTAATGGCAGCATAACAGTAGGGCCTAAATTCAAAATGTATTTTACTACATCTAATAACATTATATTTCCTCCCATAATATCAATTTTTATTTATTCTCAAAACTCTTAATGCTTAATAATTATATAAAATTTAAATTTATATCTTTATGTGTTATAATAATAAATGATTCATTTAACCTTTTTTGTATAGGTCCACCCTTAAAGTGGCCTATTTTTTTATACTAGAACTTCAATAATCGCTTTATCTACTTTTCCTGGATTAATGTTTGTTAGATAATTCATAGCATTAACTACAGGAAATTTATAATTTCTTGATGAAATTGTAGTTGTTACCAAAAGATCTGCTTGATCTTCATAACCACCAACTTCTGATATCTTACATTGTATAATCCGCGCATTGATACCATTGGCTGAAACTAATTCCTCTACTTTTTTGCACACAACTGTTGAAGTTGCTATCCCTGTACCACAAGCTACTAATACCACTTTTTGTTTATCCATTTTTTTACCTCCTCAAATGGAATTTCATATCCTTATATTATTTATTCACTTTCATAATTAAAACTTGAAACGATATCATATATTTCATCACTATCTTTTGCCTGAATCATATTCTTCAAAACACTTTCATTTTGAATTAAAAACATTAATTGCTGTAACATTAATATCTGGCTGTGTGGTTCATTTAAAGCCATAGTAAATACTATATTAACATTTACACTTCCATTTCCATCCATAGAATTAAATTTCACTGGACTTTTTAGTGTTGCAATGGCTATAGCTGGCTTTTTAACATGAACCGCATCTGTGTGAGGTATTGCGACATTATACTTTCCAAGCAATAAACCTGTAGGAAACTTGCTTTCCCTATCTACTAATCCATTAAAAAACGATTTTTCTACGAAACCGCCTTCCAGCAATATTGGAGATATTTTTCCAAAAACCTCCTCAGCAGATCTAGCTTCAAGATCGTTTACAACTAAATCTCTTCTTAAAAATTCTCTTATACTTCCAGCCATAAACCTTCCCCTTTTCTTCACAGTCTTTTATACGTTTTCATCCATAATCACATTTTCATTGCAGATTTAAAATAATTTCCTACATTTAAAACTCCTCCTTATATATAAATTCTTTTATATGTTTCATATGTCATTACATCTTCATAATATTTATCAGCAACTTTCATGCCAATATTAGGTTTAGAATGTAATATATTGAAAACTAAATCAAATTAATAAAATAGTTCTATATACATGTCTATTATTTTTTATTATCCACACGCAAAATAACAAGGTAGAATTTTATATTTTCTACCTTGAAAGTTAAAAACACTTATTTAATTTTTAATAATAAATTAGAAATCTCTTTAATCGAACCTGCCTTTTTTATTCCATCTGCTATATCTGCCATTGATATAGTATCAAATAAGCTTCTCACTATTTTCATGTCACCTTCTTTTAATGCCAGCATAATAACAACATTGACCTCACAATCATAGTCCCATAAGATAGGATTATTGAGCTTAAAAATAGCCAAAGATGATTTCTTTACAAACTCAGCCAGACCATGTGGTATACCAAAAGTTCCATCAAAAAGAGTACCTCCCATTAATTCTCTCTTATACACACTTATTATATACTCTTCTGTAACCTTTCCTTTAGAAATAAGTAGCTTACACATTTCATCTATTAAATCACTTTTAGTAAGCATATCATCTCTAATCTGTATCAGTTCCTCGTCGATTACATCTATTAAAGGATTAATATTTTCTATTCCAAGTAAATTTTTTAATCTTAATTTTCCTGATTCTCTCAAAATATCCTTAAAAGATATAAATGGTATCTTTTCTATTTCAGGGTCGATGGTTCCAACAATTGCTGTTATGTTATTATCTTTGCTTATTTTCATTATTTCATCTTTAGCATTTTTTATATTCATAATTCCAACTGGTATAATATTTAGATTTTCATTTAACTTACCTAATATATCCTCAAGATATTTTTTTATTTTTAAAGCAGTTCCTTCACCTGTTATGCATAGTGTAACTATAGTTTTAATGTATTTCTTTATGCCTTTTACTTTTCCAACATAGGCCTTTTCTCCATCAAGTGCTTTATGAATTTCGTACAAGTTGCTATTGGCAATCAATGCTCTTCTCACAGCCTCCAGAACCATTACAGTATCTACTCTCCCAATAACCATTGTAGGAACCCCAGTTTCCTTAGTTATAATTTCTCCAAAAGTGACCAGTGATCCCATATCAACTAATATCAAACAACCTTTTCCTTCATGTACATTTTTAACAGTATCTATAGTTCTTTTAAGCACGCTTTGCGGACTTTCATCAAGAGACATTTCTATTCCTACCGCAAGATTCGTACCTAGCAATTTATTTGCTACATCTGCCATACCACAAGCAACATGTCCATGACTTAATACTATAACTGCCACTCTTCTTACTTTTTCATCCGTTGTTGAAAACGTTTTTAAATACATTGCAATAAATCCTATTTCATCCTCTGGAAGCTCAATGTTTAAACTTACATTAATCTCCTTGGTTAATATTTTTGCAATTCTATATTCATTATAGTATTCCTTTTTTATATAATCAGCCTCTGGATTTCTTATTATTCTTCCATGCTTCAATCTATCATAAGTTGAATTTAGGTGCATTGCTATGCAGTAATAAAAATTATCCTGAATATTTTCAATATATTGTTTTGCGATATCAGTTACCTTTTCAACCACTTGTAATATTTTTTCATCTATTATATCTTTTAATTCTTCCTTAGGAAAAATTATATTTCTTTCTATGTTTTTAGCAAATTTACTTAGGTTTGATTCCATTTTGCTCCATATAATTTTATTAATTTTTTCTTTACTGAGTCCTTGCTTTTCAAGTTTATAATACTTTTCCTCTATATTACTATAAATTCCATCAGGCAGCATATATCTATCATCTTTTAGTTTCTGAGTAATAACATCATTAGGATTAACAATCAAATCTTCATCAAAAATATCCTCAGGTACCATTTTTCTATCCTCAACGCTTGATATACCTAATGGTACATTCTTAGGCAAATCTTTTATATCAACAATAACTCCTTCACTTAAATTACTACTCAATGAATTACAAAAACCTCTTGCACATGCAACTTGTATATCACTTCTTAACTGTCCTATATTTCCTGGACAATTATATAATAACAAAGATCTAATCACCTCATAGTATACAGTAATTTCTTTTCCAATCCTTGCTGATTCCTGCGAAAAAAAGCTTTTAATCAGCACATACTTTTCATTAATTGGTCTGCTGTTAATGGAAGGAAGTTCAATTATCATTGGTATTCTTCTTCTAAAGGTTAATAATAAGGATGATTTAGGATCTTCTGTTGTCGCCGCAATTATCATGACATTGGCAGTTCTGGTATTTTCAGTTTCACCAAGCCGCCTATACTTCCCCTTGTCCAATAAGTAAAACAATATCTCCTGTCCCTCACTTGGTAATCTATGAACTTCATCTAAAAATAGTATTCCTTTATCTGCCTTTTCAACTAGACCTACTTTTTCCGAATTAGCACCAGTGAAAGCCCCCTTACTATAACCAAATAATTGTGCTAAAAGCAATTGAGGATTATCTACATAATCAGCACAATTAAAAATAATAAATGGTGCATTTTTTCCAAAGTGATGAGAATTGGTTGCAAAATTATACATAGCTTCTGCAAAAAAACTCTTTCCAACACCAGATGGACCAAGCAAAAGCGTATGAAGTCCGTGTGGTGGATATAATACTGATGCTTCAGCCTGACTAATTGCATTTTTTAACGACCCATGATATCCTATAATTTCTCTTAAACAATTATTCCTCCTCTTATTTTCATGATTAATTGTATGAGTGGATTTCCTCTCATTTACTTCTTGTACATCTGGATCTTTTAAAGGTTCAACTACTTTTAAACTTTTTATCGAAGCTTCCGTCAATTTTTTTACTCCTTCAGAATTCTTTTGAAACATTTCTTTAATTATAGCTTTTTTAATTTGAGCTACTGAATACCTAGAAATATCATATCCCAAAAGAGATAACCTTTTACATAACTGCCTATCCGAAATTTTATTATCTTCAATTATTATTTCTTTTATATCATTATATAAAATTGCTTCTTTTCTTTGGCGAGAATTGCTTATATTTTTTTCAGTCCTAAATTGAGTTATATATTCTCTAGTTGCATTTACTAATCTAGCAATATCGCTATCAGTTAATGGCTTTCTCTTATCCTCATTTTCAATTAATTCCAGTATTTTATTTTTAAGCAAAACTCTTCCCCCTTTCATATAATTTCGCAAATATATCTATTTTATTGATGAAACTATTTTTACAAATATAACAATTATATTATAAATCATATTCCTATCTTTTCCACATATTATATTAACTTCTATATATATTTTTTATTATGTGCATAAATATAATTCCACAAATACACTCCTAGGGTAAGAATAAACCTCTATTTTTTACCTAATTTCCGAAAATAATTAAATTCTTTAAAGTAAAAGAACAGTAGTTAACTTCTCGTTACCACTGTTCATAAAAACTATTTTTTATATAATATTTCTTCATATCATTTTACTTAATCCTCTTTTATCTTTTTACATTTAAAATAATATTATAATTTCAACTTATTTTTTCTATTTCTAATAATCTAGGCTCATTATCTTTTTGAACTCTTATATATACTCTTGCCATCTTCATTTGTAAATTTTTTATTATTGATTTAACTTTACATATAAAATAGTAATCTTCTATTTCATTAGTTATTACTGCAATTGGATTAAAGTTTAACCCAATCATCCCATCTAAAGCTCTCACTAATATTTGTTTATCTTCTATTGTTAAAATTCCTCTTATTTTGAATTTATAACTTTCTTTTTCCATACCACCAATTCCCCTTTCTAATAAATATATTATTATTAATTCTTGCCAATTATTTTGTAAATATATTAATCTTTAATTAAAAAATTGGCTCAACATCAAAATATGTTCTTGACAGCTTAAGCTGTCAAGAAATGGTTATTACATTCTAATAAAATTCTTCCTTTGTAGTAGTCTTTATTCCTTGTAAAATAGTGTCTGCGTTGAATTGCTTTAATTTTACCGTTTCTACCTTCAACAGCGGCATTGGTATATCTACAATGATGATAGTTAATTATTTCTTGTCTCCAGTTTTCAAAAGTAACCAAAGCACGTTCTACCTCAGGTATATTTAGTGAATGTCCTTTTTTACACCATTTATCAAATACATTTGTTGCCTGTATAACACTTGAACAACAGTCATACCACTCAATAAGTTCCTCTTTCCACTCATATACTGCTTTTAGGTCAGGTGATAATGACAACAACTGCTGGAGCATCTCAACCTCTTTTGATGTAAGATATTCATTCCGTTTTTCAAGTACTGATTTATTTCTTTTCAATACTGTCCGTGCCGCAGGAGTTAAATCACAACTTATGCGTTTTCTTACGCCTCTAAGAGCTTCCATAGCATAGCTATTAACATGAAACCTATCCGCAATACGTATAGCATCTGGGTATACTTCTTTTGCAAATGTGTGATAATATGGAGCCAAATCCATTACTATAGCAAAAGGTCGGAGCTCAAAAAGTTCTGGATTTACAGTCTTATGACTTCTAAGCTCTTCAAGTTTTCTTCCTGGAATTATTTCAAGTAATGTTCCGTTACGAAGGTCATGAATTCCAGTATTATAACTATGTCCTTTCCTTATAGCAAAATCATCCATTCCAAGTATAAGCTTGTTAGTGTTAGAACTTTCTAATATAACTTTTGCTTGCAATTGTGGAACAACATAGTCAATATAATTTTTATATATTCTTTCAACTGTAGAATATGGTATTTTCAATGTTCTAGCACAGTGAATAACCGTTGCTCCTGGTACTTTAGTTGCAATAAACTCTTGAAATTCATTAGTATAACGACTCTTTCCAGTCAGGAATGAATATTGCCATGAAAAAGAGGCATTACAATCCTTACAGGACATTCTTATTTTAGGAACCTTTAATATTACCTCGTTTTGAAATATAGGAAGATGCCTTACTCTTCTAATTCCAGATGAGCCTCGTCTTATTATTTTAAAACTCTTACAGCACGGACAAGGTTGAGTATATTCTGTAGGTTGGATTTCAATACAAATTCTATCTTCAAAACCATAGATAAAATTGATAACATTTATTCCTTGTAAATTTAATATATTAGTGATATCCTGTAATTGCATTTAAACTCCTTCAATTCTATTGGATTAGTCACTTATAGAATACAGGAATTTGAATGCATTTTTCATTTAATTTTATAATTATTTTATGTCAAGCACAGTTTTTAGTGTTGAGCCAAAAAATTATTACAAAAAATAAAAGATAAAAACCTTATAATATGTCTTTAATGTATTTTTCTTATTTAACTATGGTATGAGAAAGTTCCCACAGATATAATGAGGCAACAGATCCATACGATTAAAAAACAATGTATTTTTTCTTAATGGAGCTTTAGCTCTGCAAGATGGTTTGCATACAATACCAGTTGTCTCTACTGCATAGTAAAACAAACCATCATATTGCTTATCACAATCTATTGTCGCTTTCCACTTTTCCTCATCAAGTATCATACGATTATTTTTCATATTAGCACTTCCAGAAAATAATAGCTGTATAACAATTTATAATTCCAATTTTATTTTCATAATATAAACAACTCCTCATACAAAAATTTATTTTATATGAGGAGTATAGCATTTTTAATAGCAGAAAATCTTACTTCATTTTGCTATGTAATATCTTTTTGTTTAATTTAAATAATCGATAATACTTTTAATTCTTTGGCTGTAAACTCTATATTTTCTTCATTTTTTATAATTGCTAAATGCATTATATTTCAGGTGTAAAACCACAATATCCTATTTCATAGCATCTTCTCTTCATATCATCCCATATTTCATTGTCTTGTATAGCTTCTATTGCTGTTGGATATAAAATATAATTTTCTTTAAATATGTGATCTCTTAAGTTAAATACTATGTATTTTGCTGTATCATCAACTTTTTCTTTTACTTCCTTAAATAATGCGTAAACTAAAACAGCCATATATATTCATGACCGTTTTAAACATTTAATAAATGTGATTAGAATCAAATAACAATAAAATCACGTTATATTTAAAGAAACAACGACTTTCTGCAGAAATTAGTGATGGAAGAATGATAATATTCGCTATTGCTCTTAAAGATGTTAAAGATATAAGTGAATATTTAAGGCAAGCTCTTAATTTAATATTTAAGTGATTTATATCACGGCACTATAATCTTTTATATTATAAAGTTAAATAGTTAAATAAATTAATTTACTTAAAATACAAACTTTTTAGGAGGAATCTGAAAATGAAAAAAATAAATGTTAACTATGAAAAAATGTATTACGGATTTCCTGTAATTCTTATAAGTTTTTACGATAAAAATGGTGTTCCAAATGTAACTACCCTTTCTTCATCTTATACCCTTAAAGATATGGTAGTTCTTGGCTTTAGCAGTAAGGGATATGCTATAAATCAAATTAAAGAAGTTCGCGATTTCGTGATTAATATTCCTGACAGTTCACTTAGAAAAGAAGTTAGTTTTTGTGGTACTAAGTCTGGTCATGAAATTCAAAAGTTTGATGCTGTTAACTTAACACCAGTTAAATCTTTAATTATAAATGCACCTATAATTGAAGAATGCCCAATTGCTATAGAATGTACTTTAACTGATATTATTGAAAATGATGCTTATAAAGGTATCACTAATATTTTAGGAACTATTAAAGGCAGACTTATTTCAAATGAATATTTAAATGTCGATGATAGATTAAACTTTTCAAAATTTGATAATCTTTTATATTTTGGAGATGGAGTAAGCAAAGGCTACGGATATATGAAAAATGAACTATAAGATAAGGAGGGCATTAAATGTCTTATGAAGTATTTTGGTCTAAAGATGAAAAACTAAATGAAGTCGAGCATATAAAGCTTGAAAAAGATGGTTTGGATGTAATTAAAACCATTGTAAAAAAATATTCAAAGGAAGGTTATAGTTCCATAACTCCTGAAGATATGAACAGATTTAAATGGGCTGGAGTTTACGAACAAACGCCAAGAGAAGGATATTTTATGATGAGAGTACGTATAAATTCTGGAATTATGAGTTCTGAGCAGTCAAAGGTTTTAGCAGAAATTGCCAAGGATTATGGGCGTGGAATTGCAAATGTAACCACAAGAGGTGCTGTCCAATTTCACTGGGTTCAAGTTAAAGATTTACCTGTAATCTTTAAAAAACTAGAGGAATGTGGTTTAAGTTCTTTTGAAGCCTGTGGAGATTGTCCTAGAACAATAGTTGGAAATCCACTTGCTGGAGTTGATAAAGATGAACTTATGGATACAACTAAGATAATTGAAGAAGTAAATAATTTCTTCTTATTAAATAAAGATTTTTCTAATTTACCAAGAAAATTTAAAATATCAATATCTGCCAGCATAAATAATGCGGCTCATGCACAAATTAATGACCTTGCTTTCACTCCTGCAATTAAAAATATTGATGGCACTGAAGTAATTGGTTTTCACGTATGGGTTGGCGGAGGACTTTCAGCTACTCCTCATTTAGCGCAAAAGCTTCATATCTTTGTAAAACCCGAAAATGTGCTAAGAGTTGCTATAGGTACATGTACTATTTTCAGAGACTACGGATATAGAGAAAAACGTACTCGAGCCCGCTTAAAATTCTTAGTAGCAGACTGGGGCGTAGAAAAATTTCAGGATAAATTATTAGAGATCATTGGCGTTATGCCAAGTAGTGGCGAGGATATTTTTCTTCCTGGAATGCTGCTTACTATTTTGGAGTACATCCACAAAAACAAAAAGATAAGAGTTATATTGGCGTTAATCTATTATTAGGTGAAATCACTAGTGATGAACTCTTTGAACTTGCACATATATCCGAAAAATACGGAGATAGTAAAATAAGAACTACATTATCGCAAAATTTAATTATTACAGGTGTAAATAATGAAGATGTGCCTTCCTTATTAGAAAAAGATGTGTTCAAACATTTATCTCCAAATCCAAAAGCTTTTATTGGATATACAGTTTCTTGTACTGGTAAGGAATTTTGCAATTTAGCTATAGTTGAGACAAAAGAAAGAGTGAAAAAAGTTGTTGAACACCTTGACTCTAAAATTAAACTTGATACTCCAATCCGTATCCATTTTACCGGATGTCCAAACTCTTGTGGACAAAAGCATATAGCTGATATAAGTCTTCAAGGTGCAATTATAAAAACTGAAGAAGGCTCTGAAGAAGCATTTACCATATGGCTTGGTGGAACACTAAATGGTAATGGTACTTTTGCTGAAAATCTAAATCTACGAGTTAAATCATCTGATGCACATCTAGTTCTTGAAAACATAATACTGCTCTTTAAAGAAAATAAGTTAGAAAATGAACCTTTTAATGAATTTGTTAGCAGAATAGGTATCACTAAAATAAAGAAAAATCTTAATTATAATTAAATCTTCAGTTATATAACTAAGCTGAGCTTTTCTAAATTCTAGAAACTCAGCTTACTAGCTTATGAATTGTTTGTTTTTCCTGTATATGTATTATAAGGATATGGAATTATAATTTCATCGCCAATAATCTTATAACTTGTATTTTCTATTGGATTTAAGTTATTAGCTAAATTCATGCCAACAGTATAAAGCAGATTAGCGGCAACATCTTGATCTTGAATAACAGTCCCAGTCATAAAACCTTTATCAATTAAATCTTTCGCTTCAGGTAACCCATCTATGCCAACAACTACTATATTTTTAAATTTATCACCACTATTATATCCGTATTTTCGTAGTGCATCTATAGCCCCTAATGCCATTGCATCATTGTTGGCAATTATTGCCTCAATACTTCCATCAAGTTTAAGAAACAGGTTATCAATAGAATTTTTAGCTAACTCTCTTGACCAATTACCGTTTACAAGTGCAAGCTGTTCTCTTTTTATTCCTGCATTATTAATAGTTGAAATTAAATATTTAGTTCTGTCAATTACTTGATGATCATCAGATGGTCCTTCTAGCATGATATATTGTAGTATATTATCACCATTTTTATCTATTATCTTCTTCTTATTATTCCATAAATCAACAATAATTTCCCCTTGGGCAATCCCTGCCTGCTTGGAATCTGGTGTTACAAAAATAGCTTTACTATAAAGTTTAGAAACTTGTGCTACCACTTCTGAAGGAATATTCATTAATATTAACGGAATATTTTTTTCTTGGGCTTTGAGAATCACATCTTCTACAATGTTTTTTTCTTTTTTTGCTAAATATAATATAAGTAAATCATAATTACCTTGGACAGCAGAATCTATCATTTCATTTTGTATAGCTATATTATTTTGTGGATTAAAAAAGGTAAATTTAATGTTATTTTTATTATCTTTTTCAATATTTTCTAAGCTTTCTGCAATCCTCATAGTGTATGGATCATCAGTTCTAAAAAATATAACAGCAGTATTAACTGTCTTCCCATTGGGATCTTTTAAATTTGAATCAGTAAATGTTTTAACTTTGGTAGAGTTTATTAATGTAAAGATAGCTAAAACAACTAAAATCAATGTAATTGTTTTTCTTAATATTTTCATTATAACACCCACAATTCATACAATTATTTTAATTATATCTGTAATGTTATATTGCATATAAATATATAATTTATTCTTAGTTTTTTTCAAATTTAGAATTTTAAAAAAAGCTTGTTCAAAATGCTCACCACAAATCACTTGAACAAGCTTAAATAGAAATCTATAAATATCAAAATTAAATTATACTAACTTACTCTATTTCAAGCTCTGCTGCTTTATTATTATCAGAAAATCTTGCTCCTATTATTCCTCCATCTGCTGAAAAAGTCCCAAACTGGCTTGATGGAGATATTATAGCCACACCCTTTGTGTTTAAAGTTCCATCACTATTTCTCCATAACTGGTCAAAGTTTGTTCCTACAGATGGTATAGTTGCATTTGTAAAATCAGAAGCTGATGTTCCTGTTGAGATAACTTCTCCTCTTTTAGAAGAATCACTTGTATCTATAGCTTGATTATTAGTTACTTTATACCATTTACTGCTATTTGTATATACAATATGATCAGCAGTTAAATTTTGAAGCTTATCAGAAGTCTTGTTTGTTGTATACGAAATAGAATTAGATAAATTAGCACCATCACAGCGATATAAGCTAAAATTATTCTTACTGCCGCCTTGGTTATTATCAAAAGCAGTACAATTAGTTAATTGAAGTGCAGCAGGATTATCATTATCTGTAAACCCATGGTGTAAGTTCTGTATTGCTAAACAATTTGTAGCTATATGAGCTGTTGGAACTCCAGAACCTCCTAATTTAAATCCGTTACCGTCGCAGCTTGACTTAGTAGTTCCATCTTCTGTTTTACCATTTCTCATAGAAATACAATTTCTGATTGTAACCACACCTATAGAACCTGTATCTGTTTTTGCATATAAATCCCAGCCATCATCACTATTATTATAAGAAATGCATCCATCGAACACGTTTCCATTTCCGCAAGTTAATTTAGCTGCAAAACCATCTGCATTTTCATATGTTGCTGGATCGCAGTTATCTTTTGAAGTACAATTTATTATATAGTTATCACTTGGAAAATCGTTAAAATTAGTTATAGACGAACTGCTTCTGCTGATTTGTAACCCTGAATCCTTATTGCTATCGAATATACATCTCTCTAAAACATTATGCTTACCTGATAACATCATTCCATTATCTGCCGCACCCTTTATTGTTATGCCTTCAATATACCAGCAATTTCCATTAAGTTGTATACCTCTATCATTTTTAGAAGTGTCACTAGAATTATATGCTTCTCCTGAAAAATCTAATATTACACTTGCACCTTTGCAAGCCTTTAATATATTGTAATCACCTGCAGTTCCACTAGCTGAAATAGTAAATTGACTATTAAACTTATAGGTTCCTGATTGTAGTAAAATCGCCTTCGCTTGTCCATTGGCTATTTTTTGTAAGGCTGTTGCCAAATCTAAAGGACTGCTGGAAGTACCACTATTGCTAGAAGAACCGTTTGAAGCTACATAAACTGCATTTGTGAAAGAACTATCTTCTACACTAGCTAAGTTAGTATACATTCCTGTTGAGCTTAAACTTGCTGCATTAATGTTACCCTTATCATCTGACAATTGAACTTGTGCACTAGTTGTTGAAGTTGTAATACTTGAAATATCACTTATTGAAGTTGCGCTAGCTTGTACACCTGTTAAAGATAAGCTGGAAATTGATAATAATGCACCTACTGCAAATGCCATCATTTTAATTTTTTTACTCATAATAATCTCTCCTTTTATAACAATCTTATTGTAAACCTTTAATATATAACTTAAAAATATGCTCAACTATTACCTTCTTTTGAATATCTTAAGAATATTCTTAATTATATTTTTTTAATACATAAGATAAGAATAAGTTTATCTTTTAAATTTCTTAACACACGTTAACAATTATTGATTAAATGAACAATTAGTTACAGTTGCACCTGTAATATAATCTTTATCTTTTCCGTTTTTCGAAATACAGCCTGTGAATACGTGTTTTCCTGATTTTGGCGCTGTTTTAAAATAGAAATTTGAATAATTTCCATCTCCTGTGCAGTTTATTAATGTAAGTGCACCAGTATTATTATTTTGATCAAATCCACGAAGCTTATTAGCTGTAGACGTACAATTTTCAAGGTAATGATTATCTGCCGAGTAATTTCCACCAACTTTAAATCCATTACCATTTCCTTCATCTACACCATTATGAGATGCTTCACAGTTATAAAATTTTACTATATTACCTGCATCGTAGAGATCAAATCCATCATCTGAATTATAATCTGCATTACATTTTTCAAAAACATTTCCTGTACCGATACTTAATTTAGCTGCAAATCCATCTGCATTTTCACCACTTGTTTTAGGATCATAATTATAGGTTGAATTTACATCATAAACATAAGTGTTTGATCCTCCATTACTAATTTGAAGTCCGGTATCCCTACATTTTGTGATATCACACGACTTTACGGTATTATGGTCTCCAGTAATATATATACCATTATCTCCTGCACCTACAATCTTAAGATCTTGTATTGTGTAATAACTTCCTGAAACCTGAAATCCCCTATTTGAATCTGAGTAGCTTTGTCCACTAAAATCTATTACTGGTTCTCCACTTTGTGCTACAATCTTAATAGGTGAACCAGAAGAATTAGATTTTGATAGCTTAATAGTAGATGTGACATTATAGGTACCACTAGCCACATAAATTGTTGAACCTGATGATGCACTTGATACTGCTTTTGCTAGTGTTTTAAATGGAGAGGAGGAGGATGTACCCGAATTAGAATCACTTCCACTTGTAGATACATAATAATTTGTTGCTGCAAATGCTGGTGTTATGCTTCCAAATGCACCACCTCCAATTATTGTTATCGTTAACATTAAAGTAGCTAAAATTTTCTTTACTTTCATTTTTATCTCTCCTTATTTAACAATATTTTTAATAATATAATTTTTAATACGGTAATCGGCGCCTTTATTTATCATTTATCAGAAATCATATTATCATGATTATTATATCATGTTACCTTTTGAAAATTATGTTGTTTCAAGCTCTAAAATGGCACTTTCATGCAATATATATTTTTAATAAAAAATAAGAGCGAATCAAATTTACCATGATATTATCTAGCAAAAACTTCTCGTATAATTAACATTCAACTAAAAAGACCTCTTAGAATTTGTATTAAAAAGATAACTATAATACTGCCAACAGCTAATCCCCATTTTCCTCTTAGCATCTCTTTAGCATGTCTTTTTAATTCTCCCCTGTTAATCATAAAATCTCCCCTTAATTTTATAAATTTCCATTTAAGCAATAGCATTCCTATGATATCATATTTATGATATTATTTCAATTTATGTAACATAAAATAATATTTTCTAAATTAATCCTCAAAAGTTATATAACAACCAATAAAAATTATTATTAAATATATATGTTGCAATAATAAAATTACATTTAGGATGTCTATCTGCTAAGTAAATATCTAAATGTTAAATGTAGAAAATCAATTGCAATATATATATGTTTTTATAATCAATTATTTTTAATCAAAAAATTAAAGGTGAATTAAATATCTCTACTTAACTCACCTTTAAAAATAATTATGCACGTAAAAACCTTTCATAATTCTCTATTTTATCCTCTCTATTGTTTTTCTTTATCCAATTATTATATTCTTGAATAAATTCCTCTATTGTTTTTAAGTCCAATCTGCTATCTTTTTTTCCTTTTAATTCTACATACATGTTAATTTTCATTATATTTCCCATTTCCTTCTCACCTCTTTTACATATAATATGATATTATTAATTTCTTGTGATTTTTATACTAAAATAATTAAGTTTTTATTATTTTTTAAACGTTATCATTAGATTGTTAAAAGAATGTATTCTTGGTAATATTATTGACAAGAATTATTCCTTCTAATACAAATATTATCATTAGATTTTGTCAGTTATTTGTCAATTGTAAATGTTTTTAATAATAATGAAAATTAAATTATTTTAATGTCTATAATGTTTTTTTACTTAAACATCAAAAGCAATTTTTAATTCAAATACATATAAAAAAGAAGTATATTATATTCCAGATAATGCCACAAGTTAAAGCTGCAGGCTATTTTCCTCAATATAATCTACTTCTATATTATAAAACTCATCTTTAAGACTTAAATACTACTTTACTTACACTTGAATGAATTACATCATATGTCCCAAATCCTTAGAATATCAGCTAATAATTTTTTTACCAAAAAAAGTAATAATGTTTTATCCATTAAATCTTAAGAAAAAAAATTAATAATTATAAAAATAAAGATACTAACAAGCAAAAACATTCTAAGTAATTATATTAGAATAAAGAAAATAGGAACTTAAAATTATTCAATATTACCGTTATATATAAGTGAGTTAATATTAGTAAATGGAAATACCACCTAGTAATAGATGGTATTATTAATATACCTTAAAATCATAATTCCATGGCTAAGACTATTCCTACATTTTATCAATAAATTTTATTAGCATAAATTAACTATCTTATTCTCCCACTTCAGCAGTATTTTTTACAATAACCATATATGGGTTATAGGTGGAGCTTGAATAACACTTATCTTCATTATATTCTTCTTCATATACTCTGACCTTTAATATAGTTGCTCCTCCTTTTGAAAGTCTAATCTCATCCCCCACTTTATAAGCCTTATCAGAATCTCCTATGAAAATTCTCACATTATTTTTACTTGCACCTCCTATACTTTTTAATTCAATATCATCTGCTACAGTCTTTGCAAAATATATATCTCCAACATATAAATCATTTGACAATTTATCTTCATAATCGCAATCTTCATAAATATCCACATTATTTCCATCTGAAGTTTCTAATTCTAAACTGCTTAATTTATCAGCATCATCTGATAAAGCATGTACTTCTGTAATAAACAATCTAGTATTCACTACTACTGACAATTGCATTGTGAAAATCATTCCAAGTGCAAGTGTAAAAAACATTATACGTTTAAGCTTTCTATTCATAACTATTTCCTCTCCATTTCAATACAAAAGTTCATATATTTATAGCAATTCAAAGTGAATTATAGCACCGATTGTACTATAGCTAATTAATTTATCACAACATTATCATCAGAAAATCTATAGTTCCCTTTATCATTTTTTTTACTTATACATCCAGTCATTGTAATCACTCCTGCCTGATTTCTTCCATCAAATCCAACTTCAGTATTTCCTTCTGCTGTACAATTAATAAGCACATGTCTTGCTAAAACCAAACGTAGTTCCCCTTCATCAGTTATATCCTTTTTGCCTATACCTCCAAGCTTAAAGCCATCCCCATCACCTTTTATCCCTCGGGCCATTCCATTACTTATAGCTTTACATCTCGTTAATAATACTCCTCCATCTGCATCTGTTAAATCATAGCCATCATCTGCATTTCCTTCTGCTGTACAATCTATCAGCTTATTTAATGGACCCGAAAAATATATAATTGCAAATCCATCAGCACTATTTCTTCCTACATCAACATTGTTATATGAATAGACATTGGTTAACGTATTATTAGTTGCCCCTCTTGATAACTGTACTCCTGAATCTTTATTATCATGTACCCTTAAATTTGTAAGTTTGTTATTTGAACCTTCAATGTAAATCCCATTATCTGCAGCTCCATAAATATCCAAGTCCGTAATTGTAGAGCCATCAGTCTTAATCGAAATTCCTCTTCCAGAATAATAGCTAGCTGTTGAAGAGAAGTCTATTTTCCCATTACCTGATTTTCCTGTTATTGTCACTCCTGCAGGTACCTCCACAGCTTCTGATTTTATAGTTCCAATAATATTAATAATATCTCCAGGCTTTGCTGAAGCTAATGCATTTGATAAAGAAGTTCCAGAATCACTAACATTTATTATATTACTTGCATAAGCTGGCAAATTCCAAAATAAGCTTGCTCCTATAACAATTATTCCTAAAACTGCGCCTAAATATATTTTTTTAGCATTCCTCATAATAATTCTCCCTAAAATTTTATAATTAAATATAATATTAATTTTTTTAATATTAATTCCTATTACTTTGAAGTATTTTCCTAATAATATTTTACATTTTTTATATAACCTCAATATTGTTTTGAATTATATTCCAATTATATCACATCTATCAAATTTTGTATTATTTAGCATAGAAATATCACTTTTATTACATACTTTTTGTTACATAATAAAGAATTTAATGAATAATAAATGATAGAAATGTTTCATCTATTATTCATTAAATTTTATTATTTTTGATAAATATTCTTCATCTTTTCCTTACCTTCTTTATTCATAAAAGTAATGTCCGTATAATTAAATAAAGGTGGGATATATATGCGTAATATAAAAGTAATTATTATGGATGTGGATGGTACATTAACTAATAATAAAAAAGTAATTACTAAAAAGACTAAAGATGTTTTGATTGAAGCTCAAGAAAATGGTGTTATATTAATTTTGGCATCTATGAATCTCGTGGAGGCAAATTTAAATTATGTGAAAAGGATGATTTAACAGCCTTTGCTGACTATCGATTAAATAAAATTTTAACTGCAGGAGATCCTGAATATTTACAAGCTCATTATAAGGAAATGATGGAACCATTTAAAGACAACTTAAGCTGCATGTTTACAGCTCCTTTTTATTTCGAATTTACAGCTAAAGGTATTGATAAAGCTAAAGCACTCGATACAGTACTAATTCCTATGGGGTATAAAAAAGAAGAAATGATTGCTTTCGGAGATGGACAGAATGATGCCTCAATGGTTAAATATGCTGGCATTGGTGTAGCAATGGAAAATGCCGTAGATGAGTTAAAAGCTGTAGCTAATGAAATAACTCTATCTAATGAAGAGGATGGTATTTCTTATACATTAAGTAAGTACATAAGTACTATATTTTAAAATTAAGGATGTGTTAATATGAAAATCGAGCACGTAGCTATATGGACTACAGATATAGAGAAATCAAAAAAATTTTATATGGATTATTTTGATGGTATTGCTGAGGAAAAGTATATAAACCCGAAGAAAAACTTCGAATCATATTTTCTTAGCTTTGAATCAGGTGCCAGACTTGAGCTTATGCAGATGCCATCTATTCCTTCATGCCTAAATAATACTATTGATCAATATATAGGTTTAATTCATCTTGCTATTTCAGTAGGTAGTATTGAAATAGTTAATAAACTTACTGATACGTTAAGAAATGCTGGTTATAAAGTAGTAAGTGAACCTCGTCACACTGGAGATGGCTATTACGAGAGCTGTATTTTAGATCCTGATGGAAATCGAATAGAAATAACAGAGTAAACTATTGTATAATGTTCATGAGGTGATCTTCATGAACATTTTTAGTAAATTGAATAAACTAACCAACTTAACTGAAAATGAGAAAACATTAGTTAACTATATGATGGATAATCCTGAAATTTTTGTAAAAATGAGTGCTCTTGAAATTAGTGACGCTTGCTTTATCTCAACTTCAACTATTTATAGACTTTGTCAAAAATTAGATTTATCAGGACTATCAGAATTAAAAGTACAAATATCTATGTCTATTAATGAATATTTAAAAGAAAATAATCCAATAGATTATAATTATCCTTTTAAGCAAAATGAAACACAATATCAAATTGTACTAAAATTAAAAGAATTATATGAGCAAACTCTAGTATCTTCTTTAAATTTAATAGATTTAGAGCAGTTAAGATTGATATCTAACGTTTTAAAAAAAGCACAGCACATTGACTTTTATACATCTGCTGGAAATCTTTATTTTGCAGAGAACTTTAAATTCCAAATGCAGGAAATAGGAACTTTTATTAATGTCCCTCTAGAAGAGTATCATCAACGATTAACAGCATCAACAAGCGATAAAGAGCATATTGCTATAATAGTATCCTTTGAAGCAAGAGGAGTAATAATAAAAGAAATAGCAGATATATTAAAAAAGAATAAAACTCCAATTATTTTAATTTCATCTACCAATGAAAATCCTCTTACTAAGTATGCTAATTATCATTTGTACTTAAGTTCAAATGAAAACCATTTTAATAAAATTTCATCTTTTTCAACAAGGTTATCTTTATTATATGTTTTGGATTGTATATATACATGTTATTTTAAATTTGATTATGACCAAAATGTAAAGTATAAACTTGATACATATAAAAAATTATCTAATAATAAAAATCCTGATTGCATATAAAACGATCTTATAATTCAATATCATACTCCATTCTTCTAGAAGTAGCCTTATCTACTTCTACTCCCAAAAGTCTTTGTATTATATAAAATTACATATTAATTCCAGCCGATATATCACCTGATGTAATAATGGAACCTTCATTTACAAATTTAACATCACGTTGAACTTTAAGTTAATTATTAATATTTTTGCCAGCCTCCCAGGCTTTGCCTACCTTTTCTCCAACACTATAATAGTTAAATTCATCTATAGAAAGTAAAATCGGATTAATCTTTTTTAAATTTGGAATATTGTTTATAAGATATTTTCCCTCCGAATACGTCTCAATTACTTCTCCTATTATAATTATGTTAGTACCACCCAAATCTAATTCCTGAACAACTTTACATTCAATATTAATAGGGCATTCTTGTATCATTGGAGCATCTTTAAGCTCTCCATAAAAAGTACTAAAAAATTTTGATTTATCAACATCTTTTCCTGATACAATACCACAATAATCTGTAATTCTAAGCATTTTTAAAGATGGGATATTAATGCTGAAAGTTTTATTCTGCTTAATTCCATCACAACTATAATGAGACCTATTAAGAGATATTGATATCATAGCCGGAATTCTATTGACTATACCGCAATATGAAACATTTAAATAATTTGCTTTTCCATTAACCTTTGTGCCAACAAGCACTATAGGATTTGGATAAAGATATCCTTTACTTCCCATTCTGATTTTTTCCATTATACATCCCCCTAGCATTTACAAATTTATATAATTATTCTATATTAATGATATACAGTGTACAAGTACCTACTTTTTGGTATAATACTATGCAAAAGGTAAGTGTATAAAATTTGAATAGAAGGTGTATTTATGTCGGAAACGAATCAAAAATTATATAATTGTCCTATAGATTTTACAATTGAATTAATAAGTGGAAAATGGAGTATGTGGGTTTTATGGACCTTACAAGATGCAACTCTACGTTTTGGAGAAATTAGAGACAAAATACCTGGAATCACAGAAAAAATGCTAATTCAGCAGTTAAAAAAATTTGAAAGCTACAACATTGTTAGCAGAAAAGTATACATGGAGGTTCCTCCTAAAGTAGAATATTCACTAACTGAGCACGGCAAAAGTCTAAAACCAATAATGTTATCAATACAGCAATGGGGAAATGAACATTTATATATTCAAAATTTTCCCGAAAAAAAATCGTATTCATATTGAAAATGAATGCGATTTCTCATGCGTATTATTTATAAAAATTTATTTTTCTATTTTGAAACAGGAATGTACGTAACTCTATCTCTTGGACTTGAAAACCACTGTTCAACTACCTTTATCCATTTTTTAAAATGTTCTGTCTCTAAATGCTTATTTATATCCTCTTCAGATTTATAGCTTTCATATAGCAAAAATTTCGTTTGATCATCTTTGCATTGTAAGAAATCAAAAGATACAATGCCTTCTTCCTTTATAGAATTTTGCTGATTTTCCACGGTTGCTTCAATAAACTCTTTTATATGCTCTGATTTTATATAGAATGTTACATTTTTTACTATCATAAACAAATTCTCCTCTGTATGTTACATAATACTTTTACAAACTAATTTTAACACATTTTATAAACTATACATCCTTAAATATTAGTAATTTTATGCGTTGGAAGATATACGGGTAACAAGTTTATCATCTTCTCTACTTATAATAAGAACTAGCGTTTTTAAATCATGATTATTTAAATTATCATATACTAGCATTTCTTCTCTATAATTATTTTTATAATAGAACAATTTAAGTTCTGATGGTGTTGTTAAATGATTTACTATTAAAGCTTTTTTTGAAATCCTTCTTTAGCAATATAAGGAATTTTTAACGGATGCTTTTCTAAACCCTCATAAGTTAAATATATATCTTTTAAGTCCTTACCAGTAGCATTCTTAACAATGATCTCTTTTGAAGGAAGAAAGTTCATATCATCACTTCTCTCTATATTATACACATGTTACCATATTATCTGATAATCATATTGTAGCAAATACTTTAAAATTATTCAATTTCCCAAAAACTTTCTTACTAAATTATATATTTTATACGTATCCTTTTCTAAATCCTCTTACTTCCTCTGTAAAGCCTAAATTTTCATAAAATTTATGTGCGGATTTTCTATATTCTGATGATACTAATATAGAGTAGATACAATTATTTGTTATGGCAAATTTATCTATTACTTTCATTAATTTTTTACCAATTCCGCTTCTTCTTACCTCACTTTTAACAATTACATCTTCAACTACTAGAAAACGGCCTCCATCTAAAGCCAGCAGTAAGCAACACACCGCCAATACTGATCCGACTATTTTTCCATCTTCCTTTGCTACTAGAAGCAGATACTTTTCGTCTTTTAATATCTCTGTGTATATTTCAAAAGATTTGTTTATTGAATTATTATATGGAGTAAGTTCTTTATATAGTTCCAATAATTCTGGAATATCTTTTAATTTTAATTTTTCAATAATCATAATTACTTTCTCCTTAAATTATATATCTTTTTTCATGTAATATCGTCTATGATTTTTTGGGCAATTTTCTAACACTCCAAAAATTTCATAGCCTTGTTTTATATAAAAATCCATTGCTTGAAAATCAAATGTATCTAAATGAATTAATCTACAGCCTCTTTTTCTTGCTATCATTTCAACTTCATTTAAAAGTTTAGTTCCAAAACCAAATTTTCTATAACCTGCATCAACCCATAAAGAATCTATATATAGACAATTCCAACAATACATTTTGCTATTTATTCCTGCAATAATTTTATTTTCACTATTTTTAATAACTCTGTTTATAAATATAAATGATTCTTCTTGAATCTTTGGAATTATAGATAAATTATAGCTTACTAAATTATCTATAATTAACTCTGCTTCATCGTCACTACTTTCCTTAATAATATAATCCTTCATAGTTACATTACCCTCCTTCTTTGCGCCTATGATATCTTATATTATACTTTTTCCTTAATATTCAAAGTAGAACCACCACGTTTAAAATATACAAATTCTGTGGTTTATATAGGGCACAATTAAAAAAATATCACAAATTCATTTCTGAATAAGCGATATTTAAATATGTTATTTATTTTTACTTTTGTATACTACGCTAAAATTACTAGTTAGATACATTCTTTTTTATTAAAAACTCTATATATTTTATTTCTATATCATCAAAATTTGGAAGTTTATTTTCAAATTCAATGCATTTATAAAAGTTTTCAAAATTTCTTGCTACTCCTTCAAACTCTATCCAATAAGAATTGTTATTTTCAAAAAGTCCGATATATCCATATCCAACTTGTGAATGTAAATTCACATGAATTTGATGAGCATGTACTTCAGAAATTTCATCTATAATTACATCTTTCTCCTGCCATTTATTCTCTTTGCTTTTTGTCCATATTCTAAAATCATTAAATATTGTATCCAAGTTGTACCTCTCCATAACTATAAATAATCTACATATAGTATCAATTTACTTTTGTAAATTAATTATAGCATAATTTTCTAGATTCATACTGATATATTTTGATTTAATTAATAAAATATAATATTAAATACAAACTCTTCTTCTCGTTTAATATCCATAACAACTTGAAGTTTAAAACTTCTGTATTTTGAATTATGATCTGGATGTATATCCATTATACTTTACTCCTTAAGCCATCTTTTTATTTTAGTTATCAAAATCATTCTTTAATACTTCATTTATAAATATTTTAACTAAATCCGGATCAAATTGGCTCCCTGAATTATTTCTTAATTCTTCTATAGCAGCTTTTTCTGTTAATTCGTTCTTATAGCATCTTTCACTTACCATTGCATCATAAGCATCAGCTATAGCAATAATTCTTGATTCTAATGGTATTTCCTCTTCTTTTAAACCTTTAGGATACCCTGTCCCATCCCATCTTTCATGGTGATATAATATGTAGTTAGCTATAGACGACATTCGATCTACTGTATTAATCATTCTATATCCTATTTCTGAATGACGCCTAATTTCTTTCCATTCATCCTCAGTAAGTTTCCCTGCTTTATTTATTATATTTTCATCTAATGCAATTTTGCCTATATCATGAAACCTTCCAAGCGATACAAGATCATCAATCTTATTTTGAGGAAACTTCAGTGCTTCCCCTATCCTTCTACATAATTCTGAAACTCTCAGTGAATGATCTTTTTCAACTTTATTTTTTTATAAAATGTATTCATTATATTTTTAATTGTCTTGCCTCTCATATCTTGGCCTTCATATAATTTTTTTTCATACATTTTATTTTCTGCGATTTTAATTATTTCATCTATTCTCTCATCTTCATTATTTTTACATCCATAACCAAGAGAAATTGAGACATCAGAAGATCCAACTTTTTCTTCTGCCAGCATACCGTTAATTCTTATAATGATTTCTTCAGCTTCAAGCTCATTGGTCTTTGGTAGTAATATAACAAACTCATCTCCTGATATTCTTGCAGTAATACCTTCCGTTCTACACACTGCTTCCATAACCTTTCCTACTCTTTTAATAAGCTCATCTCCCATTATATGTCCAAAAGAATCATTAATGAGTTTTAATCCATTTAAATCTCCCATGACAACCGTTAATGGAAGATTTTCTTTTATGTCAAGTTGATTTAACTCATCTTCAAAAAATCTGCGATTATATAATCCAGTTAATTGATCGTGATAGCTTAAATGAATTATTTCTTGTTTTCTTTTCATAAAATCAATTGCATTCTTGATTTTAAGCGGTAGAGCTATCTTAATCACTTCTTCACTTAGAGGTTTTGAAAAATAATCATATGCACCAAGATTCAGTGCTCTCTCTATTCCTTCTTTATCAGAAATACCAGTACATACAATTACAGGTATATCCATTAATTTAAAGTTATCCTTCATTTCCTGTAGTACTTCAAATCCATCTTTTACTGGCATCATTATATCCATTATACATACATGTATATTATTTTTTAAAAGTTTATTAGAGATATCAAAACCGTCCCGAGCTTCATAAATATTTACACCATCTAATCTGTTTTTAATTGCCTGCGCAATAATTTTTCTTTCAATATCAGAATCATCAACTATTAGTATATTTCCGCTCATAAATTCATCTCACCTTTCCTTCTTCTTTTAACTTTTCTAATAGTACTTTTATTCTCTCTAATTTCTCAATCAGTACGGACATATCTTTATTTTTTGTTGCTGTTTCTGCTTCAATTAGATTTGCTGCTATTTCATTAGCTCTTACAGCTCCTGCTGAACTTTTTAACTTATGCAGGATTATAGAAATCTCTCCAGAATTGTTTTGATCTATATTTAATTTTATAATTTCTAAGTATTCTCTCATCTGCTTTAAAAAATCCCTTATTAACTCTCTGCAAAACTCTTCATTAAAGCCTAATTCTTTCATAGCAAGCCTTAATATCTCATCATAATAAGAATCTTCCTTTATATACACTTCACGGTCATTTAAATTACTAGAGTCATTAATCTTATTATGTAAGACATCATCATAAATTGGTTTAACATATTTTTGCAGCATCTCTATGACTTGATTAAAGCCAAAAGGTTTAGTTAAGTAATCATCCATCCCCGCTTCAAGGCACTTCTCTCTATCTCCCTGCATAGCATGAGCAGTCATGGCTATGATAGGTATATGCTTGCTTTCTGTATTTCTTATCTTTTTTGTTGCTTCATATCCATCCATCATCGGCATTTGGCAATCCATAAAAATTATGTCGTATTTATTATTTTCATATGCGGCCACCGCCTCAACTCCATTAAGTGCTATATCACACTTTAACCCTCTGACTTTTAAAATATTTATAAATAATCTTATATTTATCTCATTATCCTCAACTAATAATATTTTTATATTATTGTTAGGTCCTATCTCTCTAATAACAATGACATCATCTTCTTCTAATTTATCATCTTGCGCTAGCATAACATTAGAAGAAAACAAATTACTTTTTTCATAAATTGTCGAATTACTATATTTATAAACCTCCATTTTTTCTGCTTTAGTTAATCTTAAATTAATTCTAAAAGTTGAACCCTTTCCTTCTTCACTTTTAAGCTCTATTGAACCTCCCATCATTTCAACTAAACTCCTACATATTGCAAGTCCTAAACCAGTCCCTCCATATTGTCTAGTAAAATTTGAATCGGCCTGAACAAATGGCTTAAAAACTTCATTTATTTCCTTCTCATTCATGCCTATTCCACTATCTCTGATTTCCATAAAAAGCTCAATATCTTTATGGGATTCATGCGTTAATGCAACCTCTACAGCTACTTCTCCATTATCAGTAAATTTAACTGCATTACTAATAAGATTGTTTATAATTTGTCTTAATTTTATCGGATCTCCCATTACCACTCTCGGAATATCTGAACTTATATAGCTGTTGAGCTTTAGTCCTTTTTCCATTGCTTTTGCCTTATAAAGGCCTATTGCACTTTCAATGGTAGAAATAAGGTCAAACGAAATGACCTCCATTTCTATTTTTCCCGCTTCAATCTTAGAAATATCAAGAATATCATTAATAATTGATATTAATGTATAAGAAGAACCCTTAATTGTTTGAATATAATCTTTTTGATAAATATCTAATTCACTTTTCTCTAAAAGACTTAAAAATCCAATAATTCCATTCATAGGAGTTCTTATTTCATGGCTCATATTCGCTAAAAATAAACTCTTTGCCTTATTAGCCTCTTCAGCAGCTTCTTTGGCTTCAATTAATTCCTCTGTTCTTTCTTTAACCTTTTCCTCAAGATTACCTATAAAAAAATAAATTTCATCAGCCATTTTATTAAATGCTTTAGATAAATTTCCAATTTCATCATTTCTAAAAATCTTAGCTCTAGAGGATAAATCACCTTTCGAGAAATTATCTGCAGTTAATATTAAATTGTTAATTGGTTTTAATATGAATTTAGTACCTCTTATATGTATTATGATTGCTAATAAAAGTGCTATTATGGCCAACACTATTGTAGTGTTAATATTTTTATCTATTTCTTTTGTAAACATGCTATCAGGAATTGATGTTATTACAAGCCAGTCTAGCCCCTCTTCTTTATATTCAAAAATTCTGGCATGATATTTTTGATTTCCTATTTTTGAAATAAAATCAGTATTATTAGTATTTTTATAATTTTCGTACGCCTCACTGATTGACTTATTGCTAATTTCTCCGACTGATATTCTTCTTATATTACCATCTGCTAGTGCCTCAAAGTTAGGTTTATCAATAGAATTAGCTACTAAATATCCTGAATTTTTTTCAACTATATAAGCTGTAGCATAATTCTCCTCTCCAATTTTCTTTAAGGATTGATTAAGCTTTGAAAAAACTATATGAGTTCCCATTACGCCTTGAAGTATGCCTTCTTTATTATAAATTGGATATGCTGCTGAGAGAGCCAAGTCATCTTTTACAAAATGCTTATAAACATCTGAAAATGCTGGTGATCCTTTTTCCTTAGCTCTTTTATACCAATCCCTTGTTCTAGGATCAAATTTGCCATAATCCTTAACAAAACTTCCTTCAGTCAAATTTTCGTTTACACTATAATACATGGAATGGCCACCCGTCTCACCATTGCTCCTATATATTTCTATTTCATTTTTTTCATTTTTCCGCGCTCCATAATATTCCCCATTTTCTGTTCCATAACTAAAACTATAAATTTCATCATTGCTTGATTTAATTATACTTGAAAAAAATATATCTCTTTTATCCTTATCATGTATGTCTATAATTCCATTTTCAATTAAACTATGATTAATTTCATTATTATATAACGGCACAGCAAATAGCGCTTGTATTTCACTAAATATCTCCTTATTGGCGTTATTTTCTATTTTTACAATTGCATTATTTGCGGAAATTATCCAATTATTAAAAACAATATAAGTGATAATTCCTAAAGTCATAGTCATAAGAGCAATAAATAATGTACTGATTAATAATCTTAGAGAACTCTTCCTTCCTGATGATATAATATTTTTAATACTTATCTTATTAAATATCCTTTTCACCACCTTCACTATTTTCAGAATATCAGTAAACCATATTGTGTTTTGTATTTATTGCGCATTTTAAATTATGTAATATTTTTTGTATTTTGAATTTATTTTCTATAGGAATTTATTATATTTTTTGTCGTTTTATTAATTTATATGTAATTTTACCATAATTTTATTATAAGCTCAATATGATGTAATGTAAGATTCTATTCATTATTTCTACTGTTTTAATACTAAAATTTTTAATATAAACCTATTTATAACATTAAGACATTCCATTTATATAAAGCTTAATAATCTAGAACAAAAGTGTCTGCGACACGCTCCTTCGGAGAAATTATTATTAGTTAAATTAAAAACCATAGAGATTGCTGTTCCTCTATGGTTTTCTTCTTATAGTTTATAACTTTTGCCATATACCCCATTGTATTCTTTAGGTCTCATAACTCCGCCACATTTTTCGCATGAAAAACAAGGCGGTTCATCTATATTACTTTGATCCATCTCATCAAAGTATTCTACAACCTCCCTAGGTATATTTTCTGTTATTCCACAATTTAAACATTTATATGGTATTATATCTTTCACTTAACATCCCTCCAACTATGTTGTTGTCGGCTTTATTTTACCATATAGTACTCCTTTTGCAATTGCATATATTTCCAGGATGTTTTCTAATTTTTCTTTCCCTTCACTTATAAATTTATCTTTAAAATATTCTCGCATCGAGCCGTATCGTGGATACACTATATCATTAAATCTCATCTTACCACCACATTTAGAACATTTGCATGGATCTACCCCAAAAGACGCAAGAATTCGATATTCCCACTTTTCTATTGATTTCTTAATTTGTATTATTTTCTTATCTATCATCTTGATAAATTGATCTTTATCCTTACATCTCCTCGAATACAGTCCAAAATATCTCACCATTTTAAAATTCTTGTCTGGTATATGTATTATAACTTTTTTTATAAACTCAAAGACTGACACTTTCTCTATTATTTCTTTATTGTCTTCATGTCTTTTATATTTAAATGTTACACTTTCACCATCATACGCAATTATTCTTGATTCTGCTATCGCAGGTCGTCCAACATATCTTCCAATATATTTTGCAGCTATCTTTGCTGATTTTATTTCATTTTTAGCATGAACATAAAATCCATCTTTATTATTTTTATATATTTTGTTCTTTAATCGTTTAAAACTATCTTTATTTCCTTCTCTTTTTATTATTTCATCTAATAATATTTTTGCCATCTCTTTCTTAATGCTTCATACGAAAAATATTTAAAATTTCTCCAGGTAGTTAGCTTGCCCTTTCCACCTTCTGTAACCATCATGTGGACGTGGGGATTCCACTTTAAATCTCGTCCAAAAGTATGTATAACTGCTATAATTCCAGGTATAAATTCTTCTTTTTTATTTTGCTTATACATCCAACTCGTAACAGCTTTAGCTGCACATTGCGGAAGTAACTTCAGCCTATCTCTTTCTCTTCCGAAGTAATTTCTAAGTTCCTCTGGTATTGTAAATACCATATGTCTATGCTTTACATTTATTAATTTTCCCAGCATTCCATTAACCCAATTATCAACATAAACCTTTCCACATGATGTACAAAATCTACTTTTACAAGTGAACCCAACTTTCTTTATTTCGCCACATTCCTTACATTTTAATTCAATATAACCATTACTTATATCCTTGCATTTCATAACTTTTTTTACTTCTGCAATAACACTAGGTCTAATTCTGTTTTTATATCTTTTATAAAATTCATTCCAATTTTCCTCTAATATTCTTCTTAATTTACTCTTAATCATTTCATCAATTTACCACATATATTTTCCTAATGCAAGTCTACACCGCGCTTTCAGCAAGCGCGATTTTTATACTTTCCTATACAATAAAAAAAGAGCTTATTATAGGTTAAGCTCTCTTTAAAATAATATATTTTATCTACAAGTAATTATATTTACGCTATACTATCGTCACTTCCATCTAGTTTCATCTTGCGTATTTCAGTACCAGTGTTCTGATCAATTTTAGTATAATAGATCCAATCACCCACTATATTCATTGCAGAAATACATATATCTTTGTCAGATGTTTTAGTCCTTTTGCTTCCATCTGATTTCATCTTATATATTTTACTATTATAAGTGGTTGACCCTGTTTGGTTATCTATCATGTAATAAATCCAATCATCAGTTACATTTAATATGCTCCATGCACAAGCATCTTCTTTAGATATTTCTTTTTCACTGCTTCCATCTGTCTTCATTCTATATATTGTAGCTGCCTTTGTCTGCTTATCAGCTTTTTCATAATAAATATAATCCCCAACTACATTTAAATCTAATATATCTAATTTGTCTTCTTTCACTAATTCTGTTTTATCGTTGCTGCCTATTTCCTGTTTATATATTGAGATTGCTTGTGTAGAGTTATCAACTTCCAAATAATACATATACTTATTCACTACATTAAAATCAAGTATAAGTTTATCTACGCTTAATACATCTGTCTTTTCACTGCCATCTGTTTTCATTCTGCTTATTATATATTTACCACTATCAATATATGAATAATAAATCCAACCATCTACTACACTTAAATGATTTAATGTTCCTGTAGTAGCTATTTCTGTTTTCTCACTACCATCTGTCTTCATCCTGCATATAATACTTTGCACAGGATATCCTTTTGAATCTCTTTTAGATAAATCACCTTTGTCATAATAAATCCAACCATCCACTACATTTAAGAAAAGTATATTTGCCTGATTTTCATATAGCAATTGGCTCTTTTCGCTTCCATTAGTTTTATATATTACACTATTATTATCTTTAAATTCCGAATAATAAATCCAACCATCTTTAGCTGCACTAAAACCATATTCATTGATATTTCCAGTAGTGTTTCCTCTATTTCTGTCTATTCTATGACTATATTGATTAAACAAGAATCTACCTGCTGTCCCACAAATGATAATTAAAATAATTATTCCAAAAAATACTTTTGGATTTATCTTTCTTCTAACAGTTTTCTCTTCTTTACTCTTTTCGCCAGCATTGCTACCATCCATTTAACTTTCCAACCTTCCATTTTTTATCTAGTTAGGCACAATCAAAAATAATAAGTCCGTCTGTCAGCATATCTTAGCATTTATATTGTGCCTGAATATCTCCTAAAAAATACAATATGACTACATTCTAGCATAAAAAATATAAGTTTACATTATATAAAATAATTATATTTTTCTCAATTTCAAATTATAAAACACTTATACTAAAAAAATTTGTTAATATAAACATAACATATTTAATTATTTCATCTTGAAAGATAACATAATCTCTAGTACTATGAAATTATTACATGAGTAACATATACTAGCATTCTAATTGACTATAAGTACACTTTTCAACCAAATATGTACTACAATAATATTTATTGAGAGGAGAAATAATATATATGGAATTAAATTTAAAAGAAGGAACTTCAATTATTAAGAATTTAAAGGTTACTGAGAACGAAACAGCTATTAAAATGGGATCAGGAGATTTAGAAGTTTATGCAACACCAGCTATGATTGCACTTATGGAAAATGCAGCTAAAGATATAGCATCTCCTGAGCTTCCAGCTGGTTTCACTACAGTCGGAATTGAAATGAATGTTAAACATATTAAGTCATCCCCTGTTGGAGCAAATATAGAATGTAAAGCTATACTTACCAAAGTAGAAAATAAAAAATTATTTTTTGATGTTGAAGCAAGTGATGACCATGGCACTATAGGGAAAGGTTTCCACATAAGATATATAGTAAATTCTAAGGACTTTATGGCAAGAACAAAAGATAATTAATTCCTTTCTATAAGTGAATTAGCCCTTAAATAATAAGACAGACTTTTAGCATAAAATATCACACTAAAAGTCTGTTTATTTCTAAATTCAATATTTACTATTATTAGAACTTGCTATTTTTTTCTTTTTTAATCTTAGAATTGTTATTGCAACTCCAGCAAAACAAATAAGTGCCGCACTAATATATACATATTTCATTCCAAATATAAAGACATCATTTCTGCCTTCTACATATCCAAGCACTTTTTTTCCCATTTTAATGCTCATAAAAGAATATAAAAGTACAGTAGCCATAGCAACCCCGGAAGATTGTCCTAAATTTCTTACAAACGCATTTATACTTCCTGCAATACCTAATTTATCACCTGGAGCTGAAGACATAACAAGTGAATTATTAGGTGATAAAAACAATCCATTTCCAATAGCTATTAAGGCTATATATATGGTTAATCCTCGAATAGATGAATTTTCATTTAAAGTCGCCATTAAACTCATTCCTATCCCCATAACCATCAAACCAATAAACGTCAAATATTCCGAACCAATTTTATCAGATAAATGTCCACTAAAAGGTGCTATTACTGTAATTATTACTGGAGAAATCATCATTATTATCCCTGCGTAATCAGGCGTCATCTTTAATACATTCTCAAGATAAAAAGGTTGAATAATATTATTGCTATTAAATGACATATAGCATATAAATGTGCACAATATACCTACAGAAAAAAGTGAATTTTTAAATAATGAAAAATCTATAAGGGGATATTTTTGTCTCTTTTCTATTATTATAAATATAACAAACAATAAAGCTGCAGCAAGAAACCCTAGCATTATTTTGACATTAGCATATCCGATTGTTTCTCCCGCTATAAGAGAATAAAATAGAAATATAACGCTTATCCCAAAAATTATAGCTCCAATAAAATCAATATGTTCCTTTTTTTCACTCAGCTTACCTGGCAGCATCTTAAAGCCAACTATAGTAGCAATTACTCCAATAGGAATATTAATAAAAAATATATAATTCCAATTTAAATATGAAACTATAAAGCCTCCTAACGGAGGACCAATCATTGTTCCGAGGGCTAAAAAAGTCGCTGATATTCCAAGTGCTTTCCCTCTTTCATTTGCAGGAAACACTTGAGTGATAATTCCCTGATTGTTTGCCATAGCAGCAGAGGCACCTATAGCCTGAATTATTCTAAAAAATACTAGAGACCAAAAATCACTTGATAAACCGCAAAACAAAGATCCAATAGTAAACACTAATAATCCTAAATTAAATATTATAGATTTCCCTTTAATATCACCTAATCTTCCAAAAAATAAAATTGTGCTGACTATTGTAATTAGATAGCAGATTATTATTAATTGGATAGAAGACATGGTTACAGAAAATATATTTACCATTACTGGCAGAACAACATTTACTATGGTGCTGTCTAAGGTAGCCATAAACGGTAGCAGCACTACTACTGCTAATATAATCCATCTATTTTTGTATTCATTTTTATTCTCTATATCCACAATTAAAAATCATATCCTTTCATTTATTATTAATTATATTGTATTTCAGGGAACAACTTATAACAGAGATATAAAATAATTATCTTATATATAATATACAGAATCTATTCAATTGGACTTCTATATTCACAAGGTACATTCGTCTGACATAAACTGCACTGTGAAACACCAAATTTATCTGGAGCCTCAACATAAGCACGATGATAACATTTTAGCTTATCATGTCCGTTCTCAGAAAGAGCATGGACAAGACATCTTTTAATACAGGCTCCACAGATTCCTTTTAATTAATCACTATCTTGTAACTTAGGAAAACTTATACTGTTAATAATCTATCCTTGCTGGCATTTATAATACTAATGAATTTATTTAACATTTCCTTCTATAGATTATTGCTTTTTGCAAGAACATGTATATACATGTTTTTAAGTAAAATAGCGTTCTTTCTATATTTGATAACAAACACTAAGTATTCTTTAATAGCAGATTACGCTAACTATAATATAGACTTATAAATTTTATCAAACTTCACTATATCTATGTGTAATAACATTGTTAAATTTTATTTGTTAGAATACTTACTAATAAAGTTTTGTATTTGCCCTAAGGTTTTTAAAAATTCTTCAAATTTTTCAGCACCAATCTCCTGCTCCATCAATGTGTGAACATTATTCCATACTGGAATGGCTTCATTTAACTTTTCTTCTCCACCTTCACTTATTGATATACATTTCCTTCTTGAATCATTATCATCTGTTCTTACATTAACATATCCTTTTTTTCTTAAAATTTCAATGTTGCGAGTTACAGTAGTTTGATCCATTAACATTATATCTGCTAGTTCACTTACTGCTGTATTTTCATGTGCAGCTACCTCTGCTAATAATGAAAATTGTGGAGCTGTGAGTCCTACCATCTGAAAGATTTGATCAAAATACTGAGTAGTAACTCTCGTTGTCATGCGCAGATTTCTACAAGCACATTTTTTTAATGGTTTTAAATGTTCTAAATTAGTCATAAATAATATACCTCCGTCAAATCTATGAATATACATATAGTAATCTATAGCAATTCCTATTGTCAAGTCGTTCATAAATCACTTACTACACATTGTAAGCTATAATATATTGTTAATAATTTTTTCGATTTATATGCTTAATAATAACTTTATATCATAAATTTCAAAAACTTATAGAAATTTTGCCGCAATTGCAAATCATACTTTATAAATACTGAATTTTAAATATAGTTTAGTTTATTACTATTTTTTATTAAAAATGCACACTGTCCTGCCGAATCCAGAGCATTTACCGCAAGATATGCATTTTGCTGGTTCTATATCACCTGTCTGCCACCTGTTGATTAAATCACTTTCACGTATCAGTGGTCTACTCAATGCGAAATAATCAATTGAAGTTTCACTTAGAATTTCTGTTAATTCAGTAAAATCTCTAATTCCCCCTACAGAAATAACTGGAATTTTTACTTCGTGCTTTATCTTTTCTGCATATGGCATAAAATATGGAGATTGTCCTTTTGCTATTTTTCTTGAATAGCTTTCATTTGGACGTGAAGATAAACTGCCTCCACTAATTTCAATAGCATCTATTCCCGCCTCTTCAAGCTTTTTGCATACATATTTACACTCTTCAAAAGTAATACCTTGCTCCATGAAATCTTCACTATTAGTTTTAACTAAAATTGGGTACTCAGAACCGACTTGATCACGCATTTTTTTGTATGTCTCTAGAAGCATTCTTGCTCTATTCTCAATACTGCCTCCATATTCATCATTCCTACGATTGTAATAAGGAGTTAAAAACTTACTTAACAAATATCCATGAGCTGAATGTAGCTGAATTCCATCAAAGCCAGCTTTTTTAGCTCTTATGGCTGCATTTGCAAAAGCCTCTTGAACTAAAAATATCTCATCTAATGTCATTTCATTTGGAGTATTCTTATATCCTAAATCCTCCACATTACTAGGACCCCATACAACTTTTTTTCCATCCTCATTTTTAACTGTTTGTGTACCTGCTGCACCTGCTTGAAGTATTATCTTAGCATCATATTTATGTGCTATTTCAGTTATTCTTTTATATTCTTCAATAAACGAATCTTCATAGATTCCTGTTTGACCTGGAATAAATTCTTCTAAATCAGTTACAGCCGTAATACCTGTAATTATAGTCCCTACTCCTCCACTAGCTAATGCTTCATAAACCTTAAATAACTCCTCTGTTATATGACCATTTTCATCTGCCATACCTTCATATGTTGCAGATCTAAAAAATCTATTTTTTAACTTGAGTGCTCCTAACTGTGTTTGATCAAATAATGATTTCATTTATATACCACCCTTCATTTTATATGCATATACATGTACAATGGTGAAAACTTTTTAATTTCTAATCATATAAATTCACTAACAGATAATATATGTATATGCATATACTATCATTTTTAAAGTTTATCTGTCAATATTAGAAATTATGATTTAGCTATATCCTCATACTTTTCTAAGTTTCACTTTACTTAAACCTTAAGCTAAAGTGAACTTAAATTAACCCCAATACATCCCTAACAAAAAAACTTATATACATTCATTTATTATAATAAGATTAATCTATTTCAATGAATATCAAAACCTCCGATAAGCTGGAGGTTTAATATATTAATCTATTCTTTACCTATTTCCATTACAAACTTTAAAGATCGATCCTACTCTATTATTTAAATCAAAATATCCTGTATCCATTAATATTGTTGGTTTAACCTTTAATGCATTTGGTCTTCCATTTTCTAAACACTCTTCATTTGCATATACAGCAACAATTTCACCGATAAACATTGTTATACTTGTTTTATAATTTTTGCAGGATTTCCACCTACCACAGCATTATCTGGTATATCTTTTGTAACAACAGAACCCGCTCCAACTACCACATTATCTCCAATTGTAACTCCTGGAAGTACAACGCAATTCCCACCAAACCACACATTATTACCAATCTTAACTGGCTTTCCAAAGCAGGCTGGTGTATTTCTCTCCTCCGGTTTTAATGAATGGCATGCTGTATAAATGCAGGTTCTTGGTCCCATAAAGCAATTTTCACCTATTCTGATTTCACAGGTATCAAGCATCAAACAATCGAAATTCCCCACGAAGAATCCCTCTATATGAATATTATATCCAAAATCACATTTAAAAGTTGGTTCAATGAATACATTATCATTGCAAGTCCCAAGTAATTCCTTCAATATTTTTATTCTTTTTTCACCTTCATCTGCTTCCGTTAGGTTATAATCTTTTGTAAGTTTCCTTGCTCTCATCTGACCTTGTTTTATTTCATTGTCTAGGACATTATAAACTTCTCCTGAAATCATTTTTTCTTTTTCACTTTTCATTTTAAACTCCCCCATTTGTATCAAATCCTCAATATAATCGGATTAGAAATCATTTTCGAATATATGAAATAATAGTTGCTACAGCGCTTATATTTTCCTCTGAAACTCCAGATATGCATAATCTTATATAATTAAACTTCTCTATCTTTATTTCTTTTTCTAAAAAGCAATCTCCTGCTTGTTTTATTAAAATTCCCTGACTTTTTAATTTCTCTTGCAGTTCATATCCATCAATATATTCTGGTAACTTAATCCATATAAATATTCCGTTTTCAGGAACATTCCAAATAAGATCTTTAGGTTGAAGCGATATGAAAATTTCTTTTATTTTTCTGAGTTTTGCTTCATAAGATTTTCTTATTTTCTTAAGCTGCTTTTCATACATACCAGATTTGATAAATAACTCTAATGCGCCTTGAGGCAGCCTCGATGTGTTTAAGTCCATAAGCTGCTTAATAGCTGCTATTTTTCCAAGCATAGATTTTGGAGCTATAACAGCACCTAATCTTATTCCTGGCATAAAAGCCTTTGAGAAACTTCTGATGTATATTGTTTTTTTATCCACATCGTAATAGTGAAGTGGCATTGCTCCTTTTTTCCCAGCCAAATCTGCAATGTAATCATCTTCAATAATGATTACATTATATTTAGTACATAGCTCCACAACTTTTTTCTTATCTTTTTCAAGTAAAGAATATCCTGTAGGATTATGATGTCTTGGTATAATATAAAAGGCTGTAATCTCGCCTTTTTTTAATATTTCCTCCATTCTTTTATAATCGTAGCCATCAATTTTTCTTTCAATCCCAACCATATTAATACCTAGATGCGCCCCTAATTTTATAGCAAGATTATATGTAGGCACTTCAACTAATAATTTTCCATTACTATTAGAAAAAATAGCTTGAAAAGCTAGGTCTATCCCCTGCTGTGCTCCATTTGTTACAAGAATATTATCCATATTCGTGTAAATTCCATCTTTCTCAAACTCAGCTTTTAATGTTTCTCTCAAAGTTAATAACCCAACATTAGATTCATAATCAAATAAGTTATTTTTATATAAATCTACTGCTTTATTTATAACATGAGTAAATTCTCTATATGGGATTAATTTATCATCAGGCCTTACTGTACTAAAATCCACTTCTTTGCTTGCAATCGCTTGCCTATTCTCCGAGTCAACCAAATAAAATCCTCCACGTGGTATACTAAAAACTCTATGCTCTTTTTCAAGTTGTTCATAGGCTTTATTTACAGTTATTTTATTTACCTCAAAAAGAGCTGCCATTTTCCTACAGCTTGGAAGACGCTTCCCACTAGTAATTCTTCCCTCTTTAACTTCTTTTAAAATATACTTTTTTACTAATTCAGTTTTACTTATTTCCCTCATAAAATCCCCCCCAAAATTTATTCTGTAGTAGTACAGAATATTTTTTCCATAATTGAACTATCCTTCCTATTATTATATCCTTTAATCAAAAGATTTCAATTTATTGGAGGTTATAAAATGGCGGAATTAATTAAAACTAAGAATTTAAGAATGTTTAATAGTCCTGGAATTTCCATAACAGTTAAACGAGCACAAGGTACAAAAATTTATACAGAAGAATATGGTGAATTAATTGATTTGCAAGCTGGCTGTTGGGCCGCTGTCCTTGGACATTGTAGAAAAGAAATAGCTGAAACTCTAAGTATAAATGCACAACTTTTGTTTCATACCCACGAGTGGTTCACTACAGAACACCCTGCAGCTTTAGTTAGTGAAATATCTTCTGCTGCAAAACTTAGATATAGCTACAGAGGAACTTTTATCTCTTCGGGCAGTGATGCTGTTTCTCTTGCAGTTACTTTATCAGAACTACTTACAAAAAAAAGTCAAAAACTATGTTTATCAATTTCTTCTCTTGGTTCATCACCAGAACTTAGGATGCCAAGAGATCAAAAAGTATGGATTGATTTACCTATAAATAAATGTTTAAGCTGCAAAAAGAAATGTGATTGTAGAGAATGCGGAAAATTTAACGAAATAAATTTTAAAAATATAGCTGCCTTTGTTTTTGAACCCGGTAATTCAGGAGGACTAGTTCTTTGCCCTCCTGAAAAACTTATTGAGTTTTTATGTGAGAAAGTTAGGAATGCAGGAGGCCTTATCATAGCAAATGAAGTTACAACTGGCTTTGGTAGGACTGGCAAATGGTTTGGCTTTCAGCATTATGAATGTTTTAATTCTGAAGAACATAGTCCTGATTTTATTTCTATGGGAAAAGGTCTTGGAAATGGTTACCCTATAAGCGGAATACTTGTAAAATCAAAATTAGCTGAAGCTATAGAAGATTCTAAATTTAAATATGTCCAATCGCATATAGATGATCCTCTTGGATGTATTGTTTCAAGAAAGGTTATTGAAATAATGCTAGAAAATAACCTCGTAGAACGCGGAAATAAAGCCGGAGAATATTTACAATGCAAATTACATGAACTCGCAGAAATTACAGGGGAAATAAGCGAAATTCTGGGCAGAGGCATGATGATTGCTATAGCCCTAGATAAAAATCTCAAAGCTAAAGAAATATTTCTTAAGCTTCTAAAGAAAGGTTTTTTCACTGGATATTCAGAAATGTACAACATTATACGCTTATATCCCCCATTAATCCTTAACTATTCAGAAATCGATAATTTTTGTTTTTCACTTAAAGATATTCTCTTAAATAATTAGTTGTTTGAATCTATTATTTCTTTCAAGGTAACATTTTGATTTATAAATCTTGCCTTACTCTTTTCATTTTTTATACTTATTGATTTTTGTGGACAATGATGAATGCAGGCTAAACAGCTCTGGCAATTATCACCAAATGTAGGTTTCTTCTCTACTTTTATGTTATTTACTGGGCAGACCTTTTCGCAGGTTTTACAGCCATTGCATTTATCATCTACACTAAATTTCTTTGCAAAATCACCTTTGTATTTTGGCATTAAATTCTTTGAAATTGCTCTTACTATTGGATGTTCTTTAATGTATTTCCTTTCAACTTCAATATCTTTAATAATTTGTGCAAGATTCTCTTCAATATTTTTCTTTGATTCCTTTTCTTTTTGCTTATCCATATCAAAGCCTGGTAAATAGTTATCAATCATGAGTAAGTCATTGATATAAGAAAATTGAATATTATTCCTTTTTCCAATTTCTAAAAGATGACTAGTAGTCCCTCCTGATAGAGCCCCATAAGATACTATCCCAAAAATATAATTACTTTTCAATTTAACTTTATTTAAGAACTCTTCAACCATTTTAGGAACACTCCATCCATAAGCTGGAAATATTATCCCGATTTTCTCATCTTCAAATTCATATTTGCCTTCTTTTATTAACTTTGGGATAGAATAAAGCTCTCCCCCTAATCTCTTTGCTATATATAAATTATTTCCTGTTGCTGTAAAATATAATATCTTCATTATTACCTCCATAATTAACCGTTACAGATGTAACGTTTTATTGAATACAGTATAATATCATGCACTAAATATTGCAATAGCATTAACAGCTACTGTTACAAAACAGGCTAAATTGTTCACGATGACTAAAATAAATATATAAAATAAAGCTGCTGATAAGATATATGCTTCTATACTATGCATATATCTCACCAACAACTTTATTTAATTCTTATACGGTTATTATTTTTAATAATTCCTGTGGAGTATCTATAATATAATCTGCACCATTTTGCTCCAAAACTTTTCTGCTTCTAAATCCCCACGTTACCCCTACACATATAACTCCAGCATTTTTCGCTGTTTTAACATCTACTTCAGAATCACCAACATATACTGACTTATCAGTAACTGAACCTAATTCTTCAAGTGCCTTAAAAACAGTATCTGGAGCTGGCTTTTTAGAAACCTTCTCTGATTCTCCAATTGCCACTTTTATGTATTTTTCAAAATAAATTTTATTAAGTTCTTTTACTGCTGTATCAAATTTGTTTGATACAATTGCCATTTTATACTTCTTTTCTAATAGCTGCCTTAAAAGTTCCATAATTCCTTCATATGCATCAGTCTTATTTCTCATATTTATAGAATAATGGTTGCGAAAATCAATAAAACATTTTTCATACATAGGATTACTAGTTCCATCTGGTATAGCAAGTTCTATTAAGCGTGCTGCACCATTACCAACAAAACTTCTGATTTCCTCCAAGCTTTTATGCGGAAAACCATATAGTCCTAATGCAAAATTAACGCTATCTGTAAGGTCTTCAATTGTATTAAGTAATGTCCCATCCAAATCAAATATGACTGTATCATACTTTCCCATAATACATACCTCCTCATATGAATATATCACCATTATATATTACCCCAGGTCATATGACCTAATGGTATTATAACATGTCTCCTAAATATCACATTATTAAATTTTTAAAGTACACAACTCATCACATCTATTTGGTATGTTTGCGTTAGCTCGTCTCTATTCCTTACATAAATTTTGTAAAGCTAATTGTAGTTCCTAATTATCTTAAAATCAGCATATGAATTATAAACAATAAAAGTATTATAACACTAATCCCTGTAATATGTTTTTTATCCATTATTTTTCGTATTGTGCTATTGTAATTCGGAATAGCTATTTTTCTGCTCTTTAAAACTGATTCTATATATTCTATATTTTCCCTAGGAACATTCATTAATATCTCACGGTATTCCTTA
Source organism: Clostridium sp. DL-VIII (assembly GCF_000230835.1). Lineage (NCBI taxonomy): Bacteria > Bacillati > Bacillota > Clostridia > Eubacteriales > Clostridiaceae > Clostridium > Clostridium sp. DL-VIII. Next base: position 4,559,595 of record NZ_CM001240.1, read on the forward strand.
GGAATCATAGTATTAATTTTTTTCAAGCGATTAAATGAATACTTATGACATTCCAAAAGCTGCTTATTAGTGTAATTTCCATATTCTTCGATATTTATTGGTGTTTTCAACATCTTCTCTCCTCCTAATTTACATGAAATCAGTATATTGCAAATATTTTATGTTTTTATTTCTTTGTAAATTATTATAAAAAAAGCCAACTTAAACTACTCAATTGCTGAACAATTAAATAGTTTAAATTGGCCGGTTGCACAACTAGCTCCAAATTCCTAAAGTGCCCACATAAAAGAATTCTTCACAGCTTCCAAGTTTTATTAAATTAATACAATTTATTATATACTTAGTAAATCTTATAATACATGAATATTATCAGAATAATATATAAAAATCAATAGTCATTGTTAAACTTTATTAATGGGACATTTTATTTTATTATTTATTATCAATTTTTTATTCGCATAAACATGCTCAACATTTAATTCCAAAACTTTTTATTTAAAATAATATATTATGTGTTGAAAAACTGATACTCATTAGCTACATTCCTATAACAATGTGGTTTGTCTCCTATATTTGCATCAAATAAGTAAGACCACAAGATATTTTTTAGTATCTTGTGGCCATTCATTGACAATAACTTCATTCTTCAATGAATTTCACTAATTCCTTGTTAAACTTTTCATACTGATCATAAAATGATGCATGTCCACTATACTTAAATGGAATAAGCTTTGAATTTCTAATACATTTTTCTTGTACTTCGCCTAGCTCAAAAGGCACAACTTTATCATGAATTCCATGGATAATTAAAGTAGGAACATTTATTTTATCCAAGTCAGAAAACAACACTTCTTTTATCCAAGTCTTCGCAATTTCTGCTGTTGCCCATCCAGCTGCTTGAAATCCAAGATTAAGGAACCACTCTGAAAAGGCTTTAGTTATATGCTGATAGAAAAATATATTACCAAACCCTTGAAGCATATTAGGTCTATCCATATATGTTCCTTTAATAATTTCCAAAACAGTTTCTTCCTTTAATCCATAAGGAAAATTAGGCCGTTTAATAAGGCTTGGTGCTGCTGCTGCAAAAAGAGCCAATTTTGATACTCCATTACCTTTATGACGGGCCATGTATCGAATTGCTATCGCCCCTCCAGTTGAATGTCCTGCAAGAGTAATATTTGATAACTTTAGTGCATCAATTACGCTTCTTACATCGTCGGCCAGCGTGTTATAATCATAACCACTATAAGGTTTATCTGAATCTCCAAATCCTCTTGTATCTATTCCAATGCATCTATATCCCATCTTTGGAAGCTGATCAAATTGATATTCAAATAACTTATGGCTTCCAGGCCAGCCATGTAAAAACAAAATTGTTTTGTCGCATTTTTCATTAAGATCTTCTACATAAATTTTCACATTAGGCTCTACTCTAATATAATAGCCCATTTATATCCTCCATTAGAAACTATAATTATAGTATTAGATTATTCACTGAACATAAATTTGTGAATGAATCAATTCATTCTAAAAATTCTTAATACTTATAGTTTAATTTCAATTAATTAAGCTTTTAGCCATAGCTTGTCCTATTAAATTTCTTTTTTGTGTGCAATTCTTATTAAATTTTCTTTGTGCCTTATGACCATAAGAATCCAAGCTAATGTAGCAGCTACTATTATTGAGATTGGTAAATTTAAAACAATACTCATAGTAGGTATGGTTATTCCTCCTGCAAGAGTCCTAATGGAAACTATTTTTGTAAATACTCGTAATATTAAATAAACTACGAATCCAGTTATAGTTGGAATTGGTGCAATTAAAACAAATGCCCCTATAGTTGTATTGGCTCCTTTCCCTCCATTAAATTTTAAAAACGGAGTATAATCATGTCCTAAGATTACTGCTAATGCAATAATAGAAAAATAAATATCTATTGATACTGGCAATTCTACATACCTTGTTAGCCAAATTCCTAAACTCATTGGAATTATCCCTTTTAAAATATCTATCATCTGAGTTATAATAGATATTTGGGTTCCAGCTACTCTTTTAACATTTGTTGAGCCTATATTTCCACTACCTTTTGTTCTTATATCTATACCATATAATTTTTTAATTATTAAATATCCTGTTGGTATTGATCCACACAAAAAAGAGACAATAATTGTTAATATAATAATCATTTATTTCACCTAGCTCTCTTATATATGATATTTACGCTTATTATTAATTTTCATAATAATAAAGTTAACAATTCAAGCACTCTATATCAACTAGAATAACTCTTTTACTATAATTTAAATTTTCTATATATAGTCTCAACCAAAGAAAAAATCATTAAACACAAATCTATTTCGGAGATAAATACGATGCTTATTAACTCCTCACAATTATAATATCCCGACATATACATCAAGCCACACAATTCTATTAGAATAAATAGTAATAATAAAATCACATTTCTCATTATAGACCTTTGCAAAGCATCTTCAAAATACTCTATACTAAAATATACTGTCCCAGCTATTACCAATGCTAATATGAGTAAGACTATAGTACTATCCATAGTATCCCCCCTATTTATTTTATGTTCCCCAACTATTATATTTACCTTATTGAATAATTGCTAAACATCACATCTAAAAATTATTAAAAAATACCGTAAATTCAATTAATAAATTCTACGGTATCTCCCATTATGTTTTTAATATTAAATTAATCAATTTATTCTGTGACAATATCCTATCCTCTAGGTGCATACATAATTATGATAACGCCGATTAACGCTATGGCTCCACCAATTAAATCAAATTTATCAGGTGTTATATTATCAATCTTCCATCCCCACAAAATTGATAAGGCAATAAATATTCCTCCATAAGCTGCATATACCTTCCCAAAGCTGACATTTGAAGGCTGCAATGTAGGAACTATTCCATATAGAATTAATACTACTGCTCCTGCAATCCCGTACCAAAAACTTTTTCCATCACGCAGCCACAACCATACAAGATACCCCCCGCCAATTTCAAATATTCCTGCTAATATAAAATAAAATATGGATTTTATGATTTCCATGTGCCCCTCCTATGTTAATCTAATCTGCACTATTGCTATACATAATTTATAAGTACATAGGAATTATAACATATTTTAATCAGCTTACATTTAGTAATTTATCCTGCGAGCTCCTTATAATAAAAACGATAAATCGACTACTTTCCATGAATAATACTTTTAGAAATTCCTATAAGGATTTCATCCTCTAATTCATAACTTCTAACTGAATTATCTTTATTACATATAGAAAATAATATACTCCCACATCTGTAAAATATAAATTTAACTAGATATGAGAGTATATCAATTATTTATTATATTGTGGTTCTTCCTGCTTTACAAAATCGAGTCTTGATTGAATAGTTTGTGATACATTTTCCATTGTATTTGCAAGTTGATTAAACATTTGTTTTGCTTCCTGATTATCTGTATCTAAAGAAAATGTCTTCATATCTGCAGCTAATCCTTTAGCACTAGCTAATGCTGTCTCAAGTTTATTTCCTGTTGGCATAAAAATTCCTCCTTTATGATTTTTATCGACCACTATATTTTGTTCATAATCAATTTAAATATTCAGTCTATTTACGATGAAATATATTCCTTTTCAAATTATAAAAATGAATTAAAATCAAACTTATTGGTTAAAGTAAATTAGAAAATAATCTAATAGTTAAAGGAGATTTTTATATGACTGCAATTGCAAAAGTGAAACAAACGTTAGCTACATTGAAAGGCGCTGAAGCTACTTTAAGAACATATTCGTTACAAGAAAGTGATGAAGATGCCAAAACTGCTTTTTATACAGCACTTGAAGAAATAAGTAAAGTTAAGATAGATTTAGAAAAGAGAGTAGGAACCATGGAGTTTGAAGAACCCCAATACAAAGGCAACTAAACGAGGTGGAATATGAATACTTGGTCAATACTATTATTTAATTCAATAATTCTATTTTTTCTATCATTAGTTATATCAAGATATTTAAAAAAGAAGACTTTATCCCACGCTACTCCTTTTGACTTTATTTCTTATGCCGTGATAGCTATTATAATTGCTTTAATTTCTTTAAATATGATTGATAATATTTATTTTGGGTTAACCTCACTTGCAGTGTGGGTACTAATGCCTCTCGCATTAGATTATGCTTCTATGAGAAGTAAATGGATTTATAACGCAATACACGGTAAGGAAAGAGTTTTGATTAAAAATGGCAAAGTAATGGAAGATAATCTATCTAAGGAACGAATCACCGGACAGGAATTTTTGCAGGAACTCCGCTCTAAAAAAGCATTTAACTTAGCTGATGTTGAATTTGCTGTCATGGAAACCACCGGTGATATAAACGTTAGTCTGAAAGCTGATAAGAAACCAGTTACTGCTTCTGATCTTGGAAAACAGATCGGATCTAAAGCTGAGCCTCAAACAGTTATTCTGGATGGAAATATATTAAATGAAGGCCTCACAAATGCTGGCTTAAATCGCGGCTGGCTTACAACCCAGTTAGAAATCAAAGGAGTTTCCCTTGAAAATATTTTTCTTGGTCAGGTAGATTCTTCCGGTGATTTATATGTTGATCTTTTTGATGATATGATACAAGTTCCTAAAACAGAAATTAAAGAGATGCTATATGCAAGTATTGAAAAGAGTCAATCTGATCTTATGGCATTTTCTTTAGATAGCGACAATGAAAATGCCAAAAACATGTACTTGCAAAATGCTGATAAATTAGAAGAAATCATGAAAAAATTAGAACCATATTTATTACGTTAGAAGGTGAAAGAAATGTCAAATATGAAAAAGAAAAGAATGACTACAACTGAGCAGCAATATGATGAATTAATAAGCAGTATAGAGCCTAAAAGACCTATTCTGAAAAATTGCATAAGAGCTTTCCTTGTAGGAGGAGCTATATGCACAATTGGCCAAATACTACAGTTGGTTTTTATTAATTATTTTAATTTTGATGAAAAAACATCTGTAGGTCCTACTTATCTAATCTTAATATTTTTAGCAGCTTTATTTACTGGCCTTGGAGTTTATGATCATCTTAGTCAATGGGCTGGGTCTGGGACTGCTGTTCCTATAACAGGCTTTGCTAATTCCATAGCCTCTGCTTCAATTGAACACAAAAGTGAAGGCTTTGTTCTTGGAGTAGCAGGTAATATGTTTCAACTTGCAGGGGCAATTATTGTTTATGGTGTATTTGCTGCCTTTGTAGTTGCCACTATACGAATGACAATAATATGGCTGGGGGCGATGTAAATGCTTAAAGGACATCAATCCTGGATTTTTGATTCTAAACCTACAATATTAGCTTCAGCAGCTGTTGGTGGTCCTTTCGAAAGCAATGGAGCTTTAGCAGATGATTTTGATATACTTTATGAAGATTTATGGCTTGGTCAAGATAGCTATGAAAAAGCTGAAAAAGCTCTCTTAGAGCATGCTTGCGAAAGAGCTATACAAAAATCAAAAATACAAAAAGAAGATATTAATTTTTTCTTAAGTGGGGATTTAATGAACCAACTCATCTCCAGCAGTTTTGCTGCAAGAACTTTGAGCATTCCTTATTTAGGTATCTTTGGTGCCTGCTCCAGTTCTATGGAAGGTTTATCATTAGCAGCTCAATTGATAGACAGCAAAGCTGCCAAATATGCAGTAGCAGCTGCATGCAGTCATAATGCAGCCGCTGAAAAGACATTTAGGTATCCTACTGATTATGGTGTGCAAAGGCCTCCTACTGCCCAATGGACAGTAACTGCAGCCGGAGCTGCAGTCCTTGGTCCAAGTGGAGATGGACCTAAAGTAACTTCCGCTACTATTGGAAGAGTCATAGATATGGGCGTTTCAGACCCTTATAATCTTGGAGCTGCCATGGCACCAGCTGCTGTGGATACAATCGAAGCTCATTTTAGGGATTTAAATATAGATGCTTCTCATTATGATCTTATCGCTACTGGTGATTTAGGAAAAGTCGGTCATGAACTTGCCAATGCTTTATTCGAAAGGCATCGTATAAATATGCCCAAAGATATCTTTACAGATTGTGGACTTTTAATATATAAAACTGAGCAAAATGCCTTTTCTGGCGGTAGCGGATGTGGTTGTTCTGCCTCTGTAACTTATGGGCATTTACTTAATCGCATGCGAAAAGGCGAATTGAATAAAATGTTAATTGTAGCCACTGGAGCTTTAATGTCTCCTATTTCATTTCAGCAAAAGGAAAGCATACCTTGCATTGCTCATGCTGTTTCTATAGAAATGTAAAAAGGAAGGTGTAAATAAGATTATGGAAAAACTTGTTTTTGCATTTATAATAGGCGGTTTAATTTGTGTTATTGGTCAGCTTATTATGGATACACTAAAAATCACTCCAGCACATACAACCTGCACATTAGTTGTAATAGGGGCGATCCTTGGAGGTCTTGGCCTATACGACCCTTTAGTAAAATTTGCAGGTGCAGGTGCATTTGTGCCTATAAGCAGCTTCGGTAATACCCTTGTGACAGCTGCTATAAATGAAGCTGAGCAAACTGGTTATATAGGCATTTTTACAGGTGTTTTGAAGACAGTAAGTGTTGGAGTTTCTGCCGCAATAGTTTTTGGTTTTCTCTCTGCCATGATTTTTAAACCAAAGGGATGATGTTTTATTAAAAGAAGTCCTCATATTGAATTTAATATGAGATTTATTTCCAAATATTTCTGTATGGATATAAATATTTTCATAACTTAAAGCAAATTATTTTTTCAAGCCTCAGCTTGAGGCTTTTTTCATTAAATTTTATATATTAAGTTACTTATAACTAAAAAACTTATTCTATAATTATTTTTTTATAATATTTATAGAATAAAAATTGTTATATATTAAAATTTGAAGTAAAATATTTATGACAAATACTTGTCGCGAAACTATAAATAATGCTTAATTGGAATTATTTTAAATATAAAGAGGCGAGGGAATAATGCAAAAGAGAAAAAAGCTATATCTTATTTTAATAACGTCAATACTTTTATCTATCTTCATATTTTTTCATCCATTTTTTTATTATAAGTTTTTTGGTAAAAATCCAACTGTTATACATAATATTATATATGCCAGTTCTCTTCCCGAAAATAATTTCAAGAGTTCATATACTCCTAAAATTAAATTTGACAGCAGACCTATAACAAAAGTTACTGGAGTAAGTTTAAACATTTTAAACCAAAACAGTATTATTAATACTCCTATGCTGCTTAAAGCTCAAAGATATTATATACCTCTGAGCCTTATTTGTAATAGACTTAACTACAGTGTTGATACTTCTGATAATAAGATTCTATTAACTAACAATAATAATGAGATTTCTCTAACTGAGAATTCTTACACTAAAAATTCTAAGACACGCTTTCTTCGTGGAAACTTAATTAATAATAATGGACTTAATTATATTTCAATCTCAGATATAGAAGAGATTTTTAATTTAATTGCTGTTTTTGACTTTAAAAATAATAATATTAGTTTATTTGATAACACTACAAAAGCACCTGAAGATTCTTCTGTTTCTTATAACAATAAAGTTGCTTTAATTAGATTAGAGGATTTTGGTTGCGGAGGCAACTACGCCATAGACCAAAACCAAACAAAAGTAAAAAGCATAGCTAATCTTTTTTATTCACAAAGAATAAAGTTTCATATAAGCTGGATTCCTAGATACAAATCTCCTGCAGACAATATTGATAATGATCTATTAACTAATGATAATATAACCAATGTAGGATTTGTTAACCTTTTAGATTATTTGATTAATAAGGGTGCAGAAATAGGACTTCATGGTTATACCCATCAACATGCCGATGAAAAAAGTGGAACTGGTGAAGAAATGGCTAAAGATATAAATGATACAATTTCTGATACTCAAGCCATAATTGAGAATGGGATTGATACTGCAAGTGCCTTAAATATACCTATTTCCTATTATGAAAGCCCTCATTATAGGGAAACTGACCTTCAAAGAAGTGTTATTGAAAATTACTTTCAGTTTATCTATGAACCTTTCGATAGCACAACTACGAATATATACAACTTAGATGACCATCACTTGTTTGTCCCAACACCACTTGGATATGTGCATGATTCAGATCCTACATCCATAATTGATGGACTTAATGATGAAACACCTGATACGCTTCATAGTTTTTATATTCATCCATTTATTGAATTAAAATATATAGATTTTAATACTAGTAATAACAATCTTAATATTAATTATGATAAAAATTCACCATTACAAAAAATAGTAGGTGCACTTAAATCTCATGATTATACAACTATTCACATTGATGAACTTATGGAAAGATAAACATAAGAAAACCACTGCAAAGTCAGTAAAAATTTTAGGCACATATTACAAATATGTGCCTAAAACACTGTATTTACTTAATAATCAATTTAGATAATTTCAAAACCTATTATACCTTATTCATTCTTATGTTCTTTGAAACTATTTAGTAACATCTGCATATATTTTTATTATATACTTGTATTCGCGCTCTACCTTTAATATTTTTATCAAAGCTTTCTCCCATATATACTCTATGGCATCATTAAAATCCTCAGCACTTAGATTTACATTACTACTAGACAATGATATTATGGATTGTTTTCCTGACTTTATTACTGGCAATGTTTTTATCTTTTCCAATATAATTTCTATATTATTCCCCATACCTATACACCTCTCATATACATATTATATAATAATTGCTTTATTTTATTCTTATAAAACAAAAAAGAGTAATCTTTAAACCTAAATAATTTAAAGATTATCCTTTTCTCCTTAAAATTTATTGAATTAAATTTTTTAATTTTGAGATTTTGATATATTATTACGAAATTCCACTGGTGTTATTCCATAAGCTTTCTTAAATAGTCTTATAAAATGTTCTACATTCTCATATCCTACCTGCTCAGCAACGTTTTCCACTCTCATTCCGCTTCCTTTTAATAAGTTCTTTGCTTTATCCATTCTAATTTGTTTCACTATATCTCCAAAGGTACTGTTAGTGCTTTCTTTAATGTATTTTGATAAATATGGCTTAGATAAAAAGAATTTTTCCGATAGTTTTTCCAAGGTAATAGTCTTATAATGTGATCTAACATAACTTAGAATCTCTGTCATTCTTTCGTCTGATCTTTTTAATTTTTTAATTTCTTCTAACTGATTTACCGCTACTGCTAAAGCTGCAATAGATGAATTAATAATATCATCTTCTACTCCAACTCCCCAATAATGTTTGTCATAAGATTTTATTCCCACATAAGTGACTGCTTTTGAAGTAGATCCACTAGATAATGAATGCTCTTCATATATGTCTAATTCATAATCTATTTTAAAATATTCTTTTATTGCATTACTAACTGCATCTAGCCTTCCATTTCCCTGCGCTGCCACACATTCTGTTTTTCCACCATGACAGATTGTAGTATCAGCTGTCATTTTATCACCTTGTCTAAAATGACATTCTGGAATTTGAAATACATGAGAGTTGCGTATATACTTTTCTTCCAAAATTTTATAAATATTCTCAGGAGTTAATTCCTTATGGGCTTTATCGGATACATCCTTAACTGTATACCCGAAATCCTCTCTCATCTGTTTTGGAAGTGATATTCCAAAACTCTTATGCAATATATAATCAACACCGCCTTTACCAGATTGACTATTAATCCGGATAACATCCGAATCATATTGGCGTCCAACGTCAGCTGGATCAATAGGTAAATATGGAACGTCCCAATACCTACAGTCTTTCTCTTCACGCCAGTTCATTCCTTTTGAGATAGCATCCTGATGAGAGCCTGAAAAAGCTGTAAAAACTAACTCGCCAGCATAAGGCTGACGCATGCCAACCTGCATTCTAGTCAATCTTTCATAGGTTTCACATATTTCAGACATATTTCTAAAATTCAACTTAGGATCTACTCCATGAGAATAAAGATTCATAGCCACTGTAATAATATCCAAATTACCTGTTCTCTCACCATTACCAAATAGAGTCCCTTCTATTCTGTCAGCTCCTGCAAGTATACCAAATTCCGCATCACTCACGCCACTGCCTCTATCATTATGTGGATGTAGACATAGTACTACAGCATCCCTATATTTCAAGTTTTTATGAATATACTCAACCTGGCAGGCAAATACATGAGGCATTGCATTTTCAACAGTAGTTGGTATATTAATAATTGCCTTCTTTTCCTTTGTTGGTTCCCAAACATCTAGAACTGCATTACACACTTCTAATGCATAATCTACTTCTGTTCCTGGAAAGCTTTCTGGACTATATTGGAATGAATAATTCCCCTTTTCTTCTTCTGCTATCTTTTTTAAAAGCTTCGCTCCATCCACAGCAAGTTTTTTGATTTCTTCTTTGGATTTTTTAAAAACCTGCTCTCTTTGAGCAACAGATGTTGAATTGTATAAATGAATAATTGCATGTGGTGCTCCTTTAACTGCGTCAAAGGTTCTTTTAATAATATGTTTTCTTGCCTGAGTTAGCACTTGAATTGAAACATCCTCTGGAATCATATTTTTCTCAATTAAAGTTCGTATAAATTGAAATTCTGTCTCGGAAGCAGCCGGAAATCCAACTTCAATTTCCTTAAAACCTATTTTTACCAACATATTAAAAAATTCTAATTTTTCTTCTAAACTCATAGGCTCAATTAACGCTTGGTTTCCATCCCTTAAATCAACGCTACACCATTTAGGCACCTTATCTATATGATCTTTTTTTACCCAATCGTATGTCACTACTGGCGGCATAAAATATGATCTTTTATACTTTTCGTAATTCTCCATTTTTATCACTCCCCAATTGTAATATTGTCAAATTATAATTAATTATTCCTTTTCGTATTTCATGTAATTTAGCATATCATATTTTAAAGTTAAGTCCTAGTGACATATTTAATCATTTTTATTGATCTATTTTAACATATTATAAGCTTATTCAAGTTATTCACTCAAATAAGCTTATAAATTAATCTATTCTAAATTTTTTCTTTTTACGATATATATTGCAATAACAAAATAACTTTTTATCTATTAATTTTCTTCAATACTTTAAATATTTTCTACAAACTGAATTCTTAATCCATTAGGATCTAACACATAAAAAAATCTTGTGTGAGGATTTGGTTGTATTGGTCCACTATGAATAGCTATCCCTTTTTCTTTAACAAAATTCATCATTTCATCTACTGATTTTACTTCAAATCCAAGAGAAATGTGTTCTCCATAATTTACTTCTTTCAAAGTTTCATTACATATAAGTTCAATTTTTGTTTCTCCCTCTCCTACAAATGCGATTTCCACTCCAGGGCCTGCATTTAATCTCTTGTTTATATTAAGACCAACAATTTCTTGATAAAACTTCAAGGATTCCTCTAAATTTTTAACCATTAATGTACTCCAGCAAAACTTCATAATCTATATCTCTCCTTATTATATGATTTTAATTATTTTACCCTTTTATTATATCCAACTTTTTATACTGTTAAAAGGATATAAAAAAACAAAGATACTAAATTAGTATTATGTTTGCTATAAAAAAGCAATGCATGTTAATCTTAATTTATAACATGTATTGCTTTAATTTTGTATCTTTGAAATTTATAAAAGAAGCATTTCCACATTAGAAACACTTCTTTTGTATAGTAGTCAAGCATAATTATTTCTTTAAGTAAACTTCTCTAAGTTTATTTAAATAGAAAGTTATTAATCTAAACATTGTCAAAATTATAATTAATTATTACTACATTAAATTTATAGTAATAATTTTATTGATGGTTACGCTTTTTGTTTGACAATTTATGCTGTTTAATTTTGAACATTCCTAACGGTTTTCTGCTTTTAACATAACTTTCCGTATATTACGAGTGTTTTACTTTTTTTCATACATTCAATTGTAACTACAAGCTGCAACTATAACTGAAAACTATTATATAAGCTTCTTATCATTATTTAATTTGCTTCTAAATATTTATTATCTAAAATTCTTTGAACCAAACTGCTTTTACATCCATTGTATTTATTATGAGCTTGAAGAATCCCCTAACACTGTTACTTTAACATCTCTATTCCCCCAATTATCGCACTCACTAGAGCTGTCAAAATATACATCAATTTCATTTCCTTTTATTGCACTTCCAGTATCTGACGCTATTGCATATCCATAGCCTTCAATATAAAAAATTGTTCCAAGTGGGAACACATTTGGGTCAACTGAAACTGTACTTAAACCATTTGGGTTTCTTTCTACTACTCTTCCACTTGCAGTTTTACTTCCAGCTGCTGATGTATACGCTGTTGCTGAACAAACCAGTTCTTTATTTGGTGTCATTGCTTTAGCTGCGTTACTTGAAAAAGTAATCTCTGCACCTAAATAAATGCTTAACGCCATTACAAAAACCACTGATTTTTTCATAACGTTTGTCCATTTATAATTTTTCGACATTGAATCTCTCCTTTTCAATTCGCAAACCATCTTTTATATTATAACACAATTTTTAATGTAAGCGTATCCAAATTATGTATTTTTATTTATTTTTTTTATTTATTGATATTTTCACAAATTTTTCTTCAACATACACCTTACTAAGAGCCACAACTCCAGAATATAACTCCTTTTTTAAATATTAATAAATTGATATAATATAACTAACACTTTGCGCTGATAGAAGATATTCCATAAAATCATAAGTTACATGGAGACAAAATTATGAAGTTAAAGCTGCTATAAAAATGGAAAAAGAGCATAATAAAGCTTCCCTAATACCTATTGATCTCAGTGGAAGCTTAAAAGAAATTGAAACTCGTATTATAAATCATGTAATGTCAGAAGAAAGAATGAATCAAGTAAAGGTTGAAAAAAGATTAAAAATCGGCCATGGCACCTTATGGCGAAAATTGAAATAATTTTACAATAACCAAATTTATAAAATATACTTTTCTATTCCTAAAGCCACTCCATCATTTTGCACTGTATCTGTGATTTTTTTTGCAAAACTTTTAATGCTGTCATCTGCATTTCCCATTGCAATTCCGCAGCCTACTGTCGACAGCATCTCTATATCATTCTTTCCATCACCAAAAGCATAGCTGTTTTCTATTGGAATATTTAAATAGTCCAGTACTTTTAGTATTCCAGAAGCTTTTGTATTAAGTCTTGAATATAATTCAAATGCTCCTTCATTTATATTATAAATAGAATCATAATCTTCATTCTCTAGAGATAAGCAGTATTCCATCCCTTCTTTATCATCACATAGCATCTCTATCTTATAAGTATCTATTTCATTAAATTTATAATTCCCTTGTAAATATTTTTTTGATATATCAAAAGACTCATAATATGAGTGAAGTTTCTCATATTCATCTTTAATATATGAGTATTTTTCTCCTTGCAATATATATTGAATATTACGCTGTTCAAAATTATTTATTAATTCTTTTATGAAATTTTTATTAATGCATTCTTTATGTATGCATTTTTCTCTTAGCTTTACATACGAACCATTAGTAAGCACAAAACCATCAAATCCAAAATTAAGTAATACATCATTTAAAAAAGCATATGGTCTGCCTGTTGCAATAAAAACATAATCTCCATTTTCCTGCAATTCTCGTATAGCCTTCTTTACTCTTGGAGTAATATCTGTTATTCCATTCATACAATCCATTAAAGTTCCGTCTATATCAAAAAACACCGCTTTTTTCATAGATTCATCCCCTTTATAATAATTTATTCTCGTTTTATACAATTCATTACTGTTTAATACCATTTTATTTTATTTATTCGCACATGTCAATTAATTTAATTGCATTCTATTACTATGATTGCTAAAATAAAAATAAATGAGAATAAATAGGAGGTCATTATGTTTATCGAAGAAAGACACAAACATATTTTAGATATATTAGATCGAGACGGAAAAGTTTTAGTTAAAGATTTAAGCTCACAATTTGATGTGAGTGAAAGTATGATTAGAAAAGATCTTCAAGTCTTAGAAAAAAATAATCTGCTTCAACGTACTTATGGTGGTGCTATTAATCTAAAGCGTACTCTAGTCAGCGGTGAAAGTCTCTTTAAAAGAGTTGAAAAAGACACTTATTTAAAGGAAATCATCGCAAAAAAGGCATATGAAGAGATAGTTGAAGGAGATACGGTTTTCTTAGATGCTTCAAGTATTTCTCATTTTCTCACAAAACTGCTTGTAGGAAATAATAAAAACATTACTTTGATAACAAATATGGTTGAAATAGCATCAATGATTCCCTTAGATTCAAAGGTACATGTCATTTTTATAGGTGGTGATTATAATGCATTCGTAGGTGGAAATATCGGTTCCCTCTCAATTGAACAAATTAAACTTTATCGCTGTAATAAAGCATTCATTGGCTGTAGCGGCATAGACCTTAAAGATGGAAGTATAAGCACTGGTGAATCTGAAGATGCAGGTACTAAAAAAGCAATTATGAATATCTCTAAAGAGTCATATTTAATGGCACCAAATGAACGATTTAACTTGGATGGAATCTTTAACTTTTCAAACATAGAAGATTTTAACTGCATTATTACAGAAGCTATGCCAAACGATACTATAATGACTTTACTTGAGCAATATAATATAATCTTAAAATAGTTTCAAAATGAAATGACTTTTAAAATTGATTCATTGAGATGTCATGACACCTTTAGTATAATATGCTAATGAAAGAATACTAAGGATGTGAAATTTATGATTAAAGATATGACAAAAGGTAATATTCCAAAGCACCTAATAAGCTTTTCTGTACCACTAATCCTAGGAAACCTTCTTCAGCTTACTTATAATGCAGTAGATTCTATTATCGTTGGAAGATTTTCAGGAACAGATGCCTTAGCTGCAGTTGGAACAGCTGATCCGGTAATGAATATTATGATTTTAGGAATAACAGGTATTTGTATCGGTGCATCAGTCCTAATGAGCGAATTTTTTGGTGCTGGCAGATATGAAGATTTAAAAAAAGAAATATCAACCACATTAATATTCGGATGTTTTTTTTCATTATTAGTTGTAATATTGGGCTTAATTTTTTCAAGAGAACTATTAAGTCTTCTCCAAGTGCCAAATGAAATTCTTGATTCTGCAACACTTTACTTAAGAATTATTTTTCTTGCAATGCCTTTTACATACTTGTATAATGCTGTATCAGCAGCTATGAGAAGCGTTGGCGATTCAAAAACACCTATAAGATTTTTAGCAATTGCTTCTATTCTAAATGGATGCCTTGACTTTGTTTTTATAGGTGGTTTTAATATGGGTGTACTTGGAGCAGGGCTAGCTACAGATATTGCTGAAGCCTGTTCCGCAATTTTCTGCATAATTTATATCTATAGGAAAGTTCCACTATTAAGATTGACTAAAAACGATATAAGATTAGATATGCACTTTTTAAAACAGACTCTGGCTCATGGTTCTGTAACAGCCTTGAAGCACTGCAGCCTGCAGTATTCCAAGGCTTTTATTATGTTATGATATTAAATTTGAGTATTTAATTTTCCCATTTGACTCATGACCATCTCATAATATTGTCCTTTTTTATCCATAAGACTTTTATGATTTCCGCTTTCCAATATTTTTCCACTTCCAATTACCATAATATCATCGGCGTCTCTAATAGTAGATAGACGATGAGCTATTAAAAAGCTTGTTCGGTTCTTCATTAACTTTACCAGTGCGTGCTGAATATCTTTCTCAGTTTTTGTATCAACACTGCTGGTAGCTTCATCCAAAATTAAAATAGGACTATCACATAAAACCGCTCTGGCAATTGATATGAGTTGACGTTGTCCTTGACTTAGATTATCTGTAGCTCCAGAAACCATTGTTTGATACCCTTTTGGTAATTTGTCGATAAAATCATGTGCATGAGCTATCTTAGCAGCTTTTATTACCTGTTCATCAGTTGCATCCTTTTGAGAATAACGGATATTATCCATGATTGTGCCAGTAAAAAGACAAGTATCTTGCAATACTACTGAAAAACATTTTCTAAGGCTGCTTCTCTTTAATTTAGTAATTGGTTCATTATCAATTAAGATATTCCCACTATCCGCATCATAAAAACGTGTTAATAGATTTACAATAGTAGTTTTTCCAGCACCAGTCTCCCCTACTAAAGCCACTGTTTCTCCTGCCTTTACCCTAAAACTTATATCCTTTAATATAGGAGTTGACTTATTATATGAAAAGCAAACATCTTCAAAAACAACCTCTCCATTTGGTGTTTCAATGTCAATGGCATTTTCAATATCTGCACTTTCTTCTTCACTGTCTAAGATTTCAAAAACACGTTCTGCTCCAGCAAGTGCAGACTGAATTGTATTAAACATGCCTGCAACAGAATTAAGAGGCTGTGAGAATTGTTTTGAATAACTCATAAAACTAACTACGGTACCAACTGAAAGACCATATCCAACTGATAATACTCCACCTACAATTGCCACAACTGCAAAAATAAAATTATTGATAACATTCATAAGAGGCATCATATATCCAGACCATATTTGAGCCTTAGTACTGCTTACATAAAGTTTTTCGTTAATATCTGAAAACTGCTTTAAAATGTCCTGCTGCTTATCAAAAGCCTTTACCATTTTTAATCCAAGTATGTTTTCCTCAATTACTCCATTAAGAGATCCAAGACTTCTCTGCTGATCTAAAAAGTAAGCACGGCTATGAGAAGCAATCATTTTTGTAAGCATTGTCACAAGAGGAATACATAATAATACCACAATTGTAAGGGGCACATTTAATGCTATCATAACTGCAAAAGAACCTATTAATGTTAAAATGCTCGATATTAGCTGGGTTGTTGTCTGCGCTATAGTAGAACTAATATTGTCCACATCATTTGTAATTCTACTCATAGTATCACCATGTGAACGAGTATCGTAAAATTTAAGCGGAAGCTTCTGCATCTTTTGAAAAAATTCAGTACGTATTACAAGTACAAGCTTTTGTGATACCTTAAGCATAATAACTCCATTAACGCATGATATAATCCAATTTATAATATGTAATGTAATAATTATTAGTAAAAGCCCTGTGAGCATTTTTGCGTCTATTGTCTTAGTTTCAAATTTAAAAGTATTAAAAGTTTTTCCTATAAAATAAGGAATAGCCACAGAAATTACTGACGAAAAAATTGTAAGCACCATAGCTGCAAAGATTGTTTTTGCAAAGCGCATATAGAGTTTTACGATACGCAATAATGTTCCTTTAGTATTTTTAGGTTTTGCAGTTGGTGCAAACCTATTGCCCCCTCTTCCAACTGGTCTGCTTCCAATAGCAGGTATTTTAGGCTGAGCTTTAGAAAAATGTTCCCCCATATTTTTTTATGCCTCCTTGCTGCTTTCTATTTGCGTTTTATAGATATCTTGATATATTTCGCAGCTTTTCATAAGCTCATCATGAGTACCATATCCAACTTTAACTCCATTATCCATTACTAAAATCTTATCAGCAAACATAGCTGTTCCACATCTTTGAGTAATTGTAATTATTGTTTGATTTCTTTTTTTAGAGTTTAAATTTTCACGAACCTTTGCTTCAGTCACTGCGTCAAGTGCACTTGTTGCATCGTCTAAAATAAGTATAGAAGAATTACTCTTAAGCATTCCGCGTGCTATCGAAATACGCTGTTTTTGCCCTCCCGATACATTTACTCCCGCACTTCCTAAGAGACTTTCATATCCATCCTGCATTTTCTTTATAAAATCAGCTTGTGCATTACTTGCTGCCTCGTCAATCATTTCATCTGTGGCCTTTTTATTTCCCCACCTGATATTTTCAGCAACAGATCCTGAGAAAAGCATTGGTTTTTGAGGCACAATTGCAGTATTATTTCTAACTGAATTAATACTTAATTCTTTAATATTAGAACCATTAACCAAAATTTCTCCACTGTTCACATCATAGAATCTTAAAAGCAGCCAAGCAATTGTTGACTTACCGCTTCCTGTAGGACCAATGATTGCTAAACTTTGTCCATTATCAATAGAAAAAGATAAATCTTTTAATGCAGGTACACCACTACCGTTAGGGTATGCAAATGTAACATTCCTAAACTCAATATCACCATTTAACTCTTTAGTTTCATCATTATGAATGAAATCTTCATCAGAATCTAATACCTCTTTAACACGTGCAGTCGACGCCTTTGTTCTTACGAAAGTATTAAATATATTGGTTATCATTATTAAAGATGTTAGAATTTGAGCCATATAAATTGTAAATGCTGAAATATCTCCAGGGCTTGCGAGATTTAAGGAGAACATCTTACTTCCAATGAAAATTACGATCACTGTACCAATTCCAACAGCAAGTGTCATAAGAGGCGATACAAGAGTGATAATCATCTGTGAAGATACTCCCTTCTCCATTAAATTAGAGTTTGCATTTTCAAACTTATTAGTTTCTTTATCATAAGTTCCAAAAGCCTTTACTAAACGCACTCCAATAAGATATTCCTGAACAACAGAATTTACCTTATCCATAGCTTTTTGCAATTCATAAAAACGTGGATAACTTAATTTCATACTGACCATAATTAAAATCGCAACTATTGCAACAACACCGTAAATAATTATACTCAATCTAAAGTTGAGCAATGTAGCAAGTACAATACTGCCTATACATGTAATCGGTGCTTTTAAGAAAATCCTCATAATTCCATTAACAAAGAGAACAACCTGAGATGTATCATTTGTCATCCTCGTAATAAGTGAACCACTTTCTATTTTATCTGCGCTTACTTCTGAGAAATGCATGATTTTCTCAAACAAATCATAACGTAAATCGGCTCCCATACGCTGTGATACTTTGCTTGCTAAAATATTTCTTGTGACGGCAAAGCATGCTCCAATACCTGTAACCACAAGCATAAGCATTCCCCAGTAATACACTTTGGAAAGTGATCCTTGTTCGATTCCTGTATTAATTATATTTGACATAAGCGTAGGACTTAGCAAATCACAAACTGCTTCAGATGTAACACAAAAAACAGCTATTAAAAACGGGAATTTATATTTTTCAAAGTACTTACTATATAATTTCATAATTTGTTGTCCTTTCTTTCCTTCATAGCCTAATTTCATATAGTATTATAATCTTTTCCATTATGAAAAGCTATAAAATATAGTTTCCATGTATTTACAGACAATAATTAATAGCTTATTTAATTTTTATTACACCTTGAATAGTTCTAGTAAAATTACGAATTAGACAGAATTATATTTTTATAAATTTTTTGTTATATTTCTTAAAAAATAAAAAACTGCTACAGAATGCTTTCAAAAAATCATTCTGTAGCAGTTTAAATAGAATTCTCTTGCTAGTATATTAAATATTATTCACTCACTAATTTGAGAATTCTTGTGTCCCCATATACTTACCATTTCCATAGATTACTCCTATACCAACTTTTGTGTATGAAGGATTCATCATGTTTTCTCTATGACCCTCAGAGTTCCACCATTGATCAAATAATTGAGCTGCATCACTGGTATTATATGCAATATTTTCTCCACTAGTTGTGTATTTATATCCTATAGTTTGTAACCAGTTTGTCCATTTAGTTCCATCTGGATTTGTGTGGTCAAAAAAGTTATTTTGTATCATATCATTACTTTTGTATCTTGCTACCTGTACTAAAGTGTTATCTATAGTTAAAGGTTTAATCCCTGCTTCACTTCTTTTTTGATTCATTAATTCAAGAATCTTTTGTTCAGCAGCAGCTTGTACATTTATTGAATAATTTGCTGGTAGCTTAGGTAACCCCTGTACATCTGCTGAATCTGTACTTGTAGAAGTATTATTTGTGCCTTGAGCTTGTCCATTATTTGAATTCAAAAGATTATTTGCAATTGTATTATAATTAGTATTTGAATCAATTGTTGCTGCAGATACTCCTAATGATGAGAAACTACTCACTGTGGTACCTGCAATAACTGCGGTTACTATTTTTCTTAATATATTTTTCTTCATTAGTTTTTCTCCTTCTATATGTTTTATTTGCCTTCTTGATTACTCATTAGATATTATTTAAATGTTTTCTGTTTTCAAGAGAGGTCATGTCTCTATACTAACATCTTTTCGACATTATTCAACATGAAATTTCGTTTCTAACTTTATTTAATCGATATTAGCTTAGAATCTCTTGAGTATGTTCTTTTATGTTCCTTTATGCTTAATGATGTTGTTAGGTCTCATAAACTACAACGGCTAAACCCCTTAATTTTTTATTATAAAATATTTATATTTGTGTCAGCCAATCAATTTTTGAAATCGCCATTTCATATAAATTCCAATCTCCTTCAGCACATTTTTTTACATTTTCTATTAATTTTTCTTTTTTAAACCCTGACCCCTCATAACATTTAATTGCATTTTCATTAAAATCAAATACTCCAAGTGTTACCTTTTCAAATTTCATCTCCTCAAATGCAATTCGTAGTATTTCTTTTAGTACGTTATTTCCTATGCCTTTTCCCCTATTAACTTCTTCACCTATTAAAAATCTGCATATTCTACCGACTTTATTATCTTTATCAACTTCCCTTAATTCAATAGTTCCAATAACATCATTTGTGCTGACCATTTGTATTTTATAAACTCGGATATTACTATTACTATTTTTAACTTCATTTAATAAATAGCTTTCAATTTGCATAGTTGTTAAAGGGTAATTATACTTAGGTCCAGCCCACTGTAACAAAAAATCTGCAGTTTTATCTAAATTCCATTCTACGATTTTATTTAGATCTTCTTTTTCTAATAAATTTAATTTTATCATATCAATGCCCCATTTCTATTCTTTCTGATATTACTATACATCATTACCTTAGGTAAGAGTCAATTATTAAAATAATAAATAATCCCCTCTAATCCAAAAGCTTATTTCTAATTAAAACTTAATGGATTAGAGAGGATTTTTAATTGGACTTATAACTTACAACTGGTATTTTATCGGTTGAGCAAAAAAACTTAACCATTTTATAGTTCATACCATTTAGGGGTATCCTGTGAGCAATTGGCAATTTACAAGTAATAGATCAAGTTTATGATTCATTTATTTACATATCTATGCTTGTTCCACCTTGAGCTACTTCTTGCTCACTCTTATATGCTAAAGCATCTTGTCTCTTGAAGAATGGAAGATATATAAAGAATGATATTGCTAATACAACTAATTGTAATAAACCTGTTCTAAATCCACCAGTTAAAAATCCTGAAATTGGTGCTGGTGTTGTCCATGGAACTTGAATTGCACTAAATGGTGGAACAAGTCCTGATAAAATTGCAAAATAAGAAATTATACCTGATATTGTTGGTGTAATTATAAAAGGTACTGCCATAAATGGATTCATTACTATTGGTGTACCAAATGTAATTGGTTCATTTATATTAAATATTCCTGGCACTATACCTAATTTGCCTAATTGCTTGTATTGAGCTGATTTTGCTAAGAATAAGTAACATAAAACAAGTCCTATTGTCATACCTGAACCAGTTACTGTCATAAGTTGATCTAAAAATGATTGTGTTACTACATGAGCTCCATTTGCTATTGTAAGTGCTTTTCCACTATTAACTATAGCTTGATTTTCTAATCCATTTGATTGTAATATTCCTGACATAACTCCACTTACAATTGTTGCACCATGAACACCAAACCACCAGAAGAATGGAATTGATAATCCCATAAAGATTACCCCACCCAAAGAATCTGTCATGCCTTGTAATGGTGTTTGGAGTACTTTATATATAAACTCAATTACAGATGTCTTTAATCCAAAGTTAAATATTGCCCAAATTACAGTTGTACAAACAACAATAACTGCTGCTGGTATTAAGGCTGCGAATGAATTTGCAACACCTTGTGGCACACCGTCTGGCATTTTAATTGTAATATTTCTCTTCATAAACCACGAGTATGATGCCCCTACAATTAATCCAATAATAATTGCTGAAACCATACCTTTTCCACCACACCATGTGTCTACTGGTAAAACTCCTCCAACAACTTCTCCACCCTTAGTTGTTACAGTGTTAGGTGTAGTTAAACAA
The DNA here is from genome assembly GCF_000230835.1 of Clostridium sp. DL-VIII. Lineage (NCBI taxonomy): Bacteria > Bacillati > Bacillota > Clostridia > Eubacteriales > Clostridiaceae > Clostridium > Clostridium sp. DL-VIII. The sequence goes on from NZ_CM001240.1 coordinate 4,581,811, forward strand.
AATACTACAAATGAAATAACCCCTGCTGATAAAGGCTCGTGACCTTCATTTCTAGCGTAAACATATGCTATTCCTATTCCAGCAACTATTGCAATCACATTAAAAGTTGCTGAATTTGCTTTAAATAATGGAGCAGTCCAATCTGCGCCAAATACACTTGCAATTGCATCATTTAAAGGCTGATAAGGCAGCTGAGCAAGTAATAGCATTAAGGAACCTATCATTGTTAATGGCAATGTGTATAAAATACCGTCTTTTAACGCAATAACACCTTTTAAATTAACAAACTTCATAATAATAGGTATTACTTTTTCATTCATAGTTTCTTTTAATGATGACATAATAATTCCTCCCTAGACAAAAAATTATACGTTAGCTATAATTTAAATGTAATAATAAATTTTCAAATCTTCATATAACTTAATATTTGGCGTTTTTAAGTTTATATGGAGATTTGTTACCAGAAATAATTTCTTCTAAAGGCGCTCACCCCTTTCCTCAATAGATATCTACAGATATACCATCATTAGTTCCTTCAAAAGTCTTTCCTTTAATTTTAGAAAATACATATCAATTGAAAATTCCTTTTCTATTCTCATTCCATACATCTTCTACTTAATATGCTGCCTAGGTTTTTCAAATAAAGATTTTTCGTAAAGCTTCATAATTCAAATTGCCCCATTTGTGTAACTAACCATGATATAATTTTTTTATTTTCCAGCTACTTTTAACGCGAAATCTAATACTTTTCCGCCATTCATCATTCCATAATCAACCATTGGTATTACATCAACTGGAACCCCTTTTGGTTCACATACTTTTTTTGCTTTCTGTAATGTATAAGCAACTTGTGGCCCAAGCAATGCAACATCTACATTATCCAAATGCTTGTCCATTTGATTTTCTGGAAAAGCTTCAATATCAGCTTCTATTCCCTTAGTCTTTGCTGCCTCTTTCATTTTACTAACCAAAAGACTTGTTGACATTCCTGCTGCACAAAATAATCTAATTTTTACCATAACTTATTCCTCCCTAAAAATAAATAATAATCTTTATGCTAAAATTTCATTCTTATTAAATCAGCATTTTATATTTTTAAATCCTCTCTTTAAATTCATTGGTATGAATTTATTATATACCAATAAATTATTCTTGTAAAGGATTTCTTGTAATATATTTCCACAGATTTTAAACATAATACATTGAGTTAATTTATGAACTAATACATCATGTATTAAATGTACTTCTTTCATTTAATAGCAATAAAATTCTTCATTACTTATTAATTATAAATAATGAAGAATTCTATTAATTATTCCTTATATTCATTAATTTTCCCCCTATAAAAAGACTTCATGAAACTATACATCATGAAGTCTTGCTATTTCTTAAACAAATATTCCATTTTTATCATACTCTTATTCATTAAACTGCAACTTTTATGTAAGGTATCAGTTTTTATGCAAACTAAATTATGAATAAATTAATTCCTAGTGATTGCTTGTTAGGCTTATTATTTTCATCTTACTATAATTATATTTTTCTAAAGATACATCAAATACTATTCCGCTACTTAAAAATACTGTATTATTTATTATTAAGGTTGGATCATCTTTCTTTAAATTTAAAAGTTCTGCTTCTTCTTCATTTAACTTTTCACAGCTTATAACTCTATCTGCAAATCCAATTTTTAACTTCAAGTCATTTATAACATAGCTAAATATAGATTTACTACATATTTCTTCGTTTAAATATGGAATTATCTCCTTATTATAATACGATTCTTCTATCTCCATTGGTTCACCATTTAAATATCTTACACGCTTAACATAATATAACTTAGTATTAACATTACATCTCATTTTACTTGCAAGTTCTTCATCTGCATCAATTAAAGATAATTCTAATACTCTACTCTTTAACTTATTATTTGAATAAGTTTTGGTTAACCCATTCATTTCCCTAATATCCATGCAGCCTTCTCTAGAAAAATCTCTTAAAAATATTCCGCTGCCTTGAACTCTATATATATATCCTTTAGTAACTAAAATATCTATTGCTTTTCTTACAGTATTTTTGCTTACATTTAACCTTGCAATAAGTTCTTCCTCCGTAGGAAGCTTCTTATTAGAATCATATTTCCCCTCTAAAATTTCTTTTTCTAATATATTCACAATTGTTTCATATTTTTTTTGCATTTTACAGCTACCTCTCCAAAAAATTAACTACTTATCTATTAATATAACAAATTTTTATAGTTTTATCAAAGTATAATCCTCTACTGAACCATTACCATAAAAATAAAAGCCTTCTTTCCTCCTTATAACTATCTAATATTTCAACAAATTCTATTTATCAAAAGATCCAAACGCTTAAAATTTCTTATAAACGTTTGGACCCTTCACTTAAAATATTTAATTATATATTGAAAATTGTTAATTTTGGGGCGTTTTAATTCATTTAAGCTATACTTACCAGGTTGATATATGAGCCACCTAACATCTATAAACTAAGCTTGTATACCACCGTCATGACCTGCACTTTCACCTGCATAAGCCATAGCATCTGCCTTCTTAAAGAATGGAAGATATATAAATGTTGCTATTACTAACATAACGATTTGCATTATTGAATATTTAAACCCACCAATTAAGAATCCTGAAATTATAGGTGGTGTTGTCCATGGTGGCATAAGTCCACCCATTGGAGCAAGTATACCTGAAGCTATTGCTCCATAGAATAACAATCCATTTATTACTGGTACAAATATGAATGGTACTGCCATAATTGGATTCATTACTATTGGAGTACCAAATAAAATTGGTTCATTTATATTAAATAATCCTGGTAATAATGATAATTTACCCAATTGTTTATATTGTGCAGATTTTGCAATAAACAACATACAAATAACTAATCCTATAGTTTCACCTGAACCTGTCATACTAATAAAATTATCAACAAATTGTTGAGTTACTATATGTGCTCCATTTGCTAATGAAAGCTTTCCTGCTGCTTGAAGCGTTGCATTATCCATAGTATTTGCTGTCAATATACCAGTCATAATACCACTTACAACATTTGCACCATGCACACCAAAGAACCATAAGAAAGGTATAAAGAAAGCAATTCCTATAACTCCAAGTGGAGAGTCTGATAAGCCTTGTAATGGTGTTTGAATAACTTTGTATACCCATTCAATCATTGTTGTACCACTAACTTTAAATATTATATAGATAACATCAGCACCTATAAACATTACTGCCGCTGGAATAATAGCTGAGAAAGCATTAACAACGCCTGTTGGAACACCTTCTGGCATCTTAATTCTGATATCTTTTTTCATAAACCATGAATAAATTGCTCCAACTACTATACCAATTACTATAGCTGCAATCATTCCTTTACCACCAGTCCAGTCTATTGGAAGTACGTTTCCTACTTTGACTGGATCAACATCTTTTGATGCCGCAAACATAGTCCAGTTTGGAGTTGTAATTATAAATACAACTAATGCAGTTATACCTGCAGACAAAGGTTCATGTCCCTCATTTTTGGCATATGTATATGCTATACCAATAACCGAAACTACTGCCATAATATTCATTGTTGCACCTTGAACTTTAAACAACGGCTCAGTCCAATCAGCTCCGAACATAGAAGCAAAAAGGTTAGTAACTGTTACTGAAGGGAAACAAGCTACCAGTAAGAATATTGAACCTATAATGTTCAATGGAAGACAAAACAATATACCATCTTTTAATGCTTGAATACCTTTAAGATTGACAAATTTCATAACCGCCGGTACGACTTTTTCGTTAAGCGTGTTACCTAATGACATAATAATTCCCCCTTGTTTATAAATTAAATAAAATATTTGTATATTACTTAAAGTTTCAAACCTCCATACATATTTAACCTAAAAGTTATAAATTATATGGAGATTTAATAACTAATAAGTCGTAGTTTATAACTTTTCTCCTCTTTCTTCTATCACTTGTTTGTACCAGTACCCTGATAATTTTATTTTCCTATTTAAATTATTTTTATGGTCTACATATATAAATCCGTATTGTTTTTTATATCCATTTAGCCAGCTTAATAAGTCCATAGCAGACCATGCATAATAACCTTTTACATTTATATTTTTCTTAATTGCTTTTTTTAATGCTTTTAAATGAGCTTCAATATATTTAATTCTTGGAATATCCACTATTTCATCCTCAATGATAGGATCTTCATCTCCTAAACCATTTTCAGTAATGTATATTTTAATATCGCCATAATTTTTCTTCAAAATTTCTAATCCCTCTAAAAATGCATCTGGCGCTATTTCCCAGCCCCATTTAGTATACGTCTTATCTTTCATCCTTACTGTCTTATAGACTTTATCAAAAGATGGATTTCCGGGTGCTCCAGTAGCTGCTTCTCTTGTCATTTCTACTTCCTCAAAAGAATCATTTTTCATAACCCTTTGAGGTTGGTAATAATTTAACCCTATAAAGTCATTTTGAGGTGCTGACTCCTTAATTAAATCAAGTTCCTCTTCTGTCCAATTTGGAATATATCCTTTTTCTTCTAATTGCTTAATTACATATTCAGGATATTTTCCTTTCAATATAGGATCATAGAACCAATGAATGTCATATTGGTTTGCATGATATGCAGCTTGTACATTTTCTTCCTTTTGATCAATACTAAAAGCAGGTGAAAATACGTGAGTGATACCGATTTCTCCAAATTGTCTTAACTTTTTATAAGCTACAACAGATCCCGCATGAGCAACAAATACATTATGAATTGCCTCAAAATATTTTTTAGGATCATCTTTAATGCCAGGTGGGTGAGTACCTTTCAAATAGCCATGTGCAGTAAACACAACGGTTTCATTGAATGTAACCCAATGCTTCACTCTATCTCCAAAAGCTTTAAAACATACATTTGCATACTTAACAAAAGCATCTACAGTTTTCTTGTTAATCCAACCTCCTTGCTCTTCTAATTTCTGAGGCATGTCCCAATGGTATAATGTAACAAATGGCACAATCCCATACTTTAAACATTCATCTATTAGATTATTATAAAAATCTAATCCTTTTTGATTTACTTCTCCATCTCCATCTGGAATAATTCTTGCCCAAGAGATTGAAAATCTATATGATTCCAATCCAATTTCAGCCATAAGTTTTACATCTTCCTTATATCTATGATAATGATCTACCGCTATATCTCCATTCGTCCCTTCAAAAGTCTTTCCTTCAATTTTAGAAAATACATCCCAATTAGAAACTCCTTTTCCATCAATATTCCATGCACCTTCTACTTGATAGGCTGCCGACGCTGCTCCAAAGAAAAAGTCTTTAGGAAATTTCATACCTTAAATTCCTCCTTATGTGTAATTAACTCTACGTCAAGTTTGCTATTTTCCCGCCACTTTTAATGCGAAGTCTAACACTTTTCCACCATTCATCATTCCGTAATCAACCATTGGTATTACGTCAATTGGAACTCCTTTTGATTCACATATTTTTTTTGCTTTTGGCAATGTATAAGCAACTTGTGGTCCAAGCAATGCAACATTTACACCATCTAAATTTTTATCCATTTGACTTTCTGGAAAGGCCTCAATATCTGCTTCTACTCCCTTTGACTTTGCTGCTTCTTTCATTTTACTAACTAAAAGACTTGTTGACATTCCTGCTGCACAAAATAATCTAATTTTTATCATAATTTATTCCTCCTTAAAATACACAATAATCTTTTATAATGAAATTTTAGTTTTTGTTAATTAATGTATTTACAACTTTTCTAAGTTCAATTATCTGCTCTATTAAATTTTTTTCTGTTATTGCTGTCATTAAATGATCTTGAGCATGTACAAATAAAACTGATAATTCTATTTTATCTCCACCAGCTTCTTTTTGAAGAAACATTGTTTGTCCCTCATGAGCTTTTGTCAAAGCATCATTTGCTAATTGTAATTCTGCATCTGCTTCATCATATTTTCCTTCGTTTACATTGTTAAGAGCCATATAAGAATGATTTTTACAATCTCCCGCATTGATTATAATATTCATAATTGCCATTTCCAATTCGTCCATATTAAATCCCTCATTTCATATATATTGAAATTTATTATTATGTTTTAAATTCATTGGTATGAATTTATTATATACCAACAAATTTCTATTGTAAATGATTTCTTATAATATATTTATAAAAAATAAATGTGCCATACTAAATTAATTTTTACATCAATCTAGTACGACACATATAGTCATATTTTTTTATACTTAATTTTCTATTTAAATTTAAAAGCTACATCCATCATTGATTATAAATCCTCTTATACATATAATTTTTTTATAAAATTAAAAGGCACCAGATTTTATAAAAACATGGCACCTTTCAATTTAGCATCAAAAAACATATATAATATATTAACAAAGTGGTTCTACTGTTACGTTTGAACTGCTACTAGGAGTAGGCAAATCTATCACTTCTCCTCCTGAATTTACATCTGGTACAGGTAATGGCTGTAATACTTTTGGTTGTTCTTTATCTTTTGCTGTCTTATCCTTAGAATTATCATCTGCATCAGGCGAAACTTCTCTTGCTGAATCATCACTTTTAGGTATTGTACCAATTTGTATATTACTATCTTTTCCTTTTATATTCGGCACATAAGCTTTGTAAATTGACTTAGTAGTTTCCTTGTTATCCTTTTGAGCCTTATTATATAAATTTACTGATGTTAATGAAATCAAGCTAACTGCTGTAACAAGCATAATTGTTACTACATAATGTTTTAATTTCATATTAATTACCTCTTCCCTTATATTCATAAGTATTTTAATCATTATCCATATTATAACACATTTTACTTATACAGCATATTTTGTTCTTTCCACTCTTCCTTTAATAATCTATATTCTACTCTATCATATAATTTAAAATTTAATAAAACATGCTTTTTTAGCTCGGCCTCTTTTATCATTCCAGCTTTTTTCATCACTTGTTCAGAGCCAACATTTTCTTTTATGCATCCTGTTTCAATTTTAATGGCCCTATCTTGAGTGAAAGCATAATTAATTACTGCTTTTACTGCCTCTGTTACAAAGCCATTCCCCCAATAAACTTGAGATGTAAAATATCCTAAGTTTACTATTCTCCCTTCAACACAGTCTGCTGTTACAGTATATCCAATGTCACCAACATATTCATTAGTTTCTCTGATTATTATTGCAAAGAAATATTTAGTTCTATTTTCTAATTTAGATTCCTTGATAGCTTCATAAAGATTTTCTTTTGATTCCTCTAAAGTACTTGTCCTTATTTCTGGCATGTAATGCATTGCGTCATTATTTGAAAGCAGCTTATGCATTTGAGCAAGGTCCTCGTTAACATGATCTCTTATAAGCAATCTGTCTGTGATTATATTCACCATTATAAAATCCTCCTCTGTTATTTTTATTAAGTTAACCCTATTATTGCTTACCTTACCATATAATATTATAATATTGTTAATCTCATCCATCAATTATATTTTTAGTAAGGAGAGTACTTTATGAATAAATTAGAATTTTTAGGCAGAGGTTCAGGATATAATGTCGCAGAAAGCAATACTTCCGCTTTTTTTAAGAAAGCTGATGCATTACTATTAATTGATTGTGGCGAATCTGTTTTTGAAAAAATTGTAACTAAAGATTTAATCAATGGTATAAAAAATGTACATGTTCTAATTACCCATATGCATTCAGATCATATAGGTTCTTTAGGTAGTTTTGTAGGCTACTGCTACTGGAAATCAAAAATCAAAGTAAATATTTATTTTTCTGAAAAAGAGAAAATAGGGGAATTTTTAAAGCTCACAGGTGCTGTTGAAAATGAAAGTTTTACTTTACATGATATAAATAATACAAGGATTGATGAGTTAAACTTAATCATTAGTGCTTTACCAACTAAACATACAAAGGCAGTTAATGCATATTCTTACATATTAAAATTCGATTTCGGAAATGATATTTTCTACAGCGGAGATACTTGTGAAACTAATTTAGATATTATTCCTTTTTTAAAAGCAAGAAATCTAATATACCACGATACATGTTTAAATGACTGTGAAGGTAATGTTCATACATCACTGCGGGTTTTAAGTGAGAAAATTCCTTATGAATATAGAAAACAAGTCTACTGTATCCATATTGATGGTGAAAGTTTTATAGAAAAAGCTGTAGCAGAAGGATTTAATGTGGTGGATATAATTTAACATTATATCGTGATTACAGATTTTTTATTAAAGCACTTAATGCTTGACATTCTTCCCTTAAAGCGGAAGAAAATGTATATCATAATATTTATCACTGGTAAAAGGACTTTGTCTCATTGTGCCGTCATAGACATAGCAACACTTTTATACTTGATACATTCCCAGCCCAAACCAATATATCCAGTCTATATATTGGTTTTAGGTAGAAGAGATATGCTGTAAATAATATTAAAACTTCCGAAGCATATCCCTTCCTTAAATATGAAACTTCAAAATTAATTTATATCAACATAATAGAATTCGTTATTGTGCCACTTAATAAATTTTTCTAAATCATTATATGAAACTCCTATTGTTGCTGTATTTACATTAGGATGGAAATTTACAATACTCGCATCTATTAAATCCCTATCAACTAAAACAATAACTTCACTATTAATATCATTTATCAAACCAAAGGGAGTAACAGCTCCCGGCTTAAGACCTAAATATTTAAATAACCTTTCTTCTGATGCAAATGACAATTTAGTGCTTTCTATCTGTTTCTCTAATAACTTTAAGTCAGCCCTTTTACTATCATCTAAAAGTACAAGATAATGAATATCGCCTTTTCTGTTTCTTATAAAAAGATTTTTACAATGAGCTCCCGGAATTGAAATTTCTAATCTATTTGCCTCTTGAACGGTATATATTGCTTCATGTTCATATCTTGTATATTTTATTTCTAATGAATCTAATATGCCATATAATTTTTGTTCTATCGGATTAATCATATGTACTACCTCCCCAATTATAATAAGCTATTGATTATATATGTTCTAATTAATTGTTAACACTAAATGCTTAAGTCAATTGCACATTTTAAATTTTTAATTGCAACATATATCATAAAAACTCTCCCTTGCAGCTTTAAGGAAGAGTTTATGTAATACATTATATAATTCTATACCTTTACAAAGCAATAATAAATCGTCATAATTTTAACGCAATTAAATCATTCTTACAATCTCCACAAACATCTAATCCTTTAAATTTAGTGATATTAGCCATATTCCCACAAAAAGTGCATCCTGGTGAATACTTTTTTAATACTATTTCTTTTTCATCCTTAAAAATTTCTAATGAATCACCTTCAGCAATAAATAGTAATTCTCTTGTTTCTTTTGGGATTACCACTCTTCCAAGTTCATCAATTTTTCTCACAATTCCAGCTGACTTCATGTCCACTTCCTCCTAAATTTATTATGTTTTTGCAATATTATTGTTGAAAGATAATCTTCTTAATTACATTTTCAATATATGAAATCATTTCCAAACCATAGATTAAAATTTTTCTAATATATTGTAATAAAATGCGAAATAAATTCCAAACTCTTCTGTTAATATCACAAATATGCTTTATTGTAGCATATTTTTCCAACTAATTCTATAATTTCCAAATAAAAAAATATCGTAAAATTCAATTTATTGAATTTTACGATACTAAGTCTATATAATTTTATGATTCAAAACCACTTATAATTTTTTCTTATATATTCAATCCATCTGTTTTCTATTTGTTTCTCTTTTATACCAAAAATACCTGTGAAATCATCTGGAGCTTTTATTAAATTATATAGCTTATTATAACCATACTCTTTAATTATAAATTCTGCTATAGTGTATGCATATTGATAGCCATCTCGTTTAAAAAACATATCAAAATCCTCTCCAGTATCTAATTCTTTGAATACAGGAAGTGTATTATCCATTAATCCCTTCTTAACTGTTCTCCTTATCCAATTTTCATCATTGTCCTTGGCTTCATAGCAAGCTATTCCTTCATTTAACCATCGTGGAATATTATTATTTATTTTATTTACTATAATATGAACAAATTCATGAACCGCTGTATTTAAAACATTGTTAAAATCTGATCCTGGTGGTGGATTTAATGGTGATGCTATTATAATCTTACCTTTTCCAAGCCCTCCCCTTATCCAATCAGGTGCATCCGAAAGCCCTAAAGCACTATGAAGTCCCTTTATATCATGATAAATCTCAATAATAACTTTTTCATCAATTTGCTGATTTAAATTAGTTGTAATTCTATTATAATTATCTTCAAGCACCTCTGAAACCTTCTCTATACATGGTTTGTCCTCTTCTGTGTAGTTTACTATAAAATGCTTAATTTCTTTTCTTAAATTTAATTTGTAATCTTCATCTAAAGTTTTTGCATATCTGACTTGATCTCTATTATCTATAAATACCCTATCAACCATCTTAAATCCAGCGCCTTCATAAAACTTTCGAAGCCTTGGCCTGAAAGTTCCACAATTAAGTCTTAAAGAATTTACTCCTTGTTTTTTGCATAGTTCTTCTGCCAATTCAATTATCTTTCCCCCATATCCCATTTTGCTATATTCTCTTCTAATAGCCAACTTATGTAAGATGCCACATTCATACTTTTTAATTTCCTTCCAGAAAAGTGGATCATACCACTGAAGAACGTATGCTCCAATTAAATTTCCATTATCATAACATAATTTCATTTCATTGATGTCATATTTTTTTAGCAGCTCGTAAGGTGTTAAATTTTCTATTTTCCACATAGTCTGTCCTATTGATTCAAGCCATTTTTCTGCTTCTGTTAACACTTTAGAAAATACTTCTATGTTACTTTTATCTACATTGATAATTTCCATCCCTAACTCTCCCATGCTCTGTTATTTTTCCTTAATTAATTTCTTTTTCTAACTCATATAAATTAGAAAGCACTTTATATCTATTCTTACTGGTTATTTTATTTTTGAATAATAATAATTTATTTCTATTAAGTAAAATAGCCTTAATACCTAATTTACACGCTCCCTTACAATTCTTAGGATTATCATCTATAAACAAAGCTTCTTCTGATTTTACATTTAATTCAGAAAGCGCACTTTTATACATTAGTTCATGAGGCTTAGTTACTCCTTTCACGGAAGAAATGACAAATGAAGAAAAATAATCTCGCAGTTTAACTTGCCTAAACACATTTTCTAAAGATGGCCATGCATCTGATACTACTGCCAGTTTATATTTCTTACTCAGTCTTGGTATCACCTCAAAAACATCACTATAAAATTCATATTTATCATAATTGAATACCAAATCCTTAGCTAGCAGTTGTATCTTTTCTGAGCTTAACTGTAATTGTGGTAATTCCATAGAAAATATATTGAAAAATTCTAGGAAGTGCTTATACTCTTCTTCTTCCGTAGTGATTAATTTTTGTTCATCTATGTATTTCCCTGCTTTTTCAAATGCATTATTTCTATCAGAAGAACTTATTTCTTTATACTCTTGTGGATTAATATATTCAAAAAACTTTGGAGAAATAAACCACTTCCCTGATCTTGGTCCATTTAAAACTTTGCCTGAATCAAATAAAATTGCTTTTATATTTTTATACTCTGCTAAACTAGACACTTATTTACACCTCCTCATAAAATTTTATCAATCTTATTTAAATATATGGTTATTATAGCACATTTTGTAATAACAATATTGGAATAAAACGCTTTTAATTCTGTTATTTTTTTGATTGTGCCTTATTAAATTTAAGCAAAAAAATAAAGGTAAATTAAGCATTTCTACTCAATTTACCTTTACTCATGATATATGAAAATCACTCACATATACTATATATTTCCTGTATAATCAGCCTTTAAAAACATGTTAGCTTCTTTTGTTCTTCTTTTATATAATCCTGCAAGTGTTTGTCCTTCTGCTTTACTCCAAGCTTGAAAATCCAAGGTAATTATATTACCATCTCTAACACCTGCACATACGTTTTTAAACAACGTAGATCCTAATACTCCAGCTGTGCCAACATTATAGCTCATTGATATTAAAGCATCAAATTCATTTTGTGTAAGGTTTGCACCTTTATTCTCTAATCCAGACTTTATTTCAGGAGCATACTTATCATTAATTAAATCTTTTAACATTTGAGTTGCTTCTTCTTCTGTAACACTTTCTAAACCTTCTATCTCATTACCAGTCATACCATAGCCTAATGTTTTCACTCCAACTTCATCAAAGTAAGGAGTAGCTGAAAAGCCTTCAAAAGACTTAACAAAATCAATTAGTTTATCAGATATCAAGGAATTATCAATAAAACTTCCATCCTCCTTAAAGGTATAGCTTTTTCCATTAATACTAAAAGTGCCATTTTTATACATAGCACCTTTTGAACCATTGCTTGAAGACTCTAAGTAATACCACTTACTAGTGCTCGAATCTTGCCACCATCCTGTAAGCATCTGACCTTTGTCATTTACTCTATACCAAACATCATTTAATTTCAGCCATTCATCACAGGCCATCTGCCCATTTGAATAAAAATAATACCAATAGTCACCTATTTGATTCCAGCCTGTAGCTAAGGTATTGTTATCATTAACTAAACACCATGCCCATTTACTCATTGTTCTGCCTCCTAATTTGGCATCGCTGCACTGTTTGAATTAACAGTTGCTCCAATTTGCTGAATATTATCAGGATTGTCTACCACTATTTTTGAACTAGCCGAACTTTCTGAATTAGCTTGTACATTTGTTGAAACTTCAACATTTTCATTTGTTTCACTTTCTTTATCAGCTACATTTATAGAAACATTATCAAAATTACTTTGATTATCTTCTTTAACTGCATTGTCTACAGCTGCTGACTCAATTTCTGCCTTAACTTTATTATTGGTTGCTTCATCACTAACCTGTGCAATTGTATTTGAAACAATTTTATCACTTATTCCTTCTGTTGATGTATCCACAGTAATTCCTACAATTGTTAAAATTGTAAAAACTGTATTTATGATATCAACATAATTACTAGGAATAAATTTGCTAGCATTAACTCCTAACTGTTGTGATAATAGCAATATTGCTCCTATAATTGATACCCAAAAAGTTTTATTTTTTAATCTTGCTTTTAAATCGATATTTAACATATTTCTTTCCACCTTTCTATTTAGTCAATAACTGTTCTATAAAATAAACAATCAATAATCCCGTTGAAGATAATAAAAACCCAGATAACCACTTCAAAGTAGAAGTTAAATCATCCAGGCTTTTACATAAACTATCTATTCTCGTCTTGCTTATAGCATCATTTTTCTCTAGTGTTTCAATTTTATTATCATGCTTATTTAATCTTTTATCGTGTTCTTCGAGTTTTTCTTGTACTAGGTTTCTGTCCATTTTGTCACCTGCCTTTGTTGAATTAATGAAATAAGTAATATAAATAATTTTTTTTAATCTTTATTGCCTTATTTCTTTTTTATCCTCTGCACTATATTTTTCTATGATGAAGCAGCTGTCGCAGTAGAAATACCAGCAATTATTTCTGCCTTCTCATCCTCTGTAATCCATGTTTTACTTACTGCCGCGCTTAGTTGTGTTTCGTCTAATTTCCCTTGTTGATATAAGTATAATAATCTTTCATACATGATAACTCCCTCCTATAATCTGCTTTGTATTAAATTATCTATTTGTATTTGCATGTTTAAATTATCCAATATTAATTGGTTAATTAAATTGACTTGTTTTTGAGTTTCGGTCAATTCAATTTTTATTGATGGATATTTTGCGTCTAATTCTGAGGTTGTAGCGGTTTCAATCCATTTTTCACCATCCCAAAACGGCTTCAAATATGTTATATTATGTCCGTTAATAATTTGCGAATCATTAATTAATTCAACAACCTGATCATCTGAATTAACTTCAAAATACTGTGGCTTACCGTCTGCAAATAATACACATCTAGCAACTAAGTTACCGTCCTTATCTGCGATAGATTTTTGTTCATATTGTGGCTCATAAATTTTTGAATCCATGTTCTTACTCCTCCTAATCTATTAAATATGTTATCATACTTATTGGTATTGCGTCACTTGTTTCAACGGGTTGTCTTGGCACACACCAAATAACACCATCAGAACCAATCCAACCATTAACAATACTGTTACCAGTGCAAACAAAACTATAATTATATTCATATGAAGTCGGACAAAAGCCAGCCGGAATTGTTCCGATTTTATAAGTTGTATCTACTTGTAAAGTTGAAATCGCTTGAACGTGTCCGCTAAGAAAAACCCTATTTCCAATTTTTCGACATCTCAATTTAAACCAATCCGGGTTATCACTTCTTACCTGAAATTGTGTAGAATTAACTAAAAATGTAATCCAGCCAGAATCCGTACCGTCGTCAACCCTTTTCCATATATTCCATCCAGTAGAATCCCAATGCTGCGTTGTATAATAGAAATACCCGCTTGCAGTTAGAAAAAATATTGTCCTATATCCTTGATTTGTTCCGTCATCCATTCTCCACCCGTTTATTATTAACGTTCCATGTTCCCAACCACTAGTAAATGGATAATTTTGCACGGTGCTGATTGCTCCTTCAACATCATAGTGCCCCGCTTGTAATGTAAAAATGTCCGTATTATTAGAAATTCTGCTCGCATGTGATAAAAATCTATTGTCCAATGCAGCTTGTAACCCGCTAATATATCCAATTGTGTGTGCGTGACTATCATCCCCAACGGTAGCTATTATATCCGCATTTGTGGATCCGTCAAAGTTAACGGATCCTGTGACGTCTCCAGTTAATGAAATTGTCCTAGCAGTTGCTAACATTGTTGCAGTTGCAGCATTCCCAGTTATGCTTGTTTTATTATTTATTGAATTTGTAACAAATGCAGTTGTCGCAAGCTGCGTCGTATTTGTTCCAACTACTGCCGTTGGAGCTGATGGTGTACCCGTAAATGTCGGCGACACTAATGATGACTTTTCACTATTTAGTTCATTTATAGCTCCTGTGATATCTTTTGCTGTAGTTGTTCTAGTATTATCCTTCGACAATTGTAACAATGCTGTGCCAACATCAGAATTTCCGAATTTAACTACACTTGCATCCGTATGCGGATAATAAACATTTCCATTACTATCTTGTATTTCTACATTATTTATAGACATATTTGAGCCTCCTTTACATAGTCTTTAAAAATAATTTTACTTGTGTTCCACTTGTATAATCAGTTCCATATTTAACCGACGCTCCATCTGCGCCAGCCGGACCTTGTATTCCTTGTGCACCAGCCGCTCCTGTTGCACCTTTTAAGCATATTGAATACACCCATTTTGCTGTAGCTGCATTTCCTGCAACTGTACAATTATATACATTTCCAGTGCTAGTGTTAAGATATTGATCTCCAACTAAAGCAGATGTTATTCCACTACCACTAAATATTGTTGCAGTTGTACTTGTTCCCGTAACTAATGTTCCAGTAAACCATTGTGAACCTCTTATTCCAGCTGTTCCTGTAGCACCGGTTGCTCCAGTAGCTCCTTGTGAACCAGTTGCACCAGTATCGCCTTTAGCACCTTTTAATAATCCAGCATCTAACTTTTCTTGAAATGTTTCTCCATCCGAGAATGTTACTGCATCTGCACTTGTTAATACATCAACCTCCTGTAATACAGCACCTGTACTTTCATCTAACAATTGAACTCTTACTTTGTTTAAAATTGCCATTATATTATCCCCTTCCTTTAAACTATTTTTATTCCCATATTAGGACTAACTTGAATCGAATTTGTTCCACCATTTGAAATTGTATCAGTTATTTTAAAATATAAAGTTTTTTCTTGTCTATCTGCTATAGCTGGTAATGTTTGTCCAATGTATAACTCCATCTTTTCTAACAATTGATCACTAACATTTTGAAGTTTTCCTTCTAACACCTGTACATCATTCTTAGTTGCAGCTACCACATTAGGATCTATTTTTATAGTTACATTACCTACATTGAGTACTTCTAGTACAATTCTAATAACTAAATCTTTTGTACTTCCTTCTGCTACTACTGGTTTGTAGGTTTCTGCAAGTTTACTTATGGCAATCATGTCTCCGTCTTCATCAAAAATACCAGCCTCTCTGATGAAGAAGCCTCCATCAGATGCTGGTATTACTGTTTCTACTACTATCCAGTTTGAATTATTTTCGTCTATTGAAATTGAACTTATATTTCCTTCCCATACCTTATTTACAAGGGAAATTTGATTTTCTGAAGGTTCATAATAAGCTCCTTTTCCATCTCCTACTTTCAGGGTCTTAAAATTTACTTTATTTCCCGAAATAGGTGAACTGGATAATTTATTTTTTCCTGCTATAGTTAGTATTGTATAAAAATTTTCTGCCAAATTAAATCACCTCCTTACTTTGTGTTATACTTCCTGAACCTACATTCTGGCTAATGCCAGCTTCTATCTTTCCACTTGTTTCAATCTTCTTATCAATCCGTGGATAGACTGTCAGACATTCTCCTGTCATAGCTAATAATCCATAGTATATTTCTGATTGAGTTGTTGCAATTAATTTGTATTCAACTCCAAGATGCGCCTGTTTGGCTATTTCTACTGAATCATATAAACTGTCTAAAGCATATGGAAAACCTGTAGTTGTTAATAAATTCACTTCAAAATAGTAATCTGAGTTATTCTGGATTATTTCAACGCTTGAGACAAAGCTTTTGCAAATCTGCCTTATTACTTCAACTGTTGTTGTTCCTTTTGTATTTAGCTTTGCTAATATTTTTGCTCTTCTTTCTTCTATGGACTTTGAAGTATTCGTTGTAATTCCTACACGCTTTTCCCAAAGGGTTAATCCCCACTCAGTTGCCGTTTGAGGCAAAACCTGCAAAAATAAATCTGAAATATCTAAACCAATCTTATCAAGTACCTGTCCATGTTCATTAAATATTTCGTTAAAAATACTACTGTTTCTTATTTCATCAAGTACATAACTTTTTAGCTCTTCTGAGTTTTCAGCTGTAAGTATTCCTATTTCTCCTATGATGCTGCTTGCTAAAGTTGAATCTGAAGAATTACTCATAAGCTATTCCCCCTAAAGATGCTTTATCTTCATCAGAAGTGATTATATTTTTAGTATCTCCATTTATCTTAATTGATGTTATGTCATTTACTCCCGTAGTCATTACCACCGTAGCTTCAACTGTATTAATTTTTACAACTCCACCTACTGGGATCCCTTGAAAGTACTCCTGTAAGTTCGCTTTTATATTATTTTTAACGTCATCACTGTTAAAACCATTTTGTATAATAAGCCCTGCAATACTTACATCTATTTCTAATGGATTAACTGATACTACTGTAACTGTAGCTCCTATTGGAGCTTTTGCACTTCCCTTTCCATCCTCCGGAGCAATATAATCCTTTACGTTTTGTACAATTGTGTCATCTAATTGAGCCCCATTCTTTCCTGCAACTATTATTTTGACAGTTCCATTACCATTCCAAAGAGGACTTATTTTTACATATTCAACTCCTGATACTTGAAGTGCCCACTTTTCATAATCATATGCATTTCCACTGCTGCTTTCTTCTCTTTCCTTGGCTATAATTCTTTCTAACAGATTTTCACTGGTTTCAGTATTCGTTCCACTAGTAGTTGGATTTGCATTACTTACACCTGTTATTCCATTTATTTTAATTGGAATTTGTACTATAGAATTTGATGGCACATTATATTTGGCTCCAAGCTCCATTGCCTGAATAGGTAATGTGCATTCTCCATTACTAATTTTTCCTTGAGAATTCACCTTATATCTTAAACCTTCAACGGTTTGCACAATACTATTTATATAAATTACTGAACCGTCCAGGCCTGTAAATGTAACTTCACCTACTGAATATAAACCTTGTTTTCTCTCTAAACCGTGTCTTACTGCATCCTGATCTATAAACTTATCATAATCTTCTTTTGGAACTTCTGGTGCAGCCTCACCAAATACTAGCTTTAATATTGTATCTAAAGCTCCATAATATAGTGCTATTTTCTTGGCTGCTGGGGCAATAGCATCATATACGAAATATCCTTCACTTTTAGATATTCCAGAATCAATATCCTCAAGCATCTGCTCCCTTAAAACTTCTTCAGTATTATTTTCATACATCAATTGTCACCTCCCCACAATCGGTTATTGCTGTGAAAGTAATGCTTAAAACATCATTACTTTTATCCACACTAAAATTTCTTATGCTTAAAATATGTTCATTATCCTTTAAGCATTCTAAAGTTAACCTTTTTGCTTCACTTTCAGCTAAACTTTTACTTAAACCTTTGCCTATTAACTTATCAAGTTCCTGTCCATAATCATCACTATAGATTAGATATGTGTATTTGCTTGTTTTAAGTGCTTTCCATATCCATATTTTTAATGCTTCTATTCCCTCTACAATTTGAAATTTACCATCCTTTAGCTGAAAATCATTTTTTTCAAAGTCCCATGCATATTCTTTAGGTATACTTACTTCTGTTTCTTGTGTTGGAAAAGAAGCAATTGCAGCTGCTAAATTTGAATTAGCAGATGGTAATACATCAGCCATTACATTTCACCACCTTACAAAGTATTATCCAGGTTTGATTATCCTCTGTAGGCAAAATTGCAAGTTCATCTCCAACTTTGATTGTATCTAACATATTTATAGCTGTTCCAGAAGAATTTGTTATTGAAATCTGCCTTGAATAACCCGATAATAAATAATCAGCTATATAAAGATCATCCTTATATAGCTGTAAATTATTTGTTTGAACTATTATTTCTGGTGGAGGAGCTATTACTTTGCCTATACTTATTGATGGTGGATTACTTTCTGCACCTTTCTTTTTCATTAGATTGAGCATTTTTATATATGGGTCCATTAGCTATCCTCCCCCTGTAAATCCATTGTGTTACTAAAACTTACTGTAAGCTTCATGGTATACTGTCCTGTGCCACAATCCCAAGTATGAGTATCAGTATTTATATATACTGTTGCATCACTTAAGATGTCTAAATACCATATCTTAGTTTTAACTCCATAGCCTGTTATGCAGCTGTAATTGCCTAACGCTTCAATTTCAATATCTTCTTCAAAACCATGAAGTTTATTTTGCGCTACTGTATAAGGATCTTTATCATCTTCTACTGTATAAGTTGTTTGATACACACCATAGCTTCTTACATAATCTAAATTTTCCACTTCATCAACGTAATTGGCATCAGAATCAAAGATCTTAACTCTATTTACCATATTTTCTATAGAATCTTTATAACTCATATCCATTAAATTATTATTATAAATATCCTTCTTATCTGATTGAAGTACATAATCTGAAATGACCTGCCCCTTTTCAATTACATTTAATTTATCAGATTTCATTATCAGAATATACTGCTTACCATTTTGTTTGCTTGCTTCCGTATAACATTCCATTATTATGTCATAATAACTTTTATCTGGGCAAAGCCTTTTAATAGACATACCAGTTGATATTATATCCCCTGGCATTATATTAACTTCCTGACACGCTTTAATGGTGACCTCCTCTGGAGTGATATCTTTTATATTCATGCTTGTTGAGGAATTCATAATAAATCTCATATAATCGTAGCAAGTGAAAGTCTCTTCTTGATTTGAGGTATCTAAAGTCCTATCTATAACTTCTCCTCTAAAGATTTCTCCATAATTCTCCTCAACGATACTAATTAAACTTCCTGGTCCTATTTGGACTCTTGGCTGATTAAGATCTGTTGTCGAATAAGCCATGGTAAATGCACATTTTCTTGCCGGCTGATCTAATGATGCTGATAATTCAACACTTTTACACACTGGTGTTATTTCTGTTAAATTCCAGCCATCATATAGGCTATATATTTTAATCATGTTTTTCACCTACCTTTTGAGGTTATATTTAGCTTTCATATCTTTAACCAATCTTCCAATCATTAATTTCCTCCAAGGATATTGTTTGAATTTGTTATGCTGAAGCTTGAACCCCACTGTCCTACTATTTTTTCATTCAATTTTAAAACTATATATTGTTTTAAATCCAAAGTAAAATATATATCTCCTGTTCCATCCTTTTCTCCATATTCAAAATTTTCAATTGAAAACAAATCATTAATATCTGTATCAGTTAAAACTACCCTTATGGGTTTCTTACTCTTTTTCCAGGCTTCTATTTTAGCTACACATTCAAAAGGAGTAGGAATATCAGAATATACACAAAATTCATATTCCTGGGCTGGAAAAAAGCTTTCAAAAGATATTTCTGAAAGCTTTGATTCTCCAAGTATATTTAATTCTCCAACTGATTCAACATTAATTACTGTATTATTATTGCCGAGCTTAATTGAATAGTTATCTGGTGGTACAGGCAGCTGCAGCCAGGTATTATCTTGATTAAACCAAAATTCTATCATCTTTAACTACCTCCTAACCCATTCCAAGTGCTGTTTGAGTTAATTTATTTGCAAGAGCTGTTGCAATTTTGTCTATATCCCCTTCTTCTCTGATCACTATTGAATCAGCAAGTTTTGCTATAGTTATTGCTAAACCATTTTGCGTACTATCATTCTTGGTTGTATTTGTACTTCCTTTAAGACCTAAACTGCCGGATTTGCCTCCACCAGATAAGGTACCATTCATATTAGTTTTTATTCCAACTGAAAGGTCTTTAACCGGATCAGTTACCAAACGAGTATTAACCTTAATGCCATTTCCCATACCTTTCATGAAATCTGGCATCCAGGTCTCATAATCTGTAAGAGGACCTTTATCGGGTACAGAGAAGTGAAGGAAAGACTTTATTTTATCTGCTACACCTGAAATTGCATCTTCAACGTAGCCAACAGCTCCAGTTATTCCATTTACTAACCCCATTATCATATCTTTTCCCCAGCCAAGAGCTGTTTTACCAACATCTTTAAATACAGTACCTATTGCACTTAATATATTTTTAATAATGTCAATTGCTCCATTAAACACAGTTGATACGGTACTTTTTATGGTATTCCAAGCTCCTGACCAGTTTCCAGTTATAATTTGCATTACAGTCTTAATGACTCCCATTATAACATTTAAGACAGTTGAAATTATTGTCTTTATTATATTGAAAGCCGCAGTTACAACTGTCATTATTGTATGTCCATGTGCAGTCCAAAATGATTTAACAAAATTTAAAACTGTAGTTATAACATTTTTTATTGCGGTCATAACTGTTGTAATAGTATTCTTTATAAGCGGCCAATTACTTCTTATAAAGTTTATTACTTTTCCAAAGATTTGAATTGCAAAAGTTAGCACTGGTTTTAATATAGAATTCCAAACTGATTGAATTCCTTTAAATACATTTTGAATTATATTCTTTATCTGTGGCATATGAGCTTGAATAAATGTTACCACCGACATAACTTTATCTCTTATCCCACCAAAATTTGTAGCAAATGCAACTGCGAGTAATGCAACTACTCCCATTACTATTTGAAGAGGTAATGGCAATTTAGTAAAGATTCCAAATAAAGATGAAAAACTCTTTGAAGCTACACCTTTAATTTTTTCAAAGCTTCCAGCTAGCCCCTGTAATGTTCCTGATACAGAAGGCATTAATGCACCAGCTTTTCCCATTGATTGTTTAGCTACATTCATGACATTAGACACTTTGCTTTGAGTTCCAGCTGATCTTGCAATTTTGGGCGCTTTAGTGCTATTTGGTTTAGTAATTTTTTGAACTACTTTTGAAGCTTGTTTTCCTATACCGCCAGTAGCTTTTTTAACCAAATCATTGTCTTTAAAAGTTTTAAATAGATCTGATATAGTGCCTTTTACATTCATAATCTCATCTTTTGCATTTATAAAATTAGTTGCCAAATCTTCAACATTTTTTGATGCATTAGATATGGATTTAACTACCTCTCTAGCTTTCTGTCCAATATTTTCAAGAGATCTTTCCCCAGTGTTATTTGTAAGTACTTGTATTAAATTAGAAGCAGATGTACCTACATTTCCTACTGCATCTTTTGTATCATTAAAGCTGCTTTTAACTTTACCTACTGATTCTGATGCTTTAGATATTGCTTGCACGCTTTCTGTTGCTTTTGAAGCAACGGGTGCTAGACTTTCTATTGCCTTTTTAGTTTTCTGAACTCCGTCAACAGCCTTTCCTATTGTTTGTCCTCCTTTATTCAAGACTCCTGAGCCTTTACCGCCATTTGATTTGGGAAACTTTTGAGATATCTTGGACGCCTGTTTTCCTACAAAACCAATAGATTTTTTACCCAAATCAGTACTTGCAAAAGTCTTATACAAATTTGCTGCAGTGTTTTTTACATTTTCAATCTCAGCCTTTGTATTATTAAAATTAGCTTTCATGTCTTTAACTGTTTTGGATACATTAGATATTGATTTAACTACATCACTAGCTTTCTCTCCAATATTTTCAAAAGATCTTTCTCCAGTATTATCCGTACATGCTTGTATAAAATTAGAAACAGCTGAGGTTGTATTTCCTATTGCATCTCTTGTATTTTTAACACTACTTTCAAGTTTATCTACTGATTCAGCTGCTTTAGATATTGCTTGCACACTTTCTGATGCTTTTGAAGCTACAGGTGATAAACTATCAATTGCCTTTTGAGCTTTTTGAGCTCCATCAACAACTTTTAATAATGCTGAATCTAGTTCAAACTCCATTAATCATCACCTCCTGAATACAAGGCTTCCATTTGTTTCATTTTCTCTTCAATTTCTTGTTCAATAAAAGCACTGATGATAATCTTTTCTCCAAAACCTCTATTAATCGTTTCTGATGGCCACTTATCATGAAGCTTCCAGCAGTAATATAAGAGATTTACAGTTTCATCAGTGCTTATGAGTTTTTTATATCTTCTTTTTTGTTAGTAGATTCTACTCCTGAAATTTCAGTTACAGTATCTGCCAAAGTATCAACTTCTCCAGGCAAGAATATTTTATTCATGAGTTCCTTTGGAGTTGGTGCCTTAAAATGTTTCATGAGCTCTTCTGATCTAAGCTCTGGAACACCTGCAAGTACTGTTTCTATCTTTGCCTGAGCTGTAGCAAATCCTTGAATATTCCCTTTCTTATCTACTTGTAATACACGTTCCTGAATTTCATTGTATCTTTCCATAGAAATAGCATTACATGTAAATGTAATTTCAGTATTTCCTAACTTAGCAAGTTTAATCTTTACTTCTTTTGATGGTACCTCAACCTTACCTGCATCTATCTTTAATAATTGTTCAACTAAATTCATAACTTTCATCTCCATTTTCAAATTTAATAAAATAGAAAGACCTCACTAATTATTTGAGTGAGATCTTTCATTTGTTTATTTTCATTATTTTGTTTTAATTTTAACTCGAAGTATGTCCACATTTGAACTTATACCCATTTCTTCTATATGATTTAACCATGACTACATTTAGTTATCTTGTGGTTCTATTAAATCTAAGAAATCATAGCCTGAAAAAGTGAACGGAAGTGATTCTTCAACATTCTTCTTAACTTCCCAGTCTGCTACTGTAAGTTCATCAAAAGTAACATCCTTAAGCACCACTCTTTCAGCTCCAAGTGCATCTGGATCTGCTAATTTTGATATAATTGTACATACTGTCTGCTTTCCTTGCTTTATATTATCCTTCATTAAAATGCTCATTCTTGAAGTTACATGATGTAATTTCAAGGTTCCTTTTCCTTCTATTCCTGTTACCTTGCTTCTCTTCCATAAGTCTCTTGTAAAATTAACATCTACCTTTGTTAAAGTAACCTTTGCTTGAAGAGCTGATACCTCTGATACATATTCTCCATTAATCCATACTTCTCCCCAAGTTCCATTTATAACGTTTTTTGCTTCTGGCATTATAACCGCCTCCTATATATATATTTGAAATTTAATGTCTTCAATTGCATCTAAGATAACAACTTGTCCTCTAAGAAATACTTGAGAACCTGTGTTGCTTTCTTTTATTTCTTGATCCTTCATTGTTGAAATATCAATCCCTTGACTCTTTAAATAATTCTTCTGTTCATCTAAATCAATCTCAGCTCTATTTTGATCTTCAATGCTTCCATCTAGTAATCCATCTAAAACTAAGCTGTCAAAATATCCGTTGATTGCAGTAATAAGTAAACATTTGTGATCATAATCATTTGGATATTTACCAATATAATTATCTTCAGCTGCTCCCTTAACATCATCATGTACTAAATCCATTATGTCTACAATTTTGATTTTCTTAAAATCATCACCTTTATTTTCAATTGTTGTTACAAAGCTGTTTACTGCCCTATCAATTTTAACTTTTTTCCCATCATTAAATAAAATGAGCTGCCCTGCATCAACTGCTGCATCTCTTTCTTCTTTCTTTAAATGTGGAACATCGATTACTTCTGCAAGTGGAGCAAAAGTAGCACTTATTGTTAGTGGAGTTCCTGCCAGCATTCCTGCAATTCTTGAACAATATTCTGCTGCAGTATAAGTCTTATCTGCTGTTTTTATATTATCAGTGCAAAAATTAATTATTCCTTCACTATCTGCTGGACAATGTGGAAGTACAGCTTTAACTTTTATATCTTTAGTATCTCTTAGCTGTTTAATCCAGGTAGCAAAATCGGTTGCTCTTGAAGTAATATTCGCCTCTGTATCAGCTTTACCATCTGAAGTTAACCCGATCCCCGGAATTACAGCATAATCCCATTTAATTGTCTCTAGATAATTTTGAGCTTCTAAATAGTCAGCTGCATCTACTGCTTCTACATAAGTCATAACTTGCTTTGGTGGATTTTGATATCCTATCATGGCAAGCTTTATCTGCTCCTTACTAAAATCTGATAATCCTTCTGGAATTTCATCTATAGTTTCCATTATTATTGGATTGCTATAGTTTGATGGCATAGTATCTTTTAATATAAGTGCCACTATGCCTCTTTTTCCTCTTTGAATTGCAGTAATCCCTGCTTGTTTAAACATGATTTGAATGGATGGTTCTCCCATTTTTCATTCCTCCTTAAAATTTGAAATTAACTTTTTCTGCTTTAGGGCTTTGAGGTGTATTAAAAATTTTGTCTTGTATATAATCTATTTTGAGTTTTAAGTGTATCTCTGTATTCTTTGCTCTTCCTCTTGACTTTCTTATCTTTGCAGCTCTATCCAAAACCTTTATATATCCAATGCTAAAAATTTCTCGCATAGTATCCCATACTTCGTTTTGAGCTATCAAATCAGCATTCATAAATTCATCCAGTTCAGGGAAATAAATTATTTTCATAGTTATTACATTTAAATAACTATTTCTATTAAAATCTTTCTGCCTGCTGGTAACATAACGAAGAACAAAAGTGTCTGCGACACGCTCCTTCGGAGAAATTATTATTAGTTAAATTAAAAACCATAGAGATTGCTGTTCCTCTATGGTTTTCTTCTTATAGTTTATAACTTTTGCCATATACCCCATTGTATTCTTTAGGTCTCATAACTCCGCCACATTTTTCGCATGAAAAACAAGGCGGTTCATCTATATTACTTTGATCCATCTCATCAAAGTATTCTACAACCTCCCTAGGTATATTTTCTGTTATTCCACAATTTAAACATTTATATGGTATTATATCTTTCACTTAACATCCCTCCAACTATGTTGTTGTCGGCTTTATTTTACCATATAGTACTCCTTTTGCAATTGCATATATTTCCAGGATGTTTTCTAATTTTTCTTTCCCTTCACTTATAAATTTATCTTTAAAATATTCTCGCATCGAGCCGTATCGTGGATACACTATATCATTAAATCTCATCTTACCACCACATTTAGAACATTTGCATGGATCTACCCCAAAAGACGCAAGAATTCGATATTCCCACTTTTCTATTGATTTCTTAATTTGTATTATTTTCTTATCTATCATCTTGATAAATTGATCTTTATCCTTACATCTCCTCGAATACAGTCCAAAATATCTCACCATTTTAAAATTCTTGTCTGGTATATGTATTATAACTTTTTTTATAAACTCAAAGACTGACACTTTCTCTATTATTTCTTTATTGTCTTCATGTCTTTTATATTTAAATGTTACACTTTCACCATCATACGCAATTATTCTTGATTCTGCTATCGCAGGTCGTCCAACATATCTTCCAATATATTTTGCAGCTATCTTTGCTGATTTTATTTCATTTTTAGCATGAACATAAAATCCATCTTTATTATTTTTATATATTTTGTTCTTTAATCGTTTAAAACTATCTTTATTTCCTTCTCTTTTATTATTTCATCTAATAATATTTTTGCCATCTCTTTCTTAATGCTTCATACGAAAAATATTTAAAATTTCTCCAGGTAGTTAGCTTGCCCTTTCCACCTTCTGTAACCATCATGTGGACGTGGGGATTCCACTTTAAATCTCGTCCAAAAGTATGTATAACTGCTATAATTCCAGGTATAAATTCTTCTTTTTATTTTGCTTATACATCCAACTCGTAACAGCTTTAGCTGCACATTGCGGAAGTAACTTCAGCCTATCTCTTTCTCTTCCGAAGTAATTTCTAAGTTCCTCTGGTATTGTAAATACCATATGTCTATGCTTTACATTTATTAATTTTCCCAGCATTCCATTAACCCAATTATCAACATAAACCTTTCCACATGATGTACAAAATCTACTTTTACAAGTGAACCCAACTTTCTTTATTTCGCCACATTCCTTACATTTTAATTCAATATAACCATTACTTATATCCTTGCATTTCATAACTTTTTTTACTTCTGCAATAACACTAGGTCTAATTCTGTTTTTATATCTTTTATAAAATTCATTCCAATTTTCCTCTAATATTCTTCTTAATTTACTCTTAATCATTTCATCAATTTACCACATATATTTTCCTAATGCAAGTCTACACCGCGCTTTCAGCAAGCGCGATTTTTATACTTTCCTATACAATAAAAAAAGAAGGTCTTGAAAAATCCTTCTCTGACTTTGATAAATATACTTTTGTGTCTGGGAATTTCACAGCTAACATTTCATTAATTGAGTTAATTAATTCATTAATCATGAACCTCCTCCTGTAATCCCTATATTTTTTATTCTTAGTTATTGCACAATTATCTACATTTCATTATGACTTTATAAAAATCACAAATTTTTCTTAGATTATATGCTTTACCATTTTTTAATTAAAACTCTCGTGCAAAAGCTCCACCTCCTTAAGGCACTATCAAATAAATTTATATACAAAAAGTACCTAGCCATAAATCTAGCTAGATACTTTCTAAGAAAAAGAGTATTAAGAATATTTGTGAGAGGGAACTATCTTCTGTTCCCACTTACTATTATAAGGCTTATTATTATTCATTTCTTATAGTCATTCTCTAATTTTCCTACAATTTTTTTATAATTTCTTTGCAAAGTGCGTTTTCATTTGTTTATTACAGTAAAAAGTTTGCTTTAATTATCTACTGAGCATCCTCTTCAGGCTTAAAAAGAAAATGAAGAAACATACTTACAGATGAAATCTTATATTTAACCTCAAATGAAACCGAATTGCTGTCTTTCATAAAATCATAAATATCCTTTATTTTTACATGCGCAAAATTTGCAATTGTTGCTATATCAATGTGATGAATTTTAGTCAAATAACTGATTACTGCCTTATTTCTTTCATCTGGATTTATTTCAGGAATCGAATATAATGTGGCTAACAGCCCTTTAAAAGGCCCATATTTACCCATTGACATTGTATCTTCATATTTAGAATAATTATCGATTATAGAAGATTCTACTCTTAGTGCTTTAGATAAAATCTTTGTATTCATTCCAAATTTATTGATTAAATCGTCAAGCATTTCCTCTATTTTAGGACTTACCTTTAAATTGTATTTATCATCATCTTTAATTCTCAAACCTATTCCTAGCTCCTTTCTGCTATGTAATAAAAAATTAATTTAATTAGATTTCTCTAATACTAGTTTATTTTGTTATACTTACCCATTTTTTATTCATCCTATAACCAATTTTGCAAACAATTACAAAAATTAAATCTTCTATATAAATTATTATTTATATATTTTTCATTATATTCCACTATTTATATGTAAACTGTAATAATTTTAATTATTCCCCAATTTTAAAACATCATATGTTATAACACCTATACAGAATCCTTCAATATATACTTTCAATAATAAAATTACACTTGAAAAGTTTATCTGGTAAGTAAATATAAAAATATATAAATACTTAACTATGAACAAATTAAACTTTTTTCATATTTTCAAAT
This sequence comes from Clostridium sp. DL-VIII, assembly GCF_000230835.1. Lineage (NCBI taxonomy): Bacteria > Bacillati > Bacillota > Clostridia > Eubacteriales > Clostridiaceae > Clostridium > Clostridium sp. DL-VIII. Next base: position 4,610,249 of record NZ_CM001240.1, read on the forward strand.
ATTCATATAAAGCTATGAATATTTGAAAATATGTTTGAATGTTTCTATATAAATTGTTTTATAGAAACATATTTATATAGAAATATATGTACAAAGAAAAATATTTTCCTATAAAAATATATAAATATTTATAGGAAACATGCGGGTTTGAGCGGTGTAATAATAAATTCGAAATATTTTTAATTTCTTAATTAATTGTAAAAATATAGGAGCGTAAAAATTTCATTAAATATAAAATTTCTACTCTCCTATAACACTCTGTATTATTTTAGGCAGGCTTATCAACTTGTTATTCTTTTGATAATGCCTTAACTGCTTTTTGATATTTTTTTATCCTGTCGTAATCTTTTTTTGAAGGCTGCTTAATTCTTGATAAATCCATATTATGTTTTAAATCAGCTAACTTTACATGGCAAGCCATCTTATTTTTAATGATTCTATCTATAAATTCATCATAACTTTCATCTTTCCGCCTGCTTAATGCATCTAATGCTATTAACACTTCATTTGAAAATCCAGCCTTCTTTAAATACTCTAATGTAATATCCGTATCTTCTATTACATCATGAAGAACTGCACATATTCTCTCTGTTTCATCCTCTAGTGATAACATTACTGCAAGTGGATGCAGAATATATGGATTCCCTCCCTTATCCACTTGACCTTGATGAGCACTAGCAGCAATTATTATAGCCTCTTCAAGCATTTTGTCACCTCCATAAAAGCGTGCTTTCAACTCTTTTTTAATATATCAATTTTCTCTCTTACAGGCTACTTGCTATTATCAGTTTTATTCTACCATATAATCTTTGCTTCAAGATCCCTCTTAACCTATTGTACTTAAAATTTTCTTTAAAACTTTATATGAAACAAATGTTGTTAAAGCTAATATAATTAAATCTATACTTAACATTTTAATTGAATTTGAAGTTAGATATTCTTGACCTTGTATAACCATATGTCTCCAATCCCTAAATATTATCTCTAATAATATCATATTTATAAATGCACCTACTCCTAAAGATAAATATATTACTATAATATTTTCATTAGCTTTAGATGAAAATATCTTACTTACTGTTTCCAATTTAGCTCTTCTCTCTAATACATTAAATATGAAAAACATAACTCCTATAAATACCATTAAAAATAATATTCCCTTAAATATTACATCTATGTCAGCCACGTAAAATGGACCTTGACAAAATAATATACTTAACCTTTTAAAATTTCCATCTGTATATCCGTGTCCATATACTATGTTTCCAAAAATACTATCCATTAATGAACCGTAGCTTCCAAAGTAAGATATAATAACTCTAAATTTAGACAAGATGAATATTGTTGACATGCCTAAGGCTATCATACCAAAATAAGCAATTATTGAATTAGAGAATAATAAATCTATTTCAATCATTAATAATATTCCTAGCGTTCCAAATAGAAGCAATCTAATAACTTCCAATAAAGTCACTGGAAAGAACCCATTTACAATTGACATGAGTTCATTATTCCTTATATATATGGTAGCCGCCATATATATATACATTAATGTATATAATCCTAAAGTTATCAATAGACATATTAATTCATTGAACTTTATCTGCTTTTTAGTATGTGGACCACTACATAAAAACATTGTTGTATTTCGCTTATTATTTCCATTTGCAAAAATATATATAGCTAAAAATATAACTCCTAATATAAAATATTTCCTTAGATCTACAGAACTAAAATTATTTGACTGTGCTGTTCCAATCATATTTTTTATTCTCATTACACTTTCTTCTAAAATGCTATGTGCAAAAAATCCCCATGTTATAAGTCCTATTAATATAGGAAACTTTGCTGCATTAAACCATTCATAAAGCAAGCCTTTATTTAAATATTTCTTCATAATTCTCCTCCTTGTCCACCTTATAAATGAATATATCTTCTAAACTTAGATCTATTTCCTCTATAAATAAAGGCTTTAGTTCTTCAAGACTTTTCACTAATTCTTCATCATATTCATCTGTTACAATTGTAAATACTCTTCCAACCTTGGATATTTTAAACGTTCCTTTGAACTTTAAATCTTCTTCATAAATTGGCCTATCAAATGCAACTTGAATTTTTTTAATTTTGTTTTTCATATTCTCAATTGAATTTTCATAAGATACAACACCTTCATCTAAAATTGCCACATCATCACATATTCTTTCTAATTCACCCAAGTGATGTGAACTTATAACTATAGTTGTATTATTTTCAACCACTTCATCTAAAAATATTTTTAATAATTTATTTTTAAGTATTGCATCTAACCCTGAGGTTGGTTCATCTAATATTAAATATTTAGCTTTAATTGAAAGTGCAAGCATTATAGAAAGCCTCATTTTCATACCTTTTGACAATTGAAATATATATTTGTTTACTGGTATTTGAAAAACTTCATTTAGCTTATTAAATTTATTCTCATCAAAGGTATTATAGGAATATTTATAATATTTTAATATTTCTTTAACCTTAAATTTTGTCTGCATTATATTTTCATCTGCAACATAACCTATTTGTCCTTTAACTTCAACATTGTCATAAACTTCTCTTCCATCATAGTTTATGCTTCCACTGGTTGACTTATATATTCCTGTTAAGCACCTAAGAAGAGTACTTTTACCAACACCATTCGGTCCAATTATACCGAAAATTGTGCCTTCCTTTATCTTTAAATTAATATCCTTTAGAATTTTCTTTCCTTCTATATCTAAGGATAAATTATTCACTTCAATCATTTATTATCCACCCCTAATTCAGAAAATATCTCAGATACAAGTTCTAAAAATGAATCCTTATCTATACCACTGTAATTTGCTTCTAAAATAATCTTTTTTAGTTCTTCTGAAATATGCTGCATTTTATTTTCATCTGCCTTTCTTTTAAAATTGTCTACTACATAGGTTCCCTTACCTCTTAAAGTTTCTATTATTCCTTCTCTTTCAAGTTCTCCGTAGGCTTTACTTATAGTATTTGGATTTATTGTAAGAAGTGCTGCCATTTCTCTGACCGAAGGTATCTTATCTCCTCCCTGCAAAGCTCCCTTTAATATAAGTTCCTTAATCCCTAGCTGTATTTGTTCATAAATAGGAGTGCTACTCCTAGGATCAATCTTCAGCATTTGCTAATCCCTTTCCTTCTTTCCTCGCTTTTCCACTTTTATTATCATGCTCAACATAATAATCAATTACCAGTCCTTCTCCTTCATCAACCATTACCAAGTCGATTGAATATTCAATTGGTTCTGGAACATAATCATCATACTTAGGTCGACTTCCTTTAATATCTAATCTTACAGGTTCAATTTTCTCTGCTTTATACGGTAAAGCTAATCTCTCTTGAAGATTATTATAATCATCAGTTATCGAATTTTTTTCCTTATCGTTTAGCTCTTCTATTTTTTCAACCTCTATTTTCCCAAAATCAATTTCTGAAAATGTTAATCTTTTTCTCTTTGAGAGACATTCCTCAAATTCATTTGTCATGTGTAATTGCCCATTTTTATCAACTACTTCAAGCTTATTATTTTCTAATTGCATAAGAACATCATTTACAGTATCGAAATGTTTTTGCTTCTGATACATTTTTCCATCCGGATCCATGCATAGCAATGATGTAATCACAATAAAAGCTCCAGCTCCAACTGCAATAATCGATTTTTTCATTTTAAAAATCCTCCTAACTGTATTGCGTGTACTACTTTGTGTAGTACACTATTATTATATCTATATATTTCCTAAATAGTCAATATTAATTTTCCTTAGTTAAAAAAATGTGTCCATTTTTACTATAAAATATATTTTTACATTCTAAATAAATAATACTATAATACAATAAATGTTATAAAAAAATTCATTCAAAAAATATAGACTAGAAATTTAATTTTAAGGAGCTATTAAAATGAATTCCATTCAAAAACGTCTATTGATTATTTATTTACCTTTAACAATTTTAATTCTCGCTTTAGATCATATATATCCAGATGCCAAAATGGTTCTGCGTCTTAAATATGCCATCATGATAACTCTTTTTTTATCTTCAGTTATTGTTAGCAAAAAATTTCTTGAACAAAAAATTATGGCTCTGTCTTTATTTTTTCTAGTAATCGGCGATTTCTTCTTGGTATTTTACTACACCTTAGATTTTAAAATAGATCTTTCTCCTATTGGTGCTGCTGGCTTTCTTTGTGCTTATATATGTCTAATTATTGCTTATCAAAAAAACTTTAAAATTGGTATTAAAGAAATAATCGCTGGAATCTTAATGCTAGCTATTTTATTATATATATTTTTTTCTTTAAGCCCATATATACACGGAGCTATTTTAGCAGGCAGCGTAATATTTTCTTTAGTGCTGTCTTATATGACTTGGACTGGAATCTGCACACTCTTTAGAGGCTATTTCACAAGAAAAGTATCTAAATTAATAGCAATTTCAAGTATTCTAATGTTTATCTGCGATATGGGAGTTGCATTTTCTAGGTTCTATCCAATTTACTCTAAGTCCTTTATGCCCTGGCTTCAAAATATAATATGGGCCGCATATATTCCTGGCTGGACTCTTTTAGTAGTTGTTATTGCTGATAATATTTTACTACTATAAAATACAAAGGCAAATGCATCGTAACAAAAAATATTATCATAAATCAATCAGAATCCAAATATATAATAACGAAAAAATATTTGACAAATAAAACATATAGTGTTAAATTATTAAACAATAAACTAAATCGTTGATAAGGAGATAAAACTATAAGTGCACTTGCAGAGAGTCAATGATGCTGAAATATTGACAGAACGCATTATAGTAAAAGTAGCCTTTGAGAGCATGGGTGAACAAGGTTTATATACTTGATTTTATTCTTGTATTATAAATCATAAGTAGTTCATGACGTTAGGATTACGTTACAAATCCAGAATGTATTTGCATTTTTAATGAGTGGGCTTTTAAGCCAATTAGGGTGGTACCGCAGGAATAAATCCTGTCCTTTGAATAGTAATCAAAGGACAGGATTTTTTTAATATTCAAAATATAGAGGGGGCAAAATTATGAATTTTAATTATGCAGAAAGGATGTCTAATTTAAAGGCATCAGAAATCAGAGAAATCTTAAAGGTTACTCAAAGACCAGAAGTTATATCCTTTGCAGGTGGGCTTCCTGCACCAGAATTATTTCCTATTGAGGCAATAAAAGAGGTAAATAGGATTGTTCTCGAAGAAGATGGGCAAAATGCTCTTCAATACACTACAACCGAAGGATATGATCCTTTAAGAAAGTGGTGTGCACAAAGGATGAACGAAAGATTAGGCACAAATTTTGATTATGAAAATATATTGCTTACAAATGGCTCACAGCAAGCCCTTGATTTAACCGGAAAAGTATTTTTAAACAAGGGAGATTTTGTCTTATGTGAAAGTCCTACTTATCTCGCTGCAATTAGTGCTTTTAAGGCATATGAATGCAATTTTATTGAAGTACCAACCGATGATGAAGGTATGATTCCAAGTGAATTAGAAAATATTTTAAGTACCATAGAAAAGATCAAAGTAATTTATGTGGTTTCCGAATTTCAAAATCCAACCGGACGGACCTGGAGCATTGAAAGAAGAAGATTTCTTGCTAAAATGGCCGAAAAATATAATGTAATTGTTATTGAAGATAATCCTTATGGAGAACTTAGATTTGAAGGTGAAGCTCTTCCATCTGTAAAATCCTTTGATAAAAGTGGTCATGTACTTTGCTGTGGCACCTTCTCAAAAATATTCTGTCCTGGATATAGAATTGGATGGATTGCAGGGCACAAGGATATAATCCAAAAATATGTACTAGTAAAACAAGGTACTGACCTTCAATGTAATACAATAGCCCAAAGAGACATTGCAAAATATCTTGAACTTTATGACATTAATAAACATATAGAAAAAATCCGAAAAGTTTATAAAGAAAGACGTGATTTAGCATTAGAAATTATGGATAAAGAATTTCCTAAAGGAATTAAGTATACAAAACCTCAAGGTGGTTTGTTTATGTGGATTGAACTTCCTGAAGATATAAATGCACGAGACGTTCTTAAAAAATGCCTTGAAAGAAATGTTGCCTTTGTTCCTGGTGGCTCCTTCTTTCCTAATGGAGGTCATGAAAATACTTTTAGAATAAATTTTTCAAACATGCCTAATAACAGAATTATTGATGGAATCAAATGTATTGCTGAGGTTTTAAAAGAATATCTAAATAGCTAATTAAAATTAAAGAGGATGCTAACTTCATTTAATAATGAATTCAGCATCCTCTTTATAATATAGGCATTAATTCATGTTTTTACCTCTAATGAATACCAGTTATAAATTTCTATATTTTTAAAAATATTTAATTAATTCTAATTTCTCTTAATACTTAAATTTCATTCCATTTAACAAATCATACCACACCTGATTACCGCGAATAAAAAAAACTTCTATTATTAAATTAAAGAAGAGCTTTCAATATTAACCTCATTTTTTCATTATGCGCAAAATAATAGTACATTATAAATATATTGTATTATTTATTATATCATGCTTCCAACATATATTCCAGCTTTTGATAAAATAATGCATTTAATGGGAGTTATTTTGTAATATCATGCGAAAAAACTCTCTCTTTTCCAATAGTTATTATGTATTTATTAAATTTAATTAAATATGTTTAATATATAACAAAACAATATATTTATAATGTTCTATATTGATACTAATAATACTTAAAATTGCAATTTAAAGGGAAATCCATTCACATTATATTTATTTTTATATAATCATTCTAATAATTGTGTAAATTTATAGTTGAAATACTCCTCTAATTTATATCTATGAAATTAGTAATACAAAGAATTATGTCAAATTATTTACATGTTGATATAAAAGTACCACTTTATTAAATTATTTATACAATTATAGTTTCATAAACTCTCTAGTATTTAAATCAATATTGAAATTATTTCTTTATTTCAATTATCTCTAGAGAGCTTAAATCAATATAACTAACCAGAAAGAAGAGGATAATCATGAATTTATTAAAAAATGTCAAAGTAAAACCAAAATTAATCGGAGCATTTATAATTGTTGCATTATTAATTGGAATTGTAGGTGGAATTGGAGTTATATCCCTCAAAGCTGCTGAAAAAAACTCTGAAAAAATGTATACCAATAATCTCAGAGCTGTTTATATTCTTACAGATATGCAGCAAAACTTAACAGAAATTAAAAGTGCCATCCTTGAATTACTGTATATACAAGATCCCTCCGAAAAGGATAAATTAGAAAAAAATATTACTGACAATACTACTCAAGATAATGAATACATGAAAGAATGCGATCAACTGATTACGGATGAAAAGCAAAAAAATGTATACAATGATTTTAATAATAATGTACATCAATATAGAACTGTACGGGATAATGTAATTAAACTAATAGACGCTGGAAATTATGAAGAAGCTATAAAACAATATAAAGACACACTTCAAACTTCTGATGCAATAATTAACAATTTAGATCAATTGATAGGACTTAATTTAAATGAAGCTAAAGATTCAAATGATATCAATGCTTCATTGAATACTAAAGCTAATACTACCATGATCTTAATTAGTATTATTGGTCTTATATTATCAATCATAATAGGATTTATACTTGCAAAAGATATACATACACCTCTAAAAATAATACAACTCTTTGGTGAAAAACTTGCAAATTATGATCTTTCATATGACTTTAAAGTTACACGTGGTGACGAATTTGGCCAAACTGGTGCCTCCTTATTCAAGGCTCAAGATAATATTAAGGAGCTTATAAAAACAATTATTGAAAATTCCCAAAGCATGAGTGCTTCTTCCGAAGAACTTTCAGCAACTGTTGAAGAAATATCTTCAAAAGCTGCAAATATAGATGAAGCTGTAAATACCATCGCTGGCAGCATGCAAGAATCGAGTTCTGGTACTGAAGAAATAAGTGCATCTATTCAAGAGGTTAATTCAAGCATTAACATACTTTCACAAAAAGCAATGGACGGAAGTAATAATGCTAATGGTGCTAAGAATAGGGCTACACTCGTTAAATCTAATAGTAAAACAGCCATTGAAAAATCCAGAGAAATTTATAGCGAAAAAGAAAAAAATATGAGAAAAGTTATTGAAGATGGAAAGATAGTTGATAATATAAAAGTTATGGCGGATACTATAGCAAATATAGCTGAAGAAACTAATTTACTTGCACTTAATGCAGCAATAGAAGCCGCTAGAGCTGGTGAACAAGGAAAAGGCTTTGCTGTTGTTGCTGAAGAAGTTAGACAGCTTGCAGAGCAATCCTCAGAAGCAGTGCAAAATATTCAAACAACTATAATTGAAGTACAGGCAGCCTTTAAAAACAGTATTGATACTGGAAATGATATATTAAATTTTATCAATAAAGATGTACATGACCAATTTATTGAATATGAAAACACAGGTGACCAATATTATGATGATTCAGATTTCGTAAGTAATATGTCTGAAGAAATTGCCGCCATGTCCGAAGAAGTTACTGCTACTGTTGGACAAGTTAGTGAGGCTGTGCAGTCCTTAGCTGAAACGGCTCAAAGTTCCAGCGAACATACTGAAACAATAAAAGAGAGCATAGATGAAACTACTCAAGCTATTGAGCAAGTGGCCCTAGTGGCTCAGAATCAGGCAGAGCTTGCTCAAAAACTAACTTTTATAATTCAAAAGTTTAAGCTTTAAATTAAATAATATTTGATTTATTATCCTTAATTAATATAATAACTTTAAATATAATTTTTCACTATGCCTAAAATTTTTACTAAGTAGCATAAATTAAAAGGCTGCTATTGCTTAATTCATTTCATATTCCAATGAAACAAGTAAAGCTTTAAAGCAGCCTTTATTATAGTGTTATTAACTTATATCATCATCTGCCGGAAATACAATTCCACCTTTTTTTCTTGCTATTGTTTGAACTTCACTAACTATTAGACTGTGTTCTAACATTCTATAGCAGCCTTCTAAATCATTATTTTCTATCATATCTGCAAATTCAATAAATTCATTAGCCATACGATGCTCATAATTATTTTCATTTATTACTGTACTAGTTCCATCGTTCTTTATTAATTCAAATCTTTCACATACATTTGCAGGAGTGTCCTGATAAATACAGCCTTCATCACCTTGGATATTATTTGCAATTGGTGCTCTGCAATCCTTTGCTCCAATGCAGACACATTTAAAATTACCATAATCCAATAATAATACTCCAGATGTATCTATGCCTCTTTCAACATTTGCATGATATTCAACATTTTTGGGTTTTCCAAATAGGCCTACTGCATAATGGATATTATAAATATTTAAATCCATTAATGCACCTCCTGAAAATTTCGGATCAAAAGCTGGCAATACATTTCCTACTTTAAACTTATCATATCTGCTTGAATATTGAGAATAATTACATTGAACAATTTTAATATTACCTAGTGTAGGAAGTAATTCTTTTATCTTTTTATAGTTAGGAAGGTATTGATTAGTTATTGCTTCAAATACAAATAATTTTTTTTCCTTAGCTAAATCACTTAGAATTAATGCTTCTTTATATGTTGATGTAAAAGGCTTCTCTACAATAACATTTTTATTAGCTTCAAGCGCTTTTTTAGCAAATTCAAAATGCAGATTATTAGGTAATGCAATATAAATTGCATCTAAATCACACTTTAATAGTTCATCATAATCATAAAATATTTCTTTAATATTATATTTATTCTTGAGTTCGGTTATTATCCCTTCACTACTTTTTCTTCCACAAATGGCTGTTAACTCTAAATTTTCTAAAGGTGGATTAATTGATAAAAAGTCCTTTACAATCATTCCTGAACCCATAATTCCTAATCTCATGTTTTTTCCTCCTTTTTATCATAACGTAATTATAAGTTATTACTAATTTTATAATAAAGCCTTTAGTTTTGTAAACCTTTAGTTTTAAATATACATAACAAATTATGTACCTCATATTAATATTTAATAAGCTTTATAATAAAAGACCACTGAAATAGCGTTCTTTTATAAAAGTCTCAATCTTAAAATATACAACTTAAAATTGAAGTTTCATTAATAAAAATATCTTTTCCAGTGGTCTATCCTATATAATTTTCTAAAATATTACGATAATTCAAACGCTCCAGTATATAATTGATAATACTTACCCTTTTGTTCAATTAAATCATCATGATTTCCTCTTTCAATAATTTGTCCTTGGTCTAAAACCATAATTACATCAGAATTTTTAATTGTAGAAAGTCTATGGGCAATTACAAAAACTGTTCTTCCTTTCATTAGCTTATCCATGCCATCTTGAACAATCTTTTCTGTCCTTGTATCAATACTAGATGTTGCTTCATCAAGTATCAAAACTGGAGGATCAGCTATTGCAGCTCTTGCAATTGTTAGTAGCTGTCTTTGTCCTTGCGAAAGACTGCCTCCATCGCCAGTAAGAACTGTATCATACCCCTTTGGAAGATGTTTTATAAATTGATCTGCATTGGCAAGCTTTGCTGCTGTGCGGACTTCTTCATCTGTAGCACCTAATTTACCATACCTTATGTTATCAGCAACTGTTCCTGTAAAGAGATGTGCATCTTGAAGTACTATTCCAAGAGAACTTCTTAAATCATCTTTTTTGATTTTATTAATATTTATTCCATCATATCTAATCTTTCCATCTTGGATATCATAGAAACGGTTAATTAAATTTGTGATTGTAGTCTTTCCTGCACCTGTAGCTCCTACGAATGCTATCTTTTGCCCAGGCTTTGCATAAAGTTTTATATTATGAAGTATGATTTTTTCATCATTATAACCAAAATCCACATCATCAAATACTACTTCACCATTAAGTTTTGTATAAGTTGTTGTCCCATCTTCGTGAGGATGCTTCCATGCCCAAATTCCAGTACGTTTTTTAGATTCAATTAATTTTCCATTTTCATCTTCATTTGCGTTAACTAAAGTTACATATCCTTCATCCATTTCCTTTTTTTCATCAAGAAGTGTGAAAATACGTTCTGCTCCAGCTAAGGCCATTATAACGAAATTAAATTGTTGCGACATTTGATTTACTGTTTGGCTGAAGGTTCTTGTTAATTGTAAGAACGTTGCAAGAGCTCCTAAAGTAAATCCTCCAAAACCATTTATCGCAAAAATCGAACCAACAATAGCAACAGAAACATAATTTATATATCCTATGTTACCCATGATAGGCATTAGAACATTTGCATATTTATTTGCATTATTTGCACTATTACAAAGCATATCATTTAATTTATCAAAATTAATTTTTGCTTCCTCTTCATGACAAAAGACTTTTACAACTTTTTGCCCTTCCATCATTTCTTCTATATAACCATTAATTGCACCTAAATCTTTTTGTTGAAGTCCAAAGTATTTTCCACTTTTAGCACCAATAAATTTAGTTACTTTAAGCATCAATAATATAATTAACGCTTCAACTACTATTAATGGCAGACTTAGACGCATCATAGCAATAAGTACACCAATAACTGTAATAATTGCTGATAATAGTTGCGGTATACCTTGACTTATCATTTGTCTTAATGCATCAGTATCATTTGTATAAAGGCTCATTATATCTCCATGAGCATGTGTATCAAAAAATTTAACTGGCAATGTCTCCATGTGCGAAAACATATTATCTCTTATTTTTTTAAGAGATCCTTGAGAAATATAAATCATCATACGGCTAAATGCATACGTTGCAATAACACCAACATAATAAACCAATGCCATCATAGTTATCATTTGTAGTAAGGGCCCAAAATTCGGAGAAGTTTTACCTAATAATGGTGTTATATAATCATCTATTAAGCTTTTTATAAATGATGTACCATACACATTTGCTAGAGAACTTATGATTATGGTTATTATTACCATGCTAAATAAAATTTTATATTCTTTTAATATATAAACCATTAATCTTTTTAATGTCTTTAATGAGTTTTTACTCATTTTAACATGTCCACGTCCACCACGTCCGCCTGGGCCACGTATTGCTCTTGGTTTAGCATTATTTTCACTCATTATCATCAGCTCCTTTCACTTGAGATTCATATACTTCACGATATATGTCATTGCTTCTTAATAATTCATCATGAGTTCCAAAACCATCTATTTTTCCATCATTTAATACTATTATTCTATCTGCATCTTCTACTGACGAAATACGTTGTGCAATTATAATCTTTGTAGTATCTGGTATTGTTTCTTTAAATGCCTTTCTAATTAAAGCATCAGTTTTTGTATCTACAGCACTTGTTGAATCATCTAATATCAATATTTTAGGTTTCTTAAGAAGGGCTCTTGCAATACATAATCTTTGTTTTTGTCCTCCAGATACATTACTTCCGCCTTGTTCAATATAAGTATCATATTTATCAGGGAAATTTTCTATAAATTCTTCTGCCTGAGCTTGTCTACAAGCTTCAATTATTTCCTCATCAGTTGCATCCTTTTTTCCCCATCTTAAATTTTCTTTTATTGTTCCGGAAAATAATACATTTTTTTGTAATACCATAGAGACTTCATCTCTAAGTGTCTCTATATCATAATTTTTAACGTCAACTCCACCAACTTCAATAGTCCCGCCCATTGTATCATATAATCTTGGAATAAGTTGAACTAATGTAGATTTAGAGCTGCCGGTTCCACCTATAATACCAATAGTTTCACCTGAATTAATCGTAATATTTATGTTTTCCAATACACATTTATCTTTATCATTACTATAAGAGAAACTAACATCATTAAAGGAAATAGCTCCATCTTTAACTTCATAAATTGGATTCTCTGGATTTGATAAATCACTCTTTTCATCCAATACTTCTATAATTCTTTCTGCTGATGATTTTGACATAATTACCATTACAAACACAAAAGACATCATCATAAGACTGATCATTATATTGGTTGTATAAGCAAACATGCTCATTAGTTCACCTGTTGTCATACTTCCGCCAACAATCATCCTTGCTCCAAGCCAGGATAAAAGCAAAATACAAGTATAAACTGCAAATTGCATAGCTGGTCCATTAATTATTATTAATTTTTCAGCTCTTATAAAATATTTATACAAGGTTTCAGAAGCCTTATAGAATTTATTTGTTTCATGTTCTTCTCTTACATAAGCCTTTACAGTTCTTATAGCTGTTAAATTTTCTTGTACACTAGCATTTAAATTATCATATTTTTTAAAAACTTCTTGGAAATATGGATGTGCCTTTGTCATTATAAAGTACAATGCAAACCCTAGAAAAATTATTGCTCCCAAAAATACTAAGGCTAATTTTGCATTAATATAAAAACTCATAGCCATTGCAAAAACAAGCATAAAAGGTGCTCTAACGAACATTCTTATCATCATTTGAAAAGCATTTTGTACATTCGTTACATCTGTTGTTAATCTAGTTATAAGTCCAGCTGTAGAATACTTATCTATATTTGAAAAAGAATATTCCTGAATGTTATAATACATTGCTCTTCTTAAATTTCTAGCAAAACCCGTAGATGCACTTGCTGCGTATTTTCCTGATAAGGAACCACAGGCAAGAGAGATAAATGATACACAAATCATTATTACTCCATAAGTGTATACATATTTCAAATTTCCTTTGTTTACTCCATTATCAATGATTCCTGCCATTAATAATGGAATAATTGTTTCCATTACTGCTTCTAATCCAACATATAACGGAGTTATAATTGTGTCTTTTTTAAATTCAGCTATATAGCCTGCTAATCTTTTTATCATGACCTTCCTCCCTTTGTTAGGTTTCTAACTAATAGTTTCTCAAAAAAAAATTGCAGTTAATCAGCAATTTTTTCAGATAATCTATCAATTAAAGAAATTAATATATTCATTTCTGCCTCACTTAATTCATCTCTTAATGATTTCTCAAATTTAAGGATAAAATCATATATATTACTTTGAGCTTCTAAGCCTTTTTCTGTAAGTATTATCTTCTTAAGCCTTGCATCTTCAGAAACACTTACTCTGTCAACAAATCCATTTTTCTCCATAAGCTGAAGTACACTAGTTACAGAAGAACGCCTAATATCAAGTTCTTCCTCAATATCCTTTTGAAATATATCTCTTTCTTTGGATTTAAAATAAATAAAACCAAGAATTCTTCCCTGAACACCCGTTATCCCATATTGTGATGCCTCTTTGTCTATTTTTCTATGAATTCTCTTAGCTAGTATATTTATCTTTTTTCCTATATGTACCTCTTTATCCATACTCATACTCCTATCATTTTGTTAGGCTTCTAACATTATTTAATTATAATTGTTACTAAAACCTTTGTCAATATAGTTATTATCAACCTTTTACATGTAAACGAATCACACATTGTATTTATTCAGTCAAATAAAATTTCAACATTAAAAGACTTATAAAATCGTTAATACTTGTATATAGATATATTAGGGGGGATTTAACCATGAACAAAAAAATAAGAAAAATGATTACATGTACACTCATAATCAGTGCCTTATGTACTATTTCGCCTGTAACCAATCTACTTACGACAAAAGCATATGCATCATCTACACATGATACTAAATTGAAAGACATTGATTTAAATCATGGTCATATTGACTTTTTATCAAATGATGATACTTATTTAAATGATCTTTATTTAAGTGATGGATATATGTCTTTTAATAAAGATAATACTTCTTACTATGTAACTGCTTTCTCATCAGTTGATAACACAAAAATTAGAACTAAGCTAAAAGATGAAGCAAATCTTTCTAATACATCAAATAAGATAAATCAATGGGTATCTTTAGATGGACATATGCAGTATATTGATGCTTCAGGAAATCCATTAAAAAATACTTGGTTTTGGGATAGTAATATTAAAAAATATCATTTTTTAAATGGTAATGGATACATGCATACAGGCTGGCTTTCTTATAATTCGCATTGGTACTATTTGGATGAAAATGGTATCATGTTAACAGGCTGGCAATATTTAAACGACAACTGGTATTACTTAAATTATGGAGGCGAGATGTTGACCGGCTGGTTTAAGGATAATAATGGGCGCTGGTACTTTTTCGATAATAATGGAACTATGTTAACTGGCTGGATAATTAATAATGGCAAATACTATCATTTAAGTAATAGTGGCGCCATGGATTATAATCAAATTATTGATGGATTCAGATTAGGTTCTGATGGTGCTTGGATTGGACGATAAAATAAATTTCCCATAAATTTATTTTCTTCAGTTTTAAAAGGATCTCATTAAAACAGCAATTAGGAGGTACATACATTTTTTGCGCCTTATAATATTCACTGAAATAAGCATTAAATGTATTAACCTCCAGTTAATCTTATTTGATTATTAAATGTACATTTCTATTTCAACATATCACTAAATTCTATTCAGTTACAACTACATCAAAGGAAGTTTTTGTTCCGTTAACATCTATTGTAATAGTAACTTTTCCTGGCTTATGTGCTACAATTTTTGGATTAATATTTCTATAGAATCCATCCTCTAGACCCAGATCAATTCCCGGATATACAGTTTTTTCATCGCTACTGCTGCATATTGCTATTAGATTAGGAAATGATGTACTTTTATAATCTGTGCTTTCTATCTTAATTGCTCCTAAATATATAGACTGATTAGTTTTGCAGTATAATGTCTTACCTTCAACTGTTGCTTTTTGCTTTGCATTATCTAACTTATCTCCGCTTTCATTTTGAATTAACTTTCCTTTGAAGGTTTGTTCTTCTGAATTTACATAAGCTAAATTCATCATTTTACTATCATCTAAATTAACTTTATAATTATCTGTAGTGGACTTAGTTGTAAGTGCGCCTTCTGCCCATAATTCATCACTTTCATTAGTTATACCTTTTATAAATTCGCCATCATTTCCCAAAAGATACTTCGAGCCATCTTGTCCAACATATTCACCTCTTTGAAGTGCCCCATCATCATTAAATACATATATATCTCCATCTATATTCCATCCACCGCTTGCAAAAATAACATCAGAAACTTTGAAATACGTATTTCCATTTTCATTAAACCAACTGAAATTTGAAGTTGACATCATCTTTTCTTCTGAAGGTTGCTTTGTATCAATACTATTTGACTCAATTTTTGCTGGAAGACTATTATTCAGCCATCTTCCATTATTATCAAATTCATATATTTTATCTTTTATTGTCAATTTACCAGTAGCCATTACTCCGTTATCCTGTAAGTAATACCACCATGCTCCATCTTTAATCCATCCCTTTTCCATGTATCCATTAGTTCCAAAATAATACCACAATCCATCTATTTTTTTCCAACCTGTACAATAAGAATTTCCTTCTGTATACCACCATCCAGAGCTATCTTCTTTCCATTCTGCTGAAACTCCTATAGGCATTAGTGTAATTGTTGATATTAAAATAAGAAGACTGCAAATTAATTTTTTAATCATATTTTTATTACCGCCTTTTCATAACTCTCCATTTATTACAAGTTATTTTATATATAAAAATAATTCCGTATCTATATAATTATTCAATTATATAATAATAATACCATTTAATTTTCTTTTTGTATGTAATTGTTTAGGTACAATTTAATAAGATTTTAGCAAAAAAATTGAAAACTACTTGCACACGTTCTCCATTAACATTATTTTATTTTTTGCCATATTTTTCATCCTATTTTTGAAAATTTAATATTTTTATTACGTAAAGGTTAACTTTATATAAAAACCCCCAATTCAAGTTTTATTATATTTTTACTTTTTTTAACTTTTATATAAAATTTTGTCTTGCAATACTTTGAAAAATTATCGTATATTATAAATGGATCAAATTTTTTGGTATATTTTTCAATTATTTATACTGAAAATACTATAAAACTTCAGGGGGAGTCATTATGAAATGGTTTAACAACTTAAATATGTCAAAAAAACTAATACCAGCATTTATTACTATAGCTTTATTTATAGCTTTGGTTGGAACCGTCGGAATAAAAAACATGCAAACTCTAAGTAAAAATGCAAAAAATATGTACGAACAAAATCTTACTTCTATTCAGAAATTAAATAAAGTCAAACAGGATACTTTAGAAATAAAATATGATCTATCAGAAATATCAAACCTTGAGAACAAAGATAATCAAAATCCTAACTTAGAAAAAGAGATTTTTACTTATGCAGCTGAAACAGACGCTATTCTTGGTGATTATGAAAAAAACTTTTTAACTGAAGATGAAAAAGATTCCTTCCAAAAATTAAAAAATGATTTGAATGAGTTTAGAAACATCTACGCTAATGTAATAAAGCTCGCAGATGTAAAGGATTTCGAATCGTCCAAAACTAAACTTTCAGAAATTACCATAGTTCAAACTGATTTATTTAAAGACTTTGATGATTTAATTAGAGCTAATAATGATAAAGCATTTAATGCATATTCTCAAAGTGAAAGCACATTCAATTCCTCGTTATTCTTCTCAATATCTATAATAGTTTTAGGTTTAGTATTGGCTATAGCAACTGGATTACTTATAGCAACAAGCATAAGCAAGCAGTTGCGAAAACTCCTAAATCTTGCGGAAGCAATTGGCGAAGGTGATTTCACTCAAAAAATAGAATTAAATAATAATGATGAAATCGGTAGAGTTTCTCAAGCATTAAATAAAGCCGTTGAAAATATACAGGAACTTATAATAAAAATAGCTAGTAGCGCTGAAATGATGGATCT
Organism: Clostridium sp. DL-VIII; assembly: GCF_000230835.1. Taxonomy (NCBI): domain Bacteria; kingdom Bacillati; phylum Bacillota; class Clostridia; order Eubacteriales; family Clostridiaceae; genus Clostridium; species Clostridium sp. DL-VIII. The sequence continues at coordinate 4,628,110 of NZ_CM001240.1, forward strand.
ATCCAGTGGAGATTTATCTACTACTACTGAAGAAATCTCATCAATGATGCATTCTTCAAGTGAAGCTACAGAAACAATTGCTCAAGGAGCTCAAGATTTAAGTGCTACTACTGAGAAGTTACATGCTTCAATGGATGAAATAGCTATAAATACATCTAACTTAGCTGATAAAGCAGAAGAATCAAGGATTTCCGGTGGTGAAATAAATAAGAGAGCTATTGAAATAAAGGGAAAAGCTACTGAGAACATAAAACAAAATAATAAGATATATGAAGAGAAAAGGCTCAATATTATAAAAGCAATTGAAGATGGTAAGGTCGTTGAGGAAGTTAAGCTGATGGCAGAATCTATTGGAAGTATAGCAGAACAAACTAATCTCCTTGCTCTAAACGCTGCCATAGAAGCCGCAAGAGCTGGAGAACACGGAAAAGGCTTTGCAGTAGTAGCTGAAGAGGTTAGAACCTTAGCTGAGCAATCATCTGAAGCAGTAATACAAATTCAAAATATGGTAACTCAAGTACGAAACGCTTTCGATGCATTATCTTCAAGTGGTCAAGATATTCTTGATTATATGGCAAATAACGTAAAGTCAAGCTATACTTTACTTTTAAATACAGGTATACAATATGAAAAAGATGCAAACTTTGTCAGCAGTATGGCTACTAATATAGCCACAGCTGCGAAACAGATGAGTGAAACAATAACTCAAGTAAATCAAGTATTTGAGGGTATTTCCGAACTTGCAGAAGAATCAGCTGCTAGTTCAGAAGAAGTATTAGCCAGTATAAATGAAGTTACTAAAGCTTCAGCTCAAGCCGCTGACTCTACTCAAACTCAAGCGGAGCTTGCTCAAGGATTAACCCTACTGGTAAGAAATTTTAAAATCGACATTGAATTTTAAATAAAAAATTAGAGATTGATGCAAGAATATTAATATTTTTGCATCAATCTCTTTTTATATTAATAATATTATAATACTTTTCTATTTCCATCTTTATCAAAAACTTTTCGCAAATGAATTTCAGTATAAAATATAGACCCTAAAACAAGTATTACAGTCACTATTCCTGATATTTTTCTGCTTATACTTGGATAATCTTTATAAAAAAATGTGATTGTTAAGGACAGCAATAAACATATGATACCACTTACTATCATCATCATAGCACTAAACTCATTACCTTCCTTCCAAGTTTCCTTATTCTTCATAGAAAAAAAAGTTCTATAGCCAAAAATTCCATTTACTTCTTCTGGTGCCCAAAGTTTAAGTGCTACCCCACATATTATAAATATAATACTTGGTAATGCGTTCCGTATTAATCCCATAAGTTTTGCCTCCAAATTACATCTTAGTCATTGTTACTTCTAACCATATTTCCCTTATACCAAAATCATAACCCACTTATTTTTAGAACTAATAATTTTATAAATAATATAAGCACATAGCTATTATAACACAACTTGTAATTTTTTCTATACTAAAAATATAGAATATATTCTCATCTTTTTATTGGAAAATATAATTCTGCTGTATCATCCGTAATAAGTCCAAATTCAAATCCATGAGCTTTATAATATTCTATTATCTGTGGAAGCGCTTTGCAGGTATTCTTATTCATATCAGTGCAGTGTAAAAGTAACATTACCCTATCCTTTTTATCGCTGCCCTTTATAGCTCTTGAATACAATTTATATGGTGAAGTTCTTGGGTTTAATCCATCACAATTATCTATGTTCCAATCATAAATTCTAAAATTATTATCATGTAATTTTTTTAAATAACTTTTGCTTAAATGTTTATAGCTGCCACCTGGAAATCTGATTATATTTGGTTCTACTCCAACAACCTTCTTTATTTCGGCACGACACTCAATCATCTCCTGTATGAATTTATCTTCATTACAATAAATTCTTTTAAAATTATGTGTATATGTATGAAGTCCTATGCTATTTCCCTCTTCATAAATCCTTTTTACTATGTCCTCTCTACCTTCAATTTGATTTCCAATAAGAAAGAATGTTGCTTTAACTTCATTTGCTTTCAATATATCTAAAACATTATTTGTAACTTTATAACTAGGTCCATCATCAAACGTTAAGTAAATGATCTTTTTCTTATGTTTAGAAATCTTTCCATTTTCCGCTTTACTTTCAGTATTTACACTTAAGGAATCAGCTGCTGTAACAGCTCTAACAGTTTCCTGAAACATAGAAATAATAAGAAATGCACTAAAAACAAAAGTTAAAATATATCTTAATTTATTTTTCATCTTATCTCCTCCAATGCAACCTTCTTTATTTTTCATTAGATTATTTTTCTTTTTTATTATTTGCTATTTTCAGGCCTTTATTTATGGTAATTTCAGATTTATAATAGTGTTAAACATTTTTATAATAAATAATAAACTTATTTTACATTTTGGTTATTTACTCTATATTTAATTTAATTTTATAAGCTATATTATTAGAAAAATAGGAGTGATAAATTTTGCAGACTATAATTGAATTAATTAATAATTATGGATATATAATTTTGTTTTTTGCTTTAGCTCTTGAATTGATTTTACTTCCATTACCTGGTGAGCTAATGATGACTTATTGTGGTTTTCTTATTTATAAAGGTAACATGGACTTACTTCCAAGCATACTAACAGCCACTGCTGGTGTGACACTTGGAATAACAATATCCTATATAACTGGTAGTACATTAGGCGAGCGTTTTTTTCAAAAATATGGCTCACATTTTCACCTTGGACCTAATCGTTTAAAAAAGGTTTCATCATGGTTTGATACATATGGTACTAAATTAATTTTCTTAGCTTATTATATCCCAGGAATCAGGCACCTTACTGGTTATTTTTCAGGCATAACGAAACTTTCTTATAAAAAATTTGCTTTAAATGCATATTTAGGTGCCCTTGTATGGACTTCCACTTTTATCTTATTGGGTAATTTTCTTGGATTAAATTGGTATAAGTTTCATTACTATTCAAAAGAACTTACAATTGTAATAATTTCACTTGCCGCTTCAATTTTATTAATTCTCTATATCTACAAGAAATCGCAAATTTCTGTACTAAAATCGCCTTATAAAACTATGAACTTGCTTAATTCAATTGGAAAGATAAAACTTGCACTCTTTTCAATTGTGGCTATGCTTTTAGGTTTCTTTGCTTTTTATAACTTTACTTAAAGATACTTTTTATGTAACTCCATTTACTTTCATACACTTCAAATCACAAAAAGTGTTGTATCAATTAAACTGATATAACACTTTTTTAATATAAACTACATTATTAAATATTTTCGTTTTCTATTTTTAATTATAAAATTTGTTCTGTTCTCTCAATAATATCATCTTGTGTCTGCTTAGATAATACATTAAAGAAGGCACTATAACCTGCAACTCTGACAATTAAATCTCTATGTTTTTCTGGATTCTTTTGTGCATCAATTAAGGTATCTCTAGAAACTACATTATACTGAACATGAAAACCTTCTAATCGATTGAAGAACGCTCTAATTAATAAAATTAATTTCATTCTATCTTCTTCCTTGGATAACATTTGAGGTGTAACTTTCTGATTTAATAATACACCTCCAGTAATATCATGTGTCGGCAATTTTGAAACTGATTTGAATACTGCTGTAGGTCCATTTTTATCCATCGCGTGAGATGGTGAACATCCTTCCGCTAAAGGTTCTCCTGCTTTTCTTCCATCTGGAGTTGCTAAGGTTCCACCCCCTTGCGGTACATTAGCAGATATTGATGATGTTCCCGCATAATAGCCTCCTCCAATTGGACCCCTTCCATACCTAGTATTTTTATATTTCTTTATTTCATCAATATAAATTTCATAGGCATCTCTTAATAATAAGTCTACATAATCATCATCATTTCCATACTTAGGTGCATTATTAATTAAAATTTCCTGAATCCTTCTACCTTCCTCTCCCTCATAATTATTACTTAGTGCATCCCATAATTGTGCTGGAGTAAAACTCTTATCCTCAAATACACATTTTTTAATAGCTGCAAGAGAATCTCCAAGGTTCGCAATACCTACCTGTAAATCACTGATAAAATCATATACTGCTCCGCCTTCTTTTAGATTTAGTCCTCTTTCAATGCAATCATCTGTTAACGCAGAGCATAACACATCTGCTGTAACCTCTTCTATAGCCATATCTGCACAGCTGTCTATTATTACACTATGCCTTGTGAATTCACGAATAATTTTATTCCAAGCTTTCATAACCTCATCAAAAGATGTCATATTCTTAAAGTGACCTATGCCCTCACAAAGCTTTGTCCCTGATTCAGGATCTATTCCATTATTTAATGCAATTAATAATGATTTAGGAAAATTTAAGAAACTCATTCCAGTACATCTATAGCCCCATTTTCCTGGAACTGCAACTTCAACACATCCAATTGCACTATAATTGTAGGCATCTTCCTCTGCTACTCCCTTTTCTATAAAAGAAGGAATAATAACCTCGTCACTATTAAAAGCTGGCATCCCAAATCCTAATCTCACAACTTCAATACATTCTTTCATAAAATCATCAGACAATCCCTTGTGGTAACGCACTGTTAAGTTAGGTTGTGGCAATTTTGCCTGAGCAACACTTTTTAGAATTAAATAACTTAATGGATTAACTGCATCTTTCTTATCAGAGGTTTGTCCACCAACTGTAACATTTTGATATAATGGACTCCCTGCACTAAATCTTGTATGTGACCAGCTTCTTATTTTATTTATTGTAAATGTCTTAAGCCATAAGTTTGTCAATAATTCATTAGCACTGTATTCAGTAATAATTTTATTTTTTAAGTCATTTTCATAATAAGGATTTAAGTATTGATCCATTCTTCCGTATGAAAGTGAATGCCCATTTGACTCAATTTGTAAAACCAAATGAATCATCCAAAGTGATTGTATTGCCTCATGAAAGGTATCTGCTGGATAATACGGAACCTTATTTAGTATTCTAGACATTTCCAATAATTCTGTTTTTCTAGTATCATTATTTTCCGTTTTTGACATTTCCAAAGCTAAATCTGCATAACGCTTTGCAAAAGCTGCTACTGCATCAATTACAATTAAAATTGCTCTATAAAAATAAGATTTATTTAAGTTTCTATAATCCGTAAGGTCTAATTCTTTTAACTTTCTTTCTGCTCTCTCTTTGTAATTTACTAATCCAAGCTTTAATACTTTATCATAATTAACTGCGATATGAGCATCTCCTGAAGTAATATTTCCCTCTGCTTTTATAATTCCAAGGTCATAAAAAATTCTGCTTTCAGCAGGCATTCCTGCAAGCCCTCTATCTTTTAATGTTTTATGTTGCCAAAATGGTGCAATTACTTTTAAAACCTTTTTAGCATCTTCCGTAATATAGAATATATCCCCATCACGTTTTTCAAATTCATCTAATTCATCAATAACCCAATCCATAGCATATTCAGGAAAAATAGGCGCCGAGCGGTTAGATGAAGCTTGATTACCTGCAATTACTGTATCATCTTCAATGAATATAGTCATATTTTTTAATATATTTTCTAAGCACAATGCTCTACGCAGCACCATTGGTTTATCACCATGTTCTTTGTAACTTTCTGTGGTAAACTTAGCCCTTTCTACACACACCATAGGCTTTGCATTTAATAATTCCTCACGGAAATTATGCATTCTTATTGTTAATTCTCCAAAATGATTCATAAACATTCCCCTTTCATTGAATAACTTAATACTCAAACACCTAGTGCTCATATTTTTATTTCATTTGAAATAATTTTGTTTTCACATGCACTTCAATTATATACTATAGTTACATTTTGTCAATAAATATATTTCATTTGAAACTTATATATTTTCCTTTTGAAATTCACATATATAATCATATTTCTTAAAAATAAAAGATATAACTGTTATGTTGATATTAATACATAGCATTGCGTACTTTAAGGGAGTATAAATCAAATTGATTTTTATTATGATTGTTATTCAAAAACATAATCTAATTAAAGCAAATATAATCAGCTATATTTATATGTGTAAATAGAAAAAATTCAATATATGTTTATTTGCAGGATTTATAAATCATTAAATATCTCCTCCTTCAACATACATTGAATTTCTTTTTTAATATGTACACTAAAATTCATTTATTGTATTATTCTATACTTACCATTTGGACCTGTACTTTTTCTTTCCTTAAACTTTCCAAAACATCTTCTGGAATATTAGTATCAGTTAGGACATAATCTACTTCATCTGTTCTAAACTGAGATACTACTCCTCGTTCGGAAAACTTTGAAGATACTGTTAATATTACAATTTTATCAGCACTTTCAGCCATAGCTTTTACAGTTTCTGTACGCATTAAATTTTTTCCTGTAAACCCTATTTTAGAATTATAGCCATCGGTTCCAACAAATAATTTATCTACAAAAAAATCTTTTACTGATTTTCTAGTAAGAGGTCCCACCACAACCTGAGATTCTGGTTGATAATCTCCTCCCAATAATACTACTTTTGCATTTCCTTCTCTAATATATGAGGCTATAAAAGTAGAATTAGTAATAATGGTTATATCTTTTTTATTATATGCAAGTTCTTCTGCAAGTAAGGCACACGATGAACCAGATTCAATCATAATTGTTTCCCCATCGCTTACAAGTTCACTTGCTAAATGTGCTATTTTCCTTTTTATATCATAATTAAAAGCTAGTCTGCTGTTTATATCATCACTTGAGGTCATGACAGCATATCCGTGCTCACGTTTTAGCAATCCTTTTTCTTCTAATGCTCCAAGATCTTTTCTTATCGTAACTTGAGACACCTTTAAAAGTTCTGCTAACTTACTGACTTCTATACGTTTATTTTCATTCACAATTTCAAGAAGCTTTGTGTATCTATTTATCATAGCAACCTCCTATCTATTAAATCTAATGGAATTATAACACAAACTATTTACAAAATAAACTAATCATATTTCGAATAAAAGTAGCCTTATTCTATTAATGTTTATCTAATCATCTAAATGGCTTTATTATAGCAATTATGATTTGTTCGAAATAAAATCTTATTTCAAACGTAACTTTATCTTTACACTTAAAATTTTTCGTGTTAACATTAATTCATAAAATGTATTAATAAATGGAGATGATTAATATGAAGGATTTAAAAGCTTGCATTTTTAACATTCAGAAGTATAGTATACATGACGGCCCTGGAATTAGAACCGTAGTATTTTTTAAAGGCTGCCCATTAAGGTGTTCATGGTGCTCAAATCCAGAATCTCAAGATTCTAAAATACAAATTATCTGGGATAAAAGCAAGTGTATAAAATGTCTTCATTGCATAGATATTTGTCCTCAAAAAATTATCTCTTTATCTGATAATAATATAGAAGTTCGTTCGAAGAAATGTGATGATTGTTTAAAATGTGTAAATTCTTGCCATAATAAAGCTCTTTCAGTAGAAGGTGAACTCCTAACTCTTGACCAAATTATGAAAGAAGTTATGAAAGACGAGGTATTTTATGAAGAATCCAATGGTGGTGTTACATTGTCTGGCGGTGAAGTATTTATGCAGCATGAAGTTGCATCTAAGCTTTTAAAACTTTTAAAAGAGAAAAATATACACACAGCAATTGAAACCACTGGATATATTTCAAACAAAGTATTCTCGCAATTTATAAACAATGTTGATTTATTGTTATTTGACGTAAAGCATTATGACAGAGATAAACATTTTAAAGCTACAAATGTTTACAATGATATAATCATAGAAAATTTAAAGTATGCAATAAAAAGTAGGAAAGATGTTATCATACGTATTCCTGTTATTCCAAATATAAATTATAGTTTAGAAGATGCTGAAGGATTTTGTAAACTACTTAAATCTATTAACGCTGAAAAAATAAACCTGCTTCCGTTTCATCAATTTGGCCAAAAAAAATACACACTTTTAAATAAGCCTTATGCTTTCAGTAATATAAAGCAGCTTCATGAAGAAGATTTATTTGAATATAAAAATATATTCATTGAAAATGGATTTGTACTAATATAAAATCCAATCTTCAATAAGCCCTTGATATTTATAAAAATTTTGTATCCTTCGGTTTTTAGTCTTTAACTATATTATAAAATATTTTTATCCTTTAATATATTCTTGGCTATCTGTTCTGCCAATACACCAGTTGCATTATCCTTTCCTTCAATATTAACAGCAAAAAAGAAAACATCATTATCTCTTTCAACATAACCAATAAACCACCCATTTATGCTTTTATTTCCATCCGTACCCGAACCTGTCTTACCTGAAAGCACTATTCCATTTTGCTCCGAAATCTTTAAAACTTTCTTAACAATATCTATATTTTTCCGTGAAAATGGTAATTTATAATCATACATATTTCTCAAAAGTTCAACTTGCTTCCTTGGTGAAATCTTCAAAGAAGACTGCAGCCAAAATTTTGTTAGGCCACCAGATATATCTTTATTTCCATAATCAATTTTAGAAAGATATTCCTGCATCCTTTCTTCTCCAACTTTTGATGCTACTTCTTGAAAATACCACACAACAGAATTAGCAACTGCACTTGATAGAGTTTGATCTTTATTCCATTCCTCTATAGCATACTTTGTCCCATTCCATTTAAAAATAGTATTTTCGTCCTGCAAAACATTAGTATCAAGACCAATTAATGCATTAACAATCTTAAAGGTAGAACATGGTGATATTTCCTTTTCACTTTTTGCCTCATTGTAAATTAAATACTTATTTTGATTTTTATCATATAAAACAAAACATCCATCATATCCAGAGAAATATTTACTTAAATCTTCATTTAAAACTTTTTCACTATTTTCATCATTTTTCTCCACATATATCATAGATGAATTAGAACTATTTTTATTTGTATTACTCCAAACAATCCATAAAATTAATGGTAAAAAAATAATTCCTAAAAAAACTAACTTTTTAAACATTGTCTTCCCCTATTTCTTTCAAAATACTTCAAATTTATCTACTATAAATTAATCTCTTCCTCCTAAGACATAATATTTATAAAATCCTTTTCATTTTTTATAAACTCAAATTCTTCACATTTGGCCACAAAATTTTTGCATTCATTACTTATTTTAATCGCTTTATCCAAATATTCTATGCACTCATTTTTCAAGTTCAAGCTCGCATATATTCTGCTTTTAGTAAAATAAGCTAGACTTAAGTTTGATTTATCCTCACAACTTAATTTTACTGATTTATCACATAATTCTAATGCCTCGTGATACATTTTCTTTTTCAGAAAAATTATTGCTTTGTTTAAATACACTCTATGACTTTCCATTGATAACTCAATAACCTTATTGTAGCAGATTTCTGCTTCATCATATTGATGTAGTTCAGCTAATGCAAAACCTTTTCTAAAATATGCCTCTGCACAATTATTTTCTATTTCTATAGCTAAATTACAGCAATCTATTGCTTCCTCAAATCTTTTAGGATTAATTGAACTAAGTATTGATGCCTTTTCACAATAAAAATCTTCATTATCAGGTTGTAAATATATTAATCTATCTATACATTCTAATGCCTGTTCAAATTCTTTTAAAGTAATATGTCCAATCATCTTATTCCAATAAATCTTTGCTTTTGTATCATCTATTTTATTAATTTTGTCGTATATTCTTATAGCTTGTTGAACTTTTCCATCTGTTAATAATGCATTTGCTTTTGTTTCAAGAATACTTATTATTAATCTTTTAAAAATGTTCACAATTTGCTAACTCCTTTTATTTATATTAATTCTCCTATATATTGTATAAATACTCCGATTATGATATAATTCTAAAATTATTAGATTATAAAAATTCTTTAGTTTTAAGGAGGAAATTTTAATGAATACCGCTTCTGAGTTAAAAAAGCAAGCTAAAAATCAATTACGAAATAGATGGGGACTAGCTATTGGTGGGTTCTTTATTTCTATTATTTTCTTCCCAGCAATTTTAGCTGCAATTAATTTTTTTGCTGATACTAGCAGTTCTTTATTTATAAAAGCAATTGTTAATATAATTACACTATCTATTAATATTATCCTATTTATAGGAACCTTAAACCTTTCATTAAACTATGCAAAAATTGAAAATATACCTTTATTAGATGACATATTTTCAGGCTTTAGTGTTTTTTTTAAGGCATTAATAATTTATATTATAATAACCATATGTATAGCTATAGGTCTTATTTTATTAATAATACCAGGTATTATAATAGCATTAATATTTTCTCAGTCATTATACATTTTAATGGATGATAAGAGCAAATCAATTATTGACTGTTTAAAGGAAAGTGCAAATATGATGAAGGGGCATAAGTTGGAATTTTTTATGCTTTCAGTAAGTTTTCTTGGATGGATTGCATTAATTATACTGCCATTATTCATATTAATATTATTCCCATTACCAATTTACTTTCTTTTAGTGTATATTTTACTATTATTGATAGGATTATCATTATTTCTTCCATATCTAAATGTAACTTTTGCTATTTTTTATCTAAGTGTAAAAAGATATTACTATGACGCTAGAGAAAACTAAATATCTATTTTATATTTAAAGAGAAAAAGAATGGTTTACTAGAGTGTAATAAATTATTCTAAATACCGGTTAGTAATCATTTAATAATGGATAAATATTTTTTAATTATCTGATACTTATATATTGCAGTGGAATTATGACAGTATTGTAACACGCTTTAAGAATTCAATATTTTAGTGATCATGATATGACGTTAAGATAAAAGGCAATGAACAATTATTATTTAATGTTCATTGCCTTTTGTCTTAGCTATATCTTTATTTCATAAGGAGTGTATATTGCTCAAAGCCAAATTCCATAATAATGAAATCATTACTTTTATTTCAACATGAATTAATTATAACATATCCTATTTACTTATACAAATTTTATTTTGTATAATTCTAAAATTTCAACTTAAACTAATTCTGTGCACTTTAATTAATAATGCTATTTAATTAAAATAATAAACACTAATTTCTTGGGTCTAAACTTTTATTTTAAAATAAGGAGAGTACAATGAAACTATTAAAAAAAATTTCTCTATTTCTTGCATTTTTGTTTATTACATCCATATTACAGCAAATACGTCCTATAAATTTTAATAGCATTTCATCAATAAATAATATAGATCCGCCTATAAGAGCCAGCGTGCTAATAAGCGACTTCAATATTTATATAACTTCACTTATAGTAGATAATATGAAAAAGGTTGAGTTAGAAAATCCTGAGACAATTCATTATACTTTTTTTGATTGCAAAGGAAGTCAAGATATACAAAATAAACAAGTAAATTCTATTCTCAGATCAAAAGAGGCTGACATTTTAATAATAGATATGGTAAATATAAATTCTACTAAATATGTTATTGACAGAATTAAAGAAAGTAATATTCCTGTGATGTTTTTTGGTAATGGTGAATTAACCCCTGTTATGTCTTACACTAAATCTTGTTTAGTAATTATAAATCCATCAGAAGGTGGTGTTTTACAAGGGCAAATTCTTGTTGATGCATGGAATAAAAATAAATCATATATTGATAAAAATAATGATAATATACTACAATATGTTATGCTAGAAGGCTCCCTAAATAATATGTACGCAGTTGCACGTTCAAAATATTCTATTCAAACAATTAATGAAAATAATATAAAAACCGAAGACATATCTACAAAGATCTGTGATTGGAAAGAGGAAGAAGCCATGAACACTGTTAATTCACTACTCTTAAAATATGATAATAGAATTGAAGCAATTATCTCTAATGATGATACCATGGCTATAGGTGCCATTACGGCTTTGCAAAGAAATGGCTATAATATTAATAGGCAAAATGTGCTTGTTGTAGGATTTGATGGACGGAAAGAAGCTCAGGATCTAATACAAAAAGGTGTAATGACAGGCACTGTGCTTGTAAATCCATATGATTGGGCTAAAGATGTTTATTTTATCGGAATGAATTTAATTTATAATAGAAATCTTATTGAAAATACAAATTGCACAATTGATTATACACAGAAACTATTAACTATACCATATGGAGGTGTAGTTGAAAATTTAAATTAATTATTAATAAAAAAAGCTTCATAAGCTTTTAATATAAAGCTTATGAAGCTTTTTTCAATTCCATTTCCTTGTTAACAGTGCTTTCATTACTAGAAGTATTTTCTTCAACTCTTGTAATATATTTAATTAAATTCATATAGTCAGCTGAACCTGCATTTGCCTCTGAAACTACTCCTGCTAATAAAACTGCCTTTTTAAAAGCCTTTAAATTAAATACCTCTTTAATAAATTTAATCATTAAATCATCTCCTTAAATTTTATGTTCTTATAATACCCTTTTTTTACACATAATAAAAGGAATTTATTTACAGAAATCGTTTAATTTTATTAATAAATTGTTAATAAGTTGTTAACAATTTATTTTTCGTATTGAAACCTTTTACGAAAACGTATATAATTGATTGTTAATTATCAAACAAAGTCTTTTCATCTTAATATACTTCAAAATTTACTATTTTATTAATTTATTTATAAAAAAGCGTTGATAGCCATATTTCTAGCTAACAACACTTTCTGTAATAGAGCATTTTATTTTAACATTAATGCTGCTTCTTCGCTTGTTCTAATCTTACCCATCCTAGGAAAGATGTGCTTACAAACATAATCATGTTCTTCCTTTGACATTGCTGCCATTGCATCTTCTACAAAAATTTGATTATACCCATGTTGGTATGCTTCTCTTGCTGTAGTATCTACTCCGATTCCAGTGGAAATACCACCTAATACTATAGTATCAATTCCTCGGCGTCTTAATTGCAAGTCTAGGTCTGTACCATAAAAAGCTCCCCATTGTCTTTTTGTAATAATATGAGCATTCTTAGTATTTGCTATTTTAGGCACTAGAATATCCCAGCCTTCTGGATATTTCATTGCATTAACTTCTAAATCTGTCTTTGGTTTAACCATATCTTTTCCATCTGTAGTAGAAACTCTTACAAGAACTACAAATGCACCCTTTTCACTAAATGCATTAATTAATTTACTGGCATTTTCAACTACCTTCCCACCACTATATGGTGCAAGTTCTCTGTTTACAATTCCATTTTGTAAATCTATTAGTACAAGAGCTGTTTTATCTGCTTTTAATAATTCATTTTCTGGTAACTTATTCATTTTTTCTCTCCTACTCATTTTTATTTTTTATATGATAATTATTAATTTAAACTAAGTTTTTTATACACATTAAAGTAAACCCATGCTGCATTTATTAGCAGCAATGCGCTCGTAATAAAAAATACATATCTTATTCCTAAGTATGCTGCTACCTGTCCACCCAGAACTGAACCTCCAAATACTCCTAGATATCCCGCTGCCATGCTAAAGCCAAAAATTCTGCCAGTTATAGCATCTGGTGTTATTTTTTTTACTAAGATATTAACAGATGGACTAAGCCCTCCTGCCGCTAATCCTAATACAAAACGGAGAAACATTAACTCCCAAGGATTTTTTACAAATGCCTGAGGTATAAAAATAATTCCAGCAACCACAAGAGCTATTAATATAACTTTATGTGCTCCTATCTTATCTGAAAGTTTGCCAAGTCTCGGAGCCGCTAGTATATTTGCTAAACCCGAAGCTGAAAATGTTATTCCAGCTAATAATGCAACATGAGTGCTATTTTTAGATAACTGATCAACATATATTGTTACAATAGGCTCTACAGTGTATAATGCTACACTTAATATGAAGAAGGTCACAAACATTGTAATCGTCAAGTTCTTCTCTGGAACAGTTCTCCACACTTCTTTAAATGTAGATACTTTTTTATCTTCACGCTTAAATGATTCCTTTACAAATAAAGCAGTTGTGAGGAATGCAATAAACATTAATGCACTTGTTATGAAAAATACACTTTGCAAACCTACTGCTTCTTCCATGAAGCCCCCAAATGTTGGCCCAAGCAAAGAGCCTGCAATATTTGCTGTAGAAAGTGTACCTAAAGCATATCCAGCATGTTCATTATCAGTTTGTGTTGCAATTAGCGTAGTACATGCTGTGCTGTAACCTGTTATTACACCTTGCAGCAATCTTAATCCTATAAGTATGTATACATTTGGTGCAAATCCCATGCATCCAATTACTATTGACATCCCAAGGCTTGCTCTAAGTAACATTGGCTTTCGTCCAAATTTGTCTGCAGCCTGTCCCCAAATTGGAGAAAAAATTGCTGAAATAATAAATGTAATTCCAAAGGCAATCCCAGATATTTGTGAAATCAAGGCAGTATCTCTAACACCAAGTTGTTGTATGTATAAAGGTAACACCGGAGCAATCTGGCTCATGCCTATACCCGTTACAAACATTCCAAACCAACAAAATATTAAATTTCTTTTCCACATCTTCATAAGTATATTTCATCCCATTTCTTTTAAAGTAATTATATAAAATTCTTCAAGAATCCTATTTCATTTTTTAATTGATATAGATATCTAATTTATAAATTGAACTTATATATAGAATAGTCACCTATATTGGTTAATTTTTTGTATACATATATCAGAACTTACATATATCTAAGTTCAAAGTTTGCTATCTATATGATACACCAACCATACTTTTCAACATAATATTAAACTATTTTTTATAGTTTGTAAACTATACTTTATAAGTTGATAAATATTCTTTCAAATGTTAAACTATTTTTACAAGACGAAATCACTGGGGGTGACACAAAATGCAAAAGAGAAATTTAACTAAAGAAAAAATTATTCAAGTAGCCTTTTCATTGGCTGATGAAATTGGTTTTAATCAGCTTACTTTTCCGAAAATTGCTGAGAAACTTAATATAAAATACCCTTCTTTATATAACCATTTTACTAATATGAATAATCTAAAAATAGAGATGACAATATATACATTAAAAGAATTGAATTTGAAACTCATGCAGAAATTAATTGGCAAGAGTGGTGAAGATGCTATAAGAGAATTGGCTTATGTTTACAGGGATTACGCCTTCGAAAACAAAACTGCCTATATGCTTTATGTAAGTACTCCAAGCACAGAAGATAATGAAGTAAAACTTTTGGCAAGAGAAACTAACAACATCATACGTAAACTTCTAAGCTTTTACATTAAAGATGAAGTACTTTTAGTTCATAAAAGTAGAAATCTAAGAAGTCTTTTACATGGCTTTGTTTCTTTATATTCCTTTGGATATTTTCACAATGATATAGCTAATTTAGACGAGAGTTTTCAATTAATGATAGATGATTTTATTTTATCAATAGTTACTAAATAAAAAAGTTATATAGAACTTGCATTCCTTTTAATTTTTCATTATATAAAATTAAACTTACCGAATTATTTTTATACGGTAAGTTATTTTTATTTTAATTAAAATTCAAGTTTTTCACGTATTAATATATATTTTTTTCAAATAATAGTGCTATAAGAACAATTATGCTCGGAGGTTTCAAATGAAAACACTTAAGAAAATCCTAGCTATGACCGCAATCATAATTATGTGTAGTATAATACTAGTAAATAATTTTAACAATGTTTTTGCTACTGACACAAGATCTCCTGTTAGAATTGGTGTTTTTTCAAAAGATTTAAATGATGATTATCTTATACTTCTTCGTAAGAGTTTTGAAGAAATTCAAAAAAGAAATCCAGAAAAAGTTATCTTTACTTTTTACGATGCCAAATTTAATCCAGAAACACAAAATTTAAATCTTGAAAATACTCTGAAAGAAGGAATTGACCTTGTTCTTTTAGATATGGTTGATGTAAACCAAGTAGATGAATTCGTAAAGAAAATTGCAAAATATGATATTCCAGTAATATTTTTTAATAGAGAACCGCTTAATTTAGATCCTCTTAAAACCTATAAAAAATCTCTATATATAGGAACAGATTCAAAGCAAGCCGGTATTTTGCAAGGAAAAATGATTGCAGATGCTTGGAAAAATTATAAAAAATCTATGGATAAAAATAATGATGACATATTACAATATGTTATGCTAGTTGGTGAAAGATTTAATAAAGCATCTATGGATAGATCAACTTTCTCTATCTCAACTATCCAAGAATCTGGTATTAAAACACAGGAGCTCGCATCAAAGATTTTAAATTGGAGCACAGAAAATGCAAAAGATACAGTAGGTGCTTTGTTTTTAAAATATGGCAATAATATAGAGGCCATAATTTCAAACGACGATTCTATGGCCATTGGTGCTGTTCAGGCATTGCAGCAATATGGTTATAATAGCGGAGATAAAGCAAAAGTTATTGCAGTTGTTGGGGTAGATGGAGTCCCTGAGGCTCAGGACCTTATTTCAAAAGGTTTCATGTTAGGTACCGCTTTTCAAGATCCTGATAATATGGCTAATACTATTTACACTGTAGGATTGAATTTAATTGATGGAAAAAATCCCACTGATGGCATTCCTTACAAATTAGATGATACTGGAGTTGCTATAAAAATTCCTTTTAAAGAGGTTACTGGGCCAATGTTTAAGCAATAAAATATGACAACACTTTATAGCAAATTAAGCAGTATATTAAATAGTATCCTGCTTAATTTGCTATAAAATTTCTTTTTAAATAAAAAAACATTATACTTTATAAGACAACTGAGTAATTACCAAATTCAATAAATTATAGATTCTTCTTATTATGTAATCAACTAATAAAATTAGAACATTAGAATTGCAGCTTAATATATTATAATATACCGTCTCTTTTTAGGTGATAAAATGGAATTTAATAATGCTACCGTAAATCTAACTGGTAATGATGAATTAGATTTAGAATTATTACAAATAGAAATATCAGCCACATACATTGATATATTTTCAAGCATACTTAGTCTTATTGCATCACAGCAAGCTCAAGAACTTATATTACAAAGAGCAATGGAGTCAAAACAGAACCAAAACCAAAACAAGGAACAAGACCAACAGCAAAATAAACACAAAAAACATCATAAAAGACGAAATTCTAACCATAAGAAACAACAAAATCAATCTAATGAACAGAATCAGTCTAATGGGCGAAACCAAAATGATGTGCAGCATCCAACTCCAAGTGAAATAGCAACCTTTGCAAGCTGTCTAGGTGTATTCACAATTCTTATTTATGTTAGAATTTCATTCATCAGATTAATTGAAATATATAACAACATTCAATCTGGTACTACTAACTTTACCCTCCTTCCTAATGTACTAGGAACTGTTGGTTTATCATATTCCGCTATAGGCAATATATTAAAAACAATTGGTGCAATTAAGAGAGTAGATGAAGAAGGCGAAATTATTATCTTTTAATTATGAGTCATAAAATAATTCATATGTTATTTTATGGCTTTTAATATTATTTACTATAAACGAGCGAAATTGCAAACAAATATTTCCAATTGAATAACTAAAAAGATACTTATGCAACATTGAAAAGCTCTAAAATGGTATCAATAGGCTCTCCAGCTTGAGTTTTTTCATAAATGAAAGTTATTTTTTCGGCCTCTAATTGAACTCTAGCATTTTTTAATCCATCACTAAATTTTAAAGTATCTTCGGATACTTCTAATCCACAATAAACATATGTAATCATCATAATAAGCAGATATCTTTTTATACTTTTTTCACTGCGAATTTGATAATCATCTAATCCTAGTTTTTTCTTAGATTCTCTAAAGAAAATTTCGATCGGCCACCTATGTTTGTAGTGGTTTAGCAATTCCAATAATGACATATTAGAATCAGGACTTATAAAAGCTCTTAAACAGCCATCTTTAAAAAGAGCTTCTTTAGGCCAACTTAGAATTATTAAGGCTTCTTTTAAATCATTTAACTTTCCTTTATAGGAATATACATAATACTCTGAGTTGCCAACTTTAACTAGGTCGACATCCTCTTTAGTTAGTGTTTTCCCGAAAGCGTTAAGCTTAATACCAAGTCTTTCATGATTAGTAGGATAAATTACTCTGTTAGTACGTAATCCACCTACATATTTGAAACCAGCTTTTTTAGAAGCATTAAAAATCTTTTTACAACTATACCAGCTATCACACAAAACATATCCTTCATTTTTTGGAGATGGTAAGGAATTTATAAGCTCAATAGCCATTTGAATTTTACTCTTAATCTTTTTGTCGTAAATAGATATTGAGTATGGCATAACAACATCATCACAAATAAGCATAACAGTTACTAATTGATGTCCGTAAACAGTTTTATGTTTTAAATGAGAATTATGAAAACTACACTTTTCAATAGGTTTTACTGCCTTTGACGAGGGCACAGTCCTTTCCGAGATAGTATCATCTATAGCGACATAGATTGGTTTTCCAGTTGCTTTAGAAATTTCCCAAATCTTTTTTATAACCAAATTACGGAGTGCTCTTTCAACAAAGTCTTCATTCCAAGGACTTTTAGATAAGAATTTTCCTACATTCGTCCTATGCCTGAAAGGCATAAGGTCGGCTACGTCAGTAACTTTACCTACAAATCCTTTTTTATCATAGCACTCATAATAAGAGCTATAATATGAAGCTGCGGCTTAGTAAAATAAATTGCAAATCTTGATTCTTTTAAGAATTTGATTATAGATGATGAATTTGTTATAATTGAGCCTATGAACATTTATGTTATCTCCTTGTTATTTTTTGTGTGAGAACTTAATTATAACAAATGATTTTATAAATGTTCTATTTTTATTATTGGTAAGTTATTGGATGTAAAAACGCTCGTTTATAGTATTTATTTACATGGACACTCTTTTAAAGAAGTATGTTTTGCTTCTTCCAATATATCTTTCATTAATAATCTCACCAGATTTGAGGCACAAAAATGTGCTTACTTGATATTTTATATCCGTATAGATATACTAATAACATATCGAATTATTGGTTTCATGTAAATAATATAATGGGAGTGTGGATATTTTGAAAAAGTTATTCTCAGAATTCAGTATTAAAAATGTACAAATTAAAAATCGTATTTGTGTTCCTCCAATGGTGGTTCCATTTGCTAGCGATGGATTTGTAACCCCTGAAAATATCGAGCGTTATAAACAATTAGCACAAGGTGGGACTGGACTTATAATCCAAGAAGCTACCTGTGTTAACAAAAATGGATTATTAGCAGAAAAGCAGATTGGAATATGGAGCGATGAACAAATTGATGGTTTAAAAAGCATAGTTGATACAGTTCATAAAGAAGATTGTGCGATATTTGTTCAAATTCATCATGCAGGCGTTACTGGAATATCAGAAAGCCCACTATGTCCAAGCGCCTATGAATATAAAACCTCCGCTGGAAGTGTTATTGGACACGAAATGACTACAGAAGAAATTAAATCTATTCAAAGCGACTTCATCGAAGCTGCAAGAAGAGCTTATGAAGCTGGATATGATGGTATTGAGCTTCATGGTTGTCACGGATATTTGATTAGCCAATTCTTAAATAAAAACGTAAATAAGAGAACTGATGAGTATGGCAGCTCTCCTGAAAAGTTTGTAATAGAAATAATAGAAGGTATTAGAAAAGTAACTCCAAAGGAATTCGTTGTTGGAATACGTTTAGGTGGATTTGAGCCTACAATCGAAGATGGATTACATTATGCTAAAGTACTGGAGAAAAATGATGTAGATTTCCTTGATGTTTCATATGGATTTTTTAATGAACAGGAAGTTAATATAAGTAATGACTATAAATATTCTGCTCCTGTTTATGCTGCTGAAAAAATAAAAGCCGAAGTTTCAATTCCTGTATTTGCAGTTTACGGAATCAATTCGCCAGAACTTGCTGAAGAGATATTAAATGAAACTAATGTAGATCTTGTAGATATTGCTAGAGGAACTCTTATAAATCCTAATTGGGCAAATGACGCGAAAGCTGGTAAAGACACTGGTAAATGCTTAAACTGCTCAAAATGCATGTGGTTTGGTCAATCTGACATATGTGGTGGAAAAGCTTTATTAGAGAAGAATAATAAATAAGAATAATATAATTTCATCTAACTTATTTAAAAGAAAAGGCGGTATTTCAAAAAATACCACCTTTTCTTTTTATACTTTTTCAATTTAGTATCTTATTTCTCATCTTATATCATGAAATTATACACATTAAAAGTTTTCTTAAGCTCTATAGTACTTTTATTTATCACTTATGGTTGCTCAAAGTAATTAGAAAAAAAATTTGGATACTGTTTTGACATGCTTTTTACCTGCTCTAAAAAATTGTTTGAATATTCCATAATAGCTTTTCGCATTGCTTCAGTTTCACGCTTACGAGCTGCTGTAACCATTCTTTGGTGTTCATCAATAATAGATCCTACACCATTAATCTTACCATGCAATAGGCGGATACGATTATAATGAGAAGCTACATTTTCAATAGTCTTCCAAGATAATGCCTGCCCTGCTGTTTCAAAGATAAGCTGATGAAAGCGGTTATCTTTTGAATAAAACTCTCCAAAATATTCCTTATCTAAATATTTTTTCTGATTACTTATAAGCTCCTGCATTGTATCTGCCACAAGTTCACTGCAACGACGAATAAATGCATCCACTACAGCAGACTCCAGCGAAGTTCTAATAAACCACTCTTCGTAAACTCTTTCCAAATCAATCTTTGATACAACAGTTTTTCGCTGTGGATATATTTCCACCAAACCTGACTGTTGAAGACGAACTATAGCCTCACGTACTGGAGTTCTACTAACACCATAGCGCTCTGAAAGTTTCTGCACACTAACGTTCATTCCTGGTTCCAGTGTCATATTCATAATATCTTTTCTTATTCTGTTGTAAGTTACATCATTCAATGAATTACTATTATTAACAACCATCAAGTATTCATCTACACCTTCCTCAACTCATTTCTAAAACATCATGATAAATTTTCTCGGCACTAAAAGAATCATAGGCATAATATAAGAGAATATCTAGGATAAAAGGTGAATACTTAAGTCCATTCAGTTCCCTTGTAAATGCCATTGCTCCAATTTCACCTAAAGCACGTATGGTAGAAAAATTTTTTAAGCCAAGAAAATTCCACAACAATATTTTTTCCGTCCGTGTATATATTTCTTGTTCAAACTTATCTTCTATATAATGAAAAATCTCATGACCCAATATAGTATTCATTATACTATTTTTTTCAAAATATTCAACAAGTGCAGGTTCAGCCTCTAAAACCTGATTAGCTGCTTTTTCTATAGGTTCTGTCATGATTTCTATCTTATCTGGAGGTGTATAGCAGGCAAATAATATGCGTTTTCCAGTTATCCTTTCATCTTGCATTCTGACCTTCAACTTTAATTTTTCAGCTATTACGCTTACATCTGAAGTTCCGTATTCATGTATCACATACTCCGCATATTCTCTTCCACAGGTCACAGCTTTTTTAATCATCTCTAATCTCTTGTTTACAGGTATACGCTCTTTTAAAACATCTCTCGAAAATGCATACAATCCCCAAGTCACATCGTCTACCTTTAATAAATTTCGAATCATTTCCTCCAATATGAATTGTTTCTGCATATTTCCTCCATTTTTTAAGTATCATCATATACGTTTTATAATATAAACTTTTCTCGTTATTTCTGATTAATATTTGCAGCTACTACAATAAGTTCTTCATCCGGCTCAAGAGTAGACACTTCTATATCCATTAATAACTCTAGCTGTTCATAATCATTTGCAGTAAAGTCCATTACACGAGCACCTATACATAGATAAAAATCTGGTCTTGCAATAAGTTCTGTCTTATATACAGCCATATCTTCCCATAATTTCTTAACAGCATTTATATATTCTTCTGCTGTCGTTTTTATTGCTAAGGCGCGGCTTCTTTGAACCTTAATAAAGCCCTTAGTATCTAAAATACGTATAGCTCCTGGATTTTCAGAACTTGAAGTTTTCTCCCCATAGACATAAAAATATTTAGTCTTCTCTAAAAGTTGTACTTGGTCTATTGAAATACGCATATCATTTGCGGCAAGCTCCAGAGCTTCCTCTTCATCACATTCTTTTAATAGATCTGTTGTTTTTACTTCTGTCGAACCAGTTGCTATAGCTGTTACTTTGTTGGTCTGTGCATCAATATCAATATGTATTTCCACACTTTCTGCTGTAGCTCCACTTTCTATTGCTTTATTCATGGCCTCCATCTTAATTGCACGAATATCATCTTTCGAAGGTGAAGGAATAATACGCTCTACCACGTCTCTTACCATGGCTAATGCTACACCAATTGAAGAAATAACTTCTGCATTTTCAGGAATACTATACTTCACTCCCATTTTTTCTGCAAAATATATAATTAAAGATGCTGCACCTCCCCCAACACCAACTAAGGAAATTTGATCTTTCTCTAATTTATACTTTTCTGCAAGAGATAAAATTACTGGCTCAATTTTTGCATAAGATTTTTCCATTATCTGCTTTGCAATATCTTCAGTAGTTGTTCCGCAATAATCAGCCAATGCCTGCATGGCTTTCTTAGCAGCCTCCACTTTACCATACGAAAAATGTTCAGGCTTAACTATTCCAAGAACATTAGCTGCACAAGAATTTGTTATGGTAACTCTCTCCCCATTTTCTAGCTTTATTGCTACATAATCTGATGGATCTCCAGACTTTGGAGAGAAGAATTCTACCTGTGGTCCATTAATTTTCTCTGGATCTGTAAATACTGAATAGTCCAATCCTGCTATATGAGCCGATCTTGGTCCAACATCTATGATTCCGTTTTTATCTGCACGAACCATAGAACCTCCAGCCACACCAAGAACTTGTACATCTAAAGAACTAATATAAGTAGAATGTCCTCCTACGACAGAATAATCAATAGCAGGTCGTCCATTTTTAATAACTCCTATATTAGTAGTTGTCCCACCTACTTCGAAATATACACCATTTGAAGCTCTTAGATACATTAAAGATCCCATAACAGAGGCTGCTGGCCCAGAAAGCATAGTTAGGACAGGACGTTTTTTCATTTCAGTAATTTCCATAACACCTCCATCCCCTCTCATTATCATCAGAGGAACGTTAACACCTGCTTCTCTTACTGAACTTTCTGTTGAATTAGCTGTATCTAACATTTTGGGAAGAATACTTGCATTAATTGCGGCTGTTCTTGTTCTTCTTGTTAATCCATAAAGCTTTGTAATATCTGAAGCCATGGTAGTCGGAATTCCCTTTTTATCTGCTACTTCATAAACTATTTTTTCAGGTCTTCCATCGTCTACGCCAAAAGCCATGGAAGAAACCACTACCTGCGCTCCCTGATTTGTAATATCATCAATTACTTGCTTCACAGATTCTTCGTTAAGCCCTTTTGTTTTCATAAAACTGTTAATGATTTTAATTTCTTTTCCATTTCCTAAATCTATATTATTTAATTTTGTTTGCTTTTTTGCTAAGAAGCCTTCAAAACCACCTTTTGCCATACCGACAATACCTACCTTGGCAACATCTCCTTCAATAAGTGCATTGGTTGCCTGTGTTGTACTATGAGCAACAAATATAACATCTTCTGGTTTTATATCATTTTCAGTTAAGCAGTTTTCGAAACATTTTACAACCCCCGCTGCTACTCCTCTTCTGTCATCATGAGTGGTTTTCACCGATGATTTTCCTATAATATCATGGGTTTCATTATCAATAGCAACAGCCTTTGTGTGAGTTCCCCCTACATCAATACCCATTCTAACTTTTCTTCCCATATCTTTCACCATCCAATCTTAATCTGATTCTACCTAAATTAGTCTGAATAACCGGCTATCATACTCCCTAACAGCCGGCCTTATTATATAATTATTTTTAAACTAAATTACCATATAAAATAAATACAATAATGCAAAGAATTATTCCTACAATCCATCCAGTTGGTATTGACATTCTCATGTATTCTTTTGTAGATACCTTTGTATATCCGAATCCCCACGCAACCCATGACTGAGTAACATCTAAATGTTGAGGGGCAATAGTTGTAACTGCAAATAGTGGATATAAAAATTGAACTGGCCAAGCTGCTATTGATACAACTACTGCAAGAAGTGCAGCGCCACATCCAACCAAATTCATAGGTCCACGGAAAAATCCAAGTGGTGTTAGTATTGCAAATACGACACATAATATTAATGCGCTTTGAGGAATTACACCTCCAAACAAAGCTTTAAAATAAGGAGCAACAAAAGCTGCTGCATTATTAAACATAGCCAAAGCTAACAAGAAACCGATCATTGGTGCTACATCAATTGCTCCGTCAGCAAACTGCTTTGCAAGCATTGCACATACATTAGAAAAGCCGCCTTTTAATTTTCCACAAGTTAATAATGCGTATAAACCAGAAATAATAAATCCAAAAATAATTGGAATATTAAAAGCGACTACTCCTACTACTGGGAGAATAACAGATATCCATGAAATTGCTGGTGCATTTGTTGTATTTCCAGAATCAGCTGTAGCTGCCCATGCATGAGATAGCTTCTTTTTACTCATTGAAACATTAGCTACAACTATTACAACAATCAAAGCAACAATCATTGCAATTATACCAAATTTAAAGTACGTATTATAATCATAGCTTGCATAATCCTTATTTGCAGCAGCAAATATAGCTTGATATTTGTTTAAAGTTAACAATATTAGCAAAAATACCAGCCATAATAGACCCTACAAACGAAAACAGAGCTATAGGTGATGGAATACCTAGTGATAGCATAATAGGTAATACGATTACAGCAATAGAAATAACTGGTCCAATTCCTGTCATAGATGTGAAAATAATCGAAGTAACAATGCACAAAAGTGCCATAGTTATTCTTGGTTTATCACCACCAAGTTCAACTACTTTACGAATTAAAGTTGATGCAATTCCTGTATCAATTAACACTCTTCCAAAGAAAGCACCGAAGAATATGTTAACGAGAATTGATTTACCGTAATTTTCAGGACCTGTTTGAAAGACATTCGTAAGAACATCGATAAACGTTTGTCCCTTCATCGCAGGGTTTTCCGAGATAACGTTTCCAATAAGTGCGAGTGCCACCCAGAGCACAGACATGATGAAGAACCCCACCATTAGGTTGTACCCTTTTACACAATACCATACCATTCCAAAGAACGTTAAAACTAAAATGACACCTAAAACAACATTTATAGCATCCATAAAGGACCCTCCTTTAATAAAATAGTTTAAAAAATACGTTTAACTAACATGTTAGTCAAATACATTTACATACTAACATGTTAGTTAAACGCTGTCAATCTATATTTTCATATTTTGTATAAAATTTCCTCTATGTGTTCTTGATTAAATTTCTATTAAAATTATCTTTTAATCCCTCATAAAAAAATATTCATAAGCCTTGATATGATTAAAGCAAATTTTATCATATTCTTAGAAGCATTCAAGTTTTCCATTAATGACGCTATGATACTTATGAAGTCAATTTTGATAAACAACTGAGCCTAAATAAGGATTTTCTTTAGCATTAAGCTTACCGACTAGTTTAAAAACTTCCTGAAAATCTCTAATCTAAACTCTTCCAATATAGTTAGCAGCTGTAATTTACCTTAACAGTAAGTTAATACTTATTTTATCTATCCAAAAAAGGAGCTGCCACAACGGCAACTCTTGATCAGATTTATGTTTATGAATTTATTCTATAAAGCCTTTTTGTTGCAATAATACCTTAGTTTCATTCCACAATTTGTTTTGCATGAGCTCATCATTACCAGGATATATAGGAACAATAGCTTTACCTGTTCCAACATTAAAATATCCACCAGTTACACCATTATATTGGTGATCTATAGCTAAACGAAGAATAATCTCTGCACCTTTATGCGGATCTCCAATGTGTAATAATTTCAATATCCGTTCAAGCACAGTAGCAAACCAAAGTTCTCTCCCTAAGCCGGTAACATTAAAACCTGGATTAAGTGCATTAACTGTAACCCCTGTTCCTGAAAGTTGTCGTGCTAATTTCTCATTGAACATAATATTTAACAATTTGGTTTTCCCATAAATCAAAGATGAACCTCTATTCGTAAAATTAGATGTATCTATTAAATCTTCCGGCAGCTTAAGCTCACCATGATTACGTGATGCCTCAGAAGCAACATTTACAATTCGTGCATTTCCTAACTTTATTAAAGAATCCTGCAATATATTAGTAAGCAGCCATGGAGCTAAATAATTAACTGCTATCATTTCTGAAAAACCTTCTGAGGTTACACGCTGCTCAAATGCATGTAATCCTGCATTATTTATCAATACATCAATCTTGGGATATGCTGCTCTAATTTCCTGCCCAATTCTTCTTACATCTTTCATAATTGATAAATCTCCAAAGAAAAAGTCAATTTTAGCTTTAGGATTTATATCTTCTAACATTTTTCTAGTTATCTCAGCTCGTTCCTTGTTTCTCGCCGTTAATACTAAATGTGAACCTCGCTTTGCTAATTCAATTGCAACCAATTTTCCAAGTCCACTAGTAGCGCCAGTAATAACGATAATTTGCTGTGTATTCATATTATTTTTCCTCCTACTTAGGCACAATCAAAAAAATAACAGACCAGTATGCTTGCCTATTTTGTGTCATACTGTGTCAGCAAATTTTACTAATAGACCCACTATGAGCAGAATTTACTTCCTTGCCTGACGCAAAATATGCGTCGCATCTTTGGTCTATTATTTTCTTTCATGTGCCTTATATACTTTCATTAGTTAACACTTGAACATAAAGTTCCCATTTCTAATTACTACTATTCTTTATATTAACCTTGACATCCTCGATTCCAATAAATATACTTGATATATGTCAATTATATTTACTTATTTGATATATGTCAAGTAATTTTAAAATATTTAAACTCGAGGTGAACTATGAAAGATTATAATAATTGTGAAAATAATGAACGAATTATATTAGAACAACAATTGGGTGAACAGCTAAATGCGTTGATTAGTGCTGCCCATGCTCTCAACGTCAGAACTGCAGAAAGTTTTGATTCCACATTACAACCCGCTTCTTTCCTAATTGTCCGTTGGCTTTTTTCATTTGGACCAGCAAGTGCCACAGTTTTAGCAGAATCAACAGCTATGGATCGCAGTTCTGTTAGTCGTCTTTTAAGCCAATTGAAACAATTAAACTATGTAAAAAGTGAACCTTCTCCTAATGATCGTCGTGGTGTACTTTTATCATTAACAGAACTTGGTAAACAAAAAACTATAGGTGCTTTAAAAGAAAAGGAATCTGCTTTTTATGACCGTATTTCCAAATGGGACGATTACAAGCTTGAAAAATTTGTTAAAATGCTTAAAGATTTTAACGGTTATGACTAAAACATGAGACATATACATTTAAACTAAGTTTTATTATTTTTATAATTCTAGTTTTAATTTTACATTCAATAAGTTCTCTTGATGCTTTTCTCTTTATTTAGTACGTATTATTTCTTCTGTAGGAACTATATATTATTTAGTATTATTTATATTTAGTATTATTAAGTATTCGATTTACCGCTAGCGGTAAATCTGTTATCGGTTTTTCCGTTAACTGTAATTCTGCTTTCGGTGAAAATACTGATTTTAACAAGTTTTCATCCGTAATTAGATTTCCTGTCAACGGTTTTTCCATCATCGGTAAAGCTGACATTTTATCTTACTAAAATAAGTCTCTTTGAACATATATTCATTTCCTACCGACTATGATATAATAACCATGACGAATTGGGGGTGTTTTTTTATGAAGGTCTGTGATACGTTCAACTTTAAATTAGCTTGCTCCTTGCGAAGACTACAACAAACTCAGCTATGCTTTGTTTGGAGCCTAAGCTTATTATTTATTTAGTTAGCTGAAATGCGTACATGTTTTAGGCTCTGTAACACATAGCTTTTTGTATTCTTTGCTTTAATGCCATGATAAAAAAATGGAGGAGTAAGGAAATGAAGTATGCTAAAGCACAAGATGTGTTACCAGAAGAAATTATTGAAATAATACAGAAATATGTAGATGGAAAATATCTTTATGTACCCAGAAAAGAGGAAAATCATAAGGCCTGGGGAGAGAAGAGTGGTATAAAAAATAATCTTAAGGTAAGAAATAATGAGATTTACAAAAAGTACACTGATGGAACTACTATTAATGAACTAACTCAAAAATATTACCTATCCGAAAAAAGTATAAGAAGGATAATAAGTCAGGAGAAACTCATAGGCTCATAATCATTACAGAATTATATATTAGATTGAATGCTTGTTTTAAACCATGTTATGATTTCATTGTGGAAATCCAATGTAAGTTCTATCATTGATTGTTTAAAACAAAATTCAAGAATGAAATGGCTGTGAATATTATAATATGTTTTAAATTTAGATGATTATTGTTACTTTCAATTGGAGTAACAATAATCATCTTTTTAATTATCTAATTGCAAAATAATATTTAGAGCAAAGTTACATTTACTTATATGAATAATAAAAATGATATATTTTATTAGAAAAGAGGTGCTCGATTTAATGAAAGCTTTTATAAAAAAACATAAATATAATTATATAAAAAAGTGTTTATATGATTTAAATAACGCTTATAATAGTTCTGTAGATGATAATATTATTCAAGCTACTAAATTATATATTAATGAAAAAATATTAAATATATTTAAAGATTTATCTGAAGAAGAAAAGACTTTACTTGATATTACAAAAATAAACAATCCCCTATATATTGATGAATATTTAGCTAAACTTGATGAGTATGTCTATGGAATGCCAAAAGTTCCAAATGCTCATATTAATAAACTGTTTAAAAAGGAAAAGAAGCTAAAATTACCAAACATTGATGTACAAGATTCCAAAAATGTATACTTAGGCTGGATTGATGAATCTACACAAAAGTTATTTGTTGCTTATAATATGAACGAAAAACTCATAGGTATGACTTGTAAAATCACAAATTCAGCTTCTAATAATTCTCACATGTGTGTTCTTTGCAATAATATAGGACGTGAAAATGATGTTGCCTTTGTTTCAGCTGTCTGTAAAACATCCAATTCCGGAGAAGGAGCCTATAAATCAATAGGTTTTGATATATGTTTAGATAGCAAAAAATGTAATGACCGAATTTCATCTATTGAAAAACTCGAAAAAATTCTAAAAGAAGTTAATAACATGAAGTAATAACACCCTGGATTTTCAGTTTCCCTAAACAAAAAATTGTAGTAATAATAAAATTAATAGGTGCAAGTCTAAAGAATTATATAATGTTCTTTAAACTTGTACCTATTAGCTTGCTCATTTATTTTATTATAGAATTACATTTCTACTTTCAGATGCCTTAGTAGACCTAAAGGAGAATACTTAACTTTTAATTATTCTGCTTCAGGCTTTTCTTCTTGCTTCCCTTGCTTTAACAAAAGTGTTGGAATAATTACTATAGCAGTAATTATTGAAATAACAAACATGGTATCATTAAGAGCTTGAAGTTCTGCCTTAACTGCAACCTCTCCAAAAATCTTTGTTAAAGCTATCCCCTTTGCATTACTAACAGATATCCCGCTTTTAATAAGAACACCCTGAATCATTTTATATAGCTTCATACTATTTTCATTAAACGAAGTTACTTGTGCTGCTAAGTTAGAATAATCAATTACATTTCTATGTTGCATAATGCTTGTAATAACTGTAATGCCTATAGATGTTCCTATTTGTTTTACCGTATTCATTAAAGCTGAAGCATCTGCCATTGCCGCTTTAGGTAATCCGCTAAAACCTATGGCTTGAACTGGTGCCATAAGAAATCCTACTCCAAAACCTCTAATCATTAATAAAATCGTAATAGTTGAATTTGAAGTATCTAGGGTTATTTTTGACATGCTATAACTATTAAAACCTATTAAAATTAATGCAGCTACAGCAAATATTCTTATATCAATTTTATTTCCAAACTTACCATAAACATTCATTGAAATAGCAGTTGCTATGGCTTCAGGGAATAATATAAGCCCTGCACTCAATGAATCAAGTCCTTTAATTTGTTGAAGAAATATAGGCATTAAAAACACACCGCCATAAAGGGCTAATATTGCAACGTTCATAATAATATTACTCATGCAAAAAGTATAATTTTTCAAAAGCCTTAAATCAAGCATAGGTTCTTCAATTAGCAATTCATTCACTATAAACATTATAAGACTATAACATCCAATAATCATAAGCATAATATTTTTAATATCGCTCCAGTCTATGTCGCTTTGTCCAAGTACGTAAAGAACACATGACATTCCTATACTTGATGTCAAAAATCCAATAATATCAAATTTCTTTGTAGACTTATTCCCTGATTCCTTAAATATTAAGATAGCCATTATTGTAGCGATTACTCCAATTGGAATATTTATAAAGAAAACAACTCTCCAATTAAAATTTTGAATAATATATCCCCCTAATGTTGGTCCTAAGGCTGGAGCTGCCATTACACACATACCCATAAGCCCTATGACAATTCCTATTTCACTTTTATCAAAAGTTGTTATTAATATTGTCATACCAAGAGATATAATAAAGGCTCCCCCAATCCCCTGAACTATCCTTGCAACTATTATACTAGTTTCATTCCACGAAATTCCACACATTAATGAACCTAAGGTAAATAGTATCAATGAAGTAACAAATACTTTTTTCATACCAAATTTATCACCAAAATACCCTGTTGAAGGAATAATAACTCCTAATGTGAGAGTATATGAACTAATAACCCATTGTATTTGGTCAATGGATACATTGAAGGTCTGCATCATTTTTGTAATAGAGAGATTAACAACGCTTGTATTCAAACTTGACATAAATACTGCCATAACTACTGCACTCATTATAAGCCATTTAGATGAGCCTTCTTCTTTATTTTCCATACTCTTCACCTACTTAACATGAATTTTTATATATGCATTTGTACCCGGCAGAATACTCTCATTTATATTTTCAAGTTCAATTTTTACGGGTACTTTTTGAACTACTTTTGTGAAAGTTCCGCTTGAAGAAGATGGGAGAAGTGAAAATGCCGAGTTTGAAGCTTTTCCTATAGATTCTACTTTCCCTTGAAATGCCTGCCCATCAAATTCATCTATTTTTATATCTACATTTTGCCCTGGCTTTAATTTTTTTACCTCTGTTTCTTCAATATTTGCTGTAATATAAAGTTTTTGTGGATCAACCATCACTGCTAGTGTAGATCCAGCAGAAGTAAATTCACCGCTCTCTGCTTCTTTTTTTATGACCAAACCACTGATTGGTGCTCTAAGCAAAGATTTGTTAACATTTGCATCAGTTATTCCATCGTCATCCATGCGGCCAACAATTTGATCTTTAGTTAAAGTATCTCCTTCTTCTGCATTAAATTCCAAAAGGTTCCCTGAAACTTGCGGCGTTATATCTATAAAATCACCAGCTACCTGCGCATCTTCGGTTGAAACAAAGTATTCATTTTCATACCAATAATAAAGTCCAACTCCGCTAAGTGTTATTAACATAGCAGCAAATATGCACAAAATTATTATTTTACGTTTTCCTTTCATTGCTATCATCCTCTCCTAACCTCTTACACCAACTTCTGCAAACATGCCAGGCTCTAATTGTGAGTTTGGATCTGATAAAGTTATTTTTACTAAAACAGTATTACTTTGAGAATTTAACTTCGAATTTATTACTGATATTGTTCCGTCAAATTCTAAATCATCTACTTCTGATACTTTAATAGTTACAGTTTGTCCTTCTTTTAAATTTTTTGTAATATTTAATGGTACATATGCATTTACACATAAAGCATCAGGATTAGATATTGAAACAAGAGCTGTACCTGGTGATGCCATTTCTCCTGAATTTATACTTTTCTCAGTAATTTTTCCTGAAATTGGTGCCGTAATATTTTCATTATTTAGTGCTACCTGCGCGGTATTTAAGGCTGCTTCAGCTTGTTTAACCTGTGCTTTATAAACATCTATACTTGTTTCTGTAGCTCCATTTTTAAGCATATTTAACTGATCCTGTGCTGATTTTTGTGCTGAATCTGCAGATGTAAGTTGTTGCTGTGCTGAATCTAGCTGCTGATTTGTTCCTGCACCTGAATCAACTAAGGCCTTTGTACGATCATAATTCTTTTTGGCAACATTATATGATTCCGTTGCACTATCTAGTGATGCTTGTGCTTGTTCTATCTGTTCAGGTCGTGTGCTATTCATTGCATTAGTTAAATTAGCATTTGCAGTATCTACTGCTGCTTGTGCTTGATTTACCTGAGCTTGTAAATCTTGAGTATCTAATTTAATGATAATATCGCCTTTATTCACAATTGATCCAACATTAACTGATATATCTGAAACTCTAGCTGAAATTTTTGAAGCCACATTGACCTCATCATCAGTTTCAATCCTTCCAGCCATAAGGTATACAGAATCTTGCTTACTTACATTTTCAACTTGAACAATATTTTCATTCTTATTATTGTTTGAAGAGCAGCTAGTGAGGGTAGATGTTCCTATAAATACTGGTAATATAATTAATAGGATATATTTTTTCATAATCACTTACTCCTTTAATTATTTATTTACAAAAAATCATTATTTTTTACTTCCAATTTAGAATTTTCATCTTTAAGCTTAGGTAATATTTCATTTAAAGTTACTATCGCATTTTTAAATGCTTCTAAATCATCTGGATTTAATTTGCTAAAAGTATCGCTAAATGAATTCTTATATTTTTCTATGTTAACTTTTACGTATTCCCTACCTTTTTCATTTAGCTTGATTAAAAAAACTCTTCTATCTTTTTCTGAGCTTACACGTTCTACAAATCCAAGTCTTTCAAGCTTATCTACTAAAACAGTAATATTCTGCTTTGTAACCTGTAGTTTATTTCCCAGCTCACTCATTGATAGTTCTCCTCCCATTAATCCGTGAAGAATCAATATGTGAGATCTAACCAATCCTTCTTCACCTTCTTTTAAAAGTTTATCCATCTTGCCATATAAAATATCCTTAAAATTATGAGCTGTATGAGCTGTATCTCTCATTAAATTTTCTATCTCTTCGTTTATCATAATAAATCTCCTTCTGTTAAGTTAAACATCTGATATTAAACCGTTGGATAGTCAACTGATTGACTAATTGAATAATATCATAGTTTTTTTCCATAATCAAGTATTTTTAAAATAATATGGTTTTGATCAAGCTGAACTAGTTAATGAATTTCCACTAAATAAATAATTTTATTATTTTTTATAAACATATTTCACATAAATATATACAAGTAGCTTTAACAACAGTAATTATAAAAAAATAAAAGAAACCCAATCTTCTTTAATCTATATTGGGTTCCTCTTATTAATTTAGATAAACTATTAAAATTATAATAATTTGAAGCTATAACCTTGTTTTATGCTATATTCCTCTTTTATATAACCAATATGAATAGCCGCAAGGCACTATCACAATAATTAGTATAATAAGCAAAGTCAATGGAATCCCCTTTACCTGTATACAGCCTCCAATTATCATAAAAATTCCACCTAATATCCAAAGGTATCCTGCCATATGATGTGTTTTATTCCAATTCACTTCACTATTTAATGTCCATGGCAATCTAATCCCTACAGTGTAATTTTGCCTGCACTTTGGTAAATAGTTTCCTGTTGCTACAAGAATGACCCCTACAATTCCTAAAGAAATAATTTGAATAGGAATTTTATATCCAAGCGCAATAAACAAGGTTACAGGTACTAATATAACTGAAAGAATGGGAGCAGACCATTTTCCTAAATATTTCAAGATTTCTGGCGAATTTATTTTTTTCGGATCATTATTAAGTTTAAAATGCGTAAAAATATTAATTACTGCCATTAAAACTGGCAACCCAAATGCTCCAACTGCTTTAGGCGCATAATTATTAGGAACTCCATTATAATTAAAATGAATAGGAACTAATTCATGTAATTTATTATATAACATAACTGAAAGAATCAAAGGTAGAAAACAAATAATAGTTGTAGTCCATAAAAGTTTATCTTTTTTCATCTTTACTGCCTCCAAATTGTGAAAACCAAAGCATCATTTCTTCAAATACAGATACATTGATTTCGTAATATATAAAATTTTTATACTTTGTTTCTAAAATAAGTCCAGCCTTTTTCAATTGAGATAGGTGATATGAAATTGTTGCTCCTGTCATATCGAATTCCTTTGAAATCTCACCTGCTGATTTTTTCCCGCCTTTGAGCATTACTAAGATTTCTCGTCTGACTGGATCTGATAGTGCTTTAAAGGTTTCTGGAAATCCCAATTTGTCATCTCCTTTTACATTCTATTTAGAAATATCTCTAAATAGAATGTATCAAGTTTTCTATAAAAAGTCAATATCTATTTAGATTTCTTTCTAAATAGATATCTGTTAAAATATTTATCCAAACTCCTAAAACACCCTGAACATAGAAAACAGCCAAGCATATTGACAATTATAATCAATAAGCTCGACTGCTTTTTATATTTTATATCATGTATATTTTTAATTCTAACTAATTTTCTTCTCAATAGCATTAAGTATTGTATTTACAACTATTGCCAAACCTGCTGACATCAAAGTTCCCCACAGTATTTTTGCTGTATTTACTGTTCTAAGTCCATCTAATAGAATACTTCCAATTCCACCAGCATTAATAGATGCTGCAATTGTTGCAATACCTATTGTAGACACTACTGCAAGATGAATTCCCGTAAAAATTGGTTTAGTAATTAGCGGTAATTTAACTCGAACTAATATTTGACTTTTACTCATTCCCATTCCAGTTGCCGCTTCAATAATAGCCGAATCTATATTATTTAATCCATCTAATATGTTTCTCAGTAATATGTACTGATTATAAAGTACTAAAACTATGATTGCAGTAACTTTTCCAAGCCCTGTTAATGGTACTAAAATTGCAAATAATGCCAAACTAGGTATTGAATATACCATTGCAAATATATTAATCAAAAGCTTGGATGCTATTTTTGAATATACTGCCAAAGTTGCCAATAAAGCTGCCAATACAATAGAGATTATTAGAGTAATTAAAACAATCTCTACATGCCCTGCCAAAGCATTTAATAACTTATCAGGATATTTTAATAAATAATTAATCATAAGCTTTTAATCCTCCAAAAATATTTCCTGTCCTTTTGCGGAATTAATCAAGGACCTAACAAAATCATTTGCTGGATTTCTAACAATATTTCTTGGCGTATCAAATTGTTGTATCTTCCCTTTATCCATTATTAACACTCTGGTACCAAGTTTAAATGCTTCATTTATATCATGGGTTACAAATAAATATGTTTTTTTCGAAGTATTATAAATCTTTAATAATTCATCTTGAAGATTAATTCTATTTATTGCATCAATGGCACCAAAAGGCTCATCGAGTAACATTACATCGGGATTAACTGCCAATGCCCTTGCAAGTCCCACACGTTGCTGTTGACCTCCTGATAGCTGCGAAGGATATCTATTTTTGAACTCATTTGGCTCTAATCCTACAAGTTTAAGAAGTTCATCCACTCTATCATCTATTTTTTCCTTGGACCATTTGAGTATTTTAGGAACAGTTGCAATATTACCTGCTATAGTCATATGAGGAAATAATCCTACCTGTTGAATTACATAACCTATTTTTCTACGAAACTCTACTGGATCTTTCTTGCTAATATCCTCACCAAAAAATTCAATACTTCCTCTAGCTGGATCATACAATCTATTAATCATCTTAAGCAAAGTTGTCTTTCCACAGCCTGAAGAACCTAGAATCGTAATAAATTCTCCATGTTCTATTGTCAGACTTACGTCATCAACTGCACTATACGCTGATCCTTTAAATTTTTTATTAACATTTTTAAATTCTATTGCTGTACTCATTGTGTATCTCCTTCTACCTTATTATTTAATAGAATCGTAATACGCCTTTGCTACTTCTTCATATTCTTTCTTATCTACATCCACCTCTGCATTTAACTTTGTTACTGTTTTTGTATCTAAGGTTGCACTAACTTTATTTAAAATATCAGCAATATCTGGATGCGCATCTAATAATGATTTTTTAACTACTGGAGCTAAGTTATATGGCGGCCATACATGTTTATCATCCTCTAACAAAGTAAATTCCGGTTTTGTTAATTGTCCTTCTGTAGTAGATGCTGGTGCAAGATCAGCTTCATTATTCTCTAATACCTGATATTTTAAACCATTATCATATACCTTTGAAGACTTAAAGTTGAATTTTCCATATACCTTTTCTAAACCTGGAATACCATCCTCTCTTTGATCAAATTCACCTTGTGATGCAAATCTAATTTCGCTTGCATGAACCTGTAAATCAGAAATAGTTTTAATTCCAAGCTTATTTGCCACATCAGTACGGATTACTAAACCTTGTCCATCATTTGCAGCTGAATAATTAAGCCATTCTAAATTAAATTGTTTCTCATACTCTGATTTTACTGTATCATAAACCTTTTGAGGGTCAGTAATTAAATCCTTTTTTAAAACTGCCAATAAACCTGTACCAGTATACTCTGGATATAAATCAATCTCACCATTCACAAGTGATGTGTGAATAACTGAGCTTGCAATATTAGGTACCCTTTCTACCTTATATCCTTTATCTTCAAGAGCTAGTGCATAAATTTCACCTACAATTGAATTCTCTGTAAAATCTTTTGATCCTATACGAATTGTATCTTTATCTCCATTTGAACCTTTACTGTTTCCACAAGCTGCAAGACTCCCTAATACAACTGAAATTAATAACGTTCCTATAATTCTCTTAATTTTTTTATTCATATTATCACTCCCCGATTTATATTTATTTTATATATAACATTTTGCTATATTATAAGTCATCTCACTCATTTCATAGATTAAATGCGTGAGCATCTAATGATTCCAATTATTTTTAAATTACGTATTTAAATTAATATATTTATATCTAATCAAATATTTTTCTAGGCTTAGCATAATTATATTGGCAAGCATTGAAAGAATTGCTACAGTAACTCCTCCTATAATCAGTAAATCCGCTCTATTAAGTCCAAGTCCCGTAAAAATAATGTTACCAACTCCCCCACCACCAATATAAGCAGCAAGTGTTGCACTAGCAATGATCTCAACCATCGCTGTTTTCAGTCCAGTTAGTATAAGAGGGGCTGCTAGTGGTACTCTTACTTTCCAAAAACTCTGTGCTTTTGACATCCCCATTGCCATTGAAGTCTCTATCATAAATTCAGGAATCGTATTAAAGGCAAGTGCAGTATTTAAAAGTATTGGTGGTATTCCAAGCAAAACTAGAGCAATTACTGCTGGTTTAATCCCTGTTCCTACAATAGGAATCAGCATAATTAATACAGCTAAGCTGGGCACAATTCTAAGTGTATTAAACCATGTTGTCACCCATTGATACCATACTTTATTTTTTGTAGATAATATTCCAAAAGGAATTCCAATAATCGCCGCTACCAGTAAAGATAATAAACTTATCTCTAAATGCTGGCCTATTGCCTGCAAATAAGTATCCATATTTTTTTGAAAATATTCTAAAATATTTTGCCACATGTTTTCACTTCCTTTTTTAATCACATAATCATTACATTGTTAAAGTATCAGCACTTGATATACAAAATAATATAAAAGTTTCTATTATTAATAGTAAACAAAAGAAACTTAAATAAAAATCCTGTCTTTGTAAGTATATACTCCATTATCAAAATTATTATTGAAATTATTTAGCAATCTTTATAATTATCCATTTATCTCTAATTATTTCCTTTTTATATGGTACTCTTCTTCTATTATTCCAATAATTATAGCATATATTATTGCTTATAGCAAACTTATGTTCTGGGAACATATATTCTTTTTTAAATAAAAAAATCCTCATAACTATAGATTATTATCTCCATAGCTATGAGGAAATTTTACTTATTTAGCATTTATTATTTAATGCCATCTCTCAATTTCTCTACTTAAGAATATATTTCAATGTTTTTTATAGAATATCCAAATTGATTTAATGGATCTGTACAATATATTCTTACGTATCTTGCTTTTGTACCATCAAAGAAGGAATCTTGAAGTCCACCTTCTGAATCATTAACGGTTGCTGCTGTTTCCCAGCTGTCATCATCTTTTGGGTCAGATGTACATGTTTGTACTTTATATCCCTTAGCATAAGCATTATCCCATAATACTTTTACATCACTTATGTCATAAGATTTACCTAAATCCACATAAACATATTCTGGATGATTATCTGTGTTTGCTGCCCAATTTGAGTTCCATCTGCTATCTATATCTTTATCTGTAACATGCTGACCATCTAATCCTGCTGCTTCATTAGAAGAAGATTCTGCTGGTCTATTTAACGCTAAGTTAAAATTATTAGTCTTCTTATGTTCTATCAGTTTAGCAATTACTTTATTTAG
Organism: Clostridium sp. DL-VIII; assembly: GCF_000230835.1. Classification (NCBI taxonomy): domain Bacteria; kingdom Bacillati; phylum Bacillota; class Clostridia; order Eubacteriales; family Clostridiaceae; genus Clostridium; species Clostridium sp. DL-VIII. The sequence continues at coordinate 4,666,731 of NZ_CM001240.1, forward strand.
ATTTTTAAGAGCACCATCTATGTCTTCTGTAGATGCTGATTCATTATTTCGAACATCTTTCGCTTCATCTAAAGCTTCACTGAAATCTTTCCAGGTATCTTCTGTATAATTATCTTCTTGTAGGGAATCCCCTTGTGCTATTTCATTATCTAATGCTGATTTACCTGTATAAACCTCTATGTTTCTTAAAGAATATCCAAATTGAGTTACTGGCTTTTCACAATAAATTCTTACATATTTAGCTGAAGTACTAGGAAAAACTACGTCTGCAATTCCACCTGCACCATCATCAACTTTTGCTACAGTCTTCCAACCATCTTCATCATCTGGATCTGAAGTACTTACTTGTATTTTATAACCTATAGCATAAGCTGTATCCCATAATATTTTTACATTACTAATATCGGAAATATTACCTAAGTCTACGTAAACATATTCTGGATGATTATCTGTGTTTGCTCCCCAATTTGAACTCCATCTGCTATCAGTGTTTTCATCTGTAGTATTTTGTGCACCTAAACCATCTGCTTCATTTGATGATGATACTGCTGATTTATCAAGTGCTAAATTAACAGCTGAACCAGTAGTCACATTAACTCTTACCAATTGACTCTCTGCTGCCTGTAGATTCTTAAGTGCTTCCTCTACTTTATCTTGAGTTGCTGAATCATTTGAATTAACACTTTCAGCTTCTTCTAATACATTACTAAAGTTTTCGAAACTTTCCTGGGTATAGTCACTCTCATTTAATTGACTTGCCTTATCAATTTCTGCCTTAAGTGCTGTTTTATCAACCTTAGCACCGTATACTTCAATATTTTTTATTGAATATCCAAATTGAGTTGCTGGATTTGTACAATATATTCTTACATATCTTGCAGCTGCACTTGTAAAGGTTGAATCCTGAAGTCCACCAGTTCCATCTTCAACAGTTGAAACCGTCTGCCAGCTGCTCTCATCATCTGGATTTGAAACACATGCCTGCACTTTATACCACTTAGCATAAGCATCTGACCAATTAACTTTTACGTCTCCTATAAAATAAGGTTGGCCTAAATCTACATAAACATATTCTGGATGATTATCCTTATTTGCTGCCCAGTTTGAGCTCCATCGGCTATCCAAATTAGTATCTGTAGTATTTTGTGGTCCTAAGCCATCTGCTTCATTTGATGATGATACTGCTGTCTTATTAAGTGCTAAATTAACATCAGCGCCAGGAATTGCAGTTGTTTTTACTAAGGCTGCTTCTGCAGCTCTTAAATTTTTAAGGGCTGTATCAACTTGATCACTAGTTGCAGCTGTATTATTATTAACTGTTACTGCTTCAGTTAGTGCTGTACTAAACACTGCCCAGCTTTCTTCAGTATAATCAGTTTGTACTAATTTATTTGCAACATTTATTTCTGCCTGTAATGCATTTTTGCTTATAGCTCCTTTTACTGTAGGATCTACTGCAACCAAAGCTTTTGGTGCAACCACAGTATATCCTAATTCACCATCATTACTGCAGAATTGAACAGTTACAGGATTATCTGTAGGATTCCAGGCTAGTGCTGTATATTTATCTCCATTTTTATATACACTTGCTGTTACCCCATTTTCTGCCCATATATCTCTTGTACGCTTCCCAAGTGTTGCCATATTATTTACAAACCAATAAGTATCGTACATTTCATTTTGTTGTAATTTAGATGTATCTTGATCCCATTTACCTAATACTGCCTGAGGATCACTTAAGGATTCAATTGGCCATGTTATATGACGCCAATCCGGCTCAACATCATTAGGATCTGGTGGAGCTCCCTTTTTAGGATCAGTACTCTTATTATAATCCTTTATAATGTCTTCCTTCATACCTTCATATAAACCAGCTGCTTTTTCTTTATCAACACCATAGTTTGTTAAATATTCTCCTGTTGGAAGCCAGTGTATTCCATAAACATATACCGAATCTCCATTGAAAAATGTACCAAAGAAGTTTGCACTTCCATATACTTGTCCAACTGTCTTATGATTGTAATCTGATATCCAGTTATCACCGTCATAGTTAAACCAGTATTGTTCTATAGATCTTAATTCAGTAGTGAATCCATATATTCCAGCATCTCTGTATTTATTATTTCCTGATACTGATCCCCACATGTATTCTCCAACCCAGCCAAATAATGATTCTCCAGCTGCTTCTTGATTGTTTCCATCGAAGTTATCTGCATAACCACCAGCCCATGAATGACCTTCATATGGATCAAAGTTTCTAAATTGAGGGAACTTCTCATCTGTTCTTGATGGATTTACGTAATCCCTTATTAAAGTATCTACCATAGGTCCATAGTTTTTTAAGAAGTCACTATCATAACTTGCTAGTACTGCAGACGCAAATGTAAAGTAACCATACGTAAAATGGTGATCAGTAATACCTGTATTCGCACCAAATTCGCTATTTTTATATATTAATGTTCCCCATTCTGGATTATAATCAAAATAGTATCCTTCAGTTTCACCAGGTTTATATGTATACCAATCTGTTAAAATTGTTTTTAGTCTATCTAAAAATTTCTTTTTATAATCTTCTGCCCCTACTTGATCAGCTATAAGTACTCCCATCGCCAATGGATGCAGCACCTTTCCCTGCCAATAAGCATCCCCGCTCATATAATTCGAATCAGTAGATTTATCAAGTATATCAAGATATTCAAGTAAATTACTTCTAGAATATTCAGGATTTAATGGTTCTGTAAATTGCGGAACCATTCCATTAAATTTATCTACTGTACTAAATGAATTGCCTTCATGGACTTTAAGTGTTCCTCTTACAGATGGATAAATCATATCGCTTGTTGAATCTGAGCTGACTTTCCATTGAGCAGGTAACATACACATTAAAGTTGTATCTGCAAGATCATTACGTTTTAAAGATATACTTTGCTTGAAAGTAGTGGTAACATCAGACGTTTTATCATCGTAAGTATAATCTGCTTTAGTATCTGTAACAAAAGCATAAGCATGCTTATAGAAATAATTTAAATCACTATCAGATGGCATAGTTGCTACTGATAAATAACCTTCTCCATTTCCAAGCTGCATTTTAATCTTGCTTCCGGCTTTTATAAATGTAGTTCCTTTAGGTGCAAATACTCCATAATATCTAGTTACGTTGCTAGGATCAGGTGCACCATTAGAATTAACTGTTTCTATACCTATATGATCTGCTGATATAGAGTCTCCATTATTAGCTAGTATATCATTGCCATTATCATCAAATATTCTTGTAACAGCTGTAGAATATATTTCAGGGGAATTAGGATCACTAAACTCTGTAAATACGTATGGTGAACCCTTTATAAAAGTAGTCTTCATTTTTTGAGTATCATCGTCGCTTAACACAACATTTGCAGAGTAATCTCCATAACCATCAATTTTACTGTCCATTTCTGAAGTATTAATATTATTTGCCATCAAAAACAAATCAATATTTTTTTCTGTTTCAACACTTCTATCTTGAAGCCAGCCAGCACTTGGTGTTAATAATCCTAAACCTTGCTGCTGATACTTGGCCTTTAATGGTAAAGTTATTAATGTATCTCCCATATTTTTTATAAGCAATGACTGCCACCAGTCATTTGATGGAATTGGCGACTTAAGATTATCAGTCTTCTCAAAAGGTTCTCTTGGTTGTGGGAATAAAGACATATCACTTACATAACTTCCTTCTCCTGCCTTAGTAACAGTTGATGAAGGTATCTCTGGTATTGTATATACAGGTTTTTGATCACCTTCAACGTAATCATATACTTTGAATTCCTTTATTCCAAATTCACCAGTATTAACTCTAGTCATTCCATTCATTCTTACATATCTTCCTGTAACATATATCGGAATATTTTCTTCTCCACCTCTACAGTTTAATTGTCTATAAACCTTAGTCCAATTTTGAGCATCATCTGATACTTCGAGATCATAACTTCTTGCTGGAGAATCCCAATCTAAGATAACCCTTCCTATCGTATGCTGGCTTCCCAAATCAACATAGATCCATTGATTATCTTCAGGTGTTGAACCCCAATGTGTATTCACGTCTCCATCAAAGGCATTCTTTGCATCTGCTTGTCCAGGAGTAATATACCACTCTTGATCTACAGACGATGCTGTTGCAGTTTTGTTTAAAGCTATATTCTCTCCAAGTGGCGCTGAAGGAGGAGGATTTATTCCGCCTGTTCCGTATACTTGTAATTCATAAATTGAATATCCATAAGCTTCTTGAGATCTTTTACTAAAATGTAAACGAACATATCTTCCTTTTCCAGATACAGTAATATCTTCATTTCCACCTTTTCCATCGGTTTCTGTATATATCGGACCACTCCATGTTACTTCATCATCAGAAACCTCTATTGTATAGTCTTTAGCATAAGCATTTTCCCAATTGATTTTTACCTCAGTTATTGATGCTGATGCACCTAAATCAACATATAACCATTCATCATCTTTTTTCCATTCAGATTCCCAACGTGATGTATTATCTCCATCCACTACTTTATCTGAAGTATTTCCCCCATTATTAGATGATGCATATGTTGTTCTGTTTTGTGAAAGCAGATATGGCGTTGTCGTATCTGCCTTAGCCGTGTTTGCCATAGGAAACTGCATTATACTAATAAGCATAAAAAAAATAGTGAAAATAGCAAACGGCTTTTTTAACTTCCCTACTTGAACATTTTTTGTTTTAAGCATTACTTTACTCCTCTTCTATAGTATTTGGTAGCAATTTATCTCTAAATTAATTTCTATTCAAAAGTCATTTGTTTACTGCAAATTGTTCCTTAGTATCCTTTATATACACTTAATAATAGTTCGTAATATTATTAACAGTATTTTTATCATTTGATGTTTGCGTATTTTTCTCTCCCTTCACAAAAAAAATTCTATGAATATAAATTCATACCTAAACAGTATGTCTTTATATTCATAGAATTATCGATACAAGTATAAATTTCTTTATACTTGTATCATATATAGGAACTAATCTGGATTAAATCGCAATTTATCTAGATTAAAAAGGCACTATTAACTTATAAATCTTTCTTTCAATTATTCATTTATTCTTCTGTTGGCTTTTCAGGTCCTGTTAAATCTAGTTGGTAAAAAACTAAGTCCAGCCACTTATTAAATTTATATCCTGCTTTTGTTATTGTACCTGAATACTTAAATCCAAATTTCTCATGAATTTTTATACTATTTTCATTCAGGCTGTCAATACAAGCTACCATAGTTGCATACTCTTGTTTATTAGCTATATCTATAAGCTCCTTTAATAAAAGCTTACCAAATCCTAAATTTCTATAATCCTTATGAACATATACAGAATGCTCTATTGTATATTTAAAAGCTGGATAAGTTCTAAATGAACCATATGTAGCAAAAGCAACAGCTTTACCATCTTTCTCAACTACTAATAAAGGATGTCCATCTTGTTTCTTCTCCTCATACCACTTTCTTCTACTCTCAAGAGTATGCGTCTTATAAGTATAGATTGCTGTTGTATTCAGTATGGCATCATTATAAATTTCCAAAATGTCTTTTAAATCTTTTTCAGTTGCTTCTCTTATCATTTTTTTATCCCTTCTCATATAAATTAATCTTTCTACATTTTAGCATTTTCCATACAATAAGCAAAATTCTTTTTTATCATTTATATGATATTATTATTATATAAGAAATTGCTATCATTCATTATTTCATCATAGACTCCATCTCTTATAATTGTATGTTCATTTGAAAAAACAACTGCTCTTTTAAATACTCCTTTTACATATTCAAAGTCATGGGTTGAACATAAAATTGTCTTTCCTGCCCTATTTATATTTATCATAAATTCTTTTAAAAATCTCTTTGTTTTAGGATCAAGTCCATTCATTGGTTCATCAAATATGTATACATCTGGATTCAGCACTACTACAGAAGCTATAGATACCTTTTTCTTTTCGCCTCCGCTTAAATGATACGGCTGCCTATTTCTTAATTCCTCAATATTAAGCAACTTTAAAGTGTCCTCAACTCTTTTTTTTACTTCCTCTTCATCCATTCCCATCTGCCTTGGTCCAAATGCAATTTCATCATAAACATTTGAGCAAAAAAGCTGTACATCAGAGTTTTGAAACACAAAACCTATTTTTTTATGGAAAGATTTTGAAAATTGTTCGTTTTGCAGTTTCTTATCATTTATTTCTTCTCCTGCAAATAAATAGCTTCCGCTATCTGGTGTTATTAATCCATTAATTAGCTTCATTAATGTGGACTTTCCACTTCCATTGACTCCTATTAAGGCAGCTGCTTCTCCTTCCTCAATATGAAGATTTATATTTTTAAGTGCGAAAACTTTATTTTCATATGAATAAGAAACATTATTAATATCAATCATTAAATCACAACCTATCAAAGTAAAAATATGCTAGTATAAAAATAATATTGCAAATAATACAAATATAATCTAATAACTTAAATTTAAAATTCTTATATACCTTGTATGTTCCTGTAAAACCTCTACATTCCATTGCACCATACATTTCTTCTGACATTTCTTTAGATATTATAAACATAGTTCCAACAATACCAGAAAGTGAAGTACTCTTATTACTGCTCCTGCCAACAGACCTTAACTTAAGTGCATAAACCATATTTAATGAAAACTCACCTAAAACTAATATATATTTTATTGTAGTATCAAGTACGAATATAAACATATCTGGCACCCTAAGAAGCTTTAAAGAGCCGGTAAGATCATTCCATTGTGTAGTAAAGGCTAATACATTAACCGAAGCAACAGAAACTAAAATCTTTAATGAAATCATTAAAGCATTATTGCCATAACCTAAAAAAAGTGAGGGTAACAGAATTATAAAAGTAAAAATTGCCACTCCAAAACTTACCCTTAAAATATATTTTATTTCATTAATACTTAAAAAATTAATTATTACAAGCATCAATACATTAGATATCAAAACAAAAGTAAAACTTTTTGTCATTGAAACAAATATTATTAGTATAAATGTTGACATGAGCTTAAGCAAAGCATTAAACTCAAGTTTACTTGACTTATATTCAGTTTGCCTTCTAAATCTAGTAAGCACACTTAATATAGAAAGAATGCTTTTATTTATAAAAGCATCCTTATCTTTTTTGGGCATATAATCATCTTTCTTCAAAAGCCATTCTGGCATCTATAACTTCCTCTCTCACTAAAATTTAACCATTAATACCATTATCTTTTCTCATACTGGCTATTATCCTGAATACTATTAAAAATATTGCAACTCCAGCGATTGCTGATAAAATATATCCAAAACTATCTGGCATGCCTTGGACAGAATAATCCCGCATCAATGCACTAAAATTAAATCCATTTTCCATTCCTTTTGGTACAAATCCTAAGGCTTTACCGCCTACAACTACAGAATTTATTTCATCAGTCCCCCATTCACCCCAAGCCGTACCAGTTGCTAATAAACCTAAAGGTGATAAACATATAAGTGCTATTATTAAAGCATATATTGGTTTAGTTTTTTTAGCTGAACCGTCATATACGATGTCAGGTGAAACTTTTCTTATAAAACTCAACACTCCAATAGTTATAATTGCTTCTAAAATTCCTGCAACTGCAAGATGCGGAATAAGCATTGCCGGTATAGAAATTGATAACGGATATGGGCAATATAAAGGCATACCTGCTGCATCCTTAAAAAGTAATGGCTGTATACCAAGCTCTATTGAAGCAAACAATGCACCAGCATTAATACCAACATACGAACCGATTAAAGCTCCAATATATTCCCCTCTCTCTGATTTAATTCTTTCCTTTAAAAACTTGTAAATATAATATCCTACAAATGGAATAATAAAAGCCATATTAAATGAATTTGCTCCAAATGCCAAAACTCCGCCATCTCCAAATAGTAACGCTTGAATCAAAAGTGCCACCGTTATAGAAATGCATGCTGCCTCAGGGCCTAAAAGAATAGCTAGCAAAGTTCCACCTACAGCATGTCCTGTTGTTCCTCCTGGTAATGGCACATTAAACATCATTGTTAAAAATGAAAGAGAGGCGCCTATCCCCATAAGCGGCATTTTCTTTTTTGTTATTTCTTTTTTTACTGTCTTTATTGATTTTGCCCAAACTGGAATCATTACAGCTCCTATAACCGCACAGGTAGCCGGACTTAAATAATTATCTGGAATATGCATTCTTTAATCCTCCTCTAACTTCAATAAAAAAACAAAACCACAAAAAGCGATCACTAATTAAACTTAAAAGTAATCAACCTTCGTGGTTATAATTCAAACTAATATTTTATATTTATTAAATTTTAATTCCTAAATTTACGTATGCCCTCGTGACACACATAATATATTACTACAATCTGTGCACTTTGTAAATATCAACTTGATTTCTAGCCTTTGTTTTTTACTTTCTCCTCAATATATTTAGCAAATGAATTTAATCCTTCTCCTGTTCTTGAAGATATCCTAAAAACGTTAGCTGATTCATTTAAAAGCTTAACATTTTGTTCTGTTTTATCCACATCAAAATCAAAATACTCCATCATGTCATACTTATTCAATATAACTACATCCGCTGTTGAAAACAATAGTGGATATTTTTCAACTTTATCATCACCTTCTGGAATACTTAAAATAGCAATCTTAAAATCTTCTCCAATATCAAATTCAGCAGGGCAAACAAGATTCCCTACATTCTCAATAAAGATTATATCAATTTCTTCTAAATCAAAATATTCTAATATATTCTTAATGGATACTGCTTCTATATGGCACGCTCCCTCAGTATTTAGCTGAATAACAGGAATTCCAAGTGAATCAATTTTTTCTGCATCTAATTGTCCCGCAATATCTCCTTCTACCACAGCAATATTATATTTATCTTTTAACTTTTTTATTAATTCTATAATCAAGCTCGTCTTCCCCGTCCCAGGTGAGCCCATGACATTTACTAAATATACATTTTTACTTTTCAAAATCTCTTTAATTTCTTTACTGCAATCTTCATTATTTTCTGCAACCTGCTTTAGAACTTTAATTTTCATTCATTCACCTCTCGTATCTGAAATTTTCTAATAACATACTCACCTTATCTTTCTAATAAATATATAGAGTACTTTTTCTTTACTTTATAATAAGGCACATGAAAATAAATGACAAGTCCAAAGTTACCATGGATATTTTTCATCAATTCTCACTATTATAATTGTGAAGAGTTTTGTAGGCAGCACATCTATCCACATCCATAAAAACACTTGACTTAGAGTTAACTTAAAGGTATAAAATGATATCATGCACAAGAAAACAAAAAAAATGTTGTTTATAGTTTATCAGTATTTAATCTATAGATTAATCACTTTCATTAAATTCTGTGCCTTAATCATAGCGAAAGGAATGATCATTAATATGAAAATTGCTGTAATAGACGCGCAAGGCGCAGGTCTTGGCCAAAACATCATAAAGAGAATTCGTAGAGAAATAGACAATGATGTTTATATTATTGCACTTGGTACAAACTCCTTTGCCACATCAAAAATGGTACAAGCAGGTGCAAATGTTGGTATAAGCGGAGAAAGAGCAATCAGTTCATTTTGTAAGACAGCTAAAATAGATAGCATAATAGGACCAATCGGAATGATTTGTAGTGGAGGCATAAACGGAGAAATTACCTCTATGATTTCCAATGCAATATTTAATATGGATTGTACTAAATATATTCTTCCACTACAAAAGCATGACATTTATATTCCTGGAACAAGAAATCTACAAATCAGAGATATAGTTGAAGAGATTATCTTTGATATTAAGAATCGCTTAACAGATATAAATAAGAATTAAGCTGACTCTATCGTCAGCTCTCAATTAAACTTTTTCTTTACTTTTATATTTCTAGTTGCTCCACTTTTTATGTTATTGTTACACATATATAGCTTATGTTCGCGATTTTGCCCTTTATCTCTCATCTAGGTATTATTTAGTTTTATTCTTCTCCTTTTCTATTTTATTTCTTTCCACTAATCTGCCCATTAAAAAGGCAATTACTCCAACTCCAATACCTGTCTGTACACAGAAAAGCAAGCTCTCTACCTCTCCTGGCAATTCCCCACCAATCCAAGTTTCCATAACTGGCTTAAACCATGGCTTATACTCAGTACCTGTAATCTCCGAAACTACTTTGCTTCCTGCATCATCAGATCCACCAAATTCTGCTCCTTTTAATGTAAATAAAGGGATAACTGCTATAATCGCAGCAATTGTTAATAGACTTATAACTGTCTTTTTAGTCTTCGACACTATTTTTCCCTCCCTTCACTAATCCGAGGCCTGCCAATTCAGATTTTGCATATGTTTCAAGGCCTATTATAATAACTACTGTTAGAATTCCTTCGATAATTGCAAGTGGAACTTGTGTTGGCGCAAATACTGCAAGGAATTTAGCTGCTGATGCCATAACACCACCATTTTCTGATGGATATGCTAGTGCAAGCTGAAAACTTGTTATACAATAAGTAAATACATCACCAATTGATGCCGCTAGGAAAATCCCTACATATTTATTGATTTTGAGTATTTGACATAATTTATATATTCCGTAAGAAACAAATGGGCCTGCAATAGCCATAGAAAATGTATTAGCACCAAGAGTAGTTATTCCTCCATGAGCAAGCAAAATCGCCTGGAAAATAAGTACAATGATTCCTAAAATACTAACTGCGGCTGGTCCAAACAATATTGCACCAAGTCCAGTACCAGTCATATGTGAGCAGCTTCCTGTTACTGATGGAATCTTTAAAGATGAAAGTACAAATACAAATGCTCCAGCCATGGCCAAAATTGTGATTGATCTACGATGCTCAGACACTGTTTTCTTAATTGATAAATAGCCGGTCACTAAAAATGGAACACATACAACACCCCATATAATGCAAAATTGTGGTGGAAGATATCCTTCCATAATGTGCATGGCATTAGCTGCTGGAGCCACTCCAAACACTAAAGCAAATGCTGCTGCTAAAGCAACAATTCTCTTTTCTTTTTTATTCATTTTTCTCCCCCTCCAAAAGCTTCTGATATTTATATAACCAAAAGCTAAATAATAAAATCATATAAATTCAGCTGAAGTATAGAACTCCATCTTAAAAATTTTATTTATAATCCATATTCTCATAGTATGTCTTTAAATTCCTGTATGCTTTTAGGATAGGCTTTTATATCTTTTAAAATCTGTTTTTCTACAAGAGATTCATAAACCTCAATTAGGGTTGGCTGTTTTAAATTTGCCGCTTTTAAAATTCCCATATTTTGAAATATCTCAAGTGGTGATCCATCTGCAATAATTTTTCCTTCACTAAACACTAGGACTCTTTCAGCCCATCTATATGCAAAATCCACATCATGTGTAGAAATAAGCATTGTCTTTCCTTCAGCTCCAAGCTTTAGCAAGACTTCTTCTAACATCATTGCATTTAATGGATCCAAAGCCGCTGTTGGTTCATCAAAAATTACAATTTCTGATTTCATTGCAATAATATCAGCAATACTAACACGTTTCTTTTCACCGCCACTTAAATAATGAGGCGGGCGATCTTTTAAATTACAAATATTCATATATTCCAGAGCTTCATCAACTCGTTTTAATACTTCTTCTTTTGGAAGTTTTAAATTCATAGGTCCAAAGCCAACTTCAGCCTTAACTGTAGATGCGATAATTTGATTGTCAGCATCTTGAAATACAATTCCTATATTCTTTCTAAGTTCATTTAAATTTTTTTTATTAATAACCATATCCCTGTAAATAATTTTCCCCTGCTCAGGTGTAAGTACACCATCTACGTTTAAGAAAAAGGTAGACTTTCCCGAACCGTTTGAGCCAATGACAGCAATTTTGTCACCCTCATAAATATCCACACTTACTCCATCTACGGCAGATTTTCCATTTCCATAGGTATAATATAAATCTTCAATTTTTAGTATTAACTTCTTCATGATTTTTCCTTTCTAAGCGTATGAAAATAAATAACCAGCAAATGCACTTGCTATTTTGGAATGTTTTTTATCTTGTAAAGCTCCAAAGCAAAATCAAAAAAATTATAAATAATATTGCAAAAACAATTTGTATTATTTCTATTTTTTTATCTTCTTCTAAAAATACAAGTTCTCCATCATAACATCTAGCTTCCATAGCATCATAATAAGCATTTGCTTTCTTAAGTGAAATAATAAGCATGTTACTTGCTATACTTCCAAAGGTATAGCAAGAAGTTCTAAAATCACAATAACCTTGGCGCGACTTTGCAGAATTTTTCATTTTAGCGGAGACGTCCATTAAAATAAATATGTAGCGATAAATAAGGCTCATCAATTCCACAATAATCTTTGGCACATGCGCGTTTCTAAGCACAGAAATAATCTCAAAAGTTGGAGTTGATAATGTCATCATCTGTAGAGCACTAATAGCTGCAAAAATTTTTAAAATTAAAAATGTCATTTTCTTAAGCTGAATAATTGAAGTAAATACATAACCAAATCCAAGATATAAGTTATACTGTCCTATTGGCTGTTTTGAAAAATCAATGGCAATAGTAAAAGTACTAAGTAAAATAAAAGTAATTGGAATTGCCAGTATTGGCAAGTATTCAGTTAATGGGATCTCACCTTTAATAACTGTAACATATGCCATTGTAATTATTACTGCAATAGATACATATGGATTATCAAATGCAATGCAAAGAATTAGTGTTAAAATTGATAGATATACTTTAAATACAGCGTTCCACTTTCTAATTTTTGAAGCATAAGCATAAAAATCAATTGAATATCCTTCTCCATGTTTATGTCCAATTTTATGGTTATTGATAGTCTTTCCCATCTCACATCTCCCTTGTATTTTGGTCATTATACAGATAAACAAATCAAGAACTTGATTTATTACTTGTAATTTTTAGATTGAGTGAACTAATAAAGAAACCATATATAATTATAAGTAACAAGTTAAGGATGAAATCTCTCTTTAGAAAGATTTCCCAAATATACTTTTTGAAAAGCGTATAGGCTTTTCTTTCTTAACTCATAACTTATAACTCTTAACTCATTAAGATTGTCACCGCTTTTGTTATTACCTTAACTTATAAAAAAGTATACGTTATAAGTCTGGTTCATATGTTGCATATCTGAATTTTATGCAAAATAAAAAGTCCTTCTAACAAAAGGGTTAAAAAGACATAATAAAACCTGTTCACTCATATAAAATGCACAAATAAACTGTTATTAAAACGCTCCCCCTATCACTCGTAGAGTTTAGTCACATAAAAAAATAACAAGGCAATATACCATTATATTTTCCATGTGCCTTACGGTGCCAAATATAGGCAGGTCTTCTGACTTAAGAATTATCATTCGAATACGCCTTCCCTATTTCTAAGTGACATAATATGTATTCAAACTCCTCCAATACAGCTACGGGATAGTTTAGGATTCTCACCTAATTCCCTTTTAATCAACTAAAATTTATTTTAATCAAACCTATATTTTCTTATTAAATTTTACTTTCTCAACTATGTTTTTATATTATATCATAAATTGTTTATGGTAACCAATGAAAGTTTTTTATTATATAGATTTTATTCTTTTTCTAAGCATTGATATATTTGATCTAAATTATATCTCATAGCTTCTATATAATCCTTGTCATCTTCTTTTGATTCTAACGTCAATATTGGCACAACAACAGCTCCAACCTCATTAGCCAAAGTTTCTGAAACTTTTGGGCTAGCAAGTTCCTCAGAAAAAACAGTACTTATATTATTTTCTCTGCAGAAATTAACCAAATCCTCCAATTGTTTAGGAGTGGGTTCCCCTTCAGCAAATAAATTTTCTACTGATTTCTGAGTTAATCCAAAATCTCTGCATAGATATCCAAAGGCAGCATGTCCTGTTACAAAATCTTTTTTACTTAATTTATCAAATTTAGGTTGATATTCATTATATAAATCCTCTAATTCGCCTTTAAATTTATTATAATTTTCTTCGTAATAATCTTTATTCTTTTCATCTAATTTAACTAAAGTATTTTTTATATTTTCAGATTGTATTTCTGCATTCTTTAAACTAAGCCAACTGTGAGGATCAATAGCATTATCTTCTTTCCTAGCTTGTACTCCTTCACTTGAATCTACAATAAGTATATCTTTATCCTTAATAGTATCATTGACTTTATCCACCCACGTCTCCATGCCTAAGCCATTATAAATAAAGGCCTTTCCTTTAGTTAATTCCTCAAAATCCTTAGTTTTAGGCTCATAATCATGCGGCTCTACATTATCTGGAACTAAACACGTAATATCCACTTTGTCTCCTGCAATCTCTTCTGCAAATTCCTTTAGGGGATATATAGAAACCACAATACTTAACTTACCGTCTTCTGCCTTTTGCGCTGTAGTTTTTGTATCAGCTCCACATCCTATTAATGTAATACCAATTAAGCTAGCTAAAACTCCTGAAATAATTTTCTTTTTCACACTTGCACCTCCACATGCATATGATTTGCATTTGCATTTTACATTTAATAAAATTACTATTCCAAGGCAAATATGTCAATACCAATTAAACATAACCTATTTACTTCTTGCTTTTTCAGAATTTTAGAGATGTAGTTTTATATATTCTACAAAATTGCAAAATGAAGTGATGATATTCCTGATGTGAAATACAAATGTGATATAAAAAAATTAAAATGCATATAGATTTGAAAGAAAATGGACTGCTTTTATATGCTTATTTTATAAATTTTAGCAGGATATAAATTATAATATCCTGCTTTATATTTACTTAGAATGATAATATTTTGATCTAACTTCACTTGTAAAACCATAATCAATAATAACAGGTTTTCCTTTTATTATTCCCCAATTATTTTTTCGCTCGAAGTCACCTAGCAGCAAATCATAACTTTTTCGTATATTTTGCATTTTATCTAAGTTTCTTAGTTCATTTTTATTCGAAACTTTAAAATAATTACATATATCTAAAATATTATTTACTCGCTTTGCTTTTTCCATTATTAAATAGCTAAAATCCTCTGATACTTGTATGACCTTTGCAAATAAATCCGATTTGTCACAACACGAAATTTTGTACTCATTTTTATTTTGTTCAATACCAGCTTTATTTTTTGCTATTTTAATTACATAACCATTACCTAAATCAAATACATTCCTGCAGGAACCAGAACCAATATATCTATAATATCCTTTTTGTATATTTAACATAATTTGATTAAATACACTTGTCATTAAAAACACCTGCTTCATGATAATCTCTTTATAGTCTTTAGTAAACATCTTACATACTATCTTATTCATTCCGCAGTTAATTGGTTCATTTATAATAAAAGCCCATTATGTTTTCTGGTAAGCTCTTACTAAGTGCTTTGAAAACATTAATGGACAAAAATTACATATATTAAGTTTGCTTAATCAGCATGTGGGTAGGCACTAATATCCCATGAATGATCTGCACTCATTTCATCATCAGTTAAATTATAATAATCATATCGTAAAACATTCTCATATGAAGATACCGGATCATCCCAAGTACAGTCTACATGACGCCACTTGCCATCTATATATACCAAATTCCATGCATGATCTTCTCCACCGGCTGTTCCTGCAACAACCATCGATTTAATGCCAGCTGTAGTAAACATTTTTTGTGCAAGGAGAGCATATCCCTCACAAACTCCTGTATGCTTAATTAATGTATTGTATGGATCAAATATAGAGTAAGATTGATCATAACTAGTATTGTTAATTATCCAATCATGTATAGCACGTTCCTTTTCAGACTGACTCATACTATCTGGAGCAATAGCTGCAAGTATTTCTTTTACTCTTCCATCTAAATCAGCCGCCATTTCTGCTGTCATCTTATAAGTACAAGTAATTTGCATGTTAATTGGACCAGAACCATAACTAGACATGTCTACTTTATAATCTGATACATTGTACATTTCATATGGATTTGTAATTTTCAGCTTATTTATCACGGATTCTATAACACTTTTTACACTATCCATCTTTATATCACTGCTTGAGCATTGTATATTAAAGGTTGGATTTTCAACACTGACATTTTTCAATATTTCTTGGCTTATTATATCACTGGCTGAATTTGTCCAAGCTCCACTGCTATTTAAGTAATATCCATCAATAGATGTATCATGTGCCATATAGCCATTTGAATAAAAATAATACCAATTTTTATCTATTAATCTCCATCCTGTAGCCCAGCCTGAACCCTCAGTATACCACCATCCATTACTGCTACTTTTCCATTCTGCATTTGCTCCAATTGGATTAAGCGCTACCACTGAAACTGCTATTAATGCACTCGATATCAATTTTGTTAACTTTAATTTCTTCATCTGTTTGCCTCCTCTCATATATTTGTATATTGTAATTTTATACCAATTATTGATGCTATTTAATATAAAATTTTATAAGATTTTATAAATAAGCAGTTACAAAATTATTATCGATACCTATTAGTTTTCTCTTCACCGTTGCTTTCTTCCATATTAGGATAAACAAACCATAAACTCACTTCTATTTCTGCACTATATAATCCACATATCCTTGCTTTATGTTTTCACCCTCAAATATTCTTTCTAAAACTCTATTTTCTTTAAAGATTATTTTCATATCCTTAAAGTATTCTTCGGCTTCTTCAATACCGTAATAAGCATGAACAATTTTTTCTCCATCCTCGACCTGCAAAAATTCCCCCTTACCAACCTTTTCTCCTCGTCCAAAACTTTCATCATTTATGGTAAGAAAATTTATAAAACAAATTCCTCCTGGTTTCAAAACTCTTTTTATCTCTCTTACAGCTTTTACTATTTCATCTTTCTTCATATGAAAAATTGTATTATAAGAATAGATATAGCTAATTGTCTCATCTTCAAAAGGAAGTTTTCTTATATCTCCCTTAGTAATATTAAGCTCAACATTATGTTCTTCAGAAAATTTTTTAGCTTTTTCAATTTGAGAGTCACTAAATTCAATTCCATATGTCTTATATCCATATTCTGAAAAAAGTGCAAGTGGTGGACAATTTCCTCCTGCCCCACAATCCAAGACACTTTTTTCTAAAGTAATCTCATTATTATTACAATAATTTAAAAATTTATATAGCTGTGTTTGTCTAAATACTAATTTCATAAAAATCCTCCATAAGCTTAAAAAATAACTTAAAGAATTCCAACAATTCTCTTAAGAATAATAATACTCGTGCTCCTAATTTATAGCAAGAGTATCCATATCTACAATAAAAATCTTACTAAGGTAACCCAATTATAAACATCATGTATGATATTATCGATAAATAGAAATAAAAATTGTGATTATGTAATTAAGACTATAGATTAATAACTATGCCTGTTACACAATTCAAAAACTAATCGAGTAAATAAACTTTATAATTATTAAAAAATGAAAGCCAATTGCGTCAAACAATTGGCTTTCATTTTTTAATATTATTATATATTTTCTGTTTTCATTGCTCTCATTGCATTTAAAACAGCAATAAGTGCTACTCCAACATCTCCAAATACTGCTTCCCACATAGTTCCCAGACCTGCTGCTACTAATACTAATATTACTAGTTTAACTCCTAATGCAAAAACTATATTTTGCATTACTATACTTCTTGTTTTCTTTGCTATCTTTATAGCTGTAGCGATTTTTGAAGGCTCATCTGTCATTATAACTACATCAGCAGCTTCAATTGCTGCATCTGAGCCAACACCGCCCATTGCTATACCGATATCAGCTCTAGCCAATACTGGAGCATCATTTATTCCATCTCCAACAAACACAATTTTACCTTTATTAGATTTCTCTTTAAATAATGCTTCCAGCTTTTCAACTTTTTGATCTGGCAATAATTCAGCATGAACTTCATCTAATCCTAATTCTTCAGCAATCTTAATTCCAACAGTTTTATTATCTCCTGTGAGCATAATACTTTTCTTAATCCCAATATTTTTTAATGCTTTTATAGCTTTTGCTGAATCCTCTTTTACCTCATCTGATATAACTATATATCCTGCATATTTTTTATCTACAGCAATATGAACTACAGTTCCTATAGTCTCAACTTGCTTATAAGGTATATTTTCTTCATTCATTAACTTATAATTACCAGCAAGTACCTCTTTTTCATCAAGGAGAACCTTAACACCATGACCTGATATTTCTTTATAATCTTTTATTTTATCTTTACTTATTTCTTTATCATACGCCTTTAATATAGATGCTGCTATTGGATGGTTAGAGTAATTTTCTGCATAGGCTGCTAAATTCATAAGTTCCTCTTTTGAAATATCATTTTCCGGTTTTATTTCTGTTACCTTAAATATCCCCTTTGTGAGTGTTCCTGTTTTGTCAAACACAACCATTTCAACAGAATTTAATGCTTCAAGATAATTTCCACCTTTAACTAATATTCCATTTTTTGATGCTCCACCTATTCCTCCAAAGAAGCCAAGAGGTATAGATACAACTAAAGCACAAGGACAAGAAACTACTAAAAATGCTAATGCTCTATAAATCCACTGTGAAAATGTTGCTCCTTCTATGACAAGTGGTGGTATTACCGCTAATGCCAATGCTGCAAATACAACTGCCGGAGTATAAAACCTTGCAAATTTTGTTATAAAATTTTCTGTTGGAGCCTTTTTGCTGCTTGCATTTTGAACTAAATCCAATATTTTAGAAACAGTAGAATCCCCAAATTCCTTCTCAACTTTTATTGTTAAAAGACCATTTTTGTTAATAACTCCACTTAAGATGCTATCTCCGACTCCTACTTCCCTAGGAACACTTTCACCTGTTAATGCAGCCGTATCTATCATAGAATTACCTTCAATTACTTTCCCATCTAAAGGAACTTTCTCTCCTGGTTTTACTACTACTACATCTCCTGTTCTCACTTCTTCTGGTTCCACTTTTTTAATATCATCATTTATCTTTAAGTTAGCAAAATCTGGTCTGATATCCATAAGCGCTGATATAGACTTTCTTGAACGATTAACCGCCATATCCTGAAACATTTCTCCTATTTGGTAAAAAAGCATAACTGCTACACCTTCAGGATATTCACCTATAGCAAAAGCACCAATAGTTGCAATAGTCATTAAAAAATTTTCATCAAAAACTTGGCCCTTGATTATATTCCTACATGCACCTAGAACAACTTCTCCTCCTACAAGCACATAACTTACCAGATATAAAATAAGCTCCACTGAATTAGGAAATTTCATAGCAGTTGCTATTCCAAATATTATAGCACCAATAGCAAGTCTAATAATCTCACCCTTATTATTTTCCTCATCAATTTTTTCATTTTTGCTTTTTGACAATTTATCTGTACTATCAATCAAAATCACTTTTACATCTGGTTCGATTCTTTTAACTATTTTTTTAATATCATCAAAAATATCATTTTGCTTCGATGAATCTTCTATTTCTATAGTAAGCTTTGTGGATACGAAATCTACAACTGCAGACTTCACGCCATCTAAATTATTAGATTCTCTTTCTATTTTTGCAGCACAGTTACCACAGCATAATCCCTCTAGTAAAATTTCCTTTTTAAAAACTTTCTCATTGACTTTTTCTCTAACTTTAACATGAGATTCAATACTTGTTACAATATTAGTTATCATTTCTACTATTTCTTCTACTCTACTAGCCTCTTTTATTTCTAATATTAAAGTTTTAGTAAGAAAATTTACGCTTGCAGAATTAACTTCATCTAATTCACTTATTCTTTTCTCCATTTTAGCTGCACAATTTGCGCATCCAAGTCCCTCTAATATAAATTCTTTTCTTATTTTTTTTATGCTGTCTTTATTAGATAATTTAGCTTTCTTAACATTGCCATTAACTATTTTTATATTGCTTGCCATGGTTACGCCTCCTCTTGCTTAAATAAATCTACTTTTTCTCTGATATATGGGCTAATCCCTGATCAAAAATCCTCTTAACATGTTCATCTTCTAACGAATAATAAACTACTTTACCTTCTCTTTTATATTTAACTAATCTTGCCTGCTTTAAAACTCTTAGTTGGTGCGAAATAGCTGATTGTGTCATTCCAAGTAAGGCTGCTATGTCACAAACACACATTTCATCTTCAAACAATGCACACAATACTCTTATTCTCGTGGAATCTCCAAGAACTTTAAATAAATCTGCTAAATCATAAAGTGTTTCTTCCTTTGGGATAATTTCCTTAACTTTATTAACTATATCTTCATGAATTATAGTACAATTACAAACTTCAATGTTTCTATCTTCCAAAACACTAATCCCCCTCGTATGAACATATGAATACTTGTTCATATGTTCATTATATTCAAAGACTAAAAATATGTCAATAGAATAGGAAATATTTTCTGATGAAATATTTTATTTAGTTTATGTGTAATTTTAACCTTTATATATTCAATATTTCTGCATTTTCAAATGCTACTCTATGTATTAATGTCTCTATTATTTGATTTTTATTCAAAGCATAGAGAATTTCATTATATAATTAAAACCAGCTAATAGATTCCTCTATTAGCTGGTTTTAATTCATATTTTATAATTTTGAGATTATGAGCTTATATTTATATTACTCTAAAATTTTACACTGTTGTTTATTTAAATTACTTCATAGATTCAATAATACTATCAGCTAAAGCATCCATTGAGTCTGCTTCATCTTCTTTCATTGCTGAACTTATTGTCATTTGATTATCTAAAATAGTCATATTCTTCATTTCGTCTAGAAGTTCACTCATTAATTTTGCAGATTGAGGCGCCCATGAGCCATTTTCTATAAGTGCAAAGGTACGTTTTTGAAGATTCAAAGCCTTCATGTCCATTATATAATTTAGTATTGGTGGATAAATTTTTAAATTATAAGTTACAGAAGCTAAAACCACATGGCTGTATTTAAAAGTTTCAGAAATTAAATAAGAAACATGAGTTTTTGAAGCATCATACATAACTACATTTGTCATTCCTTTTTTAACTAATCTTGTTGCTAAATCGTTAGCAGCTGCTTCTGTTCCTCCATACATTGTTCCATAAACTATCATTACTCCCTTTTCTTCTGGTTCATAGCGGCTCCATTTATCATACTTATCTAAAAAATATCCAAAATCATTACGCCATACTGGTCCATGCAATGGGCAGATAGTCTTTATTTCTATAGTACCAGCCTTTTTTAAAAGTGCTTGAACATGTGGGCCATATTTTCCTACTATATTTGTATAGTATCTTCTTGCATCATCAATCCAATCACGATCAAAATTTACTTCATCATTAAACATTTTGCCGTCTAAGGCTCCAAAAGAACCAAAGGCATCAGCAGAAAACAATACACCATTAGTAGTATCATATGTTACCATTGCTTCTGGCCAATGAACCATTGGAGCTGATACAAAGGCAACAGTGTGTTTTCCGAAGGACATTGTATCTCCCTCTTTAACTTTTATTATATTATCATCTATATTAAAACCAAACTGATGCATAAACATAAAAGCTTTTTCAGTACATACAATTTTTACGTTTGGATATCTAAGAACAATTTCTTCAATGCATGCTGCATGATCAGGTTCCATATGGTTGATTACCATATAGTCTAAGTCTCTATTTTCTAAAATACCTTTAATATTCTCAAGAAATTGACGACAGATTGACCAATCCACTGTATCAAATAGCACAGTTTTTTCATCTAAAAGCAAATACGAATTGTAAGAAACACCTCTTGGAATTGGATGTACATTTTCAAAAAGAGCAAGGCGCCTGTCATTACCGCCAACCCAATAAAGATCCTCAGTTATATTTCTAACACAATACATGAATTTATTCCTCCTTTACGCTAAAACAAATTTTCAGTTTTACTTCTTATAGAAATCAGACTTCAATAAACATGTCTTTTTCTTCACCACAAGCAGGGCAAGTCCATTCTTCTGGAATATTTTCAAAAAGAGTTCCAGGAACTATTTCACCTTCTGGGTCTCCTATACCAGGATCATATTCATAACCACAGCCATTACATACATAGTGCTTCCATGTAGGAACTACTTTCTTTGGAACTGCTCTCTTCATCTTCTTCATTGGCGGAGCTTCTTTCTTTGGTTCTCCATTATCTAAAGCAGAAGTGAGTAGAGGTAAGACTTCCATTAAATCCCCAACAATACCATAATCCGCATTTTTGAAAATTTTTGCATTTGGATTAATATTTATAGCGACTATTGTTGTTGCATCCTTTATACCTTTCAAATGTTGTCCTGCACCTGAAATACCGCAGGCAATATAAAGATTTCCATTAAACTTTTGACCAGACATACCAACATATCTATTTAGCGGAACATATTTAAGAGTTTCAGCTACTGGACGAGATGATCCTACAGTGGCACCAGCCTGAGCTGCTAAGTCTTCTATAAGCCTCATATTTTTCTTTTCCCCAATACCTTGTCCTGCACTTACTACTCTGTCTGCTTTACTGATAGGAGTATTCATAGGAATTCCAACAGTAAAATCATAGCCATCTGCTTTAAGAGCTTCCACAAGCGCATTAACTTTTTCCTTCAAAGTTCCATCTTTAAAGATTACCTTTTTACGATAACCTGTTATAGGTCCACTTTGTGAAGTTTTAGTTACCTGCTCATTCTTTGGCATCTTTCCTATGATATGAGCTGCTATAACAACACGTTGAATTTCATTAGTTCCTTCATATATTGTACAAATTTTCGCATCCCTGTAAGCACGTTCAACTTCCATGCCTTTAAGGTATCCGCTTCCTCCAAATATTTGAAGGGCATCATTAACAATCTCAAGACATACATCTGAAGCATATTGTTTTGCCATAGCTGATTCCATGCTATAAGCTTCATGATTTTCTTTTAACTCTGCGGCACTATAAATTAGTAATCTAGCTGCTCTAAGCTTTGTTGCCATATCTGCTAATTTAAAAGATATAATTTGCTGCTGGCATATTGGTTTCCCAAATTGAATTCTTTCCTTCGAATACTCTAAGGCATTTTCATAAGCACCTTGAGCAATTCCAAGTGCTTGAGATGCTATACCAATACGTCCCCCATCCAATGTGGACATGGCAATTTTAAAGCCATCTCCTTCTTTACCTAATAAATTTTCCTTAGGAACTTTTACGTCATTGAAAATGAGCTCTGCTGTTGCCGATGAACGAATTCCCATCTTATCGTAATGTTTACCAAAGCTAAAACCTTCTGAACCTTTTTCAACAATAAAGGCACTTATACCTCGAGTACCAATATTCGGTGTTGTAACTGCAAATACAACATAAATATCTGCTTCACCACCATTTGTTATAAAAATTTTTTCACCATTTAAAATGTAATGATCTCCCTCCAAAACTGCAGTGGTTTCTGTTCCTCCAGCATCACTGCCCGCATTTTCTTCTGTAAGACCAAATGCCCCAAGCTTTTCTCCCTTTGCAAGAGGAACTAAATACTTTTGCTTCTGCTCCTCAGTTCCATATGCAGCAATTGGATATGTTCCTAAAGACGTATGAGCTGAAAGAACTACTCCTGTTCCACCATCAACTCTTGATAACTCCTCCACTGCAATTGCATAACTTAATACATCTAAACCTGCTCCGCCGTACTCTTTAGAATACGGAATTCCCATCACACCCATTTGTGCTAACTTTTGAACTATTTCTGAAGGGAATTTGTTTTCTTGATCCAACATAAATGCAATAGGTTTAATTTCCTCTTCAGCAAATTCTCTAATTTTTGTTCTCAAATTCTCATGTTGTTCAGTAGTCTTAAAAAACATAAATGCACCTCCCTTTAATAATACGGTTTTTTTATTACATATTATAAATATCCAAAATACTCTCATTATATGAGCAAAATTCTTCAAAGCAATCTAGCTTACCAATTATTTTTTTGCTTTATATTCCATATATTGAATCATTCATCTAAATTGTATACCTAAACCGTATAGTTTAATTGTATACTTCATTGGTATACTTTTCAAGTTCAAACCGCTCCTTTTTCTGTCATAATAATCCATATGATGGTGTATGTAGTTATATTTTTAAACTTTCGTCACTTTTGCTCTGATTATCTATTGAAATCGTTTATTTACTTGAAAATACCAGAATTTTTTTAATATAATATCACATTACTCTCATTTATATAAATAAAATCGTCACATAGAGATAACAAATAATTAAAACCACAGAGCTTTGCTGTTCTCCATGGTTTTTAATATTACTTCTTTTATGTATTGTTCTCATTGTTTTATTCTTTTCTCTCAGCATATTTATTAGTTCTAATTGATAATGATATAATAAACGATATAGACACTGTAAAAATTACAAATAAAAAAACTCCATTATAAGATCCATTAAACTTTGTTATCATATAGCCCATAATTGATGGTGAGATAATTCCTGCTAATTGCTGTCCAAAATCAAAGATACCTGTTGCTGTTCCTATGAATTCCTGCTCCATATATTTTAGTGGTATAACGAAGATTGCTGTAGAGGATATCCCTACAGCTACTGTCGTTATAGTTAAATAAAAAAGAGCTAAGAGAACGGTACCTGCAGTATACATAAGATAAGTAAAACCTCCTATTATTGCAAATGCTATACATAAAAATACTCTCTCTCTACCTGACATTAATTTATCTAGAAGCCAGCCGCTAAAATTCATGAACAAAAAAGTTATAAGCCACGGTATAGCTGAAAGTTTTCCCATAGTAACTACATCTAGCTGCCTAACATTTATCCAGTACGAAGGCATCCAAGAAGTCATTCCCCACATAAAAACACCAATACTAAACTGCATCATGGCAAGTTTCCAAACAAGCTGAATCTTCATAACTTCTTTTAAAGGTGCTTTTTTTGCAATTTCTTTTGTAGTTTTTTCACCTTCATGATTATTGTTTCTGAATACTATAAAAAATGCTGCTGAAATTATTAAGCCACATATACCAAACAAATAAAATGAACTCCTCCATCCTCTGCTAGCTGTTAACTCAGAGACAACAAATGTTCCAAATGCACATCCAATAGCCCATGCTGATATTAAAAAAGATTTAGCTCTAGCACGTTTTTCTTTAGGAAAAAGTTCTGCAATAGTCACTGAACTTGCGGAAGGAAATCCACCTTCACAAGCTCCAAATATAAAGCGAATTGCAACAAGTGAAGTAAATGACCAAGCTGCTCCAGTAAAACACGTAAACACTGACCACAATACCATAATAGTAGTAACTATTTTCTTTGATCCAAACTTATCTGCAAGGTATCCTCCAATAAGACTCATAAAAGAGTAGCTAATAAATGAACTACTCATCATAAATCCTATTTGACTGGTATTTAATCCAAACTCTTCAGAAATAGATGTTGCTGCCACATTAATCGCTGTTTTATCAAGGTTTCCGAAAGTCCACCCTAAGAATAGAATTCCTAAAATTAATAAGTTTCTGTTTTCTTTTAAAGCTTTCATCTTATAGTCTCCCTATGTATTTCTAATTTCAATAGCGTAATTAGATTTTTTATGACATAGAAATACTTTTTCACAATAAACTGCTTATTATTCACTTTTCATCTTAAAGCATAGCTGACATTGATAATATTCTCCTATATTGCTACCTGATAATTTTATATTAAGTAAATAAAAACTAGCTTAATATTAATCTAAGCTAGCTTATATCTGAAAAACTTATATTTTATTAACAACTATTTTGAGTATGATTAGTTGTCTATATACTTTCTTCTATACATCTCCTTTGCTTATGAACACAGCTAATTCAGTTCTACTATTTAATTCTATTTTTTCAAGTATTCTTGTGACATAATTTTTTACAGTTCCTTCTGTTAAAAAAAGAAGATTACAAATCTCTTTATTGCTTTTACCAGTTGCAATTAATTTTGCAACTTCCTTCTCTCTTGCTGTAAGTAACTCTAATTTATCATTATTCTTCTCAACTTTGTCTTGCTTTTCATTGTTAATCGAATTAAAAGCCTTAACTATTTTTACTGTTACCCCTGGATCAAAGAGCATATCTCCATTATAAACTGCCTTTATAGCTTTAATTATATCTTCAGAGCCTGCATCTTTTAAAAGGTAGCCGTCAGCTCCATTTTCAATAGCCTTAAATATATATTCATCCTCATTAAAAGTTGTAAGAATTATAACTTTTATATTTTCATACTTTTCTTTAACAGTTTTAACTGCTTCCACTCCATCCATTATTGGCATTCTCACATCCATAAGAATAACCTCTGCATTTAACTTTTCCAACAGTTTAATTAATTGTTCTCCATTTTCCGCTTCTCCAATTAAGTTTATTTCCTCATATAAACTTAAAATCATCTTTAAACCTTGTCGTACTATTTCCTGATCATCTACTAATATAACATTAATCATATATTATATTTCCTCCATAAAAATTGGGATGCTTATATTTATACCAAAGCCTGTGATTTCATCACTAAAATATTCTACTAATCCATTCAATGAAGCTATTCTATTTTCAATTCCTATTAAGCCATTTGATTTTCTGATTTCCTTGCATCTCATTCCATTATTACTTAAAACAAGCTTTATATTTTTAGTTTCTTTTATAATGTTGATATTGATTTCCGTTGCTTTTCCATGTTTTATACTATTAGTTATGAATTCTTTAACCGTTAAATACATGGAGTTCTTAGTAGCCGAACTTAACTTATCTATATTCTCAATAGTTTTAAAATTTATTTTTATATTATTAAGCATATGAAAATTATTAATTATTTCTTTAATTGAATCATTGAAATGCGTAATTTCTCGTTCTTTCTTAAGTAGGCTCACTGCTTTTCTTAAGTTTGAAATACTTGATTTTGCGATTTCTTCAGATTTAATTAATACCTCTTTCACCTTATCAGGCTGTGCATCACAAATCTTTCTTGCAAACTCTAGGTGCATAGTTAAAGCCATTAGTGAATGACCTACTGAATCATGAAGTTCCTGGGCCATCATGTTTCTCTCTTTTGAAGCTGTTAATTCTTCTACTTCTAATATATATTGGTGAAGTCTTATGTTTGTATGTTTCAATTCCTCATTTAATTTATTTACTTCTTCTTTTTCTCTTCTGACAGCTTTTATAGAATATGCTATGCTGGCTACTGCAAAATAATTTAGAAGACTAATACCTAACTTTGATAACTTATCCACAGTATTAGGTACCCCTAATTGAAGAATTAATATTGTCAGAAATAACAACATATGCACTAGAATTAAAATTTTTATTTTTTTTGCTTTTATTCCCAAAAGCTCTACTAATGAAAAAAATACATAGATACTAATACCTATTCCATTTATGAAATATGCTATTAACATAACTCCACAAATAGTCAAAAATAATGATAAATAGTATGTAAAATTCAAATTATTAACTAACTTCGTCGTTCTTATATAATCATTTATCGTTAGTATAATACCTAAGCTTAGCAATAATACCATAGGAAAAATTCTATTGCTATAGGAAGAATAAATATAGATATAAATAAACAGTATTTCAAAACTATTAAGTATTTTTTTGACAAAGACATTTTTACGACCTCATTTTAAATATATTAAAGAGAATAAAAAATTCAATTATGCTCAATTTTAATCTCGACAAGATCACTGATAAATAATATTTAAAGAAAATTAAATTTAAATATCCTCTTATTTTCAAATTATATCATTGTATATATATTGAGCAATATATGACTTAAGTAATATATTTTTTATAACTTAAGTAACTACAAATATAACTTATTATGTATTAAGATTTATCCATAGAAAAAAATTAAGTAGGTGAAAGATATGAATTATTTACAAACACAAAATTTATCCCAGTTATTTGTAGTTATTTTATTGCTGGCATATACTATATACAAGCAAATTATATTAAGACCTGTTAAGCCAAAGAAATATGTAATATTACCTATAATATTTTTATATCTTACTTTTAACGCAATGGCTAATCTAAGTCCTGATATTATATATAAAGAAGCTGCACCTTTATTTCTTCTTGCTTCAATAGGATTGATATCTGGAATAGCGTCAGGCATGGTAACAAAAATATTTACTGGAGAAGATGGAATTTTATATCAGCAAGGGGGAATAGCTGCCGCAATAGTATTATTCTTCACAATCCCTATACGCTATATACTAAGGCACTCGCTAATATCTACTTCTGAATTTGTGGTACTTAATAATGCCGGTGTTTCTTACCTTATAATGTTCTCTTCTCAGCTTATAAGCAGAAGCTTAACTATATTTATAAGGTGTCCTATGATTTGGTCTCTTTTTCTAGATCAGCGAAAAAACAGAAGAAAAAAAATTTCATAATAAAATTCTTTATATAAAACAAACAGGATATCTACTTTAATTTATAGATACCCTGTTTTCACTTTTTCATTAATATTAAAAAATAAACTCAACAAGCTAAGTTATATATGCATTTCCCAATTCTTGTTAATTAAATTTATTTTAACCTATTTAAATTATGGTTACTCTGAATATTTCCTATTTCATTTATGCTGTCTTTTGAATAGATACAAAATATTCTTCTGCCTCTTTCTTATTATATTTTCTTTCCCATTTAGATATAACAACAACAGCTAATGAGTTTCCAATTACATTAACGGCAGTTCTTGCCATATCAAGAATACGATCTATTCCTGCAATGAAAGCTACACCTTCTACTGGTATTCCTACCGAACCAACAGTAGCTAATAATACTACAAAGGATGCACCAGGAACTCCTGCCATACCTTTTGAAGTAAGCATTAATACAAGTACTAGGTTTATTTGAGTAGCTATCGGTAAATGTATTCCATATATTTGTGCTATAAAAAGTGCTGCAATAGCCTGATATAATGTAGATCCATCCAAGTTAAACGAGTATCCTGTCGGCACAACAAATGATGCAATCGCCTTTGGACATCCAAACTTCTCCATCTTCTCCATAAGTTTTGGTAAAACTGCTTCAGAACTTGCTGTAGTATAGGCAAGAATAAGTTCATCCTTTAAAATTCTTATAAGTTTTACAATGCTTGTCCCAGATATTTTTGCAACAGAACCAAGAACAATAAATACAAAAAGAATCATTGCTACATAAACAGTAATGATTAATTTTCCTAATGGAATCAAAGATGCTACTCCAAACTTAGAAACAGTTACCCCTATTAATCCAAATACTCCAAGTGGAGCAAGTTTCATTATCTGATTTGTTACCCAAAACATCGCATCAGCTACACCTTGAAAAAAAGAAAGAACTGGTTTTCCTTTTTCTCCAATTGAAGCAACACCCAAACCAAACATAACTGAGAAGAATATAACTGGAAGTAAATCTCCCTTCGCAAGTGAATCAAAAATGTTAGTTGGAACAATATTTACAAAAGTGCTAATAAAACTATGCTTAGATGCATCATTTGCCGTATTCATATACGAATCAATACTTACTGTTGAAAGCTGCTCAATATTTATACCAGTTCCTGGATGTGCTAAATTAGCTATCACTAAACCTATTATAATAGCAACAGTTGTTACTAACTCAAAATAGAGTATTGTTTTTCCTCCTATTTTACCTACCTGCTTGATGTCCCCAACGCCTGCTACACCAACAACAAGCGATGAAAATACTATTGGAACTACAATCATTTTAATTAAGCGGATAAAAATATCCCCAAATGGTTGTAAATATGATGCTACAGCTGGATTACCGTAGAACATAGCTCCTACTATAATACCAAGTATAAGCCCAATAAGAATTTGAATTGCTAATCCGATTTTTTTCATTATAATAGCCCCTTTCAATAATTTATAATTTAAAATTTTCCCTCTTTCATTCCTAAAAATAGAATGAATATCAATGAAATTTTCTATATTAGATTAAGAAATTTGAAATTTCTAATTATATAAAATTCATTAAAATGTTTACTTGTACAGAAATAATATCACCTTACAAACATTTTGTAATTTTTCATAATCAGCTATTAATCCAATATAATTATTTTAAAATTTTATATAAAAAATTAAATTTACAGCAAACATTATAGCATAAAATATTGCTATTTTATTCTTTTGTTTGAAAATTCTAAATTTTTTTTCTTATTTTTCTTATTACTTAAGTTGTTTTAATGCAAATAGGCCATTAATAAAAAATAACCATCAAAAACCTAAACTTTAGATTTTCGCTGGTTTAATAATTAATGATAAATAAGGTTTTTAGTGCTTTTTCTTACGACTTTTTAGCTTTTATAAATCTTCACATAAATCTCAAACGTATTACTATTACACTCTGCCCAAATTTCACCATTGTGCATTTCTACTATATTCTTTGAAATAGCCAAACCTAACCCTGAACCACTTACTTTAGAATTTCTAGATTTATCACCTCTATAAAATCTATCAAAAATCATTAATATATCTCCAGAAATTTCGCTCGCCATTTCATTTTTAAATGCAATAGTTGCGTATTCATTACAATCAATTGAATTTACATATATATCTGTACCTTCAATTCCATACTTAACTGCATTTGATAATAAATTTTCGAAAACCCTTCCTAATTTACTAGAATCAACATTCAAAATCACTTTAGACATTTTAAATTCTTTCTTAAAATTCATATTTTTCTTTTGGGCTTCTATAAATAATTCTCCAATGCTTTGTTCTAATATCTCAACTACATTCACTTCGCTTTTATTTAAGGATATCCCACCGGATTCCAACTTTGAATATTCAAATAAATCCTCAATAAGCTGCTTTAACTTATAAGCTTTTTCTATGGATATATCAGTGTACTTTTCTTTATTTCCCTGTGAAGTTTTTTCATCTCCCGTAAGCTGTAAGTAGGCTATAAGCGACGTTAATGGAGTTCTTAAATCATGAGAAACATTAGTTATCAGTTCACTTTTAAACTTTTCCTGAGCCCTTTCCTTTTCCATATTTTCCTTAAGTTTTTCAGCCATATCATTCATGCTTTGAGCTAGAAATCCTAGTTCATCATTGCCTTTTCTCTTTATTCTATAATCTAAGTTTCCACTTGAAAATTCCTCAGCTCCTTTTGCCATTGTTTTAATGTACTTTACTTTTCTATTTATTAAAAAGAACATTAAAATCATTGCTGCAATAATAGGTGCCAATAAAATCCAGAACATTTCAGTATCATCTAATCCTTTATACCATTGCTTATACTTTCTATATATAAGCAATTTTTCAGGTTTATTATCTATTGTAATATCATAAATCTGATAAAAATTTTCATCTTCATATTTTCTTTGAAACCACCCGTATAATTTATCCATATCAAATCTATCTTCAGTGACATTATTAGATTTTAATAATATTTTTCCTTCAATATCTATAACAGCAGCATTTACATTATATAACCTTGCAACATTGTTCAAATATTCCTCGCTGGAATCATCATTTCGATTTACAAATTTCTCTGTATCAACAAAAGCACTGTTAAAATCATTAATATCTCCAGCTGGACTATTTATATAAATCGAATATATAATTCCACCAATTCCACCTGCTATTATAAAAAAACTAAGTATATTCATTAATGTAAATTTTATATTCAAACTATGTAAACTTCTTATCATCTTTTTTTTCAACTGATCCACTCCTACTGCTTAAACATATTTAAAAGAAATCCTACATATGTCTAGTCTATTTATTTTATTGTTTATCAATCTTATACCCTACACCCCATACTAATTTTATATATCTAGGTTCTTTAGGATTAATCTCTATCTTTTCTCTTATATTTCTTATATGAACAGCTACAGTATTATCAGAATTAAAAAAAGGTTCATCCCACACTTTTTCATATATCTGCTCCGTACTTAAAACCCTCCCAAGATTTAATGCTAAAACTGTTAATATATCAAATTCCCTTGGAGTTAACCTGACAAACTTGTCATCTACAAAGACTTCCCTTGTAGCTCTATTTATAACAAGTCCATCTACACATATCTCATCGCTGTTTTCTTCCCTTGGCTCATTAAAACTTGTGTTTCTTCTTATCTGAGATTTCACCCTAGCCACGAGCTCTAAAGGATTAAATGGCTTTACAACATAATCATCCGCACCTATATTTAAGCCTAAAATCTTATCACTATCTTCACCTTTAGCTGATAGCATTATTATAGGCATCTTCTTTTCTTCTCTTATTTTTAAGCATGTCCTAATGCCATCTAATTTAGGCATCATTATATCTAAAATTATCAAATCTAGATTAGTATTCTCTAATTTTTCTAAAGCTTCTAATCCATCACATGCTGTAATAACCTCAAAGCCTTCATTAACTAAATAAATTTCAATAACTTCTCTAATATCTTTTTCATCATCTACCACTAATATTGATTGCTTCTTTTCCATTTTTTACTCCCTGCCTTTAAACTTACAAACTTCAACACATAATCACTCGAAAAAATAATCACTAAAGGCATAAGCGGATATGCATATCTGCTGCATGTATAGTATGGTAAGTATACTAAATTCATCACTATTATACTTAATGCAATTACCTGCTTTCCTAAATTCCACTTTTGTGATCTAACAGTATTAATAATGCTAATAACAGCTGTTATTAATATAAGATAATGTTCTAAGAATGCCCACTTATAGGTAATCCCTAAAATTTCGTACCAGTAAAATGGTTCATACCAAAAATATAAAGTCTTTCCAATGGTGTACCAATAAATAAATTTTAGAGGTTCTTGTACTCCATATTTCTCTAATCTTTCCATTCCTGCTTCTATTTCGTATTCGTTGCTTTGTATAAAATTTTCACTGTGCCTATACTCTACACCCCATCCGTTACTTTGATCATAATTAATGAAAGTTCCTTGCAAAAAAGGGTTTCCACTAGACTTAGTAAATGGTATAAACATATTAAAATCTTTATAGTTCCTTATCCACCAGGATGACATTATTATACAAAATATACATATTACTATACTAGCATACTTAACCATTTCTTTCACCTTATACCTATTTTTAATCCAAACAATAAATATAACTATTAGATAAGCTGCTATTGTAGGTTTAAACAAACACCCAAAACTCCAAACTATGCCTGCTTGTACATAATGTTTTGTTTTCTTAGTTTCTAGTGCTACAATGCTCAAATATACAAGAAGTAAAAATATAAACTTAAATACAGTCTCCATAAGTATAAGATTTGCTGCATATATCTCAACTATATAAATTGAATCGATAATACAAGCTGCCAAAGCTGCCTTTTTATTAAAAACCTTTCTTCCTATCAAAAATATTAAATTTAAACTGCCAGCCTGCAAAACAATTTGAAATATCCTAAATGCCATAATTGCTTGGAATTTACCGAATAATATTACAAAAGGTGATAATATAAGTGTGAGCCCTGGCATTATGTATACTGTGGACTTGCTTACATTTTCATATGAAAATATCCCACTTTGTACTAAATTCCAAGCACTTCTTATATATTTAACATCATCATTATCAAATTGTTCTAAACTTCCGAGAAGTGTTGAATTTCCATATTTAAAACTTGAAATTGATGCTATTACTATAAACAATATTTCTACTAATATAAGTCCTAATTTAATCTTTTTGTCTTCCTTAAACACATGAATCATCATTTCTTCCTTTCTCATTAATATTGTTTTACCCTGTAATCATTAGATGTTATCTAAGCTTGATACTATTTACCAGCAATAATAAATGCTCCCATAATAATAAATAATGCCCCTAAACCTTTACTAGGTGTAAAGCTTTCCTTAAATATTAAAACTCCAGCTAATATTCCAATTACATAACATAAACTTTGGAAAGGATATATTCTGCTGAGTTCTTCTTTTGATAATATATAAATCCAAATTCCTGTGGCAAACACATAAACAATTCCTCCACCCAATATGTATAGATTAAAAATTATATTAATAATTTCATGTATAGAAAAATCAAAATTGCTTTTATTTACTCCAAACTTCCATAATATTTGACCACAAACCAGCATTATAATGTTTATGAACAATAAAATATATATCATTTGTATTCATGCTCCTTTATAAATTGCCATATAACAGCATTTTCTTGAACTAATCTAACTAGCTTTTTCTTAATCTCAACTATTTGCATAATTGAATATGCTGTTATAAAGGATAATATTATAAACAAAATTTCCACTAAACTCATGATCTCATCTCCTTTTCAAAATTATTATTCAAATAAACTTGTTTCTGAGCCACCATTAATGTTGCTATTGTAACTTTAATCATGTAATAGATTGACTTATTAAATGTTATAGATGATTTTCCTTTATTTCTCTGCCTCATATTTACACCAATCTCTTTAATCGTGAGCCCATTTTTGTATGCATATACTATAGTTTCTACTTCTGGATAATCCTTTGGATAATATTTCGCAAAAAGTCTTATTCCCTTTTGATTTATTATTCTGTAACCTGAAGTAGTATCATAATAATTATTCTTACATAATATAGAAACTAATTTAGAAAAATACTTTATACCTACTGCTCTAAATATACTTGGTATATAATTTGTTTTTTCAACAAACCTTGAACCTATAACCATGTCAAAATCATTTTCCTCCATTTGTTCAATTAGTTTTTTCAATTCTCTAGGATCATGCTGTCCATCTCCATCTATTTGCACAGCCACATCATAATCTTTTTTTAATGCGTAAATATAACCAGTTTGAACTGCTCCTCCTATTCCTAAATTTTCATTTAAATTTATGACTTTTGCCCCTGCTTTTTTAGCTTCCAAATACGTATTATCTTTAGAACCATCATTTATAACTATAATATCTGCATGCATGTTATTGTTTTTTATAGAAGCTACTACATTATATATATTTTTTTCTTCATTATAAGCTGGTACTATAATCAAACACTTCATTAAATCCCTCCTCATTCCCATTGTTGGTATGATTAAATTTTAATAATAAAAATTTAAGAACTATTTACTAAATTTATGAAGAATTTATTAAGTTATCTTTTGTAATATAAAAACTATAGATGAATTGTATTACTCCAAGAATTTTTTACAGTACATGTATTTACTTTCTTTTTTGAAAAACAAAAAAGAAATACCTAAACTTTCTCTAGGTATTTCTAAACAATATATTTTTATAATTTGCTGTTCTTTATATCTTCAAAAATAAATCAACCATCTATTATTAAGGTATTGAACGAATGTGCTTTCATATTAAAGTTATAATTTATACCTTTAATATTAAAAGTTACTTCCTGAATATCATCAAAAGGATTTAATATTTCTAATATGATGCTCCCATCTGGATTTTCAAAAGCTAGAGCATTTCCAGCATAGTCTCCTTTTAATCCCTTCATAATTGCTCCTTGCTTTATATATTTTGAAAAGTGCCTCATTAAGTAATATTCTGGATTATATTTAATTTCCTTATTATCCTTCACTGTAATTAAAGAATTCTGATTCCATCCCCAGGTACTGCCTCCTCCTTCTTCAAGTACCATATTCCAATAAGTATACGCACACGCTCCATTTATTAAGTATGTCCATATCAAATTAAATACATATTCAGCATATTCAAAGCTGTTTTTCCCATCTCCACATTCACTTTCTGTTTGTATCAACTTCATTTCTGGATATGCCACTTTGGTTTGCAGCAAGGCATGCTTTCCCCCCCATTGATATCCAACACCACTTATATATTTTTTAGCTTCCTTATCACTTAGTACAGTATTCGCAAAATTATTATATTGGCCAAACTGCCAGTTACTGTCTCCATAATCATCATAAGGTGAATTCAATGTTCCAAGCCATATTTCTGTATCCATTTTACTTTTTTCAAATAATGGTCCAATGTAATTTTTCACAAAATCACGTAATTCTTTCCCTGACCAAACACAAGAAGGAAATTTTTGATCTGCTATTGGTTCATTTTGTATATGAACTTGATTAATTTTAATACCTTCCTTTTCATATTCCTCAATGAATCTCTTAAAATAAAGAGCATATGCCTTTAAATTTTTTTCTTCCCATATTAAAGTTCCAAAGTTATATACAGGAGGAGATTTCATCCACGTTGGTGGACTCCATGGAGATGCAAATAAATTAAGCTTTCCGCTATATTTTTCTGCATCTTTAATATAAGGAATTAAATATTCCTTATCCCTTTCTATACTAAAATTTCTCATTTCATAATCGCCTTGGGCCTCATTTAGACTATACCAGTTTGCTGAATAATCATTTGCGCCAATGGGTAGTCTGCAATAAGTAAAATTACACTCTTCTACTCCAAATAAATTTCTTAGCACTTCTTCCTTCTTTTGTGTAGAGATTTTATTTAAAGCTATATATCCAAGCTCATTAAAACATCCACCAAACCCTTCCATAGTCTGATATGATTGTCCATCTAGTTTTAAGACATGATATAATTTTTCAGCTCCTGCACATACTTTACTGCTTACTAAATTTTCTTGCTGAGTCGTTGAAATTAAAATTCCACTCTGCATATTAATTACCTCCATTTTCCCTAAATTCAGTTGGAGACATTCCTGTTTGCTTTTTAAAGGCTAAAGAGAAATAATTTGTATCCCTATATCCTACTAAAGTAGCTATTTTCCCAGTCTTCATACTAGTGGTCTCTAATAATGATTTTGCTTTTTGTATTCGCTTACGAATAATATAGTTATTGCAGCCTTCCCCTGTGCTTTGCTTAAATAGTTTTGAGAAGTAAGTTGGAGTCAAATAAAGCATTTCTGCAATACTATAAACTGAAATATCTTCATTTAAATGCTCTTTAATATACAGCTTTGCTTTTCTTATAATTTCATGGCTTTCTCCAATGTCAGTTTGGAGCATCTGCACTATAAAATCTCTAGTTATTTTAACTGCATCATCTCTATTACAACTTTGAAGGGAGATTAATAAAGAATTTAACTTATTATCTGCTGATACTTCTCCTTTTTCCATCATATAGGCAAAATATACTCCTCCACCAATGTCAAAACATGTTTTCTTCACTAATGAAGTAGACAGATTATAAAATTCTATTATTTCTGTATAAGTCTCATAGATTTCCATCACCTTTTCTAAATTATCTATATTATCTATCATATTTTTGCGAAGCCCCTGTACCCTCTCGTTAAACAAGCTTAAATGTAATTCCATGTGCTCTTCTGTAATAATTCCATCATAAGAGCTCCTATTATTAAGTAACACATACGCATCATTATATGAAATATTTATCTTATTGAATCCACATACAACACTGCCTAAAATTACTTTTTGATTGATATCATATTCATTTTTTAAATACGTGATTAAATGTTGTATTCTCCGAGTTACCTCTTCTAACTCTTCTCGTACAAATATAGCAATTATTACATTTTTATTTTTATCCTCAAACGTAATTCCTTCTTTTGGGGAGTCAAACAATTCAATACAGGTGTTTTTAATAGATAAATTTAATAATTCAAAGTGCTGTTTCCATGCTAAATTATCATCTATAACTGGACATAACAATGCAATTTGCAGCATTTCATCTTTATCATAGGAATACTCTTCTAATACTGTACTAATCTGATTAGTTTTAGTTAGATCATAAAGTAAATTCTGCATTATCTGCTCAAGCTTTAATTGTTCAGTTACTCCTTGTATCCTCCTGTTTATCTTCTGCTTATGAATTACTCTTTTTTCATTCTCTAAATTTTCAATTAATCTCTCAATAGCATTTTCAAGTTCTATCTCATCTACTGGTTTTAAAAGATAATCCTCAACCTTCATCCTGCAGCATTTTTGAGCATATTCAAAATTATCATATCCTGTTAGTACTATTACTTTAAGTTTTGGATTTAACAAATTAATTTTTTCAACTAAAGATAATCCGCTCATCTCAGTCATACATATGTCTGTAATCATAATATCAAAGGTTTCTTTTTCCATAATATTTAAAGCTTCAAATCCAGAGGATGCCATTTTCACATTATTAATTTTGAGCTTTTCCCAGGGAATAACGTTACATATCCCTTTTCGAATCATCTCTTCATCATCCACAACTATAGCCTTATACATTAATTATTCTCTCCTTTACCTTTAGGTAATAGAACATCTACTGTAATTCCACCATATTCATTTTTTCTATAATATAAACCATACCCGCTGCCAAACAATATTTCTATTCTCTTATGGACATTTCTCAATCCATAGCCTGTCTTCTCATCAAATATTGATATAGAATTATTTACTTCATCAATTTGTTCCTGCTCCATTCCCACTCCATTATCAGCAACTGATATTATTATCTTATCTCCTTCTTCCTTTGCACTCACAAATATCTTTCCTTTATATCCATCCTTAACTCGTATTCCATGATAAATAGAATTTTCTATTAATGGCTGCAGGGTAAGTTTAGGTATTAATACGTTTTTAAATGTATCATCTATACTTATTTCACACTCAGCAATATCGCCATATCTCATATTCTGAATAATCAGATAATTCTCTACATTAGCTAATTCCTGAGAAAGAGATATAATATCTTTTCCCTTGCTTAAACACAATCGATAAAAATTAGCCAAAGCTTTTACCATTCTTGATACATTCTTATTTCCATCTAATAAAGCCTGCCAATGTATACACTCTAAAGTATTATATAAAAAATGAGGTTTAATCTGAGATTGTAATCTGTTTAATTCTATCTGCTTAATCTCTGACTGCTCTTTTTTTATCCTATACATAAGTATATTAATTTCTTCAATCATAATATTAAAGCCGTTTGCCAATTGTTTAAAATCTTTACCTTCATATTTTTGTTCCATTCTAACTTCAAGATTTCCCATAGACACCTCTCTCATTTTCTTTACAATAGTATCCATAGGTTTATATAAATTATTACTGAGTTTATAACAAGCTATACTTATTAATACCCCAGCTCCTAATACCAATATTATTATTATAAATATCACCGTATTAGTATCTTTCAGCATTGATTCCCTCGGTATCTCTCCTACCATATACCAATCCCAATTATCGAGTTTTTCATAGATAATCATCTTATTTCCTATTTTTTGCTGTCCACTCTTTCCATGCAGTACATCCTTATAAAGGCTTTCAGTTCCAATTAGGGATTTATCTTCATTTGATATTATAATTCCATCCTTATCTGTTAAATACGTTTGTATTTTTAACCCCTTATCTAAATTAGAATAGAACTCTTTAATATTTTTTTCTCCAATTCCTATAACTAAAAATCCAGTGTATTTATTAAAATTGTATTTATCATTAATAGGTTGATAGACATTTAGAACATACTGATCTGGATAAAACACTTTTCTCTTCATGCTTATTTTTAAATTACCAAAATTAGTGTCCACTGCATCCTGATAATCTTTTAAGGTCTGAGTTCTAAAATCATTACTTGTCCACGTCTCTCCTACATATATTAATTCTGGCCCATCAAATTTTACTAATGCAATATAATCTATATAGCGGTTTGAATCTAGAGAATATCGTATTGAAGAATAAGCATCACTTGTATCCTTATTATAATTTTTTGAAGTCAGCCTATTATTCATTAAAAATTCTTTTACACGATCATCTCCTGTAATTATATTTGATGTTCCAATAATGTTCTTTAAGGTTATATTTAAAATATCTGTTACAGTTTCAAACTGTCCCTGCACTAATCTACTGGATTTTCCCGTAATTTCTTTTCCCGCTAACTGATAAACTGCAAAAATTACAAAGCTATTGGTAATTAAAACTGCTGAAATAAAGAATATAGTTATCTTTTGGTTAAATTTCATTCTAGAAAGTTTATTTATTATTTCTCTTAACCCTTTATACATATTGTTATTCCTTTTTATAAATATTTTGTATATCAGAAATAATACTTCCTATGTTTATTATGATATTTTTACCCTTTAACTGCCCCTGCCATCATACCTTTTATCAATTTATCTTGTCCAAAAATAAATGCTATGATCATTGGTAACATAGAAATAGTAAGCACTGACATGATCATTGGAACATTCATTGTATATTGTCCTTGATATTCCCAAATAGCAAGAGGTAATGTTCTGTTAGGCAATGTCTGAGTTAAAACCAAAGCAAAACTAAATTCATTCCATATAGCGACACCATTATAAATAGCCAAAGTTGCAAGCCCTGGCTTTACTAGTGGCAACATAACATTATAGAATATCTTATATTTACTACATCCATCTATTTCAGCTGCTTCTTCTAACTCCTTAGGTATAGCCTGCATAAATGTAACTAATATAAAGACTGAAATCGGTAGATTAAAAGCTACGTACGGACCTATTAGCGCCCAAGGACTATCATATAAACCCATCTTATTAGTCATTAGGAATATAGGTAGAAGTGTTACGTGAACTGGTACTGACATACACGCTACTATTATACCATAAATTGGTTTATTTAGTTTAAATTTGAACCTAGATAATGGATATGATGCACATGCACTTAAGAATAGTAAAATTACCAATGAAACTATAAGTACTAATATACTGTTTTTTAAATAAATAAATATGTTTCCCTTAAATACTTCAATGAAATTCTTTAAATACAAACCTTTTGGTAAATCAAATACACTTCCCATGAGCATTTCAAATTGCTGCTTAAATCCTGCGAGCAACATAAATATAAAAGGAACTATTGTAATTAAAAGCCAGACTACTGCAAGTATTCCAATGATAACTTTTATAGATATTTTTTTTATTGATAAATCCTGCTTCATAATAATCACATCTCTTCCTTTCTATTTAATGCCTTAATTGTAACTAAGGATATTATTGTTATAAGAATAAACATTCCTGAGGCAATTGTAGACCCATATCCCATTCTTTGAGATAAAAAGGCATTTTTATACATATATGTTGCCATAAGTTCTGATGCATTACCTGGTCCTCCACCTGTCATAACATATATAAGATCAAAATACTTTAATGATCCAACCATTGATAATACTATTGCACTCTTAATAGCAGGCTTCATAAGTGGAAGTGCTATCTTCCAAAAATACTGACTCTTTTTAGCACCATCGATAATTGCTGCTTCATATAAATCTGCAGGTATATTGCTATATCCAGCTAAGAAATACACCATATAAAAAGGTATAAACTGCCAGCATATTGCTACAGTAATAGTTAATAATGCTGTCTTAGGGTTCCCTAATAAATCTATTGAGTGTCCTCCAAATAATTTAGAAATTCCAGTTACTATACCAGAACTTGCGTCTAAGGCATATTTAAATAAATAACCAATGGCAACAGATGACATTAGCATTGGTATAAACCAGATTACTTTAAACACATTTAACTTCTTTCCACCAAAATCTAAAAAAGTTGCAAGCGCCATACCTATTGGCAATTGAACAATTATAGATAAAACCATAATGATTATATTATTTAAAAAAGCTTTTTTAAATACTGCATCCCCTAAAAGTTCTTTCCAGTTATTTAAACCTACAAATGCCTTATTCGATGCAAATCCATTCCAGTTATAGCAACTTAAATTGAAAGAATATACAATTGGATATGCTATATATACTATTAGGAATAAAAATGCTGGTACAAGAAATATAATTGCTGCATTTCTTGTTGACGCAGCACGCCTTTTAGCTAAACTACTATTTTGTGTCCGCATACTGTCTCTCTCCTTTTCATAATTAATTTAGCTGCTGTAAAATTTATTCATCATATATTTTTTAATCTTTGTGATTTAAAATCAATATTATGAAAATATTATTTTACAACAGCTTTAATCTTAATTTATGTTGCTATAATTATTTATTTTTTGCTTTATAGGCATCCATAGCCGCCTGTAATTCTTTATCTGAATCTTGAGGAGTCTTAGTTAAACCAAATATCTCTTGGCAAGTTGACTTGTGTACTTCTGCAACTTCTGCTGGCAAGTATTGGTCATACCATAATTGAACTCCCTTGGCACTATTAACTGTATCTAAGATTTTTTGTGTCAAAGCATCATCAGGCTTGAAAGATTTAAGTGGAATAATTTTACCTAATTTCTTACGGTCTTGTAATGCTTGATCATCTAATAATGATTGAATTAATTTAAAAGCTCCCTCTTTATCTTTGCATTGTTCTGAAATTGAATATAAATTATCTCCAACAGTTCCTGCGCAAAGTGATTGGTCAGCTGTTGAACCTTCTAATGCTGGGAATGGGAAGAATCCTAATTTACTCATAAAGTCTGGATTTTCACCAAGTACTGTACCTGTGAACCATGATCCCATTAAATCCATAGCTGCATCACCTTTATATAATGCTTGT
The DNA here is from genome assembly GCF_000230835.1 of Clostridium sp. DL-VIII. Taxonomy (NCBI): domain Bacteria; kingdom Bacillati; phylum Bacillota; class Clostridia; order Eubacteriales; family Clostridiaceae; genus Clostridium; species Clostridium sp. DL-VIII. The sequence goes on from NZ_CM001240.1 coordinate 4,709,189, forward strand.
CTAGCTTGGCCACTATCATCATCCATACCATTAAATCCATCTATAAAGTATCCTTTTTTAACCCAGTCTTGAATCTTATTTCCTGCATATTCAAATGCGGGATTTTCAAAAGAACCCTTTCCTGATGCTGCGTTTGTTAATGGGTCAAGACCACCAAATCGAGTTGCCAAATACATGAAGTACATTGATCCTGTCCATTTTGTAGCATTAGCTAATGCAAATGGTGTTACTCCGTTTGCTTTTAACTTATCACAGACAGCTTCTAAGTCTCCAATAGTTTTTGGTTCTTGTAAACCATACTTTGCAAAAATATCTTTATTATAGAAAAATCCTGCAACGGATACGTTTTCAACAGGAACAGCATAAATTTTGCCATTATATGAAGATTGCTGAATACCTGCATCTATAAATTTATCTTTATAGTTATCCTTGTTCATAAAATCTGTCAGATCTGCGATTTTTCCTGAATTAACATAATCGATTAATCCTGATCCTCCCCATTGAATAAATACATCTGGAGTTTGATTGGAACTCATTGCCATAGATAGTTTTTGTTTGTAAGAGTCATTAACCTGATCAACAACTTCCACATCATATTGAGGATTTGCTTCCATAAACCTCTTTACAGAAGCCTTTATTGCATCTGCTGCTGTTGATGTTTGAATATGCCATAAGGTCAATTTTGTCTTTCCTGATGATGCACTTCCACTTGTCTGAGTAGAAGTATTTCCACAGCCAATCATAAGTGTAGAAGCAATAGCTGCAGTCATTATGATTGATGCTATCTTCTTAAAATTCTTATTCATACAATTTTCCCCCCATAATTATTAATATAATTAGCACATCTAAATATTACCATCTATAACAATAAATAAAAATTGAATAATTCATCTTTTATCTATAATTTTATATGTTTGTGTAAACATTTAAATAAATCAATTATTAGCTGATTTTTTATAAAACATCATAATACAAAATAGTGCATCCAAGTTAATGATATCCATAAAGCAATTCCATATTTATGCATCATTATAATAAAATTTGCTATTTTATTATAAAAAAGTAGCAGTTCCAAAACAAATTGATAACTGCTACTTTCGTTCTCTGCATTTCTTATTTATATCATGTAAAATTTTATAAAAATAAGATCCTCAATTTTCACTGAATTTATAACCGCTTCTTTTTTATCTCCAATAACTATCACTTAATCCATAATTTTTATCTAAATCAAGTATAAATCCATGAACAGTTCCTGACCCATTAACTATAGCCATCTTTCTTAAACGGATATCTTCATTATTAGTAACCGAAGTGTCTGCCACTGCATTTGCAATAACCTTTAGTAAATCTTTTTCAGCCATATTAGGATTTTTTGAACGAGCTGCATCAATAATTTGTGCGGCTTCTGGGCTTATACCTCCATTCTGGACTGCTATATCAAAAGCAAGAGCAAATCCCCTTACTGTTTTTAAATTATACTTATCACATATAATCATTGCCTGCTCAGTTTTATATGCTTCAGCATCAAATTCAATGTTTATAAAATGCTGATTATTAGATAAATTAACTAACTGTGAATACCAAGGCTGTGAAATTGCATTTGCTGAATTATTAATAGACTTTGCCCATGCAAGTTGATTTTCTGTAGTATCAAGTATCATGTTATGAATAGCATCATAGTTTGTCCCAAAAATGCTCTTCATTTCAGCATTATACTCCCTATCCATCCTATTAAGAAGCGGCTGCAAAGTCCCTTGACCTATACACCATTGAAGGTATCCTAAAGATAACCCTTGTCCATCAAAATTTCTTGCAACTTGATTTAAATTTCCAATCTCAAACTGCTTGCTAACATTTTTTGCAACATTAATTACACTATCTGTTGGAGAAGTATAATGTTTTATGTACGCATCACTCACATATCCAATGCTGTTATTATACATAATCTTATCCCATACAATACCGCTTCCCTGTGCTGTACCTAAAATTTGAACGTTGTCATAATTATATAAATTTCCTTCTATACTTCCATTTAAATCTGGAGTTGATCTTACTTTTAAATCAATTTGAAGTTCTGGATTATATACATACGCTTTATTATTAACTATATAACCTTCAGTTTTACTTTGATCTACCGTCGCTGCACTTGCATTAACTCCGTCAAATGAAATACTGCCAGCTGCTATTAGTAGACTTAGTAAACTTAAAAGTATTCTCTTTCTTACCATTTATTCAGCCCCTCCCAATATACATATATTTTATATTTTACCACACAATTATAGAAAAGTCATCTTCTCTCTATTTTAAATAAAAATCACTTAACTTTACTATTTATTATGAATATAATAAATAGAGCCAATCATATACTTTAATAAAATTATTATATTTGAGGTATTAAATGAGTGCTAAACAATTAACTTTCTATCAATTGCTATATGAAAAAATTAAAGATAGTCATAAACATTATGCAAAGAAAATTTTATATGAACTCTATCCAGATAAAACTCTTAATCAACCGGATATCCTCTCAAAGTTTGCTAATAAACATTTAAAAATAGTAAAAGCTTCTATAAAGGATCTTGAAGAATGCAATTTGATTAAGGATACCAACACATCAAAATCACCAAGTAGTGAAAAAAAATATATACTTACCACTCACGGTAAACAACTCGTTGAAGAAGATAGCAATTTCATGTAATATACGAAGACTATAAAATCTTCTTGCTTAACTCTATTCTATAATGTATAAACGTAAACATGGATATTATAACTTAAAAATCAAAAATGCCCGCAAAAGTCCAATATGAATTTTCGCGGGTGTTGCATCAAAAGTAAAAAGACTCTCTTTAAAAATTTACCTAAAACCACATAAAAATGAACTCTTTAAATTCCTTAATTGTTCTAAATATTTTATCTTGTTTTAATCTTTTTAGTTGATCTAAATCAAATATCATTGCCTTTATCATTTATTACTCCTCCACACTAAGTTTTTTAATTACTCTGCAAGGATTCCCAACTGCAACACAATTCTCAGGTATATCCTTTGTTACTACGCTTCCAGCTCCAATTACACTATTTTTTCCAATAGTAACTCCTGGTAAAATAATAACTCCTCCACCAACCCAAACATTATCTTCAATCTTAACTGACAGAGCATAAGTCCGAACAAAAGTGTCTGCGACACGCTCCTTCGGAGAAATTATTATTAGTTAAATTAAAAACCATAGAGATTGCTGTTCCTCTATGGTTTTCTTCTTATAGTTTATAACTTTTGCCATATACCCCATTGTATTCTTTAGGTCTCATAACTCCGCCACATTTTTCGCATGAAAAACAAGGCGGTTCATCTATATTACTTTGATCCATCTCATCAAAGTATTCTACAACCTCCCTAGGTATATTTTCTGTTATTCCACAATTTAAACATTTATATGGTATTATATCTTTCACTTAACATCCCTCCAACTATGTTGTTGTCGGCTTTATTTTACCATATAGTACTCCTTTTGCAATTGCATATATTTCCAGGATGTTTTCTAATTTTTCTTTCCCTTCACTTATAAATTTATCTTTAAAATATTCTCGCATCGAGCCGTATCGTGGATACACTATATCATTAAATCTCATCTTACCACCACATTTAGAACATTTGCATGGATCTACCCCAAAAGACGCAAGAATTCGATATTCCCACTTTTCTATTGATTTCTTAATTTGTATTATTTTCTTATCTATCATCTTGATAAATTGATCTTTATCCTTACATCTCCTCGAATACAGTCCAAAATATCTCACCATTTTAAAATTCTTGTCTGGTATATGTATTATAACTTTTTTTATAAACTCAAAGACTGACACTTTCTCTATTATTTCTTTATTGTCTTCATGTCTTTTATATTTAAATGTTACACTTTCACCATCATACGCAATTATTCTTGATTCTGCTATCGCAGGTCGTCCAACATATCTTCCAATATATTTTGCAGCTATCTTTGCTGATTTTATTTCATTTTTAGCATGAACATAAAATCCATCTTTATTATTTTTATATATTTTGTTCTTTAATCGTTTAAAACTATCTTTATTTCCTTCTCTTTTTATTATTTCATCTAATAATATTTTTTGCCATCTCTTTCTTAATGCTTCATACGAAAAATATTTAAAATTTCTCCAGGTAGTTAGCTTGCCCTTTCCACCTTCTGTAACCATCATGTGGACGTGGGGATTCCACTTTAAATCTCGTCCAAAAGTATGTATAACTGCTATAATTCCAGGTATAAATTCTTCTTTTTTATTTTGCTTATACATCCAACTCGTAACAGCTTTAGCTGCACATTGCGGAAGTAACTTCAGCCTATCTCTTTCTCTTCCGAAGTAATTTCTAAGTTCCTCTGGTATTGTAAATACCATATGTCTATGCTTTACATTTATTAATTTTCCCAGCATTCCATTAACCCAATTATCAACATAAACCTTTCCACATGATGTACAAAATCTACTTTTACAAGTGAACCCAACTTTCTTTATTTCGCCACATTCCTTACATTTTAATTCAATATAACCATTACTTATATCCTTGCATTTCATAACTTTTTTTACTTCTGCAATAACACTAGGTCTAATTCTGTTTTTATATCTTTTATAAAATTCATTCCAATTTTCCTCTAATATTCTTCTTAATTTACTCTTAATCATTTCATCAATTTACCACATATATTTTCCTAATGCAAGTCTACACCGCGCTTTCAGCAAGCGCGATTTTTATACTTTCCTATACAATAAAAAATGCTTGTCCACTACTTTCTTTCCAATCTTTCAACAAACGTTCTTCTACCTTTACCGGATGAGTGGCTGTATATATTTGAACATTAGATGCAATTAAAACATTATTGCCAATCTCTATTTTATTGCAATCTATAAAGGTACAATTAATATTAATAATGACATTATCTCCTATAGATATATTCCTTCCATAATCACAATAAAATGGTGTATCTATCTTCACGTTAGAGCCAACTTTCTCTAATAATTCATTAAGAATATTTTCCTTCTCTTTTACAGTAGCTATGAAATTATATTGATGTGTAAGCAATCTAGCCTTACTGATTATATTAGTAAGTTCCTTATCAATACAGTTAAAAACATCACCTTTCATACATTTATCTAGTTCACTCATGAGTATACCTCCTATATATTGTTTATGATTATAATCATAAGTATAATGTTATATATTAAGATGTTATATATTTATATCGTTATATTTTATAACAATATTATCATATGGAGGATTTATGGGAATTAAAAAATTAAATATCTATGAAAATCAGTTAGAAGACAGGGAATATGCTAGAAATGATAGTTTTCCTTTCCGAATTGGCTATGAAGAAATCACTAATTATGTTGGATCTACTTTTCAATGCCACTGGCATCCAGAACTAGAATTTGCATATATAAAAAGTGGATCAATGTTATATCAAGTAAATAACACTCAATACCTTGTTAAAGCCGGAGATGCTATGTTTGTAAATCAAAACTGTCTACATTCCGGAACATCTTACCGAAGTTTAAATTGTGAATATTTTGGAATGACCTTTCTTCCAGTTTTATTATCAGGACATAAAAACAGTATTTTTGAAAGTAAATATTTAGCTGAATTAATTACTAGTGAACGAGTACCTTTTGCATATTTTAATTGTATGGACGATGAAAATAAACATATAATTTCAACTTTATTAGAAATAGAAAAAGTATATAATGAAAAACTTGATGGTTATGAATTATTGATTCAAAGTAAGTTGTTTGAGTTAATATTCCATCTTTATAAAGATGTTTATTGTAAACTTCCAAAAGAACCACTTAAAAATCATAAAAATGTTATACAAATAAAAATTGCCTTAGACTACATTCATGCTCACTATAAAGAAAATATAGCTTTAGATGATATAGCTTACGCATCAAATCTCAGTAAAAGTTCCTGCTGCCGATTATTCAAGAAAATCGTACACGAGACACCTTTTAATTACCTTTTAAAATATCGTATTCAGAAGAGCATTCCTTATTTACTAAATGATGGATTGAATATTACTGAAACTGCAGCTTTAATAGGATTTTCTAATAGTAGCTATTTTACAGAGATATTTCATAGATTATTAGGAATTACACCTTCAGAATATAAAAAGAAGTATTTATCAGATGAATAAGTTCTATTTTTTCAATTTAACCCTTACTAAACTTACAAATAGCATCAATTTTTATTCCTTAAATCTCTTATAAAATATTATTCTTTATCTTTATAAAACTTTAACTTGAGTTTTAACCTATGCTATAGTATTATATATATTCACTACAAGTTAGAATAATTTAAAAGGAGCAATTATATGACACAACCTTCAATGTCAATGTCTTCGTTTTTCCGGAACAGATTTGTTCAGGTCATTATGATTTCTTCCATTTTCTTACAAATAGGAATATGGGTTCGTAACTTTGCCATATTATTATTTGTAATGGATAAGACAGATAATAATCCAATTGCAGTTTCCCTAATTTCAGTTGCTGAATTTGCACCAATATTTATATTTTCATTCATAGGAGGAACTTTTGCAGATAGATGGCGTCCAAAACGTACAATGGTCTGGTGTGACTTATTAAGTTCTGTTTCAGTTTTTGCAGTTCTCCTTACAATAATATTTGGAAGCTGGCAGGCTGTGTTTTTTGTAACCTTTATTTCATCGATTTTATCTCAGTTTTCTCAGCCTTCTGCAATGAAGCTATTCAAAATTCATGTTCCAGAAGAATTTATGCAGACAGGAATGGCTATTTTTCAAACTCTTTTGTCTATATTTATGATCATAGGACCAATGCTCGGTACAATTGTTTTTCAAAAGTTTGGAATAGATGTTTCTATATCAATAATGGGAGTAGCTTTCTTTCTATCAGCTTCAGTATTAACGCTATTGCCACCTGATAAGATAGTTGAGAAAAAAGAGAATTCAAATAATTTCTTGGAAGAATTAAAAGAAGGCTTCAACTATGTTTGGCAGGAAAGAGCCTTAACTATTCTAGGCTCTGTATTTGCAACTGCAGGTCTTGCTGTTGGAATTATACAGCCGCTTGGAGTTTTTCTAATAGTAGAAAGATTAGGCCTTCCTAAAGAGAATCTTCAGCTACTGCTTATGGTAAATGGAGCAGCCATGTTTATTGGCGGCGGTTTAGTTATGACCATATCCAAAAAGGTAATGCCTCAAAAACTTCTTGCAGTAGGACTTTTAGTAAATGCTATTTCAATGGTTGGTATGGGGTTGTCCTCAAGCTGGATTGTCATACTCATGTTTCAATTCTTTAATGGATTTTTCATGCCTTGCATTCAGATTGGAATTAACACACTGATTTTGCAGCTTACAAAAGCTGAATTTGTAGGAAGAGTAAATGGAGTCTTAAATCCTATGTTTATGGGATTTATGGTAATTACTATGTCACTTACTGGCTGGCTTAAAAGTCAATTTTCATTAACTGTTCTTTACATTGCAGCAGGATTGCTTTTCCTTATAGGAACTCTGTTGACATCGTTAATTTTTAATGTTTCAGTTCAAAATGAAACAGATTCCGCAGAACAGTAATTGATAAAATATCAGCTTTTATTAAGATACCTAAAATGTCACTTATGTAACATTTTAGGTATCTTAATTTATTTTAAATAATCATTATAAATATGTAATATTTTTCAATTATATATAGCTTATTCAATGTAATTCTACTTTTTATTTATACAATAATTTATTATATCCTTCAAATACATTATCATTAACAACTGGCACAATATCTATAAATAATGCTTCATATCCAGGAATCTCTTTTATAGCTGCTTTAATCATTTTTATACCTTGCATATCATCAACTATTGTTTCAAAAAACATTCTAAAACCTTCAACCTTTACAGATCTAAAAACATTTTTATCATCTACTTTTACACTTTCTACTGCTTTTATAATATCTTCCTGTCTCCATACACAATTTACCAAAATCATATTGCTCCTCCTTCTTCACCAGCACCCCAGATTATTATCTTTTTCCCGCTTGCCTTGCTGATATACCTTTCAATTTCCATACTTTTAATTACATTTTCAAAAAAACTTGCCATATTATACTCCACTCTTAACTCAATATTATTCCAATAATAAATTTAAAATAGTGCAATCTTTTACCTTTCTATGTCTTTCCAACTTATATTAAAGCTTATTCTCCAAAGAATTATATTAATAATAAGAAGTATGAATGCAAATATTCCAACATATATAATATTATTTATAATTGCTATGTGTATTGCTGCAAATATTCCAATAAAAATTAATGTTATCACTCCTGGGCCTATAAGTTTGCCGCTATCAACTATAGCAAATTTCACACTGAAAGGCATCGTTTTATTTGACATTTTAAAATATATCAAGGCTGATATTAACAAAACTAAAAACATTGTGATTAAGTCCATAATTATCGATGGCCCCTTTAAAACTAAAAATATTATAGCTAATAATACATAAATCGGTATAATTAATTTGAATAAAGTTCCCTTTACTGCTCCTTTTAATATCACTCCAGGATCTTTTATTGGCAATGTTTTATATATAAATGCGCCTTTATAGTTATCACTATTATTTATATAAGCAGTGCAAAAGCATAACATTAATACACTTATATATATTAACAATTGTGCTTTCCCATCACAGCTTGTCTGAATGCTTTCGATAAACGATTTTCTTCTATCAGTAAACATAAATACGACCGGTATAAATACCGCCATTGCAAGAGATGGATATACCTTAAGCTTAAAATTTCTTTCTGTTGCTATCATATTTTTAGTAAATATAAACATACTTTTTTCAATTTTATCTTTGCAAACTAAATTCGCTATAAATTCTTTTCCTTTTTTATTTCCACGAATTATGTTTCCTCCATTATCATTTAACTTTTGAAGATTCTTTTCAAAATAAGGTACTACTTTTTTAATATAAAACATAATCAATATAACTGGTCCAACTACAGCCAGTGCAGATAAGACCATCAAAAATTTATTTCTATCTCTATCAATTAATATTCCAAAAGGGGCTGCAAACCACATGGACGGAAGTAGAGCATGCCAAAGCTTTGGCACATAAGCAGTCTTAATACCTGTAATAGCAAAAATTCTACTAAATAACTGATATCCAAAAGTAAATACAAATGCTACAAAAATCTGAAAATAGTTTATAATATCCTTTAGTTTTTCTCCATCAAAAAGCTTCAAAACTATGGTATATAAAAATGCCGTTATTACTATAACTATTAGAGTTAATAATATATTTTCTATAATAAAAATTGGTGGAAATATAAATCCATATTTTATTGTTCCAAAGATTAAAGGAATAAAATTTAAAGACAAGGATATGCCCATAAGATATACGCATATATGGGTTAGCTTTGCAGCATTAAAAGTTTTACTGTCTATTGGCTTTGGTAATAGTATATTTTTTTCTTGTACGTCCAATAAAACTGCTGAAAAATCTGATATCATAAGAGATACCATCATAAATAAATTTACGCCTATAACAATGTTTATATTTCTTAACGCTGATATCTTACTTGTCAACATTAGCCCAATAAAAATACTTAAAAACCCATTAAACAAAAGTAATCGTATATAATTATTTTTATCTTCATTTTCAACAGATTTCCTATTGTTATTTAAAACAGTACTTACTCTTCGTCCGTCCATAGTTAATTTTATTTGTAAAATCATCCTCATAATATCATAGTTAACGCCAGATTTTTTATATAAAACTTGAAATTTATCTAATAGCTTTAATATTCTAAATTCTTTCATAGCTATACCTCTTCAACTAAAGAAACAAATTCTTTAGCAATGTGTCCATGTTCATTAAAACCTGTTAATTGATTGAATATTTCCTCTAAAGAACTTTCCTTTTTACTATTTTTAAGTTCTTCAAAACTCCCATCTGCTGCTATTTTTCCATTATTAATAAGTACAATCCTATTACTCACTTTCTCAACAACATCCATTATGTGAGAAGAATAAAATATAGTTTTTCCTTCTTTAGCAAGATTGCTCATAATTTCTTTAAATATCATAACGCTATTAGCATCAAGCCCACTTAAAGGTTCATCAAAAAATAGTATATCTGGATTATGAATCAAACTACATATTATAAGTAATTTTTGCTTCATTCCCTTTGAATAAGATGATATTCTAGAATGCATAACCCCTTGAACTGAAAACAACCTCATAAGCTTCTCTGCTCTTTCAATAAGTTTTTCCTGTTCTAATTCATATATCCCACCTAAAAAACTTATATACTCAAATGCAGTTAAATTTTCATATATATCTGCAAGCTCTGGAACATATCCTATTTTCTTCTTATACTCTACATTTCCATTACTTATATCCTGCCCTAATATTTCTACTTTCCCTTCATAGCCTTCTATTATACCAAGCATTATTTTTATAGTTGTACTTTTACCAGCACCATTAGTTCCTATATACCCTATTACCTGCCCTCTTGGGATCTCTAAATTTATACCATCAAGTACATACTTATTTCCATAACTCATTCTCAGATCTTTAATCGATATTATACTCTCTAAATTTTCCATAACTTTGCTCCTTCTAAAAGCACCAAATGTGTATATTTAATATTCTATTTTTAACATAAAATATACTAATAGCATACCAAATATATATTTAAATGTAAATTAACGTAAAAAATCTTATTAAGGCAACTCACAGTTAGATTAATTATTATTTTAATTATATAAATATTCTTACTTGAATTTCAAATAACCCACAAGAATCCAAAATCAATTTTAAATTTTGTGAGTTAATTATTCCGATAGAGTATATCTTCTGTACATGGTGATATTTTGTATTAATTTTTATTTCTTCTTATAATTTATACAATCTTCAAATAAGCAATACAGCATATTAACACATTTTTCAATATATAAGTCTACATCTTCAATTTTATTATCAAAAACAATTTTATGGCATACATCATCTATAAGAAAAAGCGAGTAATGTAAAAATATTTCTTCTTCCTTTTTACTATTAAAAGGTAAAGACAACACTTTAAAAATCTCTCTTATCTTATCTTCTCTTTCTTGATTCTCTTTCGTTCTAACTGCAGCTATATCCTTATCTAAAAGTGTTAATGCTTCCATTTCATTATGAAAGGTTTTTGTAAAGTCATGAAAATCTACCATCATTTTTATAAATATTTTAAACAACTCTTTTGCTTCTTCAGCATTATTAAGTTGCTTATTTTTATTTTCTACCCAAAAATCATGAGTTGGGTAATCAAACTTTTTGTTAAATCTTTCAATCACTTTAATATAAATTTCTTTCTTATCCTCAAAATAGGCATATACAGAACCAGTTGCAACATCTGCTTCTTTAGATATATCCGCAGTCGTAGTATTATAATAACCTTTTTCATTAAATAGTTTATAAGCTGCATCTAATATTCTCTCATATTTTTCTAAAGCCCTTTTTTGAGTTGGTATCCTTGTTTTTCTCTCCATTATCATCACCTGCTTTAATGATAAAAGATAAAAAAATAAAAGTCAACAAAATATGAAATTCATTTCATGTATTGACTTTTAAATTTTACCAGTATATCATATGAATATGAAATTAATTTCATATTTAAAATTATAATTTATGGAGGTTATCATGCATAAAAAGCAAAAAGTATTAGCGTTTATTTCATTAGCAATAGCTTGTTTTCTAACAGTACTAGATTCAACAATAGTAAATGTATCACTACCATCTATGGCTAATTATTTCAGTACAGACATAACAGGAATATCTTGGGTAAGTACAGCTTACTTAATTCCTTTTTCTGCTCTTTTAATAAACTTTTCAAAACTTGCAGATATTTATGGACGAAAGAAGTTATTTTTAATTGGTCTTATAATTTTTGGTTCTTCCTCAATATTTTGTGGACTTTCTACTTCACTTTCTATGATCATTATTTTTAGAATTCTACAAGGTATAGGTGCCGCGATTCTTGCACCACTTGCCATCCCCCTAGGCATTGAGTTATTTGGCAAAGATGCCATGTCAAAGCTCGCTGTTATAGTCGGCATGACAATCTCCATATCTGCAGCTTCTGGTCCTGTAGTAGGTGGAATTTTAAATGAAGCCTTCGGTTTTAAAGCTATATTCTATGTGAATGTGCCGTTTATCATTCTCTCTCTGATCTTCGGAGCTAAACATCTTCGAGAGTGTTATGATAGAACAATTGAAAAAAAAGTAGATTTTATTGGTTCTATATTATTAGCTTATGGAATTGGAGCACTAACCTTTTTACTTGTTAAAGGTAGTGCCTATGGCTGGGGAAGTTTAAGAATTATTACTTTAATCGCAACTTCAGGAATTTCAGTTATTTCTTTTCTCATCTACGAATTTAACTCTAAGAATCCAATGATAGAATTTAAACTTTTTAAAACTAAAAGTTTTACTTCTTCCGTAACAATAGTTGGAGTAATATTCTTTGCCTATATGCCTATTTCTTATTTGATGAATTTCTATTTAGAAAATCAACTTGGTTATACAGTATTAAATGCAGGAATGACATTAGGTATAGTTAGTTGTGTTTCCTTTTGTGCATCTCCAATTTTCGGAATTATATCCACAAAATTTGGAGCTAGAATCATTTCTCTACTTTCTATAATTTTTGTATGTATTGGTGATTTCATGTTTGTATTTATGAATAGTTCTAACAATATAAAATTAATTCATATTGCTTTCATAATAGTAGGACTTGGAGTTGGTGCAACTTCACCCTTGTATAAAACTGCTTTTGATGAAATCTCTAAAGATAAAAATGGTATTGCCTCAGGAATATTAAATAGCTTTAGACAATTGACCGCATGTCTAGCTATAGCTTTGGTTTCAACCTTGAGCAGCTATTATACGACTCAAGCTATAGATAATTCAAAAAATAGAATAATGGATTTAGTTAATAATAATGTAATTCTTGAAGAACAAGTAAAATCTACAATATGCGATAGAATTAAAAATATAGATACTAGTCAAAATAATTCGTTCTCAAAGGACATGGTTGATAAATTAATTGACGACAAAGAGAATACAATATTAGCTTCTGTTCCTGATAATATGAAACCAACAATTAAAGAAAATTTTAACGTTCAAACAAAAGAGATTTATAAAATTCTAGATGAAATAACTATCATAAAAAATGATGAAAGTAATAAGGTTTATAATAAGTGCTTTTTATTTACAGCAATTATTTCAATCTTTGGATTAATAGCAGTACCTTTTAATAAAAAAACAAAAAATAAAACTGAATTAAGCAAAGCTAAACCAGAATTAGCATAAGAAAATTCCGGCATATATGTATAATCAATAATTGCAAACATATATGCCTCTTTGATTGCATATCTTTATGTTTAAAATCATTATTACTAAATACTAATATTATCTTTTCACTATGATAATTATCTTACTTATAGTAAAAACTATCTTAAAAATGGAGTTGATTTTATGAAAACTACAATTTATTATTTCTCTGGGACTGGGAATTCATTAAAAATTGCTAAGGACTTAACTGTCAAATTAGAAAATGCTGATGTTGTATCTATTACAAGTATAATGAAAAAAAATGATAGTGTTCCTATCACCGCTGATAAAATTGGCATTATTTATCCTGTATATATTTGGGGTATTCCAAAAATAGTATCTAAATTTATAAAGAAAATCCAAACTGATAATAAAGGCAAATATTTTTTTGCTATAGCAACTTGTGGCGGTAAAGTCGCTGGTTCTTTATTGCGCTTGTCTAAAGAACTATCTTCAAAAGGTTTTAAGCTTTCCTTAGGCTTTTCACTGGTTCTTCCTTCAAATTATATTCCTTATGTTCCTAAAGACGGTGATGATACTACTGACAATCAACAAAAGCTATTTACAGTTGCGGAAAAAAGATTAGATGAAATAGTATCATTAATAAAAAATAACAAATCCGCGAAAATAGAAAAAGGATCATTAAAAGATTGTCTTATACAAACAGGATTAATTTATAGATTTGCCTCTACTGCAATTCATAAAATGGATAAAGGATTTTGGACAACCACTGATTGTACTTCATGTGGATTATGTGAAAAGATATGCCCTATGAAGAATATTGTACTAAGAGAGGATAAGCCTGTTTGGCTTCATAAATGCGAAATGTGCTTTAGATGTTTAAATTACTGCCCTAAAAGTGCTATACAATTTATGAAAAATACTGAAGGCAAAAAAAGATATAAAAATAACTTTGTAAGTTTAAATGAAATAATAGATTAAGAATTTTTATAGAATACATTTTTATACAGCAAGACTCTTCTATAACCTTAATTTCCAATATGTACACATAAAGACAGGTAGTCTAATTTTAACTTTAATTTAGACTACCTGATATTATTCATAAAGTAATAAAAAATAAATACTTGTTTTTCTTCAAATTTAGCATTTCTATTACTTATAATATAAAAAATCTAACTATTAGAAATTGCAAAGTAACATGGGATTTCTAAAAAGTTTTGCCCATTTGAACCTGGTAAATTAATAAAATGACTTTCTGGATTTACATCGCTCCAATTCTTAAGTTCAATAGATTCTTGTATCGCATCCCGTTTCACACTAGTTATGTATCGATCTCGTGGTGTCTCAAAATATGAAAAAGCAATATTTTCATGTATTGCAATTGATTGATATTTATCTCCTTTAAAGCATCCTTCTTTTACTATAGCGTAATGATGATAAATATAAGAATATAGTTTATTAGGATATAATATTGCAATGCGTCCACATATTTTGTCTGGATGAACAGGTCTTTTCCATTCTTCTAAACTTTCAGGATAGGCAAAGCAATAAATATGGAACATTGGAACCCATACTCGATTACTGTCGATACCCGGCCAAACCATTAAAAAAGCTTCAAGAGGCTCGAACACTTTTTCTGCTATTTGATGGTAGATTTCATTATTATTCACATCTTCAAGTTCTTCTTTTTCTATGATATATTCTATATATAGAAATACCATATTTTTATAGTGAAAAAGAGCACAGGTTAAAATTTTATTATTACTAATTTCCACTGAAGCTTTTTGCTTACATTCTTCTAGAGCCTCTTTAAAAAGTTCATTATAAGAATCGTCCTTTAAATTTGCTCTATAATGACATCTTAAAACTGTCTTCATAATTATTCACGTTCCTTTATAGAAATATTCACTTTGCTGCACTCTTCAATTTCATATACCCTATTATCTACTACATTATAAGGTTCCACATATTTTACGCTTCCATTTATCTCAAGATTGTCTGTATATCTAGAATATACTACCGGAATTGTATGAGAATAAACATTACGTTCAGAAGGCTGCTCATCAAAAACATCAGCAGGTTGTGTTCCTTGCTTCTCCATCGTCAAATCAATATTTCGAATTGATATATTTCGAATACGTGAATCCTCTTCGCCTGCAATAAATATGCTTGATTCACATTTCATATAAATATTGTCAAAAGTAATATTTTGAATTTTCCCTGGAAATTTATGCTGTGAATTTCTATATGTAGCACTAATGAATATCGGCTCTCCTTTTCCCCACCATCTTGGCGCAAAACTTCGCTCTGGGCAATCTGCATATCGTTTAGTGTTGCCTGATATATGATGGATATGAATATCCTCAATAGTTGCACCATCCCTTACCCATATTCCTACTCCCCGTGAGCAGTCACGGAATACACAATCGCTTAATATGACATTACGAATAGCGTTAAAGGTTTCTGTACCAATTTTTAACGCACTATCATGAGAATATAAAATACAATTGTTGATAACTATATTTTCGCAGCTTCCATATTTAGCTGCCATAGGTTCGGAATTCTTTATAACAATAGCGTCATCTCCAGCTTTAATAATGCAGTTACTGATAACAACATCTTTGCAGGTATCAGGATCTATACCATCATTATTAGCTCCACGCTGATCATTTAAAATTTTTATACCATTTACGATAACGTGTTCACAACCTGCCATATGTAATGTCCAAAATGCAGCATCCTTAAAGGTGATATCCTTTACAACTAAATTCTTAATATTTTCAAAAAAAGTTGTTCTAGGACGTAATTCTGTCCTTATGTTTAGAGGACATTCATGGAAGCCTCCATCTGCATTATCATCATAGAATATTTTATCACCTTGGCCATAAATTGTGCCTTGACCTGTAATACTTATATTTTCTTCATGGAAAGCACATAGAAAACAGCCCCCTTCCCAACCAATATCTTTATTATCATCTTCAAAGTTTTTAGCAAAATCTATTAAATCTTCTTGGTGGATACTGCAACTTAAATAGGCTCCGCTTTCTAAATGAAGATCAATGTTACTCTTTAAAATTAATGTTCCACTTAAAAAATTTCCTTTTGGAATAATGACACGACCTCCACCACCTGCAGTACACTCATCAATTGTCTTTTGAATAGCCTCACGGTTATTTGTTATTCCATCTGGTTTAGCTCCATAATTCAAAATATTATAATCTTTCACCGTTTATCTTCCCCTTTATTAAATATTCCTTTTAATGATATGGCATTTATTTTTTCATTAAAATTCCACAACTTTTTATTTTTTGTTTCTTATGTGTTGTTGTGGCTTCTTGTATTATATAATTTATTATCTCACATAATTCAAAATAAATAAACACTTAAAATGCTTTGTTTTGCTTTTATTTTGTTGTAAATTGGAAATTAAAATTCATAAGCAAACTTAAATATTATATTTTAATACGTAACTTTTACTTTATATTTTTCCTAATTTATTAACACACTTCTTTAATTCTAATTTTTTTGTATTCCGTAAAATTTATTCACATAAAGAAAAAGCCTAGTAGTACCATTACTAAGCTTTAAATTAATTGTTTTATTTAAACGCCTCACTAACGTTCTCATTTAGATTGCTTTCAATTCATAGATTAAATTCACATTAACATATATATCTTTCCATTTTCTGTGCGGCTTGTTTTTCTAACTGTTTAATTCTTTGATATGACAAATTAAGTTTATCTTGAACCACATAATATCTTCTATGTTCTATATGAATTATTTGTATAATATCCCTTTCTTCTTCTGTTAATATTGTCATTGCATTTTCTATTTTTTTTAGTTCTCTTCTTCTAGCCGCCTGCTCTCTATATAATTTGTCTTTCCTTTCCATCAGCTTTTCTGCCTGTATCTCTACACTTGAGGTGATTTTATATGTTTTACCTGTTCTTTCTTCGAGTTTTTGTCCACTTATTCCAAGTATCTCTTCTTCAAGTTCCTGAACTCTTATATCTATATCCTGTATATCAGCTAAAATTTCCTTATATCTACTTACCTTATCAATAATTCTATTCATATAATCACTCTCCTTATTCTCCATAAAAAATACCGTAAATTCATTTCGAATATACGGCATTTAAAATTATATTTTTTATTTCTCAATTTAGTAAAAATGTTATCCTTTAATACTTTTCACAAAACTGTCCTTATCTTCTTGATTTTCAAATAAGCTCAACCAATCACATATTTCTATAGCAAAATCGATAAATGCTATTCCTTGAGCTGTTATTATATTTTTATCTCTTACAACTCTTCCAGAAACAAAATTTTCTCTTGGGAAAGGATCCTCTTCTCCAAATACTTCAATATGCTTTGATGTCCACTTATTAATAGGTGTAGTATATTTAACTTCTTTTAATACACCTGCTTTTGCTAAAAAGAAAGTTCCAGCTCCACATATGGCTCCAAGTAATTTCTTTTTTAAATTAAGCTTATTAATCAATTGCATTAGTTCAGGTCTAGCCTCACCATACCAACCTCCACATATTATTAAGCCTTCTGCTTCCTCATTTAATACTTCAGAAACTAGTTTGCTTGGCTTGTACAATATTCCTGACCTGCTTCTTATTATTTTATCATCATATGCAATGGTAACTATTTCTTTACCGGCATCCGCCGCCAGCAGATGAAGAATAAATGCGATTTCATAGTCAGTCATATTATCAAAAATAAATACCAATATCTTATCCATCTCATATTCCTCCTTTTTAGGCATATTATAGAATTAATGTATTGATATTATATCATAATTTCTAAATACCACATTATTAAATTTTCAAAGATCATAATTTTATTAATATTAATATATAAGTTTTCTTTCATTTAATTTTTCTATATTACTAATTTATACAAAAATAATTTTTATACTGTAAACCTAACTGGCAGTATTGTTATTAGGCTAAGATTTTTTTACTACATTTAACATACTAACCTTTCGAGCTTCCACCTCTCAAATTATTGCCAATTATTCTGCTATTTTTAAATCCTTAAATATTTCATCAATTGTGCACTCATAAATTTCTGCAAGTTTTTTTATTACTTTTGGTGATGGGCTTGCCCAACCTTGTTCCAATTTGTAAAATGTACTTTTGCTTATGTTAAGTGCATCTATTACCGTTTCACTTTGAATACCTAATTTTAATCTTCTTAATCTTATTGGTGTTAGCTTCATTTTTTCTCTTCCTCCCACTTAAAAATCTCTCTTAATAACTATCTTGTCTCAACATAGTTATATTTTATCATAAGCGCCGATACGAACAAACATTCGCTTTGTGGCAAAAACCTATAATTTTATTAACTATATTACTCTTTCTTTCATTTTCTTTCGCTTCCTTAAATTTCCTAATTATTTTATCAGTATAACCGATTGTATTTTTAATTTCTTCCATAAATATATTAATACTTTCGTATTTATTATCTAGATTTTCTTTGGAATAAAGCTATTATTAAAAAAATAAAAATAAGGAAAATAATAAGATTATCTACTCCTTATTATTTCCCTTATTTTTGTTATTAATTTAAAATATTTTTCTTTCTATTATAACTTTTTACTGCCATGTAATCTCTAAAGGCTTTCTATCTACCAATCTTTTAAAACTATATAGCGGATATCCTATCAGTAATCCGCCTGTTACCACTCTCTCCTTAGAAATATTCATTAACCTTAAAAGGGGTTCATATTCTGTCATAGCACAATATTCAAATAATCCTGACCAGCAACTTCCAAGCCCCAATGTTTGAGCATATAACTGCACATATGTTAATGAGAAATGTGTATTGTCACGACCGAGTGCTTGTTGATCTCTTTTTGCTGTTGCAACCACTAAACATGGGGCTTCTCTTAAAATAGTATCTTTGTTCTCCTCACGATATTGATTTATAGTTGAAGCAGTATTTTGCACCCATGGTGAATTCTTCAATGCACCATTTTTTATAGATTCTTCCGCCCAGTCAGCTATAACTGAAGCAATCTCTTGTAGAATAATGCGATTATCAATAACATGATATGAAATTCCTTGGGAATTGCAGGCTGTTGGTGCAAATCTACCTATATCTAGAAGTTTATAAACTGTATCACGAGATACTTCTTTTTTCTGAAATGATCTAATGGATCTTCTAGATCTAAGAAAAATGGCAGCAGTATCGGAATTGATCAATTTATCTTCTCGTATTTCAACTTGTTTCTGTAGTGGGCTTTTTGTGTTATCTAAGGCACCATTTGGACAAACAGCTACACAATGACCACATTCAATACAAAGATCCTTAGCTACTTTGGGTCCTGAATCACTCATTACTAAGGTTCCTCTACAGATTTTTACACACAAGCCACATTTAATACATTTTTCAGAATTTACTATAATAAAATCATCCATACATTCTCTTCCTTTCACATCGTTTCATTTTAATTCACCTGTTTCCAGCAAGCAAAATTTCTAACTTAGTTACCATTCCTTTTACTACAGAGAAATGAAAATCTAATAGAAGAGGATCTGGAAGCCCTGCTTTATCAAAATCACCATCCACTTTAGCTGTAATTACATCTATTGAATTCTTTTTAGCAGTATTTATAACTTCTAATTTGAGCTTAACAGCAAAGTGATGCTTTAAACTCCACTCTTGGATTTTATCTAAACCAATGTACTCTTGCCCTTCATCAATTACAATAGCATTCTTATCAAAAATTGAAATAAACTTATTAGAATCTGAATTATTTGATGAGTTGAAATAAGTTTTAATAGGTTCTTGTAATTTTATATTCATTAGTGTATCTCCTTTATAACTCTATTTTTTAATGTTTATTTTATATGATTGATCCCTTCTAAATATATCAAATATAACCTGACGACATCACGTCAAGTTATATAGCAAAATTAAAAATAAATCTAGTCTAAAATATTAACCATAGTTACACGCAAATTCAGAGTATAATATCCTGGTATTATGAAATAAATAAGTATAACCAGGTAAACTTGACATGATGTCGTCAAGTTTACCTGGTTATACTAATTAAATAAGGCACATTCAGAATAATAACTAATCCACTTTCTTTAATATGCCTAAAATTAATTAATTTATTTAGGAGGTATTTTTATTTATGAAAAATATTTTATCGTTTGATATTAACAAAGAACTTGATGGTAAACGCGTACTTGTAACAGGTGGAACTAAAGGTATTGGGAGAGCAATTGTTGATCGTTTACTTAACGCTGGTGCAACAATAATAACAACTGCCCGAAGTATACCTAATGACTTACCTAATTCTGTTGGCTTCATTCAAGCAAATGTAAGCACACCAGAGGGCACTGAAAAAATTATTAGTGAAACCATTGATAGGCTTGGTGGTTTGGATATTTTAATAAACAACGTGGGGGGTTCCTCATCATCCACTGCCGGAGCATTAACCTTAAATGACGACGACTGGCTGCAAACGTTCAATCAAAATCTTTTTTCAGCTGTACGACTTGATCGTGGATTTCTACCATCTATGATTAAACAGCAAAAAGGTGTAATAATTCATATCTCATCTATCCAGCGAAAACTTCCTGGAATAATGACTATGTCATACTCTGCTGCTAAGGCAGCTTTAACCAATTACAGCAAAAATCTAGCTACACAGTTTGGTGGAGATGGCATAAGAATAAATACGATTGCTCCTGGTTTTACAGAAACAAAAGCCGCTGAACGCCTCATTGAAAGAATGGCACAAAATTCCGGAACTGATTATAATGGAGCACGTCAAGAACTAATGGATAACCTCGGCGGCATACCACTTGGCCGTCCTGCAAAACCTGAAGAAATTGCTGAGCTTGCTGCTTTTCTTGTATCAGACAGGGCTTCTTACATTACTGGCAGTGAGCATATTATTGATGGTGGAATAATTCGAACTATATAGTGCAAGAGTAAACACAAAAAAACCTGCTAAATGCAGGTTTTTTTGCTATATACGTATTTATATTATCTTTTTTCTTTACCTGTAGCATCACCATACATAAGATTTTCAACTTCAGCTACTGTTGAAAGGTTAGCATCACCCATCATACTATATTTTAGGCATGAACCAGCTGTTGCAAACTCAATGATATCTTGAGTTGAATATCCTGATGTTATTGCATATATAAGTGATGCAGCAAAAGCATCTCCTCCACCTATATTATCTATAACATGTATATCGTACTTCTTAGCATTATAGAATTCTTTTCCATCATATAATACTGCTGTCCAGTCTACATCTTCTGCTGTAAATCTATTTCTTAAAATTATTGTAGCATACTTCATATTGAATTTTTCTACAAACTTTTTAAGTATCTCGTTACAATCTGCTTTTTCATCTATTGGCTCACCTAATGCCATTTGTGCTTCATCAAGACTTCCAAGAGATACATCACAATATGGTAGAAGTTCTCTTATTGCTTTGCTGAATGCTTCTTTATTCCATAGAGTTTCTCTAAAGTTTAAATCCACACTTATTGTTAATCCTTTTTCCTTAGCTGCTTTTACTGCATCTAAAGTAATCTTTGCACATTCTTCTGAAAGCGCTGGAGTTATTCCTGAAAAATGGAACCATTCTGCTCCTTCAAAAATTTTGTCCCAATTAAAGTCTTCTCTCTTAGCTGTTGCCATTGAAGAGCCTTTTCTGTCAAATGTAAACTTAGTTGGTCTTTGAGATTCTCCGTATTCACTGAAATAAATACCTATTCTTTCTCCGCCTCTAACTATGTCTTTAGTGTCAACTCCATATTTTCTTAATTCATTTATTGCGCATTGTGCTATGTCGTTATCTGGAAGTTTAGTTACGTAACTTGTTTCCTTTCCAAATACAGCAAGTGAAACTGATACATTTGCTTCACTTCCACCATAAAATGCATTAAACTGCTTAGATTGAGAAAATCTGTCATACCCTACTGGCGAAAGTCTAAGCATCATTTCTCCTATTGTTACTATCTTTCCCATTTTTCCACCTCTTATGATAATTTTAGTTAATATTATTCTATTTATAAAGAATATTTTTATCTTTTGGAACACGTTTTCCAAAAATAATATGTTCTATAAAATTATATTCCAAATCGTTATAAGTTTCAAAGTATCGTTGAGTCTGTTTTTGTCAAATAACATAAAACTACTGCTCATTCATTCGTATATAGGCATATTCCTTAAATTTAATAATTTTCCACAATAGCACTTTGCATGAATTATCTTGTGATAATATTCTTCAATTTAAATACTTATTCTTCTTAATTTAAAATTTTATAATATATCCATAACTTTAATCTAAAATAGTGCTCAACAATTATTACAAGCATATAACTTATCTAAATAAACAATATTTTACTTGTTGAAATTATTTTAGCATTATGTTATAGTACTTATTAACAAACCGATTGGAGGTGGAAAGATGATTAACTTTTCTTGCTAATATTTTAAAGCATAATAAACTTATAAAGGCGAAAACATCGCTTGTTTTATTGTGCTTATGCAAGAAAGTTATTAATCTTTTCACTCGTACGGTATATTTTAATCACACCTAAAAATGGTTTGATTTTGCTGTATTTATTGAGCTGCAAGAATTAACTTTCTTGCAGCTCAATTTTTTATACAGGAGGATAAATTCATGTCTTTAATAAACGTAACAAATTTAACTTTTGCCTATGATGGCAGCTATGATAATATATTTGAAAAAGTAAACTTTCAAATAGATACTGATTGGAAACTAGGTTTTACAGGAAGAAATGGAAGAGGCAAAACGACATTTCTTAATTTACTCCTTGGCAAATATGAATATAGTGGTAGTATTTCTTCTAATGTAACCTTTGAATACTTTCCTTTTAAGGTAAAAAATACAGATTATCTTACTATTGATGTAGTTGAAGAGATTTATCCAGACTTTCTTGAGTGGAAATTAATGCGTGAGCTTTCTTTACTTGAAGTTTCTGATGATGTTTTATACCGCCCTTTTAATTCATTATCTTATGGAGAGCAGACAAAAGTACTCCTTGCAGCTTTGTTTCTTAAGGAAAATAGCTTTTTATTGATTGATGAGCCAACAAATCATCTTGATATGAATGCAAGAGAACTTGTTAGTAACTATCTTAATACTAAAAAAGGTTTTATTTTAATATCACATGACAGGGCTTTTCTCGATAACTGTGTTGATCATATTCTTTCAATCAATAAAACCAATATCGAAATTCAAAAGGGTAACTTTTCCTCATGGTGGGAAAATAAAAAAAGACAAGATGGTTTTGAGCTTGCAGAAAATGAAAAACTTAAGAAAGATATTAATCGATTATCTGAAGCTGCTAAACAAACAGGCAGCTGGTCTAACAAAGTAGAGAAAACAAAAAACGGAATGCGAAACTCTGGTTCAAAAGTGGATAAAGGCTACATTGGACATAAAGCTGCTAAAATGATGAAGCGCTCTAAATCAATTGAAACCAGACAACAGGCTGCTATTGATGAAAAATCTAAGCTTCTTAAAAATATTGAAAACTCTGAAAGCCTAAAAATTTCTCAGCTTCCGTATCATAAAGGCAAACTTGTAGAACTTGAAAATGTATCAATACTTTATGGTGATGCTACTATCTGCAAGGATGTAAGCTTTACTATCGAACAAGGTGATAGATTAGCCCTTATAGGTAGAAATGGTTGTGGAAAATCAAGTGTTATGAAACTTATTTATGGTAATGATATAGATTATACAGGCACTTTTAGAAAAGGAAGTCAGCTTAAAATATCCTATGTCTCACAAGATACATCTAATCTTAATGGTAATTTAACCGATTATGCTAGAGATAATGATATTGATGAAAGTCTTTTTAAATCTATTTTAAGAAAACTTGATTTTTCAAGAACTCAATTTGAAAAGGATATGTCAGCTTTTAGCGGTGGACAGAAGAAAAAAGTATTAATTGCCAAAAGCCTTTGTGAAAAAGCTCATTTATATATCTGGGATGAACCTCTTAATTTTATAGATGTTATCTCTCGTATGCAAATAGAAGAATTATTACTGTCATACTTACCAACCATTTTATTTGTGGAACATGATAGTGAATTTTCAAAGAATATTGCAACAAAAATTTTTGAATTCTAGTGATTTATATAAATTACACTATATAAATTTCAATTATAAATTGCTATTACATTTAAATATATTAAGTAAAGACTCATAATTTAAATTAGCAGTATGATAATAAAATTTATATAGAAAAGCACTCATTCTGAACTGCTCTCTGTCTACTTGACAAGGAGCAGTTTATAGAATAGTGCTTTAACCATTTTCATTATTTATATGTAACAGGATATTTTTTTATTAAGTCCTCATACATAAAACAGTCGCAAACATGATCATTTATAATACCACTGGCCTGTAAATGAGAATATACAGTGATAGATCCGAGAAATTTAAAACCTCGTTTCTTTAATTCCTTACTTATCTCATCAGATAATTCATTTTTAGATGGTATATTTCCAGATTGATGTTCTTTGTAAATCACTGTTTTTCCATCTGTAAAGCCCCATATGTATTTATCAAAAGAACCATATTGCTCTATTATTTCTTGAAATTTTTTTGCATTATTGATGACTGCTTCTACTTTTCTTCTTGATTTTATCATTCCATCAATCAGTAAGATTTTTTCTATTTTCTCTTCTCCATATTCAACTATTTTATCAAAATCAAAATTATCAAAACACTGCCTGAAAACTTCTCTCTTTTTAAGCATCAACTTCCAGTTTAATCCTGCCTGCATTATCTCTAGTGTGATAAATTCAAACTGCTTTCTATCATCATGAACAGGTATTCCCCATTCACGATCATGATAATCCTGCATTATTCCTTCATCTAAACACCAACTGCATCTTTTTTTCTCTAACATGTTCTATCCTTTCATACCTTAAAATTAATTATTCAAAGGCTTTCATTGATTCATTCACAGATTCTTCGCAAGACCTCATTGCAAAAATTGTTTTTTCTAAAAGTTCATCTAAACTCCATCCAAGCATTTCTGCTCCATACTTAATAACATCTCTAGAGCATCCTGCAGCAAATTTTTTATCTTTAAACTTCTTCTTTAAGCTAGATAATTCCATATCCATTACGCTCTTTGAAGGGCGCATTCTTGCTGCTGCACCTATTAAGCCTGTTAATTCATCCGCTGCAAATAATACTTTCTCCATAGTGTGCTCAGGTTTAATTTCAACACAAATTCCATATCCATGACTACATACTGAATGAATTATCTCTTCACTTACATTGGCTTCTTTCAATAATTCTTGTGCTTTTATACAATGTTCTTCTGGCCACATTTCAAAATCAATATCATGTAAAAGTCCCACGATCCCCCAATATTCAGCTTCTTCTACATAACCAAGCTGCTCTGCGTACCACTTCATAACGCCTTCAACTGTAAGACCATGAAGTATATGAAATGGCTCCTTATTATATTTTTTAAGCAAATCAAATGCTTCTTCCCTTGTAATTGTATTATTCATTATAGTTCCTCCCTTTTTATTTTTCTCTATGCTTACGCTAAAATAACTTATTCTCATTATATCCATTTTACCAAAAAATTTCTTTATATAATACCTTTTCTTATTTATATGGTAATTTCTTGTATCGAAAAATAAGAAATACCAAAAGATACTTCTTATCCTTTAAGCAATCCACTTATTTCTTCCATCTTTTAAGATTAGGAAGTGTTTCTTGTAAAAGCCTTTTCGCTTCAACTTCAGTCATCCCAGCCTCCTTCATAAAAGGAACACAAATTTCAATTTCTTTCTCCATAGTTACATTAGGAGAAGTGAAATTTCCTTTCTGATAACAATAAATACAATACTCTTCATTGTTACTTCCATCATTATTTGTACCAAGAACTTCTTTAGATTCCATAGGCATGCCGCAGCTTTGACAAATTAAATTTTCCATAAAAATATCCTCCTTATTTTAGAATAAATACTTAATTTTGATTCTTACATTCTTATTATAATTAGCCAAAACTGACAACTGCATGTCACATTTATTAATAGCTTTAAAATTTTCTTCCATAATGCTCATAGTTTTTTAAATTTCATCAATATTGATTATCTTTTCTTCTCCACTAGACATATCTTTAAGTTTCACTTGTCTATTTAAAACCTCCTCTTCTCCAACAAGCACTACATTTGCTATTTCTAATTTATTGGCATAGTTAAGTTTTTTCTTAAGCTTATCGTCTTCAAGATATATCTCTGCATATTTTTGTTTTTCCAATAATCTCTTATATACCTCACCACAATATTCTAAGGTATTTCCAATTGGAATAATCAAATACTCTATTGATTTTTCCACTTTATAATTGTCAATAAACCCTATTTCCTTTAACACAAAAAATAACCTTGTGAGACCAATTGATATTCCAACTCCAGGCAGGATACTATCTGTGTAATTTTGAGCCAAGTTATCATATCTCCCCCCTGAACATATAGAGCCATAGTTTTCATTTCCTATTAAGAATGTCTCAAATACTGTTCCCGTATAATAATCAAGTCCTCTTATTATCTTTAAATTTATTACATGCTCCTTATCTTTTACTCCAAAAAGCTTTAGCATTTTTTCAACTGAAACAAGCTCCTCAATACCTTTTTCAAATTCCTCTGAATTTATATTTAATTTTTTTAGTTTTTCAATTATTTCTTCATTACTTCCATTAATGTTGATGATCTTATTAACAGCATCGGCTTTTTCTTTTCCAACCAGTTCATCTAAAGATTGCTTAAATTCTTCAGCCCCTATTTTATCGTACTTATCAATTAATCTCATAACCTCAGTTGTATTTATTATTTCTAAACTCTTCAAAATCTCCGTTAATATTTTCCTATTATTTATTTGGAATTTATAGTTCTTTAGACCAATAGCTTTAAATCCCTTTGATACCAAGCTTATTACTAAGGCATCGTTATTAATGCTAAGTTCATTTTTTCCTATAATATCAATATCACACTGATAAAACTCTCTATATCTTCCCTTTTGATTTCTTTCTCCTCTAAAGACTTTTCCAACCTGATATCTTTTAAACGGAAATATAAGTTCATTAAAATGTTGAGCAGCAAATCTAGCAAAAGGCACTGTTAAATCAAATCTCAAAGATAAATCATTATTTCCTTTAGTAAATCTGTAAACCTGCTTTTCTGTTTCCCCTGCACTCTTAGCAAGCAACACCTCTGATTTTTCAATAATAGGTGTGTCCATTTCTAAAAATCCATTCTCCTCATATACTTTTGTTATTTTTCTTAATATATCCTTAAATATTTTTTGTTCCTTAGGCAATAGCTCCATAAACCCCGGTAATATACTTGGCTGTATTTTATTAATTTTCATAATTCTATTCTCCTCCTAACATTTATTTCACAAACTTATTTTTACTTTAATATACAAAAAACCATGCAGGCGTATCCTCCTGCATGGTTCAATAAATTACTACTAACATTTAATTCATCACCATCAGCAGATACAAGCCTATAATTTATAGACTTGAATCTGCTTTTAAACAGACCAAGTCTTACCGATGATGATGTATAAAATTTATTAATTTCATATTAAATGCTTTCATAACTTTTCCTCCTGAGATTTAATTGTTATTATTATATATTATAAAAAATCCTTTTTCAATTATTATTTTAAGATTCTAATATAAATTATTTTTGGATTTTTTATATGTTGCAATTGTTTTTCTACATTTTCCATCTGGATATTTATTTAGCAGATAGACATCCTAACTGTAATTTTATTATTGAAACATATATAACATAAATGTTTTATATTCACTCTTTTATATGAAAATATAATTCTGGCATATTCTCATTAATAGTAGAAAATTCAAATCCTCGCGATTTATAATACTTTATTATTTTAGGAAGAGCCTTATATGTATTCTCATTTGCATCCGTGCAATGCATAAGAAGTATTATAGTTTGTAATTTTTCGCTTCCCTTTTTAACTTTTCTATATATCTTATTAGGTGATAGTTTTGGGTTTACCCCATCTGTCGCATCTAAATTCCAATCATATACCTTAAAATTATTATCATGTAATCTTTTTAAAAAACTTTTATTAAGATGCTTTGCACTGCCGCCAGGAAACCTAAGTATATTGGGTGAAATACCAATAACTCTGTTTATCTCGTTACGGCATTGAATCATTTCTTTTATAAATGTATCTTCATTGCCATAAATCTCTTTATAATCATGAGTATAACTATGAAGCCCTATATTATTTCCTTCATTATAAATTCTTTTTACCATCTCTTCATTGCATTTAATCTGATTGCCTATTAGAAAAAATGTTGCATTAACCTTATACTTTTTTAATACATCGAGAATTTCATTTGTTACTATAGGACTAGGTCCATCATCAAAGGTTAAATAAACTTTTTTCCCGCCTACTTCTTTAGATTTTGCAGAAACACTACCTATATTTTGATTGAATATAAAAATAATAAGAAATATACTTATAACAATAAATAAAATATGCTTTAATTTATTCTTCACTTATCTTCCTCCTAGTATCACCTACTATATAATTAAAAAAGTCTTTATTTCTTATTATTTTCTTATTCCAAAGTTTATATTTATGGTAATTTTAAGTACTTGATGATTATAGAAAATGTCTCTTCTATAATTTATCCAATTATAATTATTAAATTTGATAGGAATTACTTATTTAAAATGTAGTATAACAATCACTTTTGTACCCTTACCCTCTTCGCTCTCCACATTTATACTCCCTTTATGCATATCTACAATCCATTTCGCTATAGATAATCCTAATCCAGTGCCTCCTCCTTTTTCTTTAAAACGTGATTTATCTATAATATAAACTCTATCAAAGTACTAATCTCATCCTTTGGTATTCCTATTCCATTATCGCTAACAGTTATCATTACAAATTCCTTACATATTTCTGAATTAATTTTTATTTTCCCCCCATCTATCTAATAGATTAGCATATCCCTGAACAACTGCAATTGGGGTTCTTAGCTCATGAGAGGCATCTGATACAAATTGTACTTGCATATAAAAAGAATTCTGAAGCCTATCTATCATATTGTTAAAAGTATTTGCAAGTCTTTTCAACTCATCATCCGCACCTATAATGTTTATTCTTTCTTTTAAATTGTTTATACTTATATTTTCAGCAGTTTTAGTTATATAATCAATTGGCTTTATCATCCTCTTACTTACTATATATTCTACTATAATTGAAGCAATAATTCCTATTAAATCAGCGATAGTCATAAGTACAAATACCATTTTCATAAAATCATATTCATTCTGCATATCTTTTACTATCTGAAAATATATTGTCCCATATTTCTGACTTTTATATTCGACACTTTTATATCCAAAATGTTTTTCTTCATCTTCTAAGTGTCCTACTTTATCATCTCAATATTCAATATTGCTTTCAAGGCCTTTTACACTTATCGGAAAATCTTCCGAGGTACTTATTAATTCTCCACTTTCCTTTGCTATCCTTATTGATATATCCTCTTTTGAAGATATATCTGAAAAGATTTCATTATCTGATAAATCTAATTGCTGATTTTGTGCTGTAACCATGTTTAGTATTATTATCTGAGTATCTTCTATATCACTATCTGCTTCCTTATACAAGCCACTTTCTACATTTTATACTCATCTCATTGTCTTCAATAATAAAATATTATATATCAATTTCTCTTTTATTTATATACATATATTATTTTTATAAATATCAAATCAGTTGTTTATTATCAAACAAATAATTTTGCAATAACCTAATATAAATTCAAAAAGAGCTGCTTTAAAAACAACTCTTTTGAGAAATATGAATAAAATTTCAAAAAGATTTTATATAAATTTCCGGTGACGACTTCCAGAAATTAAAGAATACCCGAAAAATATTTTGATGATGAAAAAATATTTTTCCTCTCGTTATTATAATAAATCTTTTTGCACCATCATTATTGCATTGTAACATTAAAATCAGATTAAAATACCATTAGAATAACATTATAAATATTGCTATAATCTAATTTTTTTAAATAAAATACTATATTTTATAAGTCTTAATAAATCTTCATTTTTTGTTTTTCCAACAAATGTAATTATGTTAAAATATTTATATAAAATTAAACTATTTTAATAATTTCTTTTAAAATGATGATTATACGAAGAGGAATTAAATGATTAGAAAAAGATCTTATGGCGCTATCATATATAGAAAATATGGTTCAGATGTTAAATTCATAGCAATCAAAAGTAAATCAAATGGATATTGGGGTTTTCCTAAAGCCTAGATGGAAAAAGGTGAAAATGAAAAAGAAACTGCCAAGCGTGAAGTCCTTGAAGAAACCTGGCTAAATATAACCTTCCTTGACGGATTTAAAACAAGAATAGAATATAAACTTCCTGAAGGAAGAATAAAAGAAGTAATTTTTTTCATAGGGAAAATATCAGATAGAATTCTAAATTCGCCAAAAGAAGAAATTCATGAATTTAAATGGCTCACCTACGATAATATGCTTAATTTATTGACCTATCAAAATAGAAGAAAGGCTTTAATGGAAGTTAATAGATTTTTAAATAATTTAAATTCAGATAAATAATAGATTTATCACAATTCAAACTATATAAGAACCATTAAATATGATATAATTAAAATAATTAACCATAAAATTATCTAAATGATGTGACACTTTATGCCTAATCTAAAAAAGGAATTTGGAGAATGTTTAATTTATACTTTTGAAGATATAAATGCAAAAATACACATAAAAAAACCGCATCTTCCTAATATGCTCCCTTTTAGGCAGACATATGAAAAACAAAAATTTGGAAATGCGGTTTTTAATATACTAAAATTATTATAATTTCGTTTAATATAATACCAAATTAATTTCTTCTAAATTAATAAATACTTTTAATAATGTCCATTTTAATTACTCTATTACCATTTAAGTAACACTGCTCCTGAAGATAGTCCTGCTCCAAAAGCTACGAACAGAATAATATCGCCTCTATTTATGAGTTTTTTCTCTAAAGCTTCATGCAATGCAATCGGAATAGTTCCTGCCTGTGTATTAGCTACTTTATCTATATTTACATAAATTTTATCTTCATCTATATTCATCTTGCCAGCAGCTGCCTTTAAAATTCTCAAATTTGCTTGATGAGGGATAATAAGTTTGATGTCACTTACTGAAATATCTGCTTTATCTACAACTTCATTCACTGCTTCCGTAAATGCTTTTGTTGCAAACCTCATTATACTTTTCCCATTCATTGTCACTTTCGCATTCCTATTATAATCTGCTTCAGAAAACGGAGTTGCCTCTATTTTATTATTACATGCAAGAGAATTATCCTTATCTATAATACAATCCAAGTGTGTTGATATAATCCCTGTATTTTCAGTATTTGATAGTACTACAGCCCCTGCTCCATCTCCAAAAAGCACCGCAGTCCCTCTATCTTGCCAATCTACAATCTGACTATTTACATCAACACCAATGACAATTGCATTTTTATAATTACAATTCTTCATTAAACTTTCAGCAACAGTAATTGCATATATAAAGCTTGAACAATTTGTATTCATATCAAAAGCTGGAGCACTTTCTATTCCCAATTCTTTTTTTATATTTGCTGCTACTGTTGGTGCACATACATCTGGTGTTCCTGTTGCGCATACAACTAATTCTATATCTGCTTTTGATATCCCACTATTTTCAAGAGCAACTCTGGCTGCTTTTGCGCCTAAATCTGTAGTAGTTTCATTTGTTGCAATATATCTTTGTTTAATTCCTGTACGAGTACTAATCCATTCATCACTAGTATCTAGAAATTTAGATAAGTCATCATTTGTTACTGCTAATCCAGGTAAGGCGCTGCCTGCTGATATTATTTGTATTCCCATTCTTTCACATCCTTACTTTATGTATATCTTTTAATATCCGAATATATTATTTAATATTTTTTTGGAATGCATTAATTATAACACACTTGTCAAATATATCTGTAGGTAACATTTAAATATAAATTTTTAGCGCTCTTATTCCTAATATTAATATATATAATACCTATAATATTTCTGTAGAGATTAAATTCAATTAACTAATGATAGCAAAGCACTATATGCACCATATATTAGATCGTTTATTTTTCCTAATTATTTAATTTTTTTAAACTTTACTATTATAAAATATTATAAATTTCTTTTTTTATATGTTAAGCAATCTTTATGTATCGTTTACATTATTTTTTATTTAAAATATTATTTTTTTCTGTTGCATTTTATCACAATATGTCGTACAATATTAATGCTATAGAGTTATTTATACATATTGAAATTACCCCTTATAAATTTCAATATCTCTTAACCCTTATATATACCCATTTATAAAAGAAACTAGAATACCCGCTAGTTTCTTTTTTATCTTTCATTTCAAGATGTTCCTTATTCGCATTAAAAAAAGAGGCTTTTTACACCTCCTGATCTTCTATAATCATTTTTTTACTTTTATTTTGTATTCACTCACTACATTATCATCATACTTCATACTTAAATCTGGTTTTTTACTGTAAACTCTTATAATAAAAGTTGTTATTCCTGATGATAAATTAATATTATCAGGATCTACCATAGCTGCCTTTCCTAATGATAAACTATTATCAATAGCATCTTTATCTAAAATTGAATCTGAAGTGAATTTAAATACTTTAATATAATCTTTATCTGGTCCTTCCATATAAATTCTTATTTTATCCGATAGAGTTTCAGCATAATAAGTTTCTCCATCCCTTACTTTATCTTCAGCGACTATCTTTCCATTTTCATTATCACTATAAATATCTATCACTCTATAATTATTATTGTTTATTAATTCCAACTTATCTAATAATATTGGCGAATCAGTTACTGTTACCCAGCAATCTGCACTTTTTTCGCTTCCATCTCTCGCTTTACATGTAATTATTGCACTGCCATCAGCCACACCTGTTACTATTCCTCTTGAGTCTACTGCAGCCACCTTTTTATTGTTTGATTTCCATATTACAGATTTATTTTTTGCTGTATTTGGAAATACTGTCTCTGTTAGTCGTGATGTATTTCCTTTTACTACATTTAATCTTAATTTATCTAATGTTATATTAGTCACTAAATCAATTACTGATACTCTGCATGTATTAAATTTTCCACTTCCATCATTTGCTGTACATGTAATTATTGCACTTCCTTCTGCCACGCCTGTTATTGTTCCACAAGAATTTACTGTAGCTACATTCGCGTCACTAGATTCCCATGTTACTCTTTGATTAGTTGCAGTACTTGGTAATACGTTTCCTGTTAAAGTTGATGTCTCTCCTTTTTCAATTTCTAAGAAATTTTCACTTAAACTTATGCCTGTTACACTTATCGAGTCTACTGAGGATCCAGTTGTTGACTCAACTATACAATCTGATTGAGTATTATTTCCATAAGTAGCCCTAGCTCTAACTACATTTGGTACACTTTCTGCAGCGTATATTTCAATTGGGCTTAGTGTTAATGTTGACACTACTATTAATAAACCTGATACTAACTTTGTTATTTTTGTTCTATTCACGCTTCCCACTTTCCTTTATATGTTATTTATTCAATTATATCACACTGTCACATTTTTAATATATAACTTTAAAAATTTATACCACTTAGTAAAATTTAGCATACATCACTATGAAGATAAAAAATTATTATAGGTATTATGCGGTATCGTCAATAAAAAGTACCACAAATTCACTTTTTGAATAATGTGGCACTTCTATCATTTATTCTATTTTTGTAAATTTACTATACTCTATTTATTTTTAAGATATTCAATATACTTATCTCCCCAAATTTCAAATTGTTCCAGTACTGGCCTAAAAGCTTTTCCTAAATCTGTTAATGAATATTCTACCTTTGGAGGGACCTCCGAATAAACATATCGATTAATCAGTCCGAAATCCTCAAGCATTCTCAATTGCTTTGTTAGGGTAGCCTGTGTAATGTCCCCTATTCTTCTTTGTAATTCTCCATAACGCAATGTTTCATCATTCAAATGATGCATAATTAATATTGACCATTTCCCCGAGAACACTTTTTGAACTGTAAAATATGGACATTTTCCAAAAAGATCATTAGTATCTTCCATCATATCTCCTTCCATAGTATCCTAATAGATACTTACACAATATAAAAATCGTACTTGTTATTTATACTATACATGTTATCATTATTGTATAATTAATTTTAGCATGCAAATGTAGGAGGAGCAATCATTATGAAAAAAGCATTGGAATTTTTAAAAGAGAGTGGTACTTTTTACTTAGCTACTACTGATGGTGATCAACCAAGAGTAAGACCATTTGGCGCTGTTTTTGAATATGAAGAAAAATTATATATTGTTACTAACAACAAAAAAGATTGTTTTAAGCAAATGTTACAAAACCCAAAGGTTGAAATCTCTACTATGAACAAAAAAGGTCAATGGATTCGTGTTGCTGGAGAAGTTGCAAATGATGATAGACGCGAAGTAAAGGAATTTGCACTAGAAGCATATCCATCCTTAAAACGCATGTACAGTCTTGATGACGGAATTTTTGCTGTTTTATACTTCACTAAAGGAACAGCTTCTATTTATTCTTTCAACGGTGAAACTGAAACATTTTCACTATAATGTATAATTAGAAAATTCAATTATCAGATATATAAAAAAGATAATATAATTATTCAATTATATTATCTTTTTTGCAAAAATTATATGTAGTTGTCATTTCTAAATTACTTTTAATGTATTATTATTGTCTATTTGCACGCCGTAACATAAATAAGTTTCATATTTATTTACTGTATTTTTTAAACAAATCATCGAGCGCTTCTCTAAGTAGAAAAGCTTCTGTTCTATCAGTTGCTTTTGAAAGCCTTGATAGTCTATCAAGCTGAGTTTTCGTAAAATAATTTGATTTTAAAACCATGCTTTCTGCTTCTGAAAGACATATTCTATTTTTTCCCAGTCCCTTTGCTCTAAATAGTGCACTGTCAGCTACTCTAAAAAGTTCTACAACATTTTTAGCATCTCTTGGATAACTCGCTACTCCAAAGCTTAATGTAAAATAAATATTTTCATCGTCATTCAAGTTAAATGTGTTATCTGATAAATACCTTCTTATTTCCTCTAGCTCCATAAAGCTTCTTTCAGCTCCTTTTTTTACGAGCAATATATTAAATTCATCACCAAATCTGCAAACCATATCTGTGGACGACAAATTATTCTTAAAGATTGAAATAAGCTTCTTTATCACCTCATCCCCAATAGACTTTCCATGTATATTATTTAAATTTTTGAAGTCATCAATATCAGCTGCCACTATACTAAAAGGACCTTCATTTTTTGATATTAGCTCTTCCATCTTTGATATTAATTCTTCCTTTGATCTAAGCGTGGTATCCATAAACAACCTCCATCTATGTTGAGTAATCCGTAAAATCACTATGTTTTCTGAATAAATATACTATAACTTAATTATACTAACATTTACATAAATATACGTCAATATTTAATAATCTATTCTATATTTTAACTAAAATTTCATATAAACATATCATATTGACATATATATGTTAACATGCTATGTTTATATGAAAGTGTTAATAAAAAATAATATTAATATCGCTGAATCATTTTGAGCGGGAGAACCAACTATTGGGGTTAATCTTATCATTTCTGATAAGTAGGGTTAATTATCTTCAATCCGAATCCGTCAGCTAATCTCGCAAGCGTTGAAGAGAAGTGTTCGTATACTATATGATATAGTTCTTTTAGTATGCCTGTAAATATTTATTGCTTAACAAGCTGTGGAGACTTCTCTACAGCTTATTATTTTGCTTAATTAATACCAAAATTTACAAGGAGGTTTATTATGTTAGAAGTATGTTTAATTGGTATTGGAAAAATCGAAAAAAATAACCAAAATGATATTTGAACAAAGATACATGAAAATTGTATTAGCTAGGTGTGGTCCTGGAACTATAAAAAAACACACGGATTTAGGACAAGTACTATGCATTCAAGAAATTGATATAACGATTGAAGGTACTAACCAACTAGATGAATTCCTTATAAAATATAGACCTGATGTTGTCGTTGATTTTCAACTTCTAAAGTTATGAAAAAATGATTAATTTATGAGAAAATTATAAAAATCTCTCCTTATTAAACAATGTAAGTGCTAAAAATAGAAAAGAGGGATAAAATTTAATGAAATTAGATAACTATAAATCTATTAACAATTATTACACTAATATAGACCGTACTAAAATATATGTAGATTTGGCTAGTAAACGTATAAAAATAATTGATACTACTAATATATCCGTTCAAAATCTAAAAAGGATAATACACTATGCTTCAAAGCAGCACCTAGGCAAAGTCATTTGTTATTGCAATATGGAGACTTCTACTTTCTTTACTAATGCAGGATTTAAATTGGAGGGTAAAATTAATGGATACTTTAAAGGCAAAGACGCACTGTGTATGTCCTACTTTATCAGCAGCGATAGAGAAATCTGTAGTAATTTTATGGAGAAAAATTCTTTAATTAATAAATGTTCAAATGTAAAAAACACATTTATTCCTAATCATAATAATTTAGATTATATTATACGAAATGCAACCAAAAATGATATTAAAGACATGATAAAATTATTTGCTACAGTTTTTTCCACATATCCTTATCCTATTTATGATGAAGAATTTTTAAGAGAAAATATGAATAAAAAAGTTTTATATAAGGTTGCTATTTATGATGGAAAAATCATCAGCATAGCCTCTGCAAACATGGATAGAGAAAATTTAAATGCAGAAATAACTGATTGTGCTACTTATCCCGCTTATGAAGGCAATGGAATATTATCAAATATTGTTCACACTCTAGAATGTGATCTTAAATTTAAAGGTTTTATAACCTTATACAGTTTATCCAGAGCCATAAATCCAAGTATCAATTATCTATTAAGCAAGCAAAATTACACATTTACAGGCCGAATTGTTAATGATTGTAACATATGTGGTACCTTTGAAGATATGAATATTTGGGTTAAAAATATAAAAAGCCAATATTATAAAAATGAGACTCTTTAATATAATTGAGTCTTATTTTTTTATATTTTTTAATACATACTTATATTAAAACGCGAAACAATATACATAAAATGTGTGATATATTTTTCTTTAATTTTAAACGGATTGAGGTAATGAAATGAAAAGAATATTAATTACTGGCTGTGGTTCCGGGCTTGGACTTGAAGCATCAATTGCTTTAGCCAGAAGAGGGCACTATGTATATGCAACAACACATACTGAAGATCAGGCCCATAGGTTAAATTCATTAAATAAAAAATATGCCCTCCCCCTAGAGAGCTTTAAACTAGATGTTTTATGTAAAGAAGATAGGATGAAAATAACAGATATTAAAATTGATGTTTTAATAAATAATGCTGCCATTGGAGATTCTGGTTCAGTAGCTGAAGTAGATATTAATAAATATATAGATACATTTGAGACTAACGTATTTTGTCCAATTGAATTAACTCAGCTTGCTTTAAAGCAGATGATTTCCAGAAGAAAAGGACGAATAATTTTCCTATCATCTTTAGCAGGCCGTTATCCAATTCCTTTTCTCTCTCCTTACTGTGCAACCAAATTTGCATTAGAAGCTATAGCCCCATCTTTGAACGAGGAACTGAAGGAACTAAGAAATGTTAATATTCCTGTAATATTAATTGAGCCCGGTAGTTATTCTACAGGATTTAATCAGAAGAATATATCTAAACAGTTTAATTGGATGAAAATAAATTCTTATTTTAAGCCTTATATCAAACAACTGGAGAAAAAACAATACAAATATTTCAAATTAAGTGAATCCTCTAATATAGATTCAATAATTAATGAATTTATTAAGGCTGTAGAAGATAAGCATCCAAAGAAAAAATATATTGCTCCAGATAGTCAAGGAGTTTTTATTAAACTAAAGAACATTTTTGCAAGAAATTAACCTTTGCTTTATTAATTAATCCTGAATTAATGATTATTTTTAATCTACTATTTTTTAAATTACAGAATAGCAGATATTATTTGCTTTCTTGCTACAGTTTACTTTCTATCACATATTAACATATGGATATATATATGCTAATATATATGTTGTATCTTTAGACTATAAAGATATAAATTAATTATATTTAGATACAGTAATAATGGAGGCAAAAAATTGGAATCAAAAAACAAACAAAATACTTATAATACATTGTTTCATTGGCATAATTTTAAATTAAAGCTTGTTTTTGAAGGAATAGGTATCGGTATCACTTCAGGTTTATTAATTGTGCTATACCGCCTTGCACTTGAAAAGGCAGGAATTATTTTAGATGATATTTACAAAATCATATCCAATAAACCTATACTCATCCTGCCATGGATTATAACTTTAATAATCATAGGATACATTGTAGGCTTAATGGTTAAAAATGAGCCTATGATTAGTGGCAGTGGAATTCCACAGATTGAAGGAGTTTTACTTAGGAAGCTTGACATGTCATGGTGGAGAGTAATAATTGGAAAATTCTTTGGAGGAGTCCTTTCAATAGGTGCTGGACTTTCCTTAGGAAGAGAAGGTCCATCTGTCCAATTAGGTGCTGCAATTGGACAAGGTTTTAGTAAAATCTTTAAAAGAATAAAGATTGAAGAAAAATATCTCATTACGAGTGGAGCTAGTGCCGGACTTGCTGCTGCATTTAATGCACCTTTAGCTGGGACAATGTTTGCATTAGAAGAAGTTCATAAAAATTTTTCACCTTTAATTTTATTATCCGCTATATCATCTGCCCTATCAGCAGATTTCATAGCTAGTGGCTTTTTAGGATTAAAACCAGTATTTAATTTCGGAAATCTTGCTTTACTTCCACTTAAATTTTATTTTTACATAATTTTATTAGGTATCATCATAGGTGTTCTAGGCGTGTTATTTAATGTAACTCTCCTAAAAACTCAAGATTTATATGTTAAGCAAACCTGGTTAAAAAAAGAATTACGAATTGTTATCCCTTTGCTACTATCAATTATCTTTGGACTTTTATTACCACAAGTTCTAGGAGGTGGACATGATCTTATAAGCTCATTAACTGTAGGAAATTTTTCTTTAAAACTTTTAGCAATTATTCTTGTTATGAAATTTCTGTTTACCATGGCAAGCTTTGGTTCTGGAGCTCCAGGTGGAATCTTTCTTCCATTACTTACAATTGGCGCTCTAATCGGAAATACCTATGGAGTAATACTTATACATTTTGCTCATTTTGATAGTATGTATACAAGTAATTTTATTATACTTGGTATGGCTGGTTACTTTGCTGCTGTAGTAAAATCCCCTATAACTGGAACTATATTAATTACAGAAATGACTGGATCCTTTAATCATTTACTTTCTTTGGCCATTGTTGCTATAATTTCTTATATAGTAGCAGATCTATTAGGTTCCAAACCAATTTATGAAGCACTGCTTGAAAGAATACTTAAAAATAGCGGTGATAAAATATCTATTGGAAATAAAAAAAATAAAGCTATTTTAGAATTTCCAGTATGTATGGGTTCAAAACTAGACGGAAAACAAATCAAAGAAATTAAATGGCCCTCTCGTTGCTTGTTAGTAGCTGTTAAACGCGGTGAGGAAGAGATAATTCCTAAAGGCGACACAATTATTTTTCCTGGTGATTATTTAATTGTACTTACTAACGAAGATAAGGCTGGTAAAATAAATGATACACTTACATTAATGAGCGAAGGTTCTGAAATGCTTAAATAAATATTTATTTTTAATGAGGAGACATATACACATTTTATAAAAAATTGTACATGTCTCCCTTTACTTAAACTAATAAAATCAACATTTTATTTTTCATACAGATGTATCTACTAGCGGATTTCTTATACAAATCCGTTACCTTTTACAAATCTTATATTCAATCCAGCTAAATATATATTGGCAGGAATAGGCGTTGCATAACCATTATTCGCAAAGTATAATCCTGGATCACCTTCTAATCTATTTATAGTAAATAAAATTATATAATTAAGTTCAGTTATATCTAAAGTATATGTCACAAAATTAACAATTGCATTGCCGTTAGATATGATAAAATTCAATGAATATTCTATTTGAATACCTTCTGATATTCCTGATTCTTTTGATTCCTTGTTTATACTAGATTCATTGGATTGTTTGTCAGAGTTTTGTGATTCCTTAGATAATTGAGATTCTTCTGATTCTCCTGTTCCTTCCTCTGTTCCAGATTTATTTAATGATTCTTTGAGACATTGATGTATTAATGAATCAATCTTTTTATCTTGATGAATTGGCTTATCTTCATCGTATTCTATAATTCCCTTTTGGATTTGATTAATAAATAATCCAATTATAAATGTTGTTATACTAATTTCAATGTTAGTATTTAATGATTCACTTGAATTGCCTTTAGAATCTTGATTGGAAGCATTCGAAGAAATAAATGCATATATCTTGTTATTATTTATATAAAGCAGATCATCATTTATTAGCAATACATTATCATTTTTCAAATATTCTGCACATGGTGGTATGACTGCCTTAGAATAGGGATTTGGATTGCATGATTTTCCCTTCTCGTCATTTGATTTTTTGCTTTTCCTATGTTTTTTGCAATTATACTTCTTCATAATTTCCACAGTTCAATATTTCTATAATATTATAATATGAATTATTATAATATTAGGTTAATAAAATCTGATATTACAACTACTATACCTCTTTCATTATCATTTCACTTGTGCCACTGCAACGACATTTAAGTTTTCTTTATACCACAATATTTATAGCTAATCTTTCCCTTCAATTCTTTATATTGCAAATAAAAATGTAGTATAATTATAAATGAAATATATAGATTTTATAATAACCATTAACTTTTCTTATTATTTGAAAGGATGAATTTCATGATAGATGAACTTAAGACGTTTATAGCTGTTGTAGAATACAAAAATTTCACTAAGGCTGCAGAAGCTATTAACTTATCGCAGCCTAGTGTCAGTTTACATATAAAACATCTTGAAGATTATTTTGATACAGTTTTGATACAACGCTCAGTTAAGCAAAAAAATATAAACATAACTCAATCAGGCTATCTTCTTTATGAACGTTCAAAACAAATTATAAAACTATTAGATGATACTAGAAATGATTTATTGGACAGCAATAACATATTAAAAGGGCAATTACATATTGGTGCAAGCCTTACAATAGGGGAATATCTACTACCTGCTTTCTTGGGAAAATTTGCAAAAGCTTATCCTGATTTGGAACTTGAAGTCACAATAGAAAATACCCAGCATATTTGTGACAAAGTTAAAACCTTTCAAGTTGATTTAGCTCTCGTTGAAGGCACGGTGCCTTCTTCAATCTTTGTAGTTAATCATTTTTATACTGATGTAATGGAGGTTGCTGTTCCTTATAATTATCCTTTAATTAATAAAAAATTTTCAGCGCAAGAATTGCAAAATCAAACATGGATCAGCAGAGAGATAGGTTCTGGAACAAGAGAGTACTTAAATCATTTCTTAACTAGTAATAATATAAATCCCAAAAATATAATTGTTTTTGGAAGTAATTATTCTATAAAAGAAGCAGTTAAAAATAACTTAGGTATTACTTTTATTTCATCTCTTGTTATTGAAAACTCATTGAAAAATAAGGAACTTTCTATTTTAGAAACACCTAACGGTTATACCCGAGAGTTTTCGTATGTACTTCCTAAAGGCATAACTCCATCAAAGGGAGCTTTGGTTTTCATAGATATGTTAAAAAATTACGTAAAAACAATGAGGAACTAAATATAATTCCTCATTATTTATTGCATTAAATCCTATTTAATACATCCGCTATGAACTTTTCTTTTCCCACTCTATCCATAACAGTAGAGATTCTTTCTCCTTTAGTGCCAACCTCTCTATAGTACTCCATTATCTTATCTACAACTGGCACTATCTCATCTTCAGAAAATATTTTTCCTAGCGAATCTCCAATTCTTATTCCTCGTCCAAATCTTCCACCAACAAATATTTCTGCTCCTTTTTCTTTTACAATAGCAGCATTTGTTTTACATACTCGGACACATTCACCACAGCTTACACATAACTCTTCATTATAAACTATTTTCTTATCTTCAACTTGCAATGCTTTTTGTCTACAGCCTTGTACACATAACCCACAACCCACGCAGTTATCTAAATTAAATTCTGGTATTGTTCTACCCATAACTCCAATATCATTTATATTAGCTTTAGCACAATTATTTGCGCAACCAACTACTCCCATTTTACATTTATGTGGCGTGTCCGTACCAAAATACTTATTTTCCAATTGTCTGCAAATTTCTTGAGTATCAATATTTCCATGAAGACATACAGTTCCTTTACAAGCAACTAAAGGCCTTACCTTCTGACCTGTACCACCATGA
Organism: Clostridium sp. DL-VIII; assembly: GCF_000230835.1. Lineage (NCBI taxonomy): Bacteria > Bacillati > Bacillota > Clostridia > Eubacteriales > Clostridiaceae > Clostridium > Clostridium sp. DL-VIII. The sequence continues at coordinate 4,752,196 of NZ_CM001240.1, forward strand.
CGTAGTCCTAATTCTTTTGCTTCTTGAATTACTTTTTCAGCATCTCCATCTTTAATCCAAGGAACTTCAATTTGAAGTCTTGTTGTAATCCCAGAATAGCCCTGTCCATATTTTTCTGCAATTTTATTAATATTATTTAACTCTTCTACTGTAAAATTACCAGCTTTACTTAAAAATCTAACGGCATAATGTTCTTTGTCATTCTGTAATAAAAATCCTAGTCCTTTCATTTCCTTTTGTCTTTTTGCGTTAACCATAATAACTATACATCTCCTTTAAAACATCCTTCATAAGTTAAAATAAAATTTTAATAAACCTAAGTATAATATAGGCACATCTATAAGTAAAATACAAATATGTAATGATAACCATTAGTATATTTAATGATTAAATATATCTTATAATGTGGATAAAATCCACTACACTCATTATCTTTCTAAAATTGTATTCTAGTACGGATCCTGTAAATTCCCATAGATTAAAAAATATAAAAACTATTTTCACTTATTCTTGACATCTTTACATCATAAGTTTATCATATTATTAATGGCATATGACATTAATAATATTTTCATATTCCATGTTCAATAATATATCTTATGGAGGTTAATTTTATGAAAATTGCATTACCATCACATAATAATAATATCGACGATCATTTCGGGCACTGTGAATATTACACACTTTTTACTGTTGATACACAATCTAAAAAAATAACAGATACTGAAATTCTTAAATCACCCGATGGTTGTGGTTGTAAATCTAATATTGCCTCAACACTTTCTGATAAAGGCGTTAAAGTTATGCTTGCAGGCAATATGGGCGAAGGTGCTATAAGAGTTTTAAATAACGCTGGAATCCAAGTATTAAGAGGATGCTCTGGAGATGTAAAAACAGTAGCTTCAAGATGGCTTGAAGGTTCTATTGCAGATTCAGGTGAGCTTTGTCACGTTCATGAATGTGATAATTAATAATTAAAAAGATTAACTAGAAGTACAGCATTTACTTCTAGTTAATCTTTTTTATAAAATATATTATTATTTTTTCTTTCCAATGATGTCCTTAATATCTTTAATATCTATAAAATGTGAGGAATCTATGTTTTCACCTGTTTTTAATAAATTGTCATCAGAGAAGCTTGCCTCTTTTATGTAAATTATATCATCATTCTTTTCAATTAAAATAACATTTGTGTAATTATTCACTATTCTAACTTTTGTAAATGATTTTTCATAAATTAGATTTACTTGTATGTCAAATATAAAAGCCGTTTCTGCCTGTTTAACTTCTATTGTATGAGCATTTATGTATTCTTCAATCTTTTTCTTTTCTTCTTGAGTTACTTCCGAAATTGCCTCCAGCTTCTTTTCAGGCCTCCCTGCTACAATTCCCGCTGCTATAGCATATTCTATACTTTTTAAATCATCTTTTCCAGAATCCATAGCTTTTTTAGCATTTTTAATAATATCACCGCTAACTTCTACAATTGCTTTTTCAGGCATTTCCCCTAATACTTTTTTCGCTTCTGCCGCAGCATATGCAATAGCAGTTAAATCAATGCTCTTATCAGCTACTAATTTTTCATTTAAGTTCCCTTGATAATTCATATAATTCAAATCATTTTTTTCCATAATTACCTCTCCTATTCACACTTTTATTTCAATTGTTATTTTATGTAAATTAAATTCATGATTTTTTAGAAACTCTTAGCTAAATTTTGACATATATACTGCTTTAATTTTATTTTACTGCATTTTTACCTTAAAGTACAAATAATTAATTTTAAATTATTGTAAATTATAAAGAATTTTATTTAATATAAAAAGATGAGAGAAAAGCAAAATAGCTATACTCTCATCTTTTATTAGAGTGTCTTTAAAAATAATGCATATTTTCTATCTGCTACATTAATATGCTGGCTAATCCACTCAGATAAAAAATCTATAATTTCTAATGTCACCTTTCTTTGATTATCATCAATATCTTCTCTAGATGCCACTTCATTTATCTTATAAACATAAAATCCATGTTCCTCCTCCTGATCATGAATATGCTCATAATTATATTTCTTTAGCATGTTTTCTTCATATTCAAAATGATACTTTGTATATTCTAGAAGCTCATCAATTATTGTCATTATCTCATCATACCTATCATACCCGTCATCAATGACCGCAATATCATAAGCCCTTCTTCCTATTTCCAATAATTTTTTATGCTGTTTATCAATTTCTTCAATATTTAAATTATATTCTTCTTTCCATTTAAATGCTGACATTCTTTCTTCCCCCTTATTTGTTAATAATCATTATCAATAAATAAATTTTATCATAATTTTTTAGCAAATGCAAATATATAGGCCTATCTTTTGGTATTTCATTTATTCTCTGTCTTAATTCACTTAATGGAATATTAACTGCATTTTTAATATGCCCATTAGAAAACTCTCCTCTTTCCCTAACATCTATTATATATGTGCCATGTTCTACAAGCCCTCTGACTAAGTCTATATTAACTTGTTTAAAATCACCATTTAAAAGATTAGAACCAACATATCCTGCATAATTGACAACATCTTTTGCAGTAGAAAAAGGCGGTGCATAAGTATCAATTGCAATATGTTGTCTTGTACTTTAAAATGCCATAAAAAATATTCTTACTCCTACAATAGCCAATGCAACTGCAAGGCTTTTAATTATTGCTGCCCCATGAATTTTTTTTGAAAGCCTAGCACCTAATTGTGCTCCAAATAGTACACCTATAGATAATGCAACAGTTTGAACCACGCTAGACTGAAGCACTCCATTTACTATATGAACTGCAGTCCCAGACAATGACATTACTGCTAAAACAAAATGTGATGTAGCTGTTGCAATATGTACTGGATAATTTAACGCATTAACAAGTACCGGAACATGTATTATCCCTCCACCTATCCCTAAGAAGCTAGACATAAAACCTACAAAAACACTTACAATAATTCCAACAATAGGATTATATGAGAAGGTGTGTTCTATACCTTCAATATCTATTACTGTTCGTGTAACATAACCTTTTTTAATTACTATATTATTATTTATTACTTCCTTCTTTGTTTTTAATATTAAGATTATTGATACTATAACTAATATCACCCCAAATATTCCATTAAAAAGCTGCCTTGGCACATACGCTGTTATTATTGATCCTAAGACTGATCCTGGAAGTGTTGCTATTGCAAAAATAATTCCAGATTTATAATCAATACGCTTCATTTTAGAATAAGCAAAAGAACCAGATAATGCATTAAAAAATACGACTGCTAAAGAAATACTAGTTATTGTATCCGGGCTCTTATCAGGATATAACAATAACAAAATAGGTACCAATATAAATCCTCCACCCGCACCAATTAAAGTTCCAAATGCTCCAACTAGAAATCCTAAAGGGGTTAACCACAAAAATTGCATCAATTAAAAAACCTTCTTTCATAATGATTTATTCACATATTAAAATAACTTTACAGCCCCTTAAGCTTTATAAATAACTCCTAAATCTAATAGCTTTCAATATATATTATACAACATCTTTTAACCATTTCGGAAATAAGTTTTTTATTTTATAAATATCGCTGTTCTTATCTGTAACCTTATCACCCATTTGAGAGGACTATGATCATTTCTAATAGTTTTATTTATCATTTTTAATTTAAAGTTCAATTAAAAACAAATAGTAATCTAATTAAGTAAAAAAATAGCAGGCTTATATACTTAGAAATATAAAGCCTGCTACTTTCTTTTTTATTATATTACCACTCTCTACCATTATCGCTTGCCATAGAGTTAACCGTACCTTTAGGGTATAAGACCGAATAATGGTCTAACTTAGGATCATTATCACTATCACTAGGTGCCTTAAACACAAATAAAATTTTAAAGTCTTCTCCTGATACATAGCCTATAATTTTTTCTCCACTTGATGTTACATCATGAGGAGGTGTTCCAAAAAAGTCTTCAACCATTGAAAGAGAAATCTGATTTAAACGCTGATCAAAGGATCTAATTTCAAAGATTCTGCCACCTTTGTTAGAGCCAAAAACAACATTGTTTTTGGAATAAGTAGAGTAATTTCCTTTAGCATCTGCTACCCATTCTGACTTATCTTCTTTTCCGAGTTTCTCCTCTACTTCCTGTATGTTTGACGTTCCTGCTTGATAATCCGAATTAATGATCTTTCCTTCTTGTGCTTTTGTCTTAATATCATTAAGAATAGTTTTCTCTGAATTATCTTCAGATTTTTTTGTTTCATTATTTTTATTAGTGTCGCTATTATCTCCTGATTCAGATTGAGCATTAGATGAGTCTGAGACTTTATCATTGCTTTGAATGTTATTTGTTTTATCATCTGATGATTTATTTACACTCGAGCAGCCAGCCACTATAGTTAAAGAAAGAACTATTGTAGCGGCCAAAGTTAGCCTTTTATTAAATAACAACTTCATAAGTTTTTTAGAGAATTTAAAAATAATATTTTGTTTCACCAACTCATCCCATCCTTTCTTATTGTGTCAAAGTTAATATACATGGCTATTAATTAAAAAATGGATATTCTCATATAATAATTATATTCTTCTTTTACTTTTTCTATGGTAACTGAAAAGCAAAAATATTATCCATATAACTACTCCGGCTAAACTAACTAATTGAGCCATTCTAATATTTCCAAGCATTAAGCTATCTGTTCTCATTCCTTCAATTACGAAACGACCTATAGAATATAGACCTATGTATGAGAAAAATACTATACCATTTGTTTTGCTTTTTCTTAACATAATCATTAATATTATAAAAATAAGTATATTCCAAACAGATTCATATAAAAAAGTTGGATTATAATATACTCCATTTATATTCATACCATTTTGAATAAACATTGGGAAATGCTTAATAAATTCATAGCTTACTGCATCTCCATGAGCTTCTTGATTAAAGAAATTTCCCCATCGCCCTAAAGCTTGAGCTAAAATTATAGAAGGAGCTGCTACATCTGCAAATCTAATAAAGCTTAATTTTTTTCTTGTTGTATAAATCAAAGCTGTTACTATAGCAAAAATAAGTCCTCCATGTATCGCAAGTCCTCCATTTCTTATATTAAAAGCATCCATAATATTATCCTTATAATTGTCAAACTCAAATACTACATAATACAACCTAGCACCTATTATTCCAATTGGAATAGCTAATAATACAATGTTTAATAAATTATCATAATCAACGTCTCTCCATTTACAGTTGTAATTTGATATTAAAATCCCAAGTATCATTCCTGTTGCAATTAATATACCATACCACCTAATACCAAATCCTCCAATTGAAAACGCCACTGGATTCATAAATTTCACTTCCTCATCTTTTAGTTTAATATCTTTTGAATAACTATAGCACATGCTCCCACAGATATAGATGTATCTTCAAAATGCCCTCCATTACTAAACTCAATATTATTATTTTCTATATGAGATTTTTTCAAAGCTATCTCTTTTGATAAATCATAAAACAACTTTGAATTTTGAACTAATGGTCCACTTAAAATTATTAATTCTGGATTAAACAGTTTTATATAATTCGAAAGTCCTATTCCAAAATATAAAGCTGAATTTTTAATAATATTAATAGCAACTTCATTTTCCCTTTCAGCTAAACTGCAGACATCTCTATAATTAATACTGCTTAAATTTTTATTTAATCTTAGTGACTTCATTCCTCTAATTTCATCAATAAATTTTTGAGTTATGTTTGATATGGATACATAATTTTCTATGCATCCATAATTGCCACAGGCGCATTTCAGCCCATTCACATCTACAATCATGTGTCCAAATGCATCTTCTGAATTGTTAATTGTACGAATTAAAACACCAGATGATATAACCCCAGTTCTTATTCCTACTCCACAGTTTATATATGCTATATTTTTTTTGCCTTTTCCAATTCCAAAATTATATTCCCCTACAACTGCGGCATTAGCACCGTTATCTACACATATTAATGTATTTAATTCTTCTTTTAGTGTATCACATAATGACTTAACATTAAATCCCCCAACTATTCCTATACCAATTCCAACGATATCTGGATTGTGTATTTCTAATCTCATGCACAATTCTTTTATAGCATCAGGTATGGTTTCTGATATAGTTTCCATATTATATTCATGACTTAATAATCTTTCTTTTATTATCTTTAATTTTAAATTTGTTATAACTATTTTAGTATAAGTTCGCGAAATGTCAATTCCAATAATATAAAATTTTCCTTGATTTACATCATATAAAGTTGGTTTTCTTCCCCCTAGTGATTGTCCAAGATCACTTTCAACAATGATTTTTTCATTAAGTAATATTTTAAGATCTCTGTTTAGTGTAGTTAATTTAATGTCTGTTATATCAATTAATTCATTTTTAGTTATAGGTCCATTTTTCTGTATAATACTAAATATATATTTACATCTATCATTTAATGATTCAAAACCATTATATGCTCTCAAGAAACTCGCTTCCTTTCTTGATATAATGATATCATCTTTTAACCATTCCGGAAATAAGTTTTAATATATTTAACAAAATTGTAACTTTATTTTACTAAAAGATGCTTGATGAAAGCATTTTAATTTATCAGAATAAAATTTAATATTCTGTGACAATATCACATTGCTATCTTCTTTTTTTGTAATATAATAAATTTAATATTATATTTTAAATTTATATTCACCATAATTAACTATAATTCTAGGAGGTGTATTTTAAATAATGACACATAAATTTGATGCAAAGAACAAACATAAACTCGATAACGAACAAAGAAGAAAACTCCTACCACCAGAGGAAACTCTTATTAATCTTAATTTACAAAAAGGAGATATAGTCGCTGATATAGGCTGTGGAATCGGGTATTTTACTATTCCTGCTTCTAAAATTGTAGGTCCAGACGGTAAAGTTTTTGCCATGGATATATTATCTGAAATGCTTCAAGATGTTGAGAAAAAAATTAAAGAAAATAGTATTTTAAATATAGAGACTGTTCTAACAGATGAGAATAATTTAAAGCTAAAAGATAATAGCGTAACTTTTGCTTTTATCAGTAACGTACTTCACGAAGCTAGTGAAAAGGAAGGCTTCTTAAATGAAATAAGAAGAATTATATCTCCTGGCGGAAAGATAGCTATTGTTGAATGGGCAAAAGTCAATAGTGAATTTGGCCCTCCAATTGATCATAGATTGGACAAAATGGAATTAGTAAAATTATTAAATATATATGAATTTTCAAATATAACAACTCTAGATATCGGTGATAACTTTTATGGCATAACAGCCCAAAAATAACGAGTAATAACGCGTAACATTAAGTTACGCGTATACCAAAATTAATTTTTAATTATATATTCTATATGATTTAAACCAAGTCTTAACTACATAAATCCACCATTAACACGCAAAGTCTGTCCTGTTACCCATTGCGCTTTATCACTAATCAAAAATTCAACTACATTAGCAATATCTTCAACTTCTCCAAGACGTTTAAACGCATTTAAGTTTTTCATACCTTCAATTAATTCTTCAGTTTTTCCATTTGTAAAAAGCTCAGTATTAACTGGACCTGGAGCAATTGCATTAATTGTAATTTGTTTTGGTCCAAATTCTTTTGCTAGTTGTCTTGTTATTTGCTCAACAGCTCCTTTTGTAGATGCATAAAGACTATATCCAGGCATCATAGCTCCAGCAACTGAAGTTGAAAAATTGAGTATTCTCCCGTTATTCTCCATAAGCTTCATAGCTTCTTTACATGCAAAAAAAGTTCCTTTTACATTTATTTCATAATGCCTGTCAAATTCCTCTTCAGTTACATCTAAAAGCGGTACAGTTTTCATTACACCAGCATTATTTATAAGAATATTTATCTTACCAAATTTATCAACTGTTTCCTTGAATAACTTTTCTACTTCTGCTACCTTGCTTATATCTGCTTTAATAGCGACAGCCTCTCCACCTTTTCTTATTATGCTGTTAACAACTTCTGCTGCCTTTTCTTCACTGTTTGAAAAATTCACTACTACCTTAGCTCCTGAATCAGCTAACTGCCTAGCTATTGCACTTCCTATTCCCCTTGATGCTCCTGTTACTATTGCTACTTTTCCTTCTAAATTTTTCATTTATATCATCCTTCCTTTAATTGATCTTATATATAAATTATAAGTTATAAAACTATATAACCAGTAGAACATTAATATAATATCCTTGCCCAATCCTGCAAATAATATTAAAATTATTAATATAGTATAATCTGTAAAGGAAGTGGAACATAACATGAATAATATAAATGAAGATAACACGATATCAGCTAAACAGAAAGAACTAGCTCATTTAATAGAACAGTTTGCTACTAAAGACGGCTTTAATTCAACTGCCATTCCGGCTTTAGATTTAATCCGTGCTTCAAACGAGCATGAACAGCTGTTTAGTATTTACGAGCCTTCCTTATGCATAATTGCCCAAGGTTCAAAAGTTGTATTGCTCGGTACGGAAACTTACAAATATGATCCTACTTCTTATTTGGTTGCCTCTGTAAAATTGCCTGTCACTTGTAAAATATTAGAAGCTACCCCAAAGCATCCTTATCTTTGCATTAATCTCACTTTTACTTCTGATCAAATCTTACAAATACTTAAAGAATCTCAGGATGTTTTTAGTGAAAATGATAATTTAGGAAAAGGTGTTGTAGTAAATAAAACCAATTCTATACTTCTTGACGCTGCAATAAGGCTTGTAAATCTTTTAAATAGGCCTAAAGATATACCTGTTTTAGCACCATTATTTATTCATGAAATACTTTATTACATTCTTCAGGATAATCAAGGTTATCTAGTTAATCAATTTATAGGCAGTAGTAACAATACACATTCAATAGCAAAAGCTATTCATTTAATTAATAATAATTTTTCTAAACCATTACGTATTAGCGACTTAGCTAAAAATTTGAATATGAGTCCTTCTTCTTTACATCATCAATTCAAGGAGGTTACAGCCATGAGTCCACTACAATATCAAAAGCAAATACGCTTACAAGAAGCACGTCGCATTCTTCTTTCTGGTGTAACTGAAGCTGCTGAAGCTGGATTTCAAGTTGGCTATGAAAGTCCTTCCCAGTTCAGTCGTGAGTATACCAGAATGTTTGGTATGCCACCTATAAATGATATGAAACGCCTTAAAAATAGAAATATTGATTTCATATAATATATAGTTTCTTAAGTCATCAATCTGCTTATTAACTTATATATTACCATTACCATATAACAAATTAACCTTCTACATGATACAAGATGAACTGTATCATGTAGAAGGTTATACTAATAATCTAACCTTTAAAAGTATTCCATCAGAACCTATACCAAAGTTTACATTACATATTCTCTTAATTGCATTTTCAGTAATTTCAAAATTTATTTTTTCTTCATTTAAAACAATATACTCATTCCCCAAGCCATGAGTCTTTACAAAAAAATTATTATTCATTGCTTTCTCCTTTATTGCTATCAAAACTGTATTTATCTATACTTTATAATATTTTATAATTATAACATAAGACAAGCTTTTAGTAGTGGCTTTTTAAGATAGCAACTATGATAATTTCTCTATTGATAACAATTTAGGATTATCTTCTTCTTGAACTCTTACATATACTTTAGCCATCTTCATTTGTAGATTTCTTATTAAAGTCTTTACTTCGCATATAAAGTAATAATCTTCTTCCCCCTTTTTAACTACTGTTATTGGTTTAAAACTCAATCCATTTATTCCATCCAATGCTATTTTCAACATCTGCTTTTCTTTTTCTGTAATTGTACTTTCTACTTCTAATTCTTTCATAATACTATCACCTCTATATAGTATTAAATCTTACTATCCGTTTTTGTCAGTTGCTTGTCAATAACATTACCACTTTCTTAAGATATGATTACAAAAAAATTAAGTGCATCGAATTAACTTCAATGCACTAATCAGTACTACTTATACAGCCAAAGCTTAAATAATACTATAACTTCCTATAAAAATTAAAAACATTTTTAATTGGTCTAAAATCTACCTAAATCCGCTTCATTATATATCTTTAAGCAGCTTATCATAGAACACTGCCATAGACACCTGAACATATAAACCTAAAGGAATCATTCCAATAGATGAAATCATCATGTAATACTTAAAATTCAACTTCTCTACTATAAAAGTTAGTATTAATATTAATATAAACCAACCAATAAAACTCAAGTATAATTTAAATACATCCCATCTATGCCCATTTGTCATTTCAATACTTTTATCAATAGCTTCACTAATACCAATATTAGGATTATCTACCCATATATAAAATGTCATTGAATATTTGATTGCTGCTATTATACCTGGAACTATCAACAAAAGTGACCATAAAAATGTTAAAATACCAGTTGCTAGTGTCATTCCTAATCCTTTTAAAAATCTTTTACTTTCAATAAAAATCTCTGAAACTTCGGTTTGCTCTCCCCTTATTATGTGTAATATAATTGCGGTAAATCCAAATATAAAAATTCCATCTGAAATAATTGTTAATATTGTAATAGGCAGCTTTCCTCCAGGTAAAGAAACCACATCACCTATAACCCTTATAAAATTGTACACTATAGCACTTACTATTGCCACAGTCCAATTTCCTCTTAGGCTGCTTATTGCATCATTTTTTATTCTTTTACAATTAACTTCCATAAATAATCATTAAACCCCTTCAAATAATTTTTTACTACATGTAAATTATAACATATATTGCATATGCATTGCCATTTAATTCCTAAGCTTAGTTTTATATTTTTTAAGTTGTTATGTAAAAGGGTGTATTGAACTATTTAAGAACATTTTATTTAGAAAAAAATTTAACATTTACTATTCTTTTTATTTTTTTCTGTAACTTTTTTACATTTGTGCTATAATTTATAAATAAAGGTAGTACATCCAATTAAATTCATTAACAAAGGAGAGTGAACAAATGCTAAGAGTAAAGAGGATAGTGTGCTTATTAAATTTTATTTTTATGCTTAACATTTGCAATATAAGCACAATAACACCATTTCACGCTTTAGCAACTGCTGTTGTAAAAGATAATAATACAAAAATGGAACTTAAGGAGAAGAATAAAGTTGAATCTAATGAAAATCTTACTGATATACATGATGAAGAATCCTCTTCCCAAAAGATCATTGATCAGTTAATGAGTGAATTAAATCAAAGTTCAGAATTAAAAAAAGAACAGAAAGATAAAATAAATGAACAGGAATCAAAAGAATTCACCCTGACTTTTTACACCTCACTAAAATCAGAGAATAGTAGTGCAGGTGCAGTCACTTGTGAAAATAAGCCCCTGACGCCAGGCGGTGTAGCTAATAACATACTCCCTCTAAATACTAAAATATATCTAGAGGGCTATGGACAAGTTGTCGTCAATGATAGAGGTTCTAATAAGTATTTCAATGTAGATAATAAATTAGATGTCTACATTCCGAGAGAACCTGGTGAAAATGATAAGCAATATTTCCGTAGAGTAAATGATTACGGTATTCAAAAAGTTAAAGGTTATATAATCAAATAATTATTTTTTATATTTTATTGTTGCGCAACAAAAAAATTGCAGATTCATTTCTGAATATGCAATCCTTAACATTCAAATCAATGTGAATATTATTACAAAATTCACATTTGTTTATAATACTAATTAGGAAGTAAATTCATTGACAAAAAATACTTGTCCTCTCTTTATGAAACCAAACTTCTCTTTAATAATAATTAAATTATTTTAATATCACTATAGCTACTGCATCAATTAAACTAGGTATTGATAATAGTATTAGCTTATTAACTATTTTCATTCTTCTATTCTTATCTTCTTTGGTTTCACTAAGAGAATTAGCTCTATATCTATCTCCACTAATAAAGGTTCCGTTTAATATACCGCTTAAAATAAACGAACCTATGCAGATAACTCCGAATATCTTTAGTGTTATATTATAATCATTTAAAACAACTCCAATAGTATGTGCTACAATTGCAACAAACACTCCAATAAAAAATGATAACTTCAAAAATTCACGCTCCTTAAATACATATATTACTTATATCATATCTCCAACTGTATTTTCATACTTATTCTTTCTTATTATTCTTACATAACAATACATATATATATTTTTTTTATTAATTATAACATATCTATATGATGTTTCATCACTAAAAACGAACTAATATATTCTTTTCTTAATAAATTAACATATCAAAATTGCATATGTATAATTTCAGTTTTATTACAGAAAATAAATCTGAAAGGATGGATATCTCTATGAAAAAATTTAGTATCTCACTTTTGTTAATATTACTCTTATTATTGAATTTAACTATGATTTCTCCTCTAGCTCAAGTAAGCGGTATTAAAGAAGGTTTATATAAAGCATCTGATCTTAAACTTGAACCAGATAAAACTTATACAATACAAAATGCCTCCTCTGATGATAGCGTTTATTTGATTGTTTTTAATGAAGATAACGTTGTACAGCAATATTTAAAATTAGAACCCAAATCGCAATCATATAGTTTATTTCCCACCAAACCAGATTACAGAATAGTAATAGTTGGTAATGGAGACGTAAATATCTCCTAAATAAATTTTTAAAATAGTATATTTTTATTTTAATCTACTATTTTTTAAAAAATTTGCAAAATACATCTAACATACATTTAAATGGGAGGTAGAAAATCTTAATGAAAAAATTTATTGTTTCATTGTTAATTTTATTGTTTCTATCAGTTAGCATAATCACCTCAGTATCTTTAGCTGTTATAGGCAACGTTTTTAAAGAAGGCTTCTACAAGCCATCAGATCTCAATATGACAGCAAAAAATTATACTGTTCAAAATGTTTCTACTACTGACAATGTTTATGTACTTGTTTTTGATAAAAATCATGCACTGTATCAATCTATAAGAATGGAACCTAACTCATCAAAATATTCATTATTAGATATTGAACCTGATTTTAGAATAGCCATAGTTGGAAAGGGAGAAGTATTTCTTTCATCATAGGCACTTTTTAGTGTCTATTTTTTATGTGCTTTTTAAAAGCTTTTCTAGTATCTCTATATGCAATCTTCAACAATTTAACTAAATAATAAATATAGCAACAATGCACTCCTCACTTATGGAGTACGAAAAAACTGCACCTAAAAATAAAAACCACTCATATAGAAATACATTTATATCTCCAAATAAGTGGTTTTATACTATTTATATATAATTGATAGCCTTTATTCTTTCAATATTATTTGGCCAATAATTGATTAACTAATTCTCTGTTACTCTCTACACAATGTCCACAGCCAGTGCCTACTTTAGTTATTGCTTGCACCTCTTCAAATGATTTAGCACCGTTTTTTATTGCATCATTTAAATCCTGTACCCTAACTTTAAAACATCCACATACAATAGGATTTTCCTCTATTTTATTAGTTATTATTAATTTATTTACTAATGTTTTAGTGCTTTCTACGCATCTTCCACAGCCAGTACCTACTTTAGTTACTGATTGTACTTCTTCAAAAGACTTTGCTCCATTTTTCACTGCATTTTTCAAATCTTCTTCTGTAACCTTGTAACATCCGCATACGATTTTATTATCTTCCATTTTGTTTTCTCCTTTATAACCAATTAATTTTGAAATTATTGATTTTATCATATTTTCTGTTTCCTCCTCAGTTTCTGTATTGTTTAATTTTAATCTATATAAAAGGCTTATAATTAATTCACCTTTTTTGTCTGTTTTTCAATCTATTAACTTAACCTTATCTTAACTGTTATTCCATAGACATATACTCTTGCTTTATTAATTCCGCAAATTCTGGTCTTTCCTTTGTGACCACAATCACTGCATACCTCTCTAATATTGTTTTCTAAGTTATTTATATAATTCATATTAGAACTTCCTCCAAATATACAAATTCAAAACCATATACTACTAATTAGTTTATAACTAATTAGTAGTATATGGTTAAAAATTAAGGTGTACCTCTATACACCTGATAATTTCTTCAATAAATTTATTAAGCTCTTCTTTTCCTCTATATTTAAAGCACCAAAAATTTCACCCAAATTATCCACATGCTTTGGAAAAATCTCATCGATAAGCTTTCTTCCTTTTTCAGTAATGCTTATTAAACTCGCACGTCTATCCTCTGGATCTACACATCTTTTAACTAAACCATCTTTAGCTAAATTATCTATAACAACAGTCATATTTCCACCAGTAGAAAGAGTCTTTTCTAATATTTCACTAACCCTTAAATCTCCTTTATGATATAGTGCTTCAAGTACTCCAAATTGCGAAAAAGTTAATCCTCCCTCTTTGATAATTTTGTATTCTCTCTTATTAACACTTTGAATACATCGACTTAAGGCTATAACTGCTTTTAAATTTAAATCATTTAATTCTCCATAAGTAATCTTCTTATTCATAAGGATAATATTATTACTAATTAGTAATAATGTCAAGCACATATTTCTTAAAACTTCACTTAGTTGTATTTTTTTCTTTAATTATGATTTAAATTATATTTTAAACTTTTGTATTAAATTATTAAGCTCTTCTGATAATTCAGCTTGTTTTTGTGCAAAACTTGAAACTTCTTGAGTCGCAATAGTCGTTTCATCAACACTATTTAATATTCCCTCTGAACTTTCTGCTGATTTCTGTGCCGTACCAGATACAGTTTCAATTGCAACATTAGTCTGCTCTATTGAATTAAGTATTTGAATTGCTCCATTTGAAATCTCTTTTGACATATCTTTAATAAATTCTGCATCTTCCTCATATTTTAAGGCGGTCTGCACGAATAGCTCATAATCTGGATTCACGTTGTTATCAATAAACGAAAGTATTTCTTGAGTATTACCTGAGAGATTATTAAATGCATTATTAACTTGAAGTATAACATTTTGTATGTTTGAAACATTTTCTGATGATTGTTCTGCAAGCTTTCGTATTTCATCTGCTACTACAGCAAATCCTTTTCCCATTTCGCCAGCTCTTGCTGATTCAATAGCTGCATTCAATGCTAAAAGATTTGTCTGAGATGCAATATTAGCAATAGAATCAGCCATAATCTTAATTTCTTCAACGATTTTTCCCTCTTCTATTGCTTTCAAAATATTTACTTGCTTTTCTTTATATATTTTCTTTGTAATCTCTATTGATTTTAAGCCTTTATCTTTAATTTCTGCTGCACGAATTTGAATTTCATTGGAAGCCCTATCTCCCTCCTTTGCTTTCTTTGATAATTCTGTTGTATTTGAAGTTATTTCTTCAATTGATGCATTCACTTCCTGCGCTGTGGCACTTAATTCCTCTGTACCAGAAGATATTTCCTTTGTTGCTTCATTAATATTATTCATTTTAATTGAAATTCCATCTATTGTTTTATAAATTTCTTCACTTGAATCACTAATATTTTGAGAATTCGATATTATTTTAGCTATAAGTTTTCTAGTATTTTCTGCCGCTCTATTTAAAGCATTAGATATTTTCCCCATTTCATCTCTTGAGGAAATATCTATCCTTTGAGTCAAATCTCCATTACCTAAAGTATCAGCAAATAATAAAATCTTCTTAATTTGCTTTGATACTACTGTTGATATCCAGGTTCCAAGTAACATAGCAAAAATAAAACCAAATACTACTATTCCAATCATTAAATAAAAAGATTTCTTAAATATTAAATTATTAATGTCATTTGTATTTTTAGCTTCCTGTAAATTTGATTGTATAATTTTATTAATACTGTCAATAGTTTTATCTCTTGACTCCGTTACCATTTGAAAAGCCATCTGTGCCTCATCATATTTATCTTTATCTATTAACTCTGAAAAATTTTTACGTTCCATCATATATTCTTCATGAAGCCCCATGAATTCTGACATTAACTCCTTTCCATCATTTGTTTTAGATGCTTTCATGAATTCCTCAGAAAATTTCATATCTTCATCTGTTAATTTTTCAATTTCGCCTTCAATTTTCTGTTTTTTACTTTCATCTCTTGTATTCAAAAGAGATAATAAATCAGAATGTATCTGCAAAAAGTTTCCTTTAAGTTCTTCGACAGTCTTCAAATCTATTAAGTTATTTTCATACATAGAAGTTGAATTTGCATTAAGCTTCCTCATCTCTGATATTCCTATAAAACCAACTCCACCTACAATAAGTGAAATCAATAAAAAGCATAATATAAGCTTTTGCGAAAGCTTTAAACCTTTAAATGCTCTCATGTGCCCCTCCTAAATTATAATACTCATTCTAATGTCAACAAAATCATTGTAATATGATAAAGCATGTGTTTTACAAAACAAGGAAGCTAAGAACAGCTTCCTTCTTACGTAATTTTATAATTCTATTCTCTACTTCTACTTTATCAATTTACATAAACTATTTTTCAGAAACCTCATCTTTCTTTGAACTGCAGCAACTTTTCGTGCGGTTATTCTTAGAATGTCCACCACAACATCCTAAACCTAATTTAGACATTACAAACATTGCTCCTATAAATATTAATATTGTTATTACAGTTTCCATATTATACATCGCTCCTTTTATATCATGTATTATATAAAATACTTATAAAGATTTTATGTAGAAGCCATCTATATAGAATAAATTGGCAATCTAAAAGGCCTAAGCTTTCTAATACTTAAGCCTTTTGAATATTCAAGCTGTCGTTCTAAGCTTCTTAAATTTTTATTACATAACCTGCAGTATCTTAAATCGCTGTTTTTATTAGCTTATTCCTTATCTATCTCTTTCTTATTTACATAATTTTCTTTTTTCATTCCTTTAAACATCATACCCATCATGCCAATCATAAACAGTGGACATAAAAAAGGTGCTATTCCACTTATTACAACCTTAAAGCCTGTTCCTATATTTATAAACGGAAGTATTGCTACAATTATAAAAGGCAATCCGCAACAAAGCACCATCATTAACATATGCTTTATTGGACTATGTTTTTTATTTTCTCCATTTTTATTATTTCCATGACAATTCATATAAAAATCCTCCTTGTTATTAACATGCTTTTGAGGTAAGTTTAATTACCTTTCCACTCAAAATTGACTTATTTACAATATTCTTTATATCATCCTTTGATATTTCTTCATCTATATAGGTTATTCTTATTTTTTTTGATTCCAGATTAACATGAATTTCTTCTAGCCCTTTGACTAAACTGAGAGTTCTTACTACATTCATTAAGCATCTGTGACAAAGCATATTTTCCTGCTTGAAACTTAAATTGTGTCTTTTCAAGTTATCCCCTCCTCATGTATCTATTTTAAATAAACAATGTGAAGATAAGATGAAGATTATTATTTAAGATCTCAAAATTTCAAATTAGTTTAATATTAAAAAAAGTTGATATCTTTTAACTAAGCGAGATATCAACTCATATTTTCCTAATATATTTTAGTCATTAATTAATTTTTTACGAATATCTTCTAAATTAGCAGTCTGTAATGAATCTGTAACTTTAATTGCAGCTGCAATTGAATTATCTTTCACAATAAGATATGTTCCACTATTAGGTATAGTAAATTCAACATTTACCACTCCTTTTTTGCCTGTAAAATTAGTTACTACATCATTATTTTCACCATTTAATATGGAGAATTTACCCTCTGCATTATTAAAAGAAGTAAGATCAATTGAGAGGTTAGCTTTTATTCCTTTTTGCACTACTACTACAAGAGGCTCAAACTCATATCCAGTTCCCTTTATATTTAAGCTTTGAGTATCACCCGAAATATTTGCTTTTTTAATCAATCTATCAGTAGATACCTTGCTTAAATCATTTCCATATATACTTTGAGTTTGTGGTGCAGTACCAGTAGCTCCTGGAGCTCCCCCTGTGCAGCAGCTCATTCCACTGCTTGGTACTGGAATTGATGAATCTGCTTTAGATGTGTCTACAGAATCAAGATTATCCGTTACCTTAATTACACCTCTTATCATTCCCATCCAGCAGCTAAAATTAATATCTCCATCTTTAGGTGTGAATTCTATTATGTTTTCTCCTGACTTTAAAGTTTTTTGTATATTTAATGACGGTATAACTACTGCATTATTACATGAATTTATCTGACTACCTGTTATAATCCATTTAACAGGTATATCTTTTTGTACATAAAAAGCATTTGGAGTATATCCATTATTATCTGCAGTCATTCTTATTACCTGGACTCCATCTTCAATTGTTGCCTTACCAATATTAGCTTGAGCTGCACTTGCTTCACTCCCTGAAAAGCTTTGTGCTAAACTACTAGCATTAGGCACACTAACACCTGCAAGCGCAAGACCTCTGTTTCCCATAATAACTCCAAGTATTATTACTAAAACTCCACTAAACTTTAAGAGCTGCTTTGTATAACCTTTACTTAATAATCCTGACACTGCTCCAAATAGTAACATCAACGGAACTGTTCCTAAAGAAAATAGGAACATTGAAATCGCACCATTTATGGCACTACCAGTACCTAAAGCATAAAGCTGCATTGTTTGAAGAGGTCCACAAGGCATAAGACCATTTAACATTCCGACCAAAAAAGGCGCTTTAGGTTTATTTTTTATTTTACATGAAGACCACGGCAATTTAATATTAAATCTTCTAAATAAAGAAAATCCAGTCATATTTAAGCCCATTATCACCATGAATATTCCTGCAAAAATTTGAAGTCCAGCCTTTACATTAAGGGATAAGGATAATACAGAACCTAAAGCACCTACAATACCACCAATAATAGTATAAGAAGTCACTCTACCTGCATTGTATAAAATTGAAGGCATTAAATTCTTTAATTTATTCTGCTTTTCATCTACAATACTGTTTTTAGATAGACTTTGCGTAAGCATTATTCCGCCGCACATACCTACACAATGAATAGATGTAAGCATACCAACAATAAATAGCACCACATAAGATGCATTATTTAACTTATCACTCATGTCAAAACCTGATGTTGAACTGCCAAGAAGCAAAATCGCTGCTCCAATAACCAAAAAGCCTGCAAATTTCATAGTGCTTGAATTTTTCGTGCTATAACCAGCCTGATTGATGGCTTCCTTTAATTTATTCTGACTACAAAGCTCACTATCATATTCAACAACTACCTGCTGAGCGCTATAGCTTGCCATAGCATTTTTAACTCCATTAACTTTTTTCAAAGCTTTTTCTACCCTGTTTTCGCAGGAAGTACATGTCATATCATAGACATTAATAATCTCTCTCTTAATGCTCATATTACCCTCCACTAAATTACTGTAGTTACTTCAGTAATAAATTATAATTTCCAGAATTTATACATATCAATTATAGTAAAAAGTTATGAAGATTTTATGAGGATTTTATAAAAAACAAATATTTCATTATGAAATTTAAATAATACTTTTCCTAAATATATATGTTGCAATTGATTTTATGCATTTTACATCTAGATATCTACTTAGCCTATAGCCATTCCAAATGTAATTTTATTATTGCAACATATATACTAAAATTTTTTTATTAGTTAGAACTATACCTTTTCTAAATTTTTTATGTAAATTCATTAATTATTTTTGTTTATGCATACTGTGAATGTTGTTCCTTTATTTTCTCTACTTTCTACATCTATTGTTGCAGAATGTAATGTTAATATTTTCTTTACAAGGGTAAGTCCAATTCCACTACCTTCGATTTTATGTCTGCTTTTATCTCCGCGGTACATTCTTTCAAAAACATAAGGCAGATCTTCTTTCTTTATACCAATACCATTATCCTTAATTTCAATTATGACAGAGTCAGCATTACTACTAATATTAATCCATACAGTTCCAGAACTATTGGTAAATTTAATTCCATTCGAAATCAGATTTATAAATACCTGTTTTAATTTATCACAATCGCCTAAAACTGTATAATTAATCCCAGCTTCTTTATTTATGATTAACTTTACATTTTTTTCATCTGCTGCTATAGAAAAATCGCTAATTACATTATTAAGAAGCTCTCCTATATCAACTAATCCTAATTTAAGTACAATTTCATCTGATTCGATTTGCTTTAGTGCATTTAAATTATTTAAAAGCTTACCAAATCTTATTACTTCATCATTTAAATTATTTAGTTTTTCATTTGTTACAGGTATTACTCCATCTATCATTGCTTCTAAATTATTCTGCAATACATTAAGAGGAGTTCTTATTTCATGAGATATATCTGAAATAAGCCTTTTTCTAAGTAAATCCTGACTATTTAGTTTGTCTCCTAAAGAATTTATACTCTCTGTCAAGTTTCTTATTTCTTCAATATCACTTTTTACATTTGATCTCGAATCATAATTTCCTTTCGACAAACTTACAGAAGTCTTTGAAACTGCTTTTATAGGTTTGGAAAATTGTTTTGATAATATGAGGCTTATTACAGCCACAATTGCTAAAGTTAATATTCCACTAAACACGATGCTCTTATTAATCTGTGTTTTAAAGCTTATATCTTCTTGAGAAAATAAAACAGGTGAATATTGGCCTACTATAATATAGCCTACAGTTTTTCCGTTTACATCTATATTAAAAGTATTCGTATTATAAACCCCAGTTTCTTCCTTACCATTTAGGGTCATATAATTTTTATATTTAATATCCTCATGATTCATTTCCCAAACTACTTTTTGATTTTCATCTAAAAGAGTTAAGCAGTAATTACTCATATATGCTTCATGCATCATTTCTTCTCCTGAATTTGCAGTCCATTTACCATCACTTTTATAAACCTGTTGAAAATACTCTACTAATCTTGTATTTCTTTGAGTTTGTATATTTTCCATATAACTATTAAATGTACTAGTAATCGTCATATTTACTAATAAAGCTGATAGAATTACAGCAACTACAGAACACGCTATTATAATTAAACTAAGGCGTTTTCTAATGCTCTGCTTCATACGTCATCACCAAACTTATAACCAATTTTGGTTACAGTAAGTATGTATCTCGGCGACTTGCTATCCTCTTCAATTTTTTTACGTAAATTTTTAATATGAACATCTATAATTCTATCTGAACCATCAAAATCAATTCCAAAAGCTCTTTCTATTATTGCTTCCCTTGAAAATACTTTTCCTTTATTTGATGCTAACACACATAATATATCAAATTCGTTAGGTGTTAAACTGATTTCTTCTCCATTTACCTTAATTAATCTCTTATCATTATCAATAATTAGCTTATCATTATTAAAAGAAAGAATGTTATCATGCTTCTCTCCAACTCTTCTAAATAAAGCATTTACCCGTGCAGTAAGCTCTCTTGGGCTTAATGGTTTTGTTAAGTACTCATCTGCTCCAATATTTAAGCCTTCTATCTTATCACTTAAAGTGCTTTTGGCAGTTAGCATAAAAATATATACATCAGATATTCTTCTTAAAATTTTGCAAACTTCCTCTCCTTCAATGTCCGGAAGCATTAAATCTAATATTACAAGATCAATTTTTTCTTTTCTGAAAACCTCAATTCCATCTAGACCATTTTCAGTTAAGTAAACTCCATAGCCTTCTTTTTCTAAATATGCTTTTAAAATTTCAGATACACCCTTTTCGTCTTCTACTATTAAAATATTATTATTCATAACATACCCCCATACTGTCTTAAAGACTACAAATTAAGTAATTCTATACATCGTGTAGTTATATAAAGCCTATAGCATTAATTATCTAAAAAATATTTCTCATTAATATATTTAGTATTTTAGCATAAAGTTATGAATTTTATATGTAGAAATTAAAACTTCATAACTATATCCAAAAACCATGCATAAATTGAGATGTAAATCTCTTATATGCATGGTTTATTCATGTAAAATAAATTTAATATTAGATACTCTGAGATTAATATAAGAATGCATTCGATACTGATAAAACTATGTTTATCATTTGATTTGGATAAATTCCGAATATAACAAGAGCTATCATTGATATGGTTAATGCTAATTTCGTACTTATAGAAACCGAAATAGGCTCAAGTTTATCAGAACTTTCTCCAAAGTACATTACTTTAACAACTTTAAGATAATAGTATACTGATACTACACTCATTCCAATACTTAAAAATGCTAACCATAACTCTCCTTTTTCTATTATAGAAAGGAAAAGATAGAATTTCCCTATAAATCCGGCTAATGGTGGAATTCCTGCTAAAGATAACAATGAAATAAGCATAACAGCTGAAAGAAAAGGTGATCTTTTTGATAAATAAGCATAATCTTTAATTTCATCGCTGCCTGTTGCCTTTGATACAGCAATTACAACCCCAAAGGCGCCCATGTTTGCAAACAAATAAAACAAACTATAAAGCAGAATTGATGCTACACCAAGACTTGAATTTGCAATAATCCCAAGTAAAAAATAACCTGCTTGAGAAATGCTTGAGTAAGCAAGCAGCCTTTTTATATTGGTTTGAGGTATAGCAACTAAATTTCCAAGGACTAGAGTTATAACAGATAAAACAACTATTAACTCAATCCAATAAGCTGAAATTGAAGACATACCAGTCATAAAAAGCCTCAATAAAACTGCTAGACCTGCTACTTTAGATGCTACTGCTAAAAATACTGTAATTGAAGTAGGTGCTCCTTCATAAATATCGGGTGCCCACATATGAAAAGGAACAATAGCAATTTTAAAAGCAAAACCTGCAATTAAAAATATCATACCTAGTATTTCTAATGGTGAAACGCTTCCTGTTCCTAATACTTGTGCTATTTCCTTGATAACTGTAGTTTGTGTTATGCCATATATTAAACTTAATCCGTATAAGAAAATTGCTGAAGACATTGCGCCTAAAATAATATACTTTAAACTTGCCTCCTTTGACTTTGCATCGCCCTTATAAGCAATTAGAACACAAAAGGATATGGTCATTAATTCTAATCCTACATATATGGCGATGAGTTCTCCAGAAGATACCATAATCATCATTCCAAGTAATGCTGAAACAATTAAGGCGTAAAACTCACCCTGTTTAGAAACTAAATGATCTTTAGAAATTAATACTGTTAAAATAGCAGCTATTAAAAATAACTGTTTAAAAAAAGTACTAAAAGAATTATTAATATAAGCTCCATTAAATAAAGTCTGAATCTGATTTCCATTTAATAGTGGATCATTGAATAGTGATATTATGAAAATTATAAAAAGACATATGCCTGTAAATAAGCCAAGCTTTTCTTTGTACTTTGGTAGGGATAAACTTGCTACCAAAAGTACAAGACATAAAGCTGCAGTTAAAAGTTCAACTATATAACTCATAATTAAAATCCTCCCATTATCATTCCTATGTCTGATATCTTACCCATAAGTGACATTGCTCCACTGTGAATAAGATCAATTAGTGGTGATGGGAATAAACCAAAAAATATTAATACACCTGCAAGCATCACTATAGGTATCATTTCAACTCCTTTTGCATCCTCTAAATGATCCCATTCTTCTTTTCTTGGACCAAAGAAGGTGCTTTGAACTACCTTTAATATATAGGCAGCAGTAATAACAATTCCTAGAATGGCTAGTATTGAAATTGCTTTAAAGGGTATTATTGAAAAAAGTTTTCTTGGTTCATCATGAGATCCTAAAAATATTAGAAATTCTGCAACAAAGTTATTTAATCCTGGTAATCCTAATGATGCAAAACCAGCTATTATAAAACCAATAGCTACCCTTGGCATTTGATGTATTAAGCCGCCAAATCGAGCAATTTCTCTTGTATGAGCCTGATTATAAATATTTCCTATTAAAGTAAAGAATAATGCGGTCATAATACCATGAGCAAACATCTGTGCTACAGCTCCATCTATTCCTTCGAAGTTTAATGAAGCAATTCCGAGTAGCACATACCCCATATGACTTACACTAGAATACCCAATTACAAATTTTAAATCCTTTTGAGCCATAGCAACCATAGCTCCATATACTATATTAGCTATTGATAGTACTGCAATTAAAGGAGCCCAATATTTTGCGCCTTCTGGAAATAAAAACACTCCTGCACGGATAATTCCATAACCACCTAATTTCATCAAGACTCCAGCATGAAGCATGCTTACGGCTGTTGGCGCAGCCACGTGACCGTCTGGAGACCATGTATGAAAAGGCCACATAGGTACTAATATCCCAAAACCAATTAACATTAAGAAAAAAGCAAATTTTTGAAAACCTGAACTATATTGAATATTACTAAGGGTTTGTATATCAAAACTTTTTATTCCTAATTTATTAGCATATATGAAGGTTGCAATAATTCCAATTAGGATAAATGCACTACCTACTAATAAATACAAAGTTAACTTCATT
This sequence comes from Clostridium sp. DL-VIII, assembly GCF_000230835.1. Classification (NCBI taxonomy): domain Bacteria; kingdom Bacillati; phylum Bacillota; class Clostridia; order Eubacteriales; family Clostridiaceae; genus Clostridium; species Clostridium sp. DL-VIII. The sequence continues at coordinate 4,776,668 of NZ_CM001240.1, forward strand.
GCAGCATAATCTTTTCTTGTACTTCCCCATACCCCAATTAATATATACATTGGAATAACGGCTATTTCAAAAAATAGGTAAAAGAAAAATAAATCTCTTGAAATAAATACTCCAAAAACACCTGCAACTAGTAAAAGTAGGAATATAAAAAATTCCTTTATTCTTTTTTCCATTTTCCATGATGAAAAAACACCTGCAAAAATAACAATAGCAGTAAGCAATATTAAAGGTATGCTTAAACCATCCGCCCCTACAGAATAATTAATTCCAAATGCAGGTATCCAAGAATAAGTTTCTTGAAATTGAAGCCCTCCTATTGACTTATTGTAAGTTACAAAAGCTATAATGGAAAGTAAGAGTGAAATAAAAGTAACAATTGATGCTGTTACTTTTATTTCCTTTTCCTTAGTAGCTGGAAACAAAAGTATTATAATAATACCCAAAATGGGTGCTAATAGTATTGACGTTAATATCGGAAATTCCATCTATATCCCTCCTAAAATTGGTGCTGCGAGCCAAAGAATTATTAAAGCAATTGCAATGAAAAAAATCAAAGCATAGTTTTGCACCCGTCCTGAATGAATAAGTCTAAGTTTAGCTCCCGTTCTACTTATCAAAGAAGTAGTATTATCAAAAATTCCATCTACTATATTACGATCACACCAATTAAATAAATGGGATATATTTAAAATTACTTTTTCATATACTAAGTGATAAAGTTCATTTAAATAATATTGATTAAAAAGAAATTGATGAATTGGTTTAAATTTCACACTTAGAGCTTCACTTGAAATTACTTTTTTACTATAGATAAGCCATCCAAGTATTATTCCACCAAAAGCTGCTGCTACCGATTCACCCATAACCATTAAATTTGCCTCAGGAATTTGAGATGTTTGAAAGTATATATATGAAGCAAATGTTTCATTTATAAAACCATAAGCTACTGAAAAAACTGATAATATGATTAATGGTACAGTCATACACCAAGGAATTTTATGGACAGAATGTTTTTCTCTTTCTTCTCCAAAGAATACTATAAAAACTAAACGAGCCATATAAAATGCTGTTAAAAACGCTGTAAGCAAACCTAAATAATATAAAAATATATATCCATGTTCATAAGTTACTGTTAAAATTTCATCTTTACTGAAAAAGCCTGATAACGGTGGAATTCCAGCTAATGATAGAGAAGCAATTATAAAAGTTATGCTTACAAGCTTCATCTTTTTAATTAAGCCGCCCATTTTAAAAATATCCTGTACTCCTATAGCGTGAATAATACTTCCAGCTCCTAAGAATAATAACGCTTTAAAAAATGCGTGGCTTGTAAGATGAAACATTCCAGAAGTAAATCCACCCACTCCCATTGCCATAACCATATACCCTAATTGACTCATGGTTGAAAAAGCTAAAATTCTTTTTAAATCTCTTTGAACTATTGCAATAGTTCCTGCCATAAATGCAGTTATTCCTCCAGTATACGCAATTACTAAGCTTACTTCTTGTAATGAAGAAAATAAAATATAGCCACGTGCTAAAAGATATACACCTGCCGCTACCATGGTTGCAGCATGTATTAAAGCACTTACTGGTGTTGGTCCTTCCATAGCATCTGGAAGCCAAACATGAAGTGGAAATTGAGCTGACTTTGCTACTGGTCCTGCAAAGATCAATAATGCTATTATAGTTAAATAAAGAGCATCTTGATAAGCTGGAATATTAGCAGCCAGTTCTCTAAAATTAAAAGTTCCAAAAGCCATGAAAAGGCAAAGCATTCCAACTAAAAATCCAAAATCTCCAACTCTGTTAGCTACAAATGCTTTCTTATTAGCTTTTACAGCTGAAGGCCTTTCATAGTAAAAACCAATTAAAAGGTAAGAACATAAACCTACAAGTTCCCAGAAAAAAAACATTTGAAAATAATTATTGGAAATTACGAGTCCGAGCATTGAACTGCTAAATAGAGATAAGTTAGCAAAGAATCTAGAAAAACCTTGCTCTCCTTTCATGTAGCCCAAAGAATATATTTCAACCAATAAACCTATAAAAGTTACAATTAAGAGCATAATTGCTGTAAGTGGATCAATTAGCACTCCAGCTTCAATCTTAATAGGAACCGAGAGCCAGGAAACAGCATATTCAATAGGCTGATTAATGCTGACTTTTGAAGCAATAACCTCATAAATAATGCCTAAAGAAAATATAAAAGAAAGAACCATCCCAACTATTGCAATTGCTGAACTAATCCCTTTAGATTTTTTTGTAATAAATCCAATAATTAAAAATGCAACTGCAGGAAATAAGGGAATAATCCACGCTAAATTTATAAATCTCATCATAACACCTACCATTTTAAAATATTGAAATCTTCTACATTAGATGTAGTATGACTGCGATAAATATTTAATATAATAGCTAAGCCTACAGCAATTTCAGCTGCTGCAACTACAATAACAAATATTGCAAAAAGGTGTCCTGTAACCTTTTCTGGCGCTAAAAATCTATTAAAAGCTACTAAATTAATATTGACTGCATTCATCATGATTTCTATTGACATTAATACACTGATAACATTTTTTTTAGCAAAAGCCCCATAAAGACCAATGCAAAACAAAGCCGCTGCTAGTATTAGATAACCTTCTAAACCAACCATTTAATTTTTCACTCCTTTAGCTAAAATAATAGCTCCTGCCAAGGCTATTAATAAGAGTAATGCAGAGACTTCAAAGGGAATCATATAATTTCCAAAGAATCCGTCTGCAATAGCACTAATGGTATTTTCTATACTTAAATTCTTATAAGTAAACTTACTAACTAAAATTAAACGAGTAATAATTGCGAAAAATCCTAAGCAAAATACTAAACTTGTCCATCTTAATTTATTAAAGGGATTACTGTTTTTCATATCACTTTTTCGAGTAAGCATTATAGCAAATACAATTAAGATTGAAATAGCTCCCGCATAAACTAAAATTTGTGTTAACGCTAGAAAATCAGCTTCAAGTAAGATGAAAACTACTGCGATACCTATAAATGTTAGAATCATAGCTAAAGCACTATGGATAATATTTTTCGAATGTACGACGCCTATAGCACAAGCTATAATTAAAAATGCTATTGGCCAAAAAACGTAAGCTGAAATCATAGTAAGTCCTCCTTATCATTAAAAAGTGTTAACTTAGTTTTAGCTCTACTATAAGCACTTAATTCAAAATGCGAAGTTACCTGCAGAGCCTTACTTGGACAGCTTTCAACGCAGAGTCCGCAAAAAAGGCAGTACTCTAATTTCATTTCATATTTACTTAAATGCTTTTTATTATTTTCATCTTTATAACTTTCTACATTAATAACTCTATTTGGGCAACTCAAAGCACAAATACTGCAGGAAATGCATTTTTCTGAATCCAATTTAAAAGAACAACGAGAACGTTGTGGAAGATTTGGATGTTCTTCTGGATACTGCTCTGTAATATTTTTTTCAAATAAATGTCCAAGAGTTACTCTAAGACCATTAATTAATCCTTTACCAAACATTAAATTCACCTCTTAACTAACTAATTGAAATATTTTAATACCTATTCCTGTAAATAAAATATTCATCAATGAAATAGGAATAAGATACTTCCAATTCAAAGACATCATATGATCCAACCTAAATCTAGGAAAAGTCCATCTAACCAACATAAGCAGTAATACAACTACATAAGTTTTTAAAATAAACCAAATCCAAGAAGGTAATATAGGTCCACTAGCTCCACCTAAGAACAAAGTAACCGTAAGGGCTGAAGTAGCAAACATATTAGTGTATTCTGCAAGATAAAAAAGTGCATATCTCATTCCGCTATATTCTGTGAATGGACCAGCTACTATTTCCTGCTCTCCTTCAGCTAAGTCAAAAGGAGCTCTATTTAACTCTGCAGTCGCGGCAATAAGATAAATAATAAATGCAACAGGCTGCAAAAAAATGAACCAAATCTTGTTTTGTGCTGTTATAATTTCTGTCAAGTTTAAAGAACCACTTATCATAACTACTCCAAGAAGAGAAAAAATCATAGGTATTTCATAACTTATCATTTGAGCAACTACTCTCATTCCACCTAAAAGAGAATATTTATTATTAGATCCCCATCCTGCCATTAATATTGGTATTGATGAAGTTCCAGAGATAGCTAAAAAATAAAGCAATCCCAAATTTAAATTTACAGCAACCACATTTTTACCAAAAGGTAAAACAGCATAAACTAATATAGCAGGTACCATAACTAATAGAGATGCCATTACAAAGACTAATTTATCCGTTTTCTTTGGAATAATATCTTCTTTCCCTAGAAGCTTAACGACGTCAGCTACACTTTGAAATATCCCTTGTGGACCAAATCTATTAGGTCCGGGACGTTGTTGCAGATAGCCACAAAATTTTCTTTCTAAATAAATCAAAAACATAGCATTTAATAAAACAAAAGCCACAACTCCAATAAAATAAACTAAGCTCATAATAATACTTACTAAAGCATTTGGTATTCCTAATGCAAAAGTTAAGCTTCTAATCCAATCAGAAATATTTAAAAATATATTCTCCATTTTTTACCTCCAAGCTACCTATCAATTTCGCCTAATATAGGATCTAGTGATGCTAATATTGCAACTGCATCCTGAATGGTACTTCCACTCGCCATTTCAGGAAAAGCACCAATGTTAACAAAAGACGGTCCATGAATATGAATTCTATAAGGTTTATCTGCTCCATCGCTTACTAGGTAATAGCCTAGTGTACCTTTAGAACCTTCAATTTGGTGATAAATATCTCCTTTTGGCGGTTTTATAAGTCTTGGAACTTTAGCTAGGACAGGGCCATCTTGAATTTGTTCTAATGCCTGTTTAATTATTTTTATACTCTCTTCCATCTCTCTAATACGCATTATCCATCTCTCGTAGCAATCGCCTTCTTTTCCGATAATTACTTTAAAATTGAAACGATCATAAATACCATATGGAGCGTCACGCCTTAAATCTAGATCAATGCCAGAAGCCCTAAGGTTTGGACCTGTTAAACCATAAGCTAAAGCTTTTTCTCCACTAATTATTCCAACACCTTTAGTTCTAGCTTCAAATATTTCATTACCAGTAATGATACGCTGATACTCTATGAAGCTTTTATCCATATCGTTAAGGAAGCTTCTCAAACTTGGAATAAATTCCTCAGGCAGATCATAACTTACTCCACCTATACGCATGTAATTTGTTGTCATTCTAGAACCACAAACCATCTCAAATAGATCCAAAACTTTTTCTCTATCTCTAAAAAAATACATCCATGGCGTATGCCCGTTCAAATCCAATGCCATACTACCTAAAAAAACTTGGTGGCTAGCAATTCTTTGAAGTTCAGCCATAATAATGCGAAGATATTCCGCCCTTTCCGGAACTTCAATTTCCATAAGCTTCTCTACTGTTTGAACATAACCTAATTCATTTAACATTCCAGATAAATAATCTAATCTATCTGTGTAAGGTATAAATTGAGTATAAGTTCTAGATTCAGCTAGTTTTTCCATACCTCTATGCAAATAACCAATTACATTTTCAGCATTTATAATATGCTCTCCATCTAAGGTAAAAATAGCTCTATATACTCCATGAGTACTAGGATGCTGAGGCCCAAAGTTCAAAGTCATTTCTTCAGTATGCAAATCTTTATTATGTTCTATCATGTAACTGCCTCCTTTCTAACTTCGCTTATCTACCTTAAAATCTTTTCTAAGTGGATGCCCTACAAAATCATCTGGACATAATATTCTTTTTAAATCTGGATGACCAACAAAATTAATTCCAAATAAATCATAAACTTCTCTTTCCTGAACATTGGCTGCAAGCCAATAATTAGTTAGTGATTGAATTTCAAGTTTTTCATTTAGTCTCACCTTAACTCTAATCACTTCATTAGTTACTAAAGACATGAAATGGTAAATACAGCTTAACCCATCTTCTTCAACTGCAGTCAAATCAACTAAAAAATCAAAACAATAATCCTTTAACTTTTTTATAATATCCATAAAAATATCTAGTTCTATATGAATAGAAATCTGCATATTTTCTATAATTTCAATATCTTGCTTATAATCTGCTTTTAATTCTGAAATCAGATTTTCACTAATTTTACTCATTTATTCCCACCTCTTTTTTGATGAATAATTTTTTCTTTTAATGTTAAAAGTCCATGAATTAACGCTTCTGGACGTGGAGGACAACCTGGAATATAAACATCTACTGGTAAAAATGTATCTGCACCTGGCACAACACTATAGGAATCTACAAATGGTCCTCCACTGGTTGCGCAGCTTCCCATAGCAATTACCCATTTTGGTTCAGGCATTTGATCATAAATCTTTTTAACTACAGGCGCCATTTTTTCAGTAACAGTTCCAGCAACAATCATTAAATCTGCCTGCCTTGGAGAAGCACGAAAAACTTCATAGCCAAAACGAGCAATGTCATAACGAGCACCGCCAGCCGCCATCATTTCAATAGCACAGCAGGCTAACCCAAAGGTTAAAGGCCAAAAAGAATGAGCACGAAAATAATTTAAAGTATCATCTAATTTAGTTAAAATAATATTTTTTTCTATTTGCTCTTGAACATATTTATCTTCATTAAAATTTACTTCCATTCTAATGCCCCCTCTTTCCACGCATACCATAAACCAATTATTAAAATACCTACAAAAATAACCATCTCCACAAGTGCGAATAAGCCTAGTGACTTAAATTTCACTGCCCATGGTAATAAAAATACGGTTTCTACATCAAAGAGTAGAAATACTAACCCGTACATAAAATAACTTACCTTAAATCTAATCCAAGTTGGTCCAGTTGTTTCAACTCCGCATTCATAGGTTGATAACTTTTCTTTATTAGGCTTCTTAGGTCTTACCAAAGAAGCTGTTAGCAAAACTACCATACCAAAAATAAATGAGGCTACAAGAAAAATTCCAATAGTCAAATAATTTTGTATCATTTCTATCTCCCTTCAAAGCAATCTTTTATTTATACTAATGCGCGAAAAATTTATTATTAAAAACAGCAACCTTTAATAGCTCTCTATTTGTTCAAATATTACCAAGTTTTTATGTAGTTATTATGTAGAAAACCCATAAGAAAACTTTTAAATTTTATATTAATCACTCTATTAACTATAAAATAGCGCTTCATAAGAAAATTCACCTACTTAATTTGACCACAAAAAACCAGAAGCTTATATTATCTAAACTTCTGGTTTCATATATTTTATGTGATCTATTCATTTCTAATACTTTTTATAGTGCACTTGCCGCTAATAATCCAATAACCACAGCTAAGTGATACTTTAATCCAATTTTGCCTATTAGCCCCATACTTCTTCCTTTTGTTATGATACTCTTTTTATATGATAAAAAGCTTAAAACAGATTTATAAGGAAATAGAAAAAGAACAGGCACTAATGCAATAATAGGGTAAATGTGTAATAACACCAATCCAAAGGTTAAAATAACTAGCATTAACACGTTAAAGATCCATAACCGCTCAGCATTTTTTCTCCCTATAATAATAGGCAGAGTTTTTCTTCCAGATTCCCTATCCTCTTCTATATCACTTAAATTATTAGTTAATAATATAGTTCCAATAAATACTGCTGTTGGAACCGTAACTAAAACTGTACTTAAATTTAATATACCTGATTGAATATAAATCACTGTACTTGTTATTCCCATCCCCATAGTAGCTCCTGACACAAATTCACCAATTGGAGTATAAGAAATAGGTAAAGGTCCAAATGCATAAAAAAGTGAAATAAGCCCACCAAAAATTGCAACCAGCAATATATAATAACTTGTTTGACTAGCTATAAAAATACCAATTATAAGAGCAATTAATTGATATGAAAATATTATAAACAAAACTTGTTTAGGAGTAATCTCTCCACTTACTAAGGCTTTCTCTTCACTACTTTTTTTATCATCAGCTCCACGTTTAAAATCAAAGTAATCATTAATCATATTTGTAGCACTTTGAATTAATATCATAGCAATTACTAATAATATAAAATAAAATATATTTAACTTTTGAAAAGCATATTTGGAATAAACTGAACCTAAAGTTACAGGAATCAATCCTGCAACAAGAGTTTTTATATCCATAAGTTTTACTATTGATTTAAAAGTCATCTTTTCGTCTCTCCTCATCAAAGAATTAACTATTATCTTTGTTTTGCTTAATGATAGCATTTGTAACCGTTACACATGAAATTAATATATTATTTTCATCAAACATCTCAATATTCCACACATGAGATATTTTTCCCATATGTAGTAATCTGCCTTTTGCTATAATATATCCTTCTATTTTTTTAGCTTTCATATGATTTGCAGTTATACTTTGCCCCACAGCTGCTTGATCCTTATTTATCTTTCTAATTGAAGCATAACCTGCAATTGTTTCTCCAAAAGCAATTGTTGCTCCTCCATGCAGATATCCGAAAGTTTGATCATGAAAATCAGTTAAGTTCATTTTTGCTTCAAGTGTGTTTTCATATACATGGATATATTCAATATTTAAACCTTCTATTAAATTCATTTTATATTCACCATCCATTTTTAAAATAATCTATTGTAAGGTCTTTTAAAACCTCTTCCTTAACCTTCACTCCTAATCCATAGCCTTTTGGTACTTTAATAATGCCATTTTCAGCTATAATTTCCGGTTTTATTACATCTCTTTCAAAATAACGCTTTGACGATGATAAATCTCCAGGAATATAAGTATCCTGCAGACTCGCCAAATGAACATGTAATACCTTAGAAATACCACTTTCAACCATACTTCCAATCCAATATTTAATGTTGTTTTCTCTGCATAATTCAATCATCTGCTTTGCATAATATAAGCCCCCAACTCGCCCTATTTTTATATTAAGCGCTTTAAATGCCTTTAACTTGATTGCAGCATTTAAATCTTTAACTGTTTGGATACTTTCATCTAAACATATTGGAGTCTTAAGTTCTTTTTGAAGCTTTTGATAATCTAAAAAACTTTCTGAATCTAATGGTTCTTCTATGCATAGTAAATTTAATTCATCGAACTTCTTTAGTTCATTAATTTGTTCAATGCTATAACTTTTATTAGCATCTGCCAGTAGTTTTATGTCAGAATATATCTCTCTAATTGCTTTTAATTTTTCAAACCCATCTTCTGGTTTTATCTTTATTTTAAAACGAGTATATCCTGCCTTCTTATAGACTTCAATCTGCTTTATAATCTTTGAACTTTCTAAGTCTCCAAGCACTATTCCTGCATATATCTGTTCATTCGTTTTTTCATTAAGTGCAAGCTCCATAATTGATTTCCTATTTCTTTTAGAATACAAATCCATAAGGGCGTTCTCTAAACCTGCAAGTGCCATTGGATATTCTGCTTCAATATTCTTGTGTATATCATAAGGATGCTCTATAGATTTAAAGATTAACTTTGGAATATATTTATTTATTAATACCTCTTTAGAAATTGCCAATGTTTCATTAGTGTAAAATGGATCATTAAATGAAACTACTTCACCATAGCCTTTGTTATTAAATTCATCATAAACCTTAACTATTATTGTTTCTCGATAATTTATAGAAGTTTGTGAGGTTTTAAAATTAAAGTTCAAAGGCATTCTAATATGAAAAAGCTCTATTTTCTTTACCTGCATCTGTTAAGCACCTTCTTATAGATTCTTTTTTAATATTTTACCTACTGCATTTTTAGGAAGCTCATTTAGATATATAATCTCTTTTGGTAATTTATATCTTGCTAACTTATTCGAAAGATACTCTAATATTTCATCTCTTCTTAAAGAAGATACTACATAAAGCACTGGAACTTGACCCCATTTTTCATCCTTTTTACCAATCACTGCACATTCCTTTACTTTAGGATGATTATATAAAATATTTTCAATTTCTCTTGGGTAAATATTCTCACCACCAGATATTATTATATTTTTACGGCGTTCAAGTATAAATAGAAATCCATCATCATCTATATAACCTACATCTTCTGTATTAAAGTATCCTCTAATTTCCTCTTTGCCAATATATCCATCCATTAACATTGGGCTTTTAATATAAACTTCACCTACTCCTTTTTTATCTGAGTTTTTAATAAAGATTTTTACATTTTTAAGCGGCAAACCTACTGAATCAATTTTTTCAGGATACTCTAATACAGAAAAGGTTGTAGATTGACTTGTTGTTTCTGTCATTCCATATGTCTTATATATTGGAATGCTCCTTAATATACCTTTTTCAACCAGAGCCTTAGGGATAAATTCGCCACCTAATAGAACTACACGCAATTTATGTTTCTCTATTTTATCTATAATTCTGTTCAACATTGTTGGCACAATAGATAACATATTAATATTACCCTCTTCAATTAATCCTATTACTCGTTCTTCATTAAACTGTTCCAATATGGTAAGTTGAGTTCCATTATATAAACTTCTCAGTAAAATAGTTAATCCGCTAACATGATACATAGGCAATGTTACAAGCCAATTATCTTCTTGTGTTACTCCTAAAGCTTCTTGCGATGCTTTCACATGATTATAAAGTTGTTTCCATTTAAGTGGTACTGATTTAACCTTTCCTGTTGTAGCACTTGTATTCATGATAACAGCAGTGCTCTCCTTATCAAAATCCTCTGACAATCCCGATTCATTTTTTTTGCTTTGATACACTTGATGAAAGGATATAAATTTATTATCGTAAGAAAAAACCGTCCGGATCTCTAATGAGTCTAACTGAATTCTTATTTCTTCATCTGTTAAACGCACATTTAGCATAAGCACTTCCTTTTCTAAGAATTGAAATGCCAGAAAAAATAATGCCATATCAACTGAGTTATTTGAATAAATAGCAACTCTTTTCTCATCTTTTACATAGGCTGATAGCTTTTGAGTTAATTCTATTACACGTTCATAAACTTCACCAAAAGTTAAATCATTAATAAATTTTTTATTGGGATTTTTAATATTATGTTTCCTAAGCCAATTCATTTTATGTCACCTTTATTAATTTTATTTATGGAAATTTGGGAAATTGCTCAAAGTCTGGATTTCGTTTTTCTTTAAAAGCATCTCTACCTTCTTTGGCTTCCTCTGTAGTATAAAATAAAAGCGTAGCATCTCCAGCTAATTGCTGCAATCCAGCTACTCCATCTGTATCTGCATTAAATGATGCTTTTAAAAAGCGAAGTGCAGTTGGCGAATGCTGCATAATTTCCTTTGCCCATTTTACTGTCTCTTGTTCTAGCTCATTAAACGGAACCACTGTATTTATAAGTCCCATTTCTAAAGCTTCCTCAGCAGTATATTGACGACATAAATACCAAATCTCGCGAGCTTTTTTATGCCCAACAATACGTGCTAAATATCCTGCTCCATATCCACCATCAAATGAGCCTACTTTAGGACCAGTTTGACCAAATTTAGCATTTTCAGATGCAATTGTTAAATCGCATACAATATGCAGCACATGTCCACCGCCAATTGCATATCCATTAACCATTGCAATTACTGGCTTTGGAATCACCCTAATCAAACGCTGCAAATCTAGAACATTTAAACGAGGTATATTATCTTCTCCTATATATCCTCCATTTCCACGCACTTTTTGATCTCCTCCTGAGCAAAAGGCTTCATTAGCCTCTCCCTGTCCATGATTAGCTCCTGTTAAAACTATTACGCCGATTTTACTATCTTCACGAGCTATTGTAAAAGCTTCAATTAACTCCATAATAGTTTTAGGACGAAAAGCATTGCGTACCTCTGGGCGATTAATTGTAATCTTTGCAATTCCATCATAGACTTCATATTTAATATCTTCATAATTGCGGTTTAATTCTTTCCATTCAAATTTCTTCATATTTATGTTCATTCCTTCCATTTCGCTCAAAGCCCAATAAAATATTATTGCGTCTGACTTTTAGCTAATTATTTTACTTTATTTTTTTCTTAAAACATTTAGGTATAAGGCACAATCAAATAAATAACAAGTCCATTTGCCATCCTCTTTTTCATGTACCTAAAAATCTAATTAATTATAAAAATTCATTTAAAACTTTCACGAAACCGTTGATATTTTCAATGTGAGTATTGTGTCCACATCTATTTATGATTATGTGCTTTACATTAGCATTTAACACTTCAAATTCTCTTCCTATTTTCTGATATTTTTTATCATATTCTCCACTTATATATAATATAGGCATAGATAATTTAACTATTTCATCTTTCAGACATAGGAGATTCCCTTGACCAGTACTTTCTAAAGTATTAGAAAGTGCATGGGTGCTGTTAGCTAATCTCCTTCTGCTTATATCATTCATTATAGATTCGGGTAAAACTTTTTGAGATTTAAAAATGCTTAAGCTTCCCCAATATTCGTTAAACCATTCTATACCATTTTCTCTTATACTTTTAGCTAAATTTAAATCCTCTTTACGCCGCTTTAATCTATTTAATATTTTTTCTTCTCCGTAAGAAGCACTTTCTAAAATTAATTTATTGATTTCATTTGGATAAGTTAAAGTGTAAGCTAATGCACATCTTCCTCCCATTGAATAACCTAATATTGAATACTTTTTTAAATTCAATTTAGATATAAGCTTGTTTAAATGCTTAAGCATCACTTCCAAAGAATAATATTTACTTTCTTTTGGCTTGTCGCTTTTTCCATGTCCAATGAGATCTATTAATATTAACTTATATCCATGTAAATCAAGCAACTTCCATGTACTAACATCCTCAGAAAAACCATGCAAGCAAATAATTGGATTACCTTCTCCTTTTATTTCAATATGATATTTAATGTTTTCAATTTTAATAAACATAATGTCACACCTTATAATGTTGTATATTTGTCATGTAATATTTTGCTTAATTCTGAATCTATTTTCATTTCAATTACCTTAACTCCTTCTAAAGTTAAGGCTTCATTAAATTTATCTTCAAAAGTCTTGTAGTCTTTTGCTTCATAGTATGTTGTATTATACAAAGTTTCTATCCCTTTAAAATTAATATCCTGTGGCGTTAAGAATAGATGTTCAAAATGTTTCTCTTCACTTTGAGGTAAATATCTAAATATTCCTCCTCCATCATTATTAAATAATAAAATAATTAAATTTAACTTATGTGTTTTTCCAATCAGTAAGCCATTTAAATCATGATTAAAGGCCAAATCTCCTATAAGTAAAATTGTTGGTTTATTTGAAGTCGATACCCCTAATGCAGTAGAAATAGTACCATCAATTCCATTTGCACCTCTATTACATAGTACCTTTACATTTTTCTCACGTGCTTCAAAAAAGTAATCTAAATCACGAATTGCCATGCTATTTGCTGCAACTAATCTGCTTTTTTCTGGCAGCATTTTTTGTAACTTTTGAATAATTTTCCCTTCAAAAAAAGCTTCTTCGTTTATTGCTGCTTTAATTTGTTCACGCATTTTTTTCTGATACCTTAACCACTTATCTAAATACTCTCTACCGCTATTTTCTATACAAATAGATTCTGCAAATACTCTAGTTGACGAATTAATGTACTTTTTAGTTGATAAAGATGGATTACGATAATTAAAACTCTCTCCAACCTGTATATATAAGCACTCTTTGTGTAAGGTTAAAAACTGTTGCAGTCTTTTTGAAACAGGTACCTGTCCAAAGTGAATTATAAACTCTGGCTTAAGTTCATTTTTAACATAATCATCTTTTAAAAAAGCATCATAACTATCAATAACAATATCACTTGAAAAATTTCGCATGTTTGAAATCGGGTCAGCAAGTATTGGTGCTTTTAGCCTCTCTCCTAAAGCTAATACTTCTTTATGATAGTTTGAATAAGCATCTCCGCCACAAATTATTATTCCATTTTTATCTTTAAAAATTGATTTGTCCAAAGATACACTATTTTCTCCTTCAATGTACTCGAATTTATTTTTTTCACGACCTGCAGTAAAATCTAATTTGCCTAAATCCGGAATTAAAGGGTCTCTAACTGGTATATTAATGTGCGCCACACCATATTCCTTTGACATAGCATTTGCATATGCTTTTTGCATAACTATACGAACATACCTATACATACTATCAGTTTCCTCTGGCAGAGCTAATTCTTCAAAATATTTGATGAAATTATCAAATATTTTATTTTGATCTATTGCTTGTGGTGCACCAACCTTACGCAACTCATGGGGTCTATCTGCCGTCAATACAATTAATGGTATTCCTGAATATTTCGCCTCCACAATTGCTGGCAGATAATTTGCAGTAGCAGAACCAGAAGTACAAACTAATACAACTGGTCTTTCCTGCTCTTTAGCTATGCCAAGTGCAAAAAATCCTGCAGAACGTTCATCAACATTGACAAATATTCTAAAATCATGTTCACAGAACAATATAGCTAAAGGAGTAGATCTTGAGCCTGGACTAATCACAACTTCACGCACACCTAATTCATGCAATTCGTCAACTAATGCCGCAATATAATTTGTCATTCATTTCTCCTCCTCATTATAAACTTTCAATTATGGTTTTTAATTTATTATTTGTTTCAATATATTCATCTTTGCAATCCGATTTATCCACTATACCGCATCCTGTGTATGCATATGCCATATTTTTTTCAATTAAAACTGATCGTATTCCTGCTATGAATATACCATTCCCATTTCCATCCACAACCCCAATTGGTGCCGCATATAAACCTCTTTCATGCTTTTCATACCTTCTAATTAAATCTGTAGCTTTATCAACTGGATTTCCACCTAACGCAGGTGTAGGGTGAAGTAACTTCACCCACTGAAGTAAAGTTGTATCTTTGCTCTTTCCAAGAATCCTTGTTTGAAGATGATGTAAATTTTTAAGTGTTAAAATTTTAGTTTCATCTACTATTAATTCATCTGTAAATTTCTTCATTATATCCGTTATTGAATCAATAACAATTTGATGTTCATAACAATTTTTATTATCTTTTAACAACTTTTCCTTTTGCAATTCATCATTTTCATCACTTCTCAAGATAGTACCAGCTAATGCATAGCTTAATACTTCTTCACCTTCTTTTTGAACTAAAATTTCTGGTGTCGCACCTAAAAATACTTTTCCTTCTTTTGAATAGCTAAATACAAAACTATTTTTGTTCTGCTTCAAAAGTTTCTGTAATACACTTTCTGCATTTATTGATGTATCACATTGAATTTTAATTTCTCTTGAAATAACTACTTTATTTACTTCTTTCATTAATATCTTGTTTTTTACTGCTGAAAACATTTCTTTCCAAGTTTTATAATCATCTATTTCATACTTATAAGAATGGTCACAAACTTCTATCTCTCTATTTTCAATTTCAACAAAATCCTTAAAGTAATAAAGAGTTTGCTTTCCTTCTTTTTCAACAAGATAATATTCAAATGCAATATTTTCGTTGCCAAAATTGTCCCACTTAGTATCTTTAATGGAATCAAAGAAAGTCATTGATGAAAAAATATATAAATAATCATTAAAATTTTCATTTGCTGAAAAAGTTTTTAAACGCTTAGCTCCAAAAATGAATTCTTGTTTTATTGGATTATAAAATAAAAACTTTTCTTCATTTCTAAAATGTTTCAAAAATGAAAGCGGATTATTTAATGAAATTTGTTTTTCATAATATTTCAAATTATGTACCTCCATATTTAGGCTATAAAAAATTCTCTAACCGAGAATTTATGCTCATGCTATAAGCTTTAAATATATTGCTTTTTTTAATATTCTTACTATATTGAGTACTTTCAATCCCTAAAAGACATTGTATATTTAAGTTTCAATGTTCTATAATTCATAATACAAAATATTTATAAAGATTTTATGTAGAAAAGTATCAAAAAATATAGCTTACCTGCTTAATTAAATTTAACAATTAGAATATTGATAAATATATCTATATTGGTCTCTTTAATTCAATAAAAAAAGCCATGTTAAAAAGGGCTTACTCCTCTCTTACATGGCAACATTTTACTACCTGTTTAATGCATTTTTTATACTATAATACTCCTCTTCACTTATTTCTCCACGAGAAAATCTTTCATTTAGTATATTTAAAGAATTATCTCTAACTCTGCAAACCTTAAGTTCATTACTTTCTTGATACTTGTACATAAAAAATATAACACTTGTAATTAGAATTACAGGTATAATCATCATTTCAAGTCACCTCCAATTGTAATATATCAATTATATCTCACATTTTTTTCATTTTTGTGTCATTATATTAAGTTCTTATAATTTTATAATATATTTTTCTTATCTTCCCATCATATTTTGATGTATTTTAAGCATATTATTTTTGCCTACAGATTCCATCTTATTAGCCATAGATTCATATCCATTATTTCGCATAACATCTATCATTTTTTTGTAATCTTCAGTACTCATATTAGACATTAAATTCTGCATAGTATTAAAGTCTCCATTTTCCATAGCTGCTGCTTCATCAGTCAATCCATTATCTTTCATTATTTCTATCATTTTATTATAACTATCATTGGATTGTTCTCCAGAGCCTGTCCTCCTCATCATTGTTCCTCTATAGTCAGCTGATGACTCAACATTATCATTTTGAGCACTCATCATTGGTCTATTAAAACTATTAGAAACTGCACCATTGTTACTTGCAGCATATGCAAATGATGCACCTCCTACAGTTAATATTGCTGTTAATATTAAAATCATAATTTTCTTTTTCATTGTATATCACTCCTTATTTATCTTAACTTTATATTTTTATTTTACTGTTCAAATATGGAGCAATTATGAAGATAGTATATTTATGAAAAATTTTAGGTTTAAATTTAATAAAAAGTTTAAGCACTATATCTTTATAGCACTTAAACCTTTTGCATTTCATCAAATTACCATAATAGGATACAGCACTAAATTATTTGATTGATGCTTCATAGATTTCCTTAATTGAATTTAATAGCATTGCATTAAATTCTTCCTCTGTTTGCTGGACAGTTAATCCTTGTGATAAAGCTCGTGAGAAACTAGCGATTAATCCATGATTACATGCTAGCTTTTTATTTGCTTCAGCTTGACTATATCCCCCAGATAAAGCCACAATCCTAACAACATGTGGATCATCCATCAAATCACTATAAAAATTATCCTTCGTAGGTATGGAGAGCTTAAGCATAATTTTTGTTTTTAGGTCAAGCTTTGATAATTGTTTTGAAATTTCAAACTTTAAATGCTTTTCTGATTCTTCCTTATCAAGGCTGTGGATATCAACCTCTGGCTCAATGATTGGAATTAGACCCGCTTCAGCTATTTGTTTACCAATTTCAAATTGCTGATCAATTAATATTTTAATCCCATGAGAATTGGCTTCTTTAACAACTGAACGCATTTTTGTTCCAAAAATATTCTTTTCTATAGCCTTCTTTAAAAGCTCATCCAAATTAGTTATTGGTTTCATGAGCTGAACACCATTTTCAATTTCCAGTAGTCCTTTATCAACCTTTAAAAAGGGTACAATATTTTTTTGTTTCCAAAGGTAATCAGCTGTATATTGATCATCAATAGTCCGATACATTGTATCTTCAAATAATATAGCACCAAGAATGTATTCTGAAGTAAACGCAGGACTCTTTATGATGCGTTTTCTCATTTCATGTACCAAATCAAACATCTTCTCATCATTAGAATAACTATTTTCTTGAATACCATATTGAAGTAGTGCTTTTGGAGTGCTACCGCCACTTTGGTCTAATGCAGCAATAAATCCTTTACCTGTATGCATTCGATTCATTTGATTTTCATTCATTTGATTTTCCTCCTTGCTTGAGATTAGACAATCACATCTTTCTTTTTATTATAGTATCTTTCTTATTAATTATGTGTTCATTAAAGAAGATTGATATAAATAACATATATATTTTATCTTTTTGTTCCATAATGTATAGATGCAACTCCAAAAGTCAAAGATTTATATTCTGAATTCTTAAACCCTATTCGTTCAAATTCCTCTTTAAGCTGCTTTTTATTCATGAAGTTATTTACAGAATCTCTAAGATAATAATATGCCTCCCTGTCACCTGTACCTATTGATCCAACTACTGGCAATATACGATTGAAATATAAATCATATATATTTTTTAAAATAGGTATGTTAGGTTTTGATAATTCCAAACATACCACTTTTCCACCTGGTTTTAAAACCCTATACATTTCCGATAATGCCTTACTTTTATCTTGAATATTTCTTAAACCAAAGGCAATTGTAATGCAATCAAATGTATTTTCTTTAAAAGGTAATTCTAAGATACTACCTCTAATTAGTTTAAATCTATAATTTTCTAATGATTGTCTAAGTCTTCTGTTACATACATTAAGCATTTCCTGACTAAAATCCATCCCAATAACTGTAGCATTTTTTCCTACTGCTTTACATTCATAATTTATCATTTGTCCTGTCCCACAGCACAAGTCTAATACCTTTTGATCTTCTTTAATATTACATATTTTTATTGCCTTTCTTCTCCACAACCTATCAATATTTAAAGTTAAAATAGAATTTAACATATCATATCTCTTTGCAATTGCTGAGAAGATCCTCTCCACATCTGTTATATTTGTTTCTGCCATATTAAATCACCTCGTATTCCTTTTATCTTACACCTACAAAAATTAGCTAGTATGTTTTTTCTATATTGTACTTTTTAATCGAAAATTATTATTATAGCTTACCTAAAATTACTTTAGATAAGCTATAACGGCTTGGCCTAATTACATACGCATAGCCATAGGTAATGAAAATAACATTATATTAACTACTGCAAGCACTATTAATAAGACGGTATATACAATTGTTACACTTATTTTTTTACTTTCATAATTGTTCTTAGAAATTCTATAAACAGTATATATTGATCCAAGAGTACCAATTCCTATTAATAAAAATTGAAGTACTTGTATTGTTGGATCATCAAGAATATTTGTAGAAGCATTCTGAACTTGAACTCCAAATAACTCTATAAATGTATAAAATATAGATTTTCCTTCCGCCAATAAATGGAATAAATTATGAGCTATATGAGCAGCCATGTCTAATGGTATAATGGCATATCCATACCTTGTGAAGTTTTCCTTTAATGAAGCTTTATTAAATATTTTCGCAACTGATCCTGTTATAGATAACAATATTACTGGTATAGCCATTGCTATGATAAAAGTTATGGTAAATGTTACTGCATAATTTTCTGTTCCAGTTACATTTTCAAGCCATGCTAGTATTCCATCCCATATGTTTAACATTGTAATATTTTGAACAAATACTATTCCCATGATTACAACTGCTAAAAATGCTGCATCAAATCTTGGCTTTTTTATAAACCATAATTCTTTAGTAGGTGGGCGCCATGATATTTTAATTGAATTGTTAGGACAATTCTTTACACAGTTACCACAGAAATTGCATTCTGAATTATCTTCCATTGTTTTCGGAAATTCAAACATCGGACATCCATTTGCCCTTTCACTTCCTTTATAACAGTGAGCAGCTGTACACTTAGCACATACTTCTTTTGTTCCACGCAATTGCAACATTCCTGCTCTGGAATAATTTCCAGATAATCCACCAAGGAAACAAAGATATCTACACCAAGTTCTACGCTCCCAAAATGCACCTGAGAATATTACTCCAATTGTTATAAGTAAAAGTAATGTTCCAGAACCTCTAGGTGATTCAACAACGCCAAAAACATGGTCACTCCAAGTAATAGCTAAGAACATTGCATCTATACACCATACTCCATATTTTCTTAAAAACTTAGGTACTGGCTTTTTACTTCCAACAAATTTTTGGACTAAATCACTTAATGCACCAAATGGACATATTGTACACCAGAACCTGCCTGTTATGAATAGCAGAATAGGAAGAATAGGCCACCATAATACCCATGTTCCTGCTGTACCAAAATTATCACCAGCATCAGTAGGCCCAGTTAATAGTTCAAATACAATAAACGCAAATACTAATCCTACAATTAATTGAAATATTCCTGGATACCATTTACTTTTTATAAAGCTCTTAAGCAATTTATTATCTAATAAATTATTTTCTCTTTGCTCTTGTGATGACTTTACTTCATCACTTGATTTCTTGTCCGACTTTGGCATTAAACTGTCACCTCTATTCTTTATCTTTATTTACTACTTTTTTTCTTTACTGCAGCTACTATAATTATTACTGCTACTATTCCAACAAATCCACCTATAACAACCCAGTTCGGACCTGCACTTACTACATCAACATCAAATTTTATATCTTTCTTTTCTCCATTTACTGTAGCATTAGCTGTAACAACCCATTTTCCTTTATCCGAAAAGTCTATATCTCCCATGTATTGACCTTGTCCACTACTTTCCAATGTTGCTTCAATAGGCTTTGACTTATCCATACTCATTCCGCCCATGTCAGAACCTTTGTCCATTTCTGCACTTATCTTAACATCAGCATTATCAATTTCTTTATTATTATCATCATGTAATGTTACCATCACATCATTCTTACCAGTTTTAGCTTTATTATCTTTATTAAAAGTTAACTCGACATTTATGCCACTTGCACTTTTTTCTGTTCCTTTTCCCATGTCCATGTTACCCATACCATCAGCAAAAGCTGCTGTTGAAAGACCTAACGTAAGAATTAAACTTAATAGTGCACCTCTAATTGTTTTCTTTTTCATTGTTTATAAACTCCCTTCATCTGTAACATTTATTTAAAATTTGTATTTATCAAACTAAATTTCTTATGCTATGCTTGTTCTTTTGCTAAACTTCTTCTTCCAAAAAAATATTAATAATTTATCAATTCCGATTGTATATGCATTAGCTCCAGCTGCCATTAATATTATGGCTGCAGTATATAAAATTGGATTAGTACTTGTTGTTCCTGCTAACATATAATTTAGATTCATAAGAGCACCACCAATTAAACCTGCAATAGTAAAAGCTCCAAGTATTAAACTAATACCAACAAGAAGTTCACCAACTGGTACTATGTAAGTTAGAACTCCTGCATTCGGTAGTGCAACATTTTCTATAAATTTTGCATACCACCATTGTACTGATGGATGATCTCCACTTGCCTGTGCTAACCCACCTTTTAGAAAGCCTGTTATTGCCGTCCCCGCTTCATTACCTACCCATTTCGGATCTTGAAGTTTTTCCATTGCTGGAATTAACCATTGGAATCCCAGCCATATACGAAGAATTGTCCATACAGGAATCAAGTACTTATTATTAAAAAGCTTCATCTATTTTCCTCCACTCTCTATAATTATTTTTAATGTATATTAAGCTTTTTTTATTTCTCTATTAGACAAATCAATCACATAATTTAAAAGACTTATAAGTCCCTGTTTATATATTGATGTTTCCAAATTTTCAATTGCCTCGTCTGCTTTTATAGCAAACTCTTTAGCATTCTCAATTGTTATATTATTTTTAATGGCATTGCAATCGCCATCCATGCAATCATCTACTATTTGATATACCATACCAAAATTCAACCCAAATTCCTCTAATTTTATAATTTCATCTTCGTTAGCTTCAGCTGCTTTTGCTCCAAGCTTGCAGCAAGCACTCATAAAAACTGCAGTCTTTCCTTTTATTATGTTCAGATAATCTTCTCTTGAAATTTCTTTATTTCTAGCCTGCTCAATTTCTGCTATACACATTTCCTCAATAACCTGCGTAATTATCCGCTTTTCCTCCATTGTTGGAAGCTTTAATAATATAGAAAATGCTTTAGCATAAAAAATGTCTCCTGATAAAACTGCTATCTTTCTTCCATGTACATTATTTAATGTCTTTTGTCCACGACGAATTAAATCATTGTCAATTATGTCATCGTGTACTAAGCTGGCACTATGAATAAGTTCAATAGCTACGCTTAATTCAATTAACTTTTTCTTTTGCTCCATAGTCATATTGGGTTTTATAGTTTTTGCTGAAAGTATAATTAGCAATGGACGAAGATATTTTCCAGGAACCTTAAAGAAATAATCGAATATATCTTTTGTTAGACCTGAATTAAAGTCCTTTCCCATATTCTTCAAAATCATCTCAACTTCATAGAGTTCTTTATCTACTGAATTTTTTGTTTCTATAAAACTTAGCATGACTTCACCACCTCTCTCATTAATTTAAATCTTCTAGTAAAGTTATTTTATTTCAGTACTTTATATAAATGGATGCCAGCCTTGATAAAGTATATCCAGAATTTGTGTAGATATTATGAAGATGTTTTTAGCATTTTCAAACTTTAAATTATATTTAACCTAATAGAATTATTTAATAGAAATTTAATAAGAGCCTTGACACAAGTTTTTTGTCAAGGCTCTTTAGATTTATTCTAAATTATTTTTCTTTACCTATTTCACTTAATTTTTTCTTATTCTTACTTCCTTTACCGCAGCAACATCCTCCTGACATGTTTTTTTTAGATCTATGATAAAGAATATGTGCAACTGCTAATATTATTATCCCTGTTATTACCACTTCAGTAACCATATTTAACACCTCCAAATACTTTATTAATACTTATTATCAAATATTTTTCTTTACTTTAGGCACAATCAAATAAATAATAAGTCTATTTTCATGTGCCTTATTTAATTAAAAATTATACCAAGAACATATGTAGAACTTATGAAGAAATCCTTATTATAATATTTAAATAAATATCACTTAATTCTTTTACTAATCATGATTCTATCTAGTCTTTATAAAAAAAAGCCCATACCATTATAAGTACAGACTTTTTTTAGATACTATTTGTTTTTTCTTAAACTTTATATAGGAGCATAAAATAAATTCTTAATATTAACTTACCAAAAATTTGTTTAATCTACAAAACCATGTCCTATTATTTTATAATTATTCATATCTACAAATACAGTTATAATATTAGGTTCTATTTCATTTTTAGTTGGGAAATCAATTAAATATACTTGTTTCCCTATATAAGATTTGTCATTTATTGTTCCCATACCGTCCTCTAAAGTTATTTTAGAAATTTCACTATCCTGCCATGATCCTGATACACTCTGTCGTTCCCCTGAAGTCAGCTCATTGAATACGGTTTCTCTAATTTTTTGTTTTAAATTTGATGAAGCATCTTCTGATTCTTGAATCCACGCACCGTTAGAACCAATTTGATATCCATCTACAGTTGTATCATGCACCATGTATCCATCAGAACTAAAGTAATACCACTTGCCATCAATGTTTCTCCAGCCTACAACATATGAATTATTTCCAGTATTCCACCACCAGCCATTAGAATCTTGTTTCCAACTTGCACTTACACCCATTGGATTTAACGCAAAAATTGAAGCTATTACTAACGCGCTCCCCATTACCTTTGTTAATTTTAGCTTTTTCATTTTTACTTCTCCCTTTTCTTTTATTATTTTCCTACGTCTCTTTAATATATCCAATTATAACATGCTTTTTCACCATTAATCAATTTTAATATAAACATTATTGAGATATTTTTTAATGTTATTCGTATTAAATCATGAATAATCTTAATTATATTATGAATTACATAAGTAAGAAGTTAAATTTCTCTCTATACAAAATACATGCAACATTATAATTTATAAAACGGCTGTATATAATTTCATTTTTTGTGAATACTATCAACGGAAACAACTTAACTCAAAATAGAGATAGCCTTTTACTACTTACATTTAATGCCATCTCTATTTTTGCATAAATATAATATAGTTAAACAATATTTTCATATCTTGTATTATGCTTAAAGTTATGAGAATATAGAAGTAGACTTTATATTTTAAGGAGCTGATTCAAATTAATAATAAAGGAATGATTTCTAATCTATTGTTATTGCTAACTGCTGCTATATGGGGATTTGCATTTGTAGCTCAAAGAGTAGGATCTCAATATGTAGGAGCTTTTACTTTCAACGGAATTAGATTTGCCCTCGGAAGTATTTCTCTTGTACCTTTAATTTTTTACTTAGATAAAAGAAGAAAAAATACTGAAGCTGCTAACGATAACATTGAGATAAGGACAAAAAAGATACTTATTCCAGGAATTTTAGTTGGTACAGTTGCCTATGCAGGTTCAACTCTTCAGCAAATGGGACTTATTTATACAACTGCTGGAAAAGCCGGCTTTATTACTGGATTCTATATGATTATTGTGCCTATAATAGGAATATTTCTAGGCCTTAAAATCACGAAAAATTCTTGGTTTGGAATAGGACTAGCTGTTATTGGCTTATACTTCTTAAGTGTAAATGAAAATTTCAGTGTAAATTATGGAGATTTACTTGAAATAATCGGATCAATATTTTGGGCTGTCCACATATTAACTATAGATCATTTTTCAAAGAAAGTGGATTGTCTAAAACTATCATGTATTCAATTTGCAACATGTTCGATTTTAAGTCTTGTATCTGCAGTTATTTTTGAACCAATTGCAATTAATGGGATAAGAGAAGCTTTAATTCCAATACTTTATGGTGGTCTGTTATCTGTTGGGGTTGCATATACTTTACAGGTTGTCGCTCAAAAAAATGCCAATCCAGCTCATGCAGGTATTATCATGAGTATGGAATCAGTATTTGGTGCTATAGGTGGTGCACTTATGCTTGGAGAAACTATGAGCATAAGGGGCTATTTAGGTTGTCTTCTTATTATTGGAGGCATAATTATATCACAAATTAAATTTTCTTCGGCTTTACAACACTCAGTCGAAATGTAGGTTTATCAATTGGTTCTTCTTATAAAATTAAAAATACTTCTCTAACTGGCAGCTCTAATTATATGATCTTTGATTGGAATCATATAATTAGAGTTACTTTTCCCGGGCAATAATCTTCCTGTTCCAGCTACTTTTTCATGTAGAAACAACGCTAAATGTGATACCTTATTGTTCTCTTCATTAAATTCATCTTTAAACCATTGACTTTATATTTCTGTTCTAATAAAACGTGTTCTTCTCACATAATACATACTCCTCTTAAATATAGAAAAGAACCATGCCTTAGATACTAGACATGATTCTTTTTTATACTTTATATCACAGTATTCTTTCATAAAGCTTGAACCAATCTAAACCATAATCTCCAAGCCCTAAATCAACTGTGTCCACATACTTAAATCCACATTTTTCATATAGCCTTATTGCAGGCATATTCTTTTCATAAACATCTAAACGAATTGCTTTAGTATGTAACATATTTCCATGTTCAATAGAAAAATTTATTAATGCCCTACCTATACCAGATTTTAAGAAATCCGGATGTACTGCAAATGTGTATACTACAAGAACATCAGAATAATCAGACTCAAAAGCCCACTTTACTGTATAATATGCTGTTTCTGGTCTATTGCTTAAGATAAGTGAGCCTACAATTTTCCCATTATACCTTGCTACATATAGATTTTTATTATTAACTCCATCAATAGCATTTTGCCTAACAGGATACATTCCTTTTCTCCATCCAGGATAATTTATTCCTCCTGCCAAATAATCATTTAAATCATCATAAAGCTGTTCCAATTCATCAATATCATTTACACTTCCTAATTCAATAATAATATTCATATGTATCCTTTCAGTTTAATGCAAAATATGATTAATACCTATAATACCTTTCATCATTAATTTACTATATAAGTGTGCTTTTTATTATTTCAATAGTTTCCTCAATATCTTCTGCTGTAATTCCTCTGTGAGTTACAAACCTGCAGGTTGTTGAATCTATTATTTTTATTTTTATTCCATGTTCCTCTAAAACACTGCTAATATAATATGAATCTTTTCCAGTAGTTTTAAGATCCATTTTAACAATGTTAGTTAAAGTTTTTTCAACATCAACCATCTTATCATTTACGCTAGCAAGCCCCATTGCTAACTTCTTAGCATTTATATTATCATTTTCTATTCTGTCAATCATTGTTTCGAGTGCAACCACGCCAGCTGCTGCCATATGTCCTGCCTGCGCTAATCCGCCGCCCATTCTCTGCCTCATTCTCCGTGCTCTCTCAATAAATTCCTTTGTCCCAAGAAGAACTGCTCCTACTGGCGCACTTAAGCCCTTACATAGGGAAAACTGCATCATGTCTATATCTTCGCATAATATCTTAGGCTCAACTTTTAGAGCCGCTGCTGCATTGAATATTCTAGCTCCGTCTAAAAAAACCTGCAAATCATTTTTATGTGCTAATTCACACATTTCTGAAATATATTTTTTAGATAAAGGAATACCTTTATTTAAATCATATGTATTTTCTAAGCACAATACTTTTGTTATAGGTGTTTGTAGTCCATGTTTTCTAATTGACTTTTGAACATCTTGAAAATCAAACCTTCCATCTAAACTTCTAAGAGCTCTAGTCTGCACTCCTGCAAGTGCAGAGAGCCCCCCTGTTTCCATATTATAGATATGTGATTCTTCACCAACTAACACCTCATCCCCATGATTCGTCGAGGCCATAATTGCAATCTGATTAGCCATAGTACAAGAAATAACAAATAATGCAGCCTCTTTTCCAAACAGTTCAGCACTTCTTTTTTCTAAGCAATTTACTGTAGGATCTTCCCCATTAAAATCATCTCCTACTTCTGCATCGGCCATAGCCTGCCTCATATGCAATGTAGCCAAAGTTGCTGCATCACTTCTGTAATCTCTAATTAAATTCATTTTCTTCTCCCTCAAAAATCTATAATGCTATTTTTTGTATTTCATTATTAAATAAAATCCTATTTATGCATTATTCTTATTTATCATATACTTTTAAATCTTATATACTAATTCCTCATTATAAGTTCTTCTTCATACATACACTATTAGAATTTCCTGCATAGGATCCATAATTTTCGATGACTGTATATCCAGTGTTTTTATATAAATTAATCGCTTCAATTTGCTTTATTCCTGTTTCCAATACTGCATATTTATAGCCACTGCTGTTTCCAAGCTCCTCAAGTTTTCTGACTATCAATTTAGATAATCCCTGTCTTCTATTATCCTTTGTTACAAATATCCGCTTTAGCTCTATAGTATCAGCATCATATTCCTTAAAAGCTCCACACGCAGCAGGTATATCATCTTTATAAATTATTATAACATCTTTAATAAAATCTAGCTCATTATGCTTGTCGTATTGTTTTTGCAATTCCCCATATCTTTCATTAAGGTCTTCATCTAATAATTTTATAAGTTTAATAAAATCAACATTTTTACTATCAGTTTTAACTATGTCTAAAACCATATTGTTTTCCTCCAATTTTTATAGATAAACATGCCATTTTAAATTGTAAACGTTTCTTTGATTATACACTATTTTTCTAAATAATTCTATTGCTTTCCTTTGATTTCTATAAACTTGAAAATTACTGCTCCGAATGCTGCTGCTAAAATAGAAGCAATTATTATACTTATTTTCGCCATAGACAATATAGCTTCATCTGTAAATGATAATGATGCAACAAAGATAGACATAGTAAATCCAATTCCTCCAAGAACACTTGCACCATATAAATGCCTCTTAGTTACATTAGCTGGAAGTTTAGCTATCTTTAATTTAACTAAAATATATGAGGTCACAAATATACCTATCTGCTTACCAAAAAATAAACCAAATATTATTCCCAAACTAACATGCTCCACTATAGCCACTGAAAAACTGTTTATATCGATAGTTATACCTGAATTAGCTAGAGCAAATATTGGCATTATCAAATAACTAGACCAAGGGGTTAATGTTTCTTCAAATTTATGCAGTATAGAATCTTTAAATTTATGAATATTTTCTCCTATAGGCAAAGTCATCCCAAGTAATACACCAGCTATTGTTGAATGTATTCCTGATTTTAAAACACATATCCATAATAATATACCTAAAATAATATACACAGCTGGAAATTTAACATTAAATTTATTGGCTAATATAAGAGCAATTAAGATACCCATAGCCATAATTAATGCACTTAAGGAAATTTGGCTCGTATAAAATACTGCAATTACTATAATAGCTCCTAGATCGTCAACTATAGCTAACGCTGTAAGGAATACTACTATTCCCTTTGGTGCTTTTTTTCCTACTAATGAAAGTACTCCTAAAGCAAATGCAATATCTGTTGCCATAGGAATTCCCCATCCAGAAATGCTTGCTCTATTATAATTAAATAATGCATAAATAATTGCTGGTACAATCATTCCTCCTATGGCTGCTGATATTGGAAGTATTGTCTTCTTAAATGACTTGAGCTCTCCGTACACTACTTCTCTCTTTATTTCCATTCCAACTACCAAGAAAAATATAGCCATGAATCCATCATTAATCCAATGGAGAACTGACATGGATATTGAAACTTCCTTGTAACCAATTGTTATATACGAATGAAGTATGTTTTCATAACTCTCAGCTAAGCTTGAATTTGCAATAATAATCGCAATTATAGCACATGCTAAAAGTATCAACCCACTAGATGATTCACTTTTAAAAAACTTTAGAAATGGACTAATAACTTTATTTTTAATTTTATCTTTCATATATTATCTCCTTCTTTCTACATAAATATTTTCCCCCAAAAATAGTTTTTCAAATAACATCAAAAAATTAAAGCACAAAAAAGGTGGGAATACTCAAAAAGAGTTTCCCACCCCAGAAACTAAATTGCTTGAAAGCAAATCGTAGAATTTGCCCAACCGAATCTAATTATATTCATTTGTTATCTAATTTGATTATATTATATAATGCTGAAATAATCAAGTTTAGAGCTCTTAGCCATCATTTTTACTAGCGTTAATTATCTCTTCTTTTCTCTAATTAGTTTAAAATAACACCTGGCTTTATATATATTTCTTTAGTTCTCTTCATGTGTTTTTTAAATTCTTTTATCACCTATGTAACAATTTAACACCTAAAGCGAGCATTCCTGAAGTAATTAAAGGACCAACTGGAACTCCACCTAAAAATGCAGAAGCAATTACTGCTCCTAATATTAAGGCTGGCATTACATCACCATGACCCTGAACTGTAAGATATTGAAGGCCTAGGCCACTTAAGTAAGTAGTGAAAAGAGAAATTATCAATGCCGCTATACCAATCCATGACGCAAGAACATTTTTAATATTTATAGCTGTATACTTTCCATCTGCAATTGGAATTAAAATAGCAGCAATAAGTAATATTAACCCTAGTGTCATTCCACTGTCTTCTATAACAGGGAATATATATTTATCTAGATTTACAAGTTTAATAATCAATAATATAGATGTTGCAATAGCTACTGAATTAGCTTTTCCAAGTATTGATGCTGCAAGTATTACTAATAATATAATATTAGAATCCACTAAAAGTCCCTTCTTAAACAAATTTATATCTAATAAAATTTTATTCTACCATATACCATATAATTACTTCATCGCTTAAAAATATATTTATAAACCTATCTTCTTTTCAAAACAAATTGCCCTTAAATCATTAGCATATTTACCGTAATTATGGATTTGAACATATCCATTTTTCCTATAAAATGATACTGCGGCTTCATTTATTATTCGAGTTTCAACCCACAAAACAGAATATCCAAATCTTATAGCCTCATTCTCTAAATAGAATAAGATTTCACTCCCAACCCCCTTTGTTTTTACTTTAGAAAACATCCGTTTCACTTCAGCAGTACTCTCATTAATTGGACGTATACCACCGCAGCCTATAGCTTCTCCACCATCATCATATGCAACTACAAATACAGAACGCGGAACACAAACATCACTAAAATCAAAAGACTGCTTCCCAGTACTACCTGTTATGTCTTCTAAACTTTTAGATAATTCCTCCAATAAATTTACTGCCTCAGGATCATAGGGACTTTTTGCGATAATTTTCACTCTTCTCTCCTCCTAAACTTTTAATTAACTTACCTCGTTCGCTATAACTATTATCATTTACAGATTCAACATTAAAACTTCCATTTTCATATATGACTTTAGATACACTTGAATTATCCATATTTCGTATATCAAAGCTCTTGTCCAAATAGTCAATAATTAATCTGATAATTCCTCCATGTGCTACTATAAGGACATTTCCTCCGCCGTCATTTGAATTCTCTATACATATTCGCTCTAAAGTTTTCATCACTCTGCTTATTGCCACCTCATAACTTTCCGCTACTTTTGTGTCATCTAGGGTAGCACAAGAATTACAATATTCCTTTTGGAAATGATATTTTTCCTCCGCCTCCTTAAAGGACGTTACATTAAGATAATTTAATATATCATTACGCATTACCTCTTCTCGTTCTCCTTCATATTTACCAAAGCATACTTCTCTTAGCCCTTCAAGTTCCCTTAGTTGTAAATCTCTGCTTGCTTTATTTTCCTTTATAACAATTCTGGCTGTTTTTACAGCTCTTCCTAAATCGCTGCTATAAACGGACTTAAACTTAACATCACTAAGTCCAAGACCAGCATTTACAGCTACATCAACACCTTCCTTGGTTAAAACTCCATCACACCAGCCTTGAGTTCTTCCAGCTTTATTTAAAATAGTTTGTCCATGTCTCATCAAATATAATATGATTCTTTCATTATTTATTCTGCTCATCTTTTTCCTCCATGCCTTAAATAGAATTTATACCAAAACAACTATTATATACCATAAGTAAATAATACCATTACTTATAAAATAAGTGAATTGTAAAAATTAATGATATAATAAATACAAAGCTGCAATTTAAGGCACATGAAAATAAATAACAGGTCCAAGGTTGCCTTGAATATTTTTCATCAGGCAAGGAGGTAACTTAACATCATAGAGGGGCTATTAGGTCAAGTTGCCGACGTAGGATGATGGAAAATAGGCCGGCAAATGAACTTGCTATTTATTTGATTGTGCCTAAGTGTAATATTTAAATGCATTAGTAAAAAAACTACGTTAGGAGATTTAGAAATGATAAAATTAATTGCATCTGATATGGACGGGACCTTGATAGGTCTTAATGGAAAGATATCAAAAGAAAATATTGAAGCTATAAAACTAGCTCAGAGAAATGGAATAAAGTTTGCCATTGCAACTGGCAGAGCTTATGATGATGTTAAGCCAATTTTGGATAAATATGATGTAAAATGCGAATGCGTTGTATTAAACGGTGGAGAATACAAAGATGTTTCCGGTAAAACTGTTGCTGGAATCTATATTTCTAAAAACAAGACTATAGAGATTTTAAAGGTACTATCAAAGTATGATAACTTATCAGTAGAGATATACACTGACAATGGATACTATACAACAAGCTCTAGAGAGAAAACATTAAATGGAATGATAAAAAGAACAAAGACTATGCACTCATATCTAACAGATCCAGATGAAATTTACAAATATGCTGTAAATAGTCCTCATTTTGTAAAGATGAATTACATAACAAATTTAGATGAATTTTTAGACGCTGATATTAAAATAGGTAAGCTAGTTTCTTTTGCTGAATCTATAGATGAAATAAATGTTCTAAAAGAAGAGTTGAACAAATTAGATGGACTAGCTGTATCCTCAAGCTTTATTACTAATATTGAAATCAACCATATTAATGCAACAAAAGGAAGCATCTTAGCAAAGGTTGCAGAAGGAATTGATATAAAGAAAGAAGAAGTAGCTATTTTAGGAGATAGTTCGAATGATTATTCTATGTTTGTTGAATTTCCAAATTCCTTTGCTATGGAAAATGCTATTCCAGAAATAAAACAAGCTGCGAAATATATAACTGCAAGTAACATAGAACACGGTGTAGCAAAAGCAATCTACAAAATACTAGACATGCAAAGTGGTAACTAAACTTAAGCGTATATTAATCAAGAAGAAATACATGTTTATTACGTAGGACTATGAAAATATCGCTGAAAACACTAAAAGGAAGGTTGCACAAAAATTAGCATGCTCCAACTTAAGTTTGACAAGCTAATTTTGAACAACCTTCCTTTAAGTGTTTTTAGCAGCTTATTTTCAAATGCCTACTCCACAAACATGTATTTCTTCTTTTAGTTTATATACAAGATTAAGTTAAATGAATATAAAAAAATTATGGCTCAACACTAAAAACTGTGCTTGACATAAAATAATTATAAAATTAAATGAAAAATGCATTCAAATTCCTGTATTCTATAAGTGACTAATCCAATAGAATTGAAGGAGTTTAAATGCAATTACAGGATATCACTAATATATTAAATTTACAAGGAATAAATGTTATCAATTTTATCTATGGTTTTGAAGATAGAATTTGTATTGAAATCCAACCTACAGAATATACTCAACCTTGTCCGTGCTGTAAGAGTTTTAAAATAATAAGACGAGGCTCATCTGGAATTAGAAGAGTAAGGCATCTTCCTATATTTCAAAACGAGGTAATATTAAAGGTTCCTAAAATAAGAATGTCCTGTAAGGATTGTAATGCCTCTTTTTCATGGCAATATTCATTCCTGACTGGAAAGAGTCGTTATACTAATGAATTTCAAGAGTTTATTGCAACTAAAGTACCAGGAGCAACGGTTATTCACTGTGCTAGAACATTGAAAATACCATATTCTACAGTTGAAAGAATATATAAAAATTATATTGACTATGTTGTTCCACAATTGCAAGCAAAAGTTATATTAGAAAGTTCTAACACTAACAAGCTTATACTTGGAATGGATGATTTTGCTATAAGGAAAGGACATAGTTATAATACTGGAATTCATGACCTTCGTAACGGAACATTACTTGAAATAATTCCAGGAAGAAAACTTGAAGAGCTTAGAAGTCATAAGACTGTAAATCCAGAACTTTTTGAGCTCCGACCTTTTGCTATAGTAATGGATTTGGCTCCATATTATCACACATTTGCAAAAGAAGTATACCCAGATGCTATACGTATTGCGGATAGGTTTCATGTTAATAGCTATGCTATGGAAGCTCTTAGAGGCGTAAGAAAACGCATAAGTTGTGATTTAACTCCTGCGGCACGGACAGTATTGAAAAGAAATAAATCAGTACTTGAAAAACGGAATGAATATCTTACATCAAAAGAGGTTGAGATGCTCCAGCAGTTGTTGTCATTATCACCTGACCTAAAAGCAGTATATGAGTGGAAAGAGGAACTTATTGAGTGGTATGACTGTTGTTCAAGTGTTATACAGGCAACAAATGTATTTGATAAATGGTGTAAAAAAGGACATTCACTAAATATACCTGAGGTAGAACGTGCTTTGGTTACTTTTGAAAACTGGAGACAAGAAATAATTAACTATCATCATTGTAGATATACCAATGCCGCTGTTGAAGGTAGAAACGGTAAAATTAAAGCAATTCAACGCAGACACTATTTTACAAGGAATAAAGACTACTACAAAGGAAGAATTTTATTAGAATGTAATAACCATTTCTTGACAGCTTAAGCTGTCAAGAACATATTTTGATGTTGAGCCAAAATTATATATGCTTATTTCTAATTCTATTCACATACAAATTTAAATGTTTATATCTACTTAATCATTTATCCAATTAAGATCTCATAGTACTCGTCCCATTATGACTGTATTGTAGTATTTTCCATCTTTATGGATACGGTCGTTTATTAATATACCTTCTTCTACGAAGCCATATTTTTTATATAATTGAATTGCTTTAGTATTTGTTTGTACTACAGTTAATGAGATTTTTTTGATTCCAACACTATCCATAGTTTTTAACACATTTTCTATTAGGACTTTACCAATTCCATAGCTCCAATATTCTTTTTCTATGCATATACCAAACTCGGCCTTATGTTTGAACCTATTTAGCTTATTTCCTTCGCAACGAGTAAAGCCAACAATTCTATTATTAACCTCCGCTAATAAAAATAATGTCCTTTCTGACGTATTATCTTCATGAATAATTTTTTCAAAATCTTCTGGAGTAAGTAAACCTTCCCCTGGTTCCCTATCAAGGTATTCTGTTTCTCCATCGATTTTAACCCTTAATTCAGCTAATTTGTATGCATCAGTTTTTATTGGACAACGAAGTTTCCAGGTTAGTCCTTTGCTTTCTATTATTTTGTCTTCAATAAGCATTTTTACCTCCAGTACATATAATCTATGCATCCTCAATTAAATTCTTCATTATTTGTATATTATAATATTTTAAAAGCAAAAGTATCGCATTCTACAAAATACGATACTCAAATTCATAATTACTTAATACTAACATGTATTTTAGATATATTTTAATGTATGGCTTTTTTCTTATATTTTTTACCTGCACCATCAACACTACTAATTGTAATTAGTGCATCCTCATCAAAGCCATTTACAATACTTTTCAACTTTGCTATTTCAAGCCTTGATAAGACCACATATATAACGTTCATTTCATTTCCGCTATACGCCCCTTTACCTTCTAAAAAGGTAACACCTCTTCCAAGCCTTGCTATTATCGCATCAGAAATATCTTTATTTTTTTCAGACACTATGATTACTGCTTTTGATTCATCGAGTCCTTCTACAGTAATATCTATTGTTTTAAAAGCAATAAAATATGCTATTAAAGAATACATGGCTCTATCCCAGCCGAATATTAATCCAGAACTTCCAAGTATAAATAAATTGAAGAACATAACTATTTCACCAATAGAAAATGCACTTCTCTTATCTAAAATTATAGCAATAATTTCAGTTCCGTCTAATGAACCACCATTTCTTATAATCAAACCTACTCCAACTCCTAAAATAATCCCTCCAAATATAGTTGCTAGAAGTATATCTTGCGTTACTCCAGGAACAGGTGTAAATAATGAAACTCCTATAGACAAACATATTACTGAAAAAACAGTTGAAAGAGCAAATGTCTTTCCTATCTGTCTATAACCTATAATAACAAAAGGCAAATTAAATATAAATATAAATACTCCTAATGGAATATTTGTCAAGTGATTTGCCATAATGGATATTCCTGTCATACCACCATCAATAATATTATTGGGTATCAAGAATGTTTCCAAGGCTATTGATACTAGAATTGAACCTAATATCATAAAAAAAATCCTATTAATGTCAGCAAAAGCATGTTTTAATTTACTTCTCATGAATCATCCCCCTTCCGCTTATTAAGCACATATGAAATTATATTTTTCTTGTATATATTAATTATATCATACTTATAGGTTTCATATCATTTAGGTTGTGATTATCCTTAGTCTTACTAACTTTACTTTTATATAAAGAATTTATAAGGTATGTCTTAATTAATTTGCGTACCAGCTTTTAATAACTTCTGCACTTTCTTCACTTGGATAATATCTCTTATCGCTGCTAGTTTCCCCAATTGCAAATACTGAAAATCCAAGCTGCCAAGGTTCATCTTGAAATTCATTTTTATAGGCTGAAAAACAATTTGCTTGTTCCTGATTATTCACAATATTAGACACTAAAGGGTTGTGTGGCTCTACAGAAGCTTTATTAGTTCTTGGGAATCCTAATTCTCCGAAGAAAATTGGTTTATTCCATTTATCATAGAAATTTTTTATTTCCTGCTTTATATCCTGTTTCCTATTAAACTTTGTTGAACTTTCAAGGGCTTTTGTTAAATTATCTACCGTATTTGTATCATTTTCTGTAAGCTCAAAATAAGCTGCTATAGAAATAAAATCTACTTTTGAAAATACTTTATTATTTAGTTTTTCCTTATATTTTTCAGTATATTCTGGTGCAAAATCAGCTGCTGTAATCCAGAAAT
Source organism: Clostridium sp. DL-VIII (assembly GCF_000230835.1). Classification (NCBI taxonomy): domain Bacteria; kingdom Bacillati; phylum Bacillota; class Clostridia; order Eubacteriales; family Clostridiaceae; genus Clostridium; species Clostridium sp. DL-VIII. The sequence continues at coordinate 4,812,522 of NZ_CM001240.1, forward strand.
TTGTCCTATAAGTTACCAAACCCTTATAGCGTGCCTTAACATAATCTATCATATCGCACATATACCCTTCATTTGCTTCCATATGTACAAAACTTGTTCCTGCATTCAGTGCATCCACATGATATGGTACAGCTACATCTTTAATTAAATTATTTAGAACGTTTGTTTCCCAATTATAAAAGAAATTATTAATATTATCAGGCTGCCAATCTGTTTCTCCAACGCTTCCATTTTCTATCCATGGATATGGTTCAAGTATTATGTTTATCTTTTTAAATCTAAGCTTTTCAATTAACTCTATAGCTCGTTTTTCACTACCTTTGTCTATTGCCATATCGCTTGAAGTCCTAGTATCGATATTTATAACTACTGGAACATTTAAGGTATTTATCTTAAATTTATCTATATCTTTAAGTACCTGATCTATATTATAATCAGTAGATAAATTGCCTGATTTAATCTTTGTTTCAAATTTTGAATTTAAAGTCTTGCCTTCAACTTTATTTATCATCTCATTAATATATCCCCTTGAATCTACATTAATCTTGTAAGCATAAAAAGCACCTGATAGCATGCTTATTAATAAAACCATTATTATTGCTCTTTTTTTCGTCATTTTTCCTCCTATGTACGCTATAAATATATATAATATTACAATTGATTTTCTACATTTAACATTTAGATATTTGCTTAGCTGATAGACATCCTAAATGTAATTTTATTATTTCAACATATATAAATACAATATATTTGTTAAAATTCAATTATTTATTACCAAAATCAATTCTAACAAGTTCTTTATTATTTGGAATTTTATTAATTATACCTATATAGTACACCTAAATCCAATACAATCAAGCAACTTCCTAGGCCTATACTTATTGATAAAAAATGAATCAATATATAAAGCAAACTCTTATTTACTTATATTTAATTATAACATTTTTTATAAATAGAATTTTTATTTTTTCCAGCTTTGCAGTTCTATAATATTTCCTTCAATATCTTTTGCATAAACAAACGTTGCTATTACATTATTAGGATATTCTGTTTTTACTAATTGCCCTACTTGCCCACCTCCTTCTCGCTTTATTTTTTCCAATACTTCTAAAACATCATCAACCTCAAACGCTAAGTGAGCAAGTCCTACACCATTTAGTACTTTTTTACTCTCATAATCCATATTATCATATGAGAAAATCTCTAATGTTGGTAGCTCTTCTTCATATCCTGGTAACGTTAAATGCTCTCCTGTAATATGGGCACTCTTAATCCCTGTTAATTTATCAAGCCATTCACCTTGCAAATTACGCTCAGGTGCTACTGGTTTGCAGCCAAAAACACGTTGGTAAAACAAAGATACTCTTTTCCAATCCTTTGCAATAATGTTGGTATGTACATATTTGATCTTTATTTCTTTTTCTTCTCTCATATCTTCCTCCTAAATATATTTAGAATAAATAAGGCTATATAGGTAAATAATAATATTAAAATTAATTTATTATGAGGTGGCTTAATGGGATATAGTTTTTTATTATTAATTATGACTGTAATTTTTTCTGCAATCATGTTATTTATCGGAATTGCTGCAATAGTAAAAAAAAGATATACTTTACTTCCTGAACACATAGCCACTTATGTATTTTATTTAGCGTTTTTAATATCACAATATATGCTAAATTTTCAAGTTAATCTTTTAATCATTCTTATGGTTTTAATAACTCTTATTGGTAATAGCTTTATTGGTAAATATCTATATGTTTATAATAAATCTAAACATTATGATAGATTTCTACATGCATTTGGTGCTTTTTCATTTGCACTTTTCTATTATTCTATTTTGCATAAAATTGCTATGCCTATAGTCTCATCAAAATTTTATATTGGAGTCTTTGTAGCAGCAATAGGTATTTCACTTGGCTGTATTTTTGAAATTTACGAATTCATTGCAGATTCTATTACAACTTCAAATAACCAACATGGACTAAAGGACACAAATTTTGATATGATATCTAATATTATCGGTTCATCAATTGCAGGCATTGTTTCAATATGGATTTTTCTATAGCATTTTTAGCACTATCTGCTCGCTTGGGCAAATTCTATTTCTTTTGATAAAGTGTTTTTTACTGGACAGTTCTTTGCTATGTTAATTATAAGTTCTTTTGTTTCCTTTGAAATATCACCTATAATATCAATATCATAGATAAATTTCGTTTTCTCCTCATCACTTCTATCTAAGTCCACCTTAACAATTACATTTTCATATGTTATTTTTTTACGTTCCAACACCATTCTAGTTGTGATATTAAGACAGGACGCAAGTCCAGCACATAGCAAATCATGAGGTCTAAAATATTCACCGCTTCCCCCTTTTTCTTTTGTTACATCAGATATAATGAATGTATTTTCATTAGAAACTTCTGTACAATACTTTTCCTCTTTGCTCTTCGAAATTATCATAATTTTCACCCTCCGTCTTCATAAACCCAATCAAATTTCATCTTACCAATTATTGTAACACAATTAACCAATTAATCCATCAATTATATATAGGATTAACTATATAATTTACTGGAAATATCTAAGCTTTTTTCAAATTCCCTATTGATTATATCGGTCACTATGATAAAATTATCATAAAGAGGTGAATTTATTATGTTAGGCGACAAAGTAAAATTACTTAGGAAGAAAATGAAAATTACACAGCAAAAGTTAGCTGAAACAATTGGTTTAAGTCAATCTACAATTGGAATGATAGAAAGCAATAAGCAAGGTGCTAGTAATGACACTTTAATTAAGCTTGCTAATACTCTAAACACTACTGTTGATTATTTACTTTCCGATGACAAAGATGAAGCAGAAATTATTCTGAAGGATAATGAATCTATTATTGAAGATAATGATATTAGAAGAATTGAAAGAGCTAGAAGAAAAATGGATCCTAAGAATAAAGAAAAAATGATGAAAATTTTAAGGTCTGCTTTTGATGAATACTTTGACGATTAGATACAAATATATTAAGCGCATAGTTAATGACATTTATATAAAATTAAATATCCTTAAATTTCCTATAGACATAATTGAAATAATAAGTTCTTTCAATAACATAAAAATAGTTTCTTATCATCAATTCATGCTTGACCACAATCTAACTAAAGAAGAAACTTTTGAATTATTAAATTCAGATGAAGGCTGTACTGATTATTTCAAACCATTAGATAAATATATAATTTATTATAATGACTTAGATTATAAATCTGAAGAGCGGATTAGATGGACTTTATCCCACGAATTAGGTCATATTTTATGTGAACATTATTCAAAATCTACAAAGATATTTTGTGAATCTTTAACTGAAGAAGATTATAAATTTAGAGAATCTGAAGCGAATTATTTTACCGGCTTATTACTATCTAACCCAATAATACTACACAAGCTGAATGTAAGATCTCCTTATGATATTGAGACATATTGTGCTCTATCGTCAGAAGCTGCACGTTACAGATATGATAATTATAAGAAATGGTGTAAAAATATTATTTTGACAAGCTCAGACAGATATATAATCAGAAACTTCCAAGATTACTTAAGTGCTCAAGCACTTGAGTATGAGGAGTTTCTAGTATTTATGAGTTCATTTTAGCCATTGCTCCAAAAGGCTTTAAAAATGGTTGGTTATCCAAAATACAAATATAAAAAATTAGTAGATAGAAATCCATTATAGTTTTCATTTAATTGATCATATATTTCTTATTTAAGGCACAATCAAATAAGAAATTTTTTTGTGTACTTATACTAGAAATCACATACATTTTTGTGAAGCAGGCATTTGAAATTTAGCTGCTAAAAGTTCTTAATGTGAGCTTGTTCCAGTTTCTGCTTGTCACGAACTTGTTTCTGGAGCATGCAGAAATGGGTGCATGCTCACATTTAGAACTTTCAGCGAAAATTTCACAAGTCCTGCGGAATAAAAATGTATGTGATTCCGGTAAGTTACCACACAAGTATAAGTTTAAGGTTGTATACCTATAACTGTGTTTTTCCTATATCATATATTATTTTTTTCTTTTCCTATAAAAAAAACTCCCACTGCTCCATATCCAGTGTGACTTCCTATTACTAATCCCATATAATTTATTATAATATCCTTAACGTTAAATTTTTCCTTAATCAATTTACACAAATATTTAACTGCTTCCTCATTATCAGCGTGAGAAACAAAAATCGTATCAATATCTACTCCATCAATATTTTTTTCAATTTTCTTAACTAATTCTCTTAATACCTTTTTTTCTCCTCTTACCATTTCTAAAAACTCTAAAGTTCCCTCTTCAGTAACAGTTAAAATAGGATTAATATTTAGAACCTTACCTAATATTGCTGATGTAGTGCTTATTCTTCCGCCTCGTTCTAAATACTTCAAATCTTTTACTGTAAAAAAGTGATATACATTTCTTTTTCTATCCTCTATATACTGAGCAATTTCATCAATACTTTTTCCTTCTTCTTTTAATTTTGCAGCTATATATACCAATAATCCCTGCCCACTAGTAGCGGCTTTTGTATCTATTATAATTATTTTACATTCTGGATATATTTCTAAAACTTCTTCTCTTGCAATAAGTGCACTATTGCAGGTTCCACTTAGTGCTGAAGAAAACCCTATATATAAAATATCATAATCTTTACCTATCCACTTCTCAAATTCTTTAGAAAAATTTATTGGACTTACTTGGCTTGTCCTTGGCATAGCTCCATTTCGAAGCTTTTCATAAAACTCTTTATAACTAAGGCTTTGTCCACAGTCTTCTACAATCTTTTTTCCATCTAATTCACACTCTAGTCCTAAATAACCAATGTCTAAAGAATTTATAATCTCATAAGATAGATCACATGATGAATCTGTTATTATCTTAATTTTTCTCATTGAGATTTTCCCCTTCCAACATTTCATTTGTACATAAATTTTTTCTCTACTTTTATTATATTCCGACAATAAAAAATGTTGTAAGGTGTATTAGTTTATCTATATAATTTACTTAAATATTCTTCTTTTAATTGATTAAATTCCTGCTCAGTTATGATTTCTTTTTCTCTTAAATAACCTAATTTAATCAGCTGATCTTTTATGTTAAGACTTGCGTCTGCAATCTTTCTATTGCTTTTCTTAGTTGATGCCGCTAATACTATAATTCCATATACTATTGAATAAATTAAACCTATTGCTCCAAAAAACACAGCAACTTCAGCGGTAGTTCGTCGCGAGCCAGCTTCACCAGCAAATAATAAAATTAAGCAAAAGGATAAAAGTATCACTCCAATTATAGACATAACTTTTACTGCTTTCATAATTCATCTCCCAATTCATTTAAATACTCTCATATTAACATCTTTAAAATTAACCTTAATTAATCACGTCTTAATATCTCATATTGAAATATTGTGCTTTTATTTTATTAACTTCTTCTTCATTGATGATATTTTTTTCCTTTAATTCATTCAAATCAATTAATTTGTCTATAATATCAATATTTAAATTTCCACTTCTACTTTTTAATAAATTAATTGATATGACTAGACCTACAATTGAAAATGGTAATGCATAAAACATTCCTAATATTCCCCATGCAAGCGCACCTCTTAGGGTAAATCCAGCTGCCATGCACATAATCAAGAAACAAATCGGAATATATACCAATCCAATTATCGACATAACCTTTAATGCTTTCATAACTTGTCCCCCAAACAAAATACTTTAGTATAAATAATATCATATATTTGAAAAAAAATACAATGCTATTAATTCTGTAAACAAAACGGTAAAACTTTCTACAATTTTGAACTTAAAATATACTATTATCTAATTTTTTTAACCTACATATAAGAATTCGACTATAATTCCAATGCTCGTAACACTTCTTTAGATAAATCATACATTATTAATTGAAAAATAACTTTCTATAACAATATAAAATACTTTCATAACTTAGGAGCTTAGTAAAATGATTGAAAAAAAACCTCAGTTGAAAAATCATATATTTAAACAAAGTGAGAAGAAAATATTCTTTACAATAATTGGAGTATCAATTATTTTTTTAGGAAAATTCACAGGTGCTTTTATAACCAATAGTCTTGCACTCTTCAGTGACAGCTGGCATCTTTTAACAGATATTGCTTCATTATTAATAAGCTTTTGGGGCCTAAAGATAGCAACCAAGGCTGCTAATTACAAATACACTTTTGGCTACTCCAGATTTAGTATATTCACTGCATTCATAAATAACATTTCATTAATTTTTATATCTATATATATTTTTTATGAGGCAGTGCTCAGATATCTTAATCCCATAGAAATTGCCCCTCAAGGAATGATTATCTTCTCTATCCTAGGGCTAGCTGTAAACACACTAGTAGTATTTAATCTTGGGAATGGATCCAATAATTTGAATGTGAGAAGCGTATTTTTACACTTTCTCGGAGATGCATTATCAGATATTGGTGTACTTATAGGTGGTATTATAATTTACTTTACCAATTTATCTGGCATTGATACATTTCTAAGTGCAATACTCGCTTGTCTTATCTTGAGAAATGCTTTCAAGATGGCCCTTGAATGTATTAAAATTCTTCTAGAAGCCGCTCCTGAAGAAATTTCTATTGATGATTTAAAGAAATCTATTAAAGATTTAGGAGGTATAATTGAGATTACAGATATTCACATATGGAGCTTATCTAAAGAGATCCTATCAATGACAGCACACATCTCAATAAAGGAGTGCACTATTGAAAATTGTGAAACAAAATTACATGATATTCAGCATTTATTAAAAGATAAATTTAATATAGATCACTCTACTATACAATTTGAACATTCTACCTGCTGTAGTTGCTTTCATAGTAAGCCTGATCATAAATATTGTTGTACTATGTGCATTGATAAATGTATAAATGAACGTAAATACTAATAATTTCATAACTATTCTAAATTTAAATCAGAAATATTTTTGTTACCTCCAGTAAGGCATAATCAAAAATATTTCTGTCTTTTAAGGTCAAACTTTTCCATTAAGCCTAATGACACCTCATTATAATTTTAAAATCAGAATATATAATAAAAAATTACAAAAACTAAGTTAATGATAATTAAAGAATACGTTCATCTTAAGTGATTGTAATAAGAAAGGAGATCTTTATGCACACAATTAATATGCTTTCTTCTGCTGATAAAGTAAAAGGGCAAGGAGTCCTATCAGCATATATAGAACAAGTTAATTTAGTTAAAAATGGACTTAAAGACAATTATAAAGTTACAATAAACAGTTCTAACTTACACGGCATTGTCCACTACCACACTATTGACTTAAAATTTTTTTTAAGCATTCCTTTTTCAAAATTACTAGGTACAAGTGTGGCTTATGTGCATTTTGTTCCTGAAACCATAGAAGAAAGTCTAAAGCTGCCTGCTATAATAAAGAAAATATTCTATAAGTATATAATTTGGTTCTACAAAAGCGTTGATCACTTAGTAGTAGTTAACCCATATTTTATCGACATTCTTAAACGTTATAAAATAGATGAACATAAGGTAACTTATATCCCTAACTTTGTTTCCGAAGAAAGTTTTTATAGATATGATAAAGAAAGGATTAACACCATAAAAGCTTTATACAATATACCATTAAAAAAATTTGTTGTATTAGGAGTTGGGCAAGTCCAAACTCGGAAAGGTGTTACTGATTTTATTGAAGTTTCCAAAAGCCTTCCTAATATTCAATTTATATGGGCAGGCGGATTTTCTTTTGGTCCAATAACTGATGGTTATGCAGAACTTAAAAAGCTTGTTTCAAATTCGCCTCCTAACGTTAAATTTTTAGGTATTATAGATAGAGATAAGATGAATGATATATATAATATTTGTGATTTAATGTTTTTACCTTCTTATAATGAACTGTTTCCAATGTCTATTCTCGAAGCTATGGCATTAAAAATCCCAGTACTTTTAAGAGATTTAGATATATATCATAACATTTTATTTGATTATTATTTACGTGGGAAAAATATAATTGAATTTAAAGATATTATAACTGCCTTGCAAAGTAAAGGTAAAAATTATGAGACCTGGTGCAATAACTCCTGGGAATGCCATAAATTTTATTCTAAAGATTATGTTTTAAAAATGTGGAAAGAATTTTATGATTCAATATACTGTAAGAAAATTCAAATTAGGAGTAATATAGATGAAAAATAAAATATTTAATTCAATTGCAATGATTATTTCTGCCTGCATTTTCTTATCATTCTTTCTTTTTACGAAAGGTTTAAACTCTATATTTCAAGATTTAAAAACTTTAATATTCTTATGGCTGCTCTTTTCTTTCGTGCTCATACTTCTGTTTTGGTTATTTGAAACACTCGTCTTATACATAATAACTAAAAAGTTTTATAATATAGATAATTTATTTTTAAAATGTTTAAAGTTTGAAATGATTGGACAATATTTTGGTGCTGTTACTCCATTTTCAGCTGGAAGCCAGCCTGCTCAGTTATATGCAATGACTGAAAATGGAATTCCAGCTGGAATTTCTGGTTCAATTTTAATGATTAAATTTATAGTACATCAATTAGTAAATATAATTATTTTAATTTTAGCATTTTTATTTAAGTTTAGTTATTTTAATTCAAGAGTAAATTATTTTATATACTTTTGTGTTTCTGGCTTCGTTGTACATATAATAATCATGACATTAATGATTGTATTTTCAATTAGCAGTAAATTAACTAAAGGCATATTCATGTTTATATTTAAACTATTAGAAAAATTCAAACTGTTAAAGAAACCTGAGGAACTTTATAAAAAAATAGAGACTGAACTAGAAAACTTTCATGAAAATACCTTGCTAATAACAAAAAATATAAAAATGTGCCTTATGGCATCTATTTTTACAATTCTTCAATGGTTAGCTTTTTTTACTATACCATATTGTATTTATAGAAGTTTTGGTTTTAATTCTGCCGATATATTAACCATGATAGCTGCTCAAATCTTTTTAATAAATTTCATGGCAATTATCCCACTCCCTGGTGCTGAAGGTGGCGCTGAAGGTGGTTTTTACTTAATTTATGGTTTGTTCTTTAAAGAAGGTATAATTATAACAGCAATTTTTATATGGAGAATATTGACCTATTATATGTCAATTGCTATAGGAAGCATATTTACTTTGTTGCTTCCAAAAATTAACTCAAGAAAATAGCTACCAAAGGCTCAAGGGTCAGGATAAGTGTTAATACAATTAACACTATAATTGTTATCCAACCAATTGCATTCTTTACTCTACCGTTAACATATTCGCCCATGATTTCCTTATTATTTACCATAAGCATCATGCAGACTAGGACAACCGGCAAAAGTATACCATTTATTACTTGTGATCCTAAGGTTATTTCAATAAGTGGTGCTCCTGGAATTAAAATTATTATGATTCCTACTAAAATTATTATTGTAAATAATGTAAAAAACTCAGGTGCTTCTTTTAAGGACTTGTCTATCCCTGCTTCAAAACCAAAGGCTTCACAAATATAAAAGGCTGTAGCTAAAGGCAATATTGTTGCAGAAAAAATTGAAGCTATAAAAAGACCAAATGCAAAAATTTCAGAAGCAAAAGCTCCAGCAAGAGGCTGCAATGCTAATGCGGCATCCTTAGCTTCTCCTATTTGAATTCCACTTTTATTGAGAGTTGCTCCACAAGCTACAATTATAAAAAAGGCAACTATTACTGTAATAATGCTTCCAACCACAACATCCCAAACTTCATATTTAAAATCCTCTATCTTTAATCCCTTTTCTATGACTGCTGACTGCATATAAAACTGCATCCATGGAGCTATAGTAGTTCCTATCATACCAACAACGGTATCTACATAATCGAAGTTAGTTTCAATGGTTGGATGAATTAAAGCGATGCCTATTTCATGCCAATCTGGTTTTGCTAGAAATGCTGAGGCAATGTAGGATAGCAAAAATAAACTAAAAACTAGAAATAGCTTTTCTGTTGTCTTATAAGTACCTTTTACAACTAAAATCCACACTGCAATAGCAGCAAACGGTACAGAAATATATTTACTCACGCCAAAAATCTGCATACTACCGGCTATTCCAGCAAACTCAGTAGCTGTATTCCCCATATCTGCAATAATTAATCCAATAAAAATGAAGAAAGTTATCCTAACTCCAAAATTTTCTCTAATTAAATCAGCTAAGCCCTTTCCTGTTACTATCCCCATTCTAGCATTCATCTCTTGTACTATAACGAGTACAATGAAGCAGGGAATTAATGCCCAAAGCAGTTTATATCCATAGGCTGCACCAGCTACCGAATAGGTTGTAATACCACCTGCATCGTTATCTACACTGCCTGTTATAATTCCTGGACCTAGAATACTAAAAAATATTAATAAATTTGTTATCCATGTTATTCTTTTCCCATTCACTGTTTCCCCTCCCTGCTATATAACTTTTTTATTATGCTTAATTATTTCAAACATAATATCATTTAAACTTACACTTCCAATTAAATGAATTTTTTCATCAACTACGGGCATAGCAAGCAGGTTATATTTTGTTATATCTTTTATTAAATCGCTTATTTTTTCTTCATCCTGGATGTATATAATTTTCTTACTCATAATCTCTTCTAACTTCTGAGTAGGAGATGCAATAATTAATTCTTTTAAGGATACTACTCCAATAAGTTTATTTACTGCATTTACAACATAAACATAGTAAAACTGTTCAATTTCTTCTTGATCTTTTCTAATGTCATTGACCGCATCAGCTACAGTATAATGACTTGGACATGAAACAAAATCAGTAGTCATAAGGCTTCCAACCAAATCTTCTTCATATTCCATAAGCTCTCGTATTTCATCTGAAGCTTCTTTTTCCATATTGTTAAGTAATTCTTCTGCCTTATCCTCTTTGAGGCCATCCAATACGTCAGCTGCTTCATCTGCTGGCATTTCCTCTAATATATCAGCGGCCTTATCTGTAGAGAGAATTCTAAGCAGGCTTATTTGTACATCCTCTTCTAATTCTTCCAAGACATCTGCCGCCTTTGCAGTATCTAAACTTGAAAAAATAATTGCTCCTGTATTTGCATCAAAATCTTCAATAATATCCGCAAGATCAGATGGATGAAGGGTATGAAGTTTTTCATATGTTTTTGAAAGAGAAATGTCTCTTGAAGCATATGCTGTTTCAATATCTCCCCACAACATTAGTCTGCTAGATACTTTTACACCTATTCTCTTTAATGGCTTGGCAATTCCAATTCGTCTTAAAATACCTTCCAGACCAATATCTACTGCAGCAATAAACATGCCTGAAGCCAATATAATCAATCTAATATCATTAGCTCTAACGACCTTTCTTCCATTCACATCTATAATTTGCTTATCTAAAACATATTTGTTTAAGAGCAAACTATCTTCCAGTTCTTTTCCTATAATCTTGTTACAAATCATCATATACTGTTTCTTGTCTTTATAAACATCTATGTTATTAAAATCAATAAATTTTATTCCATTTTTTGTTTTAATGACAGCTATGGTAACTTTAGGATTTTTATAATTAACATCAACAGCCAGATCTTTTAATGTTCCTAAAACTTCATTATTCAAGGTATATATTTTTCTATCCAATATCCTGCTTAAATAAACACTTCTAAATTGCACTTTGCGCACCCTCCTTATCTTTAGAGTGCACCCTGTTAAATTTAATTCAAGTACACCCTAAATATATTTTTAGACAATAACTTCTTTATTTTCACTTTCTTATGATGCTTGGGATCATCCATTAAACTTACCACTTCCTTTAAACCACATTAAAGAATTAAAAATGTTTTTTATACATCTTACTGCAAAAACTTATAAAAAGTGATTGATACGCAAAAAAAAAGAGCTCGTAAAAGCTCGTAAATTTAATCTGTAAGTATTATTCCAAATTTATTTTTAAACAAATCTTATACTTTCATATATATAAGATTTAATATTGATAGAAATCAAATTATATGTTTTATTTTTGTGGTTTAGGATTCACTAATTTTGCAACAGAAATACTACTTTCCCTATTAGCATTTATAACATAAAAGTACTTATCTAAAATACTTCTTGCAAAACTATCACTAGAATATTTATTTGCATTAATAACAGCTTCTTTACTCATCCTATCTCTTAACTTAATGTCGCTTAATATTCTCTTTATATAATGTGCAAATTCATCTTTTTCTTTATAAGAAAAGCCATTTTCCCCTTGTTCAATTACTCCATTTATGCAAGGATCATATTTACAAACCACCGGACATCCACTGCTTAAAGCTTCCACGTAAGTTAAACCTTGGGTTTCGCTAAATGATGCAGTAACAAATACCTCTGCTATTTTATAATATTTATAAATCTCTTCGGGATTTATCATTCCTGTAAAAATAACTCTCTCTTCTATTTTATCTTTTTTGACTAAACTTTTTAAATTATTTAAATATGGTCCTCCTCCAACAATCAAAAGTTTTACATTATGAATCTCTTTTATAACGCCAGGCATCAATCTTATAAGCTCACTGATATTTTTTTCTTCCCCTATTCTACCAATATAAGCTATAATCCTATCCTGTCTATTAATATTTAATTCAGACATAATTTTCTGCTTTTCTTCTAATGATAATTCCTGTTTAAATCTGCTTAAATCTATTCCAGTTGGTACTACATATATAGGTTTCTTAACACCATAACTTACTAATGTATCTCTGGTTTTTTCTGTTGGTGCTATAATACTATCAAGACTATTTAATAGTACCTTAATTATTTTAGCGCATGCATTTCTATTTATTATTTTTCCTTTAAATAAATAATTAAGATAGTTTTCATACATAGTGTGATACGTATGTATATGTGGAATATTTAATTTACGAGAAATATATTTAGATACTAACATCATAGAAAATTCTGTCTGTGAATGAACAACATCTGGTTTCCATTTAATAATTTTTTTAATAAGCCCATTTTGTAAAATAATATTTATAATTCTTGTATCAGGATAAATACCAACTTTAATTGATTTTAAATAATACACATCCCCATCTATCTTTTCATCCCCTGTATTTGACAAAGTTAAAATCTTAACCTCATGTCCATTACATTTTAATTCTCTATATAAATTATTAATTGAAGTAACAACACCATTTATTATAGGAGAATACGTATCTGTTGTTATTAAAATCTTCATTCCTTCAGCCTCCTATAGCTCTAAATCACATAATAAAAATTGATTATTACAATAAATTTATTTTTTCCATTAATAATTTAATTATGATACTTTCTTTGCCTTCTTAAAATTTACCAAAAGATTAACTTTGATTATGAAATTTGAATGCAATTTTATAATATTAGTATTAATAAAATTCTGCTTAACTTATAAACTTTTTAAATTATAACGAATATTCAATACGGTAATTGGTAAAAATATAAAGTATGTTAATAAAAATTAGAAGGAGGCAATATCAATGGACAAACAACGTGCAAAAGAAATTTCATCTTTACCTACTATGGTTAACGTAACTTATAATGGAACACCAATTTATATCGAAAATGTGAATGAAAATTCAGATACTGCCAGCATACATTTCTTAAATAACCCTAAAAAATCACGTGAAGTATCTGTAAACAACTTGCAGGAACATTAGAAAATAAGGCAGCTGCTAAATATGAAGCAGCTGCCTTATTATACTAAATGTAACAAAAAAACCTCATTAGATTTTCTAATGAAGCTTCTATATGAGATATTTCATATTGGATTTTGAATTGCAGTTTTTTTCATACTATTTAATTTAAAATATACAATACTGATTATAGGAATTAAATATAAATAAAATGCATAAATAATAGCACCTGAACCTGTATTAAGAGTAGTTAATGGCACTAATACAGCAATATTCCAAGGAATTAACGGTGCTATGATTATTGCCGAATTTTCGATATCTAAAGCCAATTGATCCTTATCTATATTATTTTCTTCGTAATTCTTTTTCATTAGCATATGAGTAAGAATTACTGAAAGTGCTTGACTGCAGCCAAAAGCCGCTGTAATAATACTTACTATAACGGTAGTAAAAAAGCATCCTGCTCTGCCTTTAGACTTATCTATTATTTCTTCTAAATTAGTTAACATTTTTGTACCTTCAAATATACCTGTAAAGGCAGACGATACAAATACAACTAAAGCAGATTTGAGCATAGATAATACTCCGCCACCCTTTATAATGCTGCCTAAAATATCATTATCTTCTATGCTATATCCTTCTATTACATACCTTATTACCTGGCTCATTGAATTATGTTCAAGTACAATACTTATAGTGCAGGCTGCAATTATACTGACTAAAATAGATATCTTCACATTTATCTTAAATATACAAAATACTAATATTATAATTGCCGGCACCAAGGTAATAAAACTTATATTAAAGCTTCTTAAAATTTCCGCACTTATATCACTTTCCTGAACATTTAATGGAAATTTAAATGAAAAAACTAGATACATAAAAAATGCTATTATAAAAGGTATTATCGAACTCTTAAACATATTTTTAATATTCATATATAAGTCAGTCGTTGTAATATTTGCCACAAGATTAGCACTAGAGGACATTGGTGAGCATCTATCGCCAAAATATGCTCCAGCAAGAACTGCACCTGCTGTTAAGCTTAAATTAACATGCCCTCCTCTTGCCATAACCATAAAAGCTACTCCAACTGTTCCAACAGTACCAAAGGAGGTTCCTAATAAAAATGATACTAATGCTGTTATCAAAAATACATAAACTACAAAAATATTAGGATTTAAAAACTGCATTCCGTAATAAACTATAGCTGGAACTGTTCCACTGGCCATCCATGTAGATGTTACTGCTCCAATTAATATGAAAATTTCAAGTACAATAAAAGACTTCTTGCCTCCTGCATAGGCCATATGTATAACATCAATAAATTTAAAGCCTTTTTTGCAAGCTAAGGCTATAAATATTAATAGTCCTATAATTAATGTATATCCTACAAAAATTCCTTTTACTGAACTATAAATTAATAATAAAAAACAAACTATAAATGCAATTGCAATTTCCAATTCATCGCCCCATTAACTATTCATAGATAAAGTTCAATAGACTAAAACATCCTATTTTCTTCTAAATCTATTTAATATGTACACTTATTAGATTGTAATATAATTAAAGTATACACACAAGGCATTTCTCTTTACTCCTATTATATAAATTATTCATGCTTTCAATCTTCTTAGGTAGTATATTAAGCAAACTATAAAAGATCCTAGCATATTTATAAGTAAATCCGTTATTGTATCTTCAAGTCCGCCATTTACCATGTCTGTTTTGAAAAAATAGTCTCCTAAAAACTCAACTATTTCCCATATTGCACCTAATGTAATAGAAAAGGAAAATGAAAAAATTAATACAAAGATAATAAACCGTGTTTGAGTAACCTCTTTTGTCTTTATAATTGTTTCTTTTATTAAATGAAATCCTACAATTACAGCATAGCAGCCAAATGCTCCATGAAGAAGTAAATCCCACCACCATAACTTACTATAGAACTGCATAATTTCCCCAAAATATTGTGCAAGAAAAATAAATATTACCGATACTAATTGAAAACTAGAGGGTAATACTATCCTTTTTATATTAGCAAGTTTTACAATTATAAAAGGAAGTACAATACATATAACAGTCATAAAATACAGGTATAAATCTTTCCACTCTTTTATTGCAATATTAAAAATCACTCCACTTATTAAGATTATTTCAAATAGTATTGCGGCCACAATAGCCAAGTTACTATTTTCATTTTTCATAATAATTTTATTCCTTTCGGTATATTTTTATATAAAGAAAAAATCCCTTCTTTAATATAAAAATATATTTCCCTATCTGAATAAAAAATATAAATCTACATATAGCAGAACTTTTATGTACAGCAAATAGTTCATTAATATTATTAAATAAGTTTTTAATATTCAAAAAAGTACTAATCTCTGATTAGTACCTTTGCTATTTAAAATAAATTTAAAAATCAATTTATATTTTTATTTTTCCTGCTGAATGAATCTGCTAATATATTTTCAATTTGCTGCAAGAAATTAATAATATCACAAATTATAATTGATCTTTTACTCATCCTTAATTTTAAATTATTTAACTTATCCCCAAATGAGGCTACCAGTTCAGCTATAGAACCCACTCCTATTGCAGCTCCATTAAGCTCAGAGCTTGTACGTTCAATGCCTGTAATTATATGTTCACTAAATTCTTTAACTTCATTTGTACAATCAGTTACTTGTTTAAAATCTTTTTGAACATTTTGTGCATACTCAAAATTATCACGAATTGCTGTTTTTGAACTTTCAATTTCTTTCCTTAATGAATCAATACTGTCATACAAAGTCTTAACACTTCCATCAATCCCACTTACTAACTCAGTTGTAGATGCTGATAATTTTCTTATTTCTTCCGCTACTACAGCAAATCCTTTTCCAGCCTCTCCAGCCCTGGCAGCCTCAATTGATGCATTTAATGCAAGAAGATTTGTGCTACTAGCTATATCTGTTATACTGTTTGACAGGTCTTGAATGTTTTTAGAATTATTCTCCAATGTATGAAAGGCTTCTGTAATTAAATCAAGCTGAGTACATGTACCATTGATTTTCTCTGCTAATTCTCCCATTTTATCATCCGCTTGTTTAACTGCAACTTCAGAGCGATTCATAACACCATTAATTTTATTTGCATATTGACTAAAGTCATTAAAATTAGAATCAAGGCTGCTAATGGTATCTTGTATATTACTAATTTGTGAATATGTATCATTTATTTCATCAAGAGATTGACTTACTTTAACCTCTTCATCCATATATTCTCCAAGCTTTTTTTCTATATGTAATACACCATAGTTAATATATTTATCATCATTCATATTTTTTTCTAAACCTAACTTATCATTTTGCTCTAATTTTAAAACTACTTCCTCATTCGAATTCATATCTATATTTTTATTTGATTTAAACCACTTCATATATTACTACCTCACTATTCAAATACAGCAAGAACCATTGTTTGATTAAAATGTTGTTCTCCAAGTTGTTCTCCGTAACCTGCAAACCCAATATAATCCCCCAAAGCACCACTCATGTTTTTTGCAAATTCATTCAAATATCCATCTTTTTCAAAAAGCATTGACCTTGCTAAACAGTTTACCATAATTGATAATGATGGATTTGGAACATCTTTTTTTACTTTGTTTATTGTTTGCCTAATAACATTTTTATACGCATCTGGTTCTAAAAGTACCATTTTCGAATTGTTATATACTCTTGCATGATATGCCATCCCATTATTTTCAGTGACCATTTGATTAGCAGTAATATACATATCACTTCCAATAATTCTTCCAAGTGGATAACTATCTAAATATTTAGGAAGCTCATTAATAGTTGTATTTAATGCCTCAGCCATTACTTTTGCAGCTGGTTTATTATCATATTCATGAACTATGCGATTTCTTACATCTACTTTAGTTGCCGTGAAATAATGTTCTGTTGGTTTATAAATATTTTCTCTATATAATTTAATTCTACCGCTTAAATTTTTGATTATTACAAAGGCACACGCATTACTATACACTTTTCCATTAAAAGAAATCATAGTTTTCTCAGCTCTTCCAGGATCACCTGCTGATCCTCCAAACAACGGAATTTTCTTATCCTCAAGTACAGAATTTAACGTAGATAAAGCTAATTCTTCACAACTAATTAATGCGGAAGAAATTTCAAAACATACAGTATTAGAAGTATCATGAAATTTATTTACACACTCTGTTATTCTATCAACATATTTCAATGGATAACGCTCTACTTCTTCTAATACCCCTCCATAACATTCAATTCCATCTTCAATCCCCATTAAAAGCAATCCATTCTTATAGGCTCCGTCTTTGCAGAAACCTGCAAAAGTAGTAGATCCAATAACAATGCTGCTATTAAATTTTTCTTTTATTTTTTCAGCATACCCTTCAAACCGATCAACATTAGAAAAAAATAATATTAGTTTAGGTGAATTCAGACCAATTGTAGCTTCAGATATTGCTTCATCAAAATTATTTTTAACACTTTTTCCAATTTTGTATTTCACATTTATCACCTTCTATAATAAGATATGTATCCTTTCATAAACTCCATTATATTAACAACTTAATTAAAATATTATCCTTTTATTGTTAAACTTATATTATATGTATGCTAATTATACCTAAATTTTCTATTATGAGCAATAATATGCTGTAAAATTTAAAGCAATAAAGTAGAATTATTTTCATCAAAGCAATAATGTCATATTCCATATTTCAACTTATAAAGACTAATAAGAATGTAACCATATACATGTATTGTTAATCTAATCTCCGTAGCTTTTTATAGCTCCATAAAAAACAGCCTTTCATCTATATTGCACATTGGCTCTATAAATAGAAAAACCTCAGTTACAAAATAAAGATTAGCTGTTTATAATAAATTTATTATTTTATTTTATCAACAAGTTCTTTTACAAACCCCTCTTCAAACGGACTTTTAAGTCCAACCTTATTAAGCATGTTAGGAAAATAATCTTTAGCTGACTGTCTGCAAAATTCTATATATTTGTCCCAGGCATCATTATAATCTTCATCCATCATTCCTTTAAATTGAAGTGCACAAGTTTGAGCAAGGCAATAATCTATATAATAGAATGGATAATTATATATGTGTTTTTGCATCTGCCATCTGCGACCTTCACTATAAAATTCATCATCCATATAAGCAAGATGAGGCTTATATTCTTTTTCTAACTGCTTCCAAACCTCTCTTCTTTGAGCTGTGGTCAGTTCTGGTTTTGTATATATTATTTCTTGAAATTCATCCACCATACATCCATAGGGTACAAATGCTATAGCATCTTCAACCTGCATTTTTCTATAATCCTCAGCCCTATTTCCAAAAAATAATTCCATCCATTTACCTGTAAAAAATTCCATTGACATAGAGTGAGTTTCTGCCGTTTCCATAGTTATATTATTATGTTCTAATATTTCATCATCTCTTGTTAAATATCCCTGGAACGCATGACCACATTCATGAGTTATAACATCCACATCTCCACTTGTGCCATTAAAATTAGCAAATATAATTGGTGCCTTGTAAGTCATTAACATATCCATATAACCACCAGCTGCTTTATTAGCTCGTCCTAATACATCAAATAGCTCATGATCTAACATAAAGTTAAAAAATTCACTTGTTTCAGTAGATAACTCATTATACATTTTTTTACCCGCTGCAAAAATATCATCAGCACTTCCGATCGGAACAGGATTTCCATCAAGGAAGTAAGTTCCTTCATCCACAAAGTCCAGTTTTTCTATTCCAAGCCGCTTTCTTCGCTCTTCGTGCATTTTAGTTGCAAATGGAACTAAATATTTCTTAACTTGACTTCTAAAATTAGCAACATCATTTTTATCATAAGAATTACGCTGCATATTATAATAACCTAGTTCAACATAATTTTCATATTTCATTAATTTGGCCTGTTCATTGCGGTTAGCTACAAGCTTATCGAAAATTTCATCTAATTCATCTGCAATAGTGATAAGTTTTCCACTTCTAGCTTTTGCCGCCTCAATTCTAGTTTCTCTATCCTTTGACTTCAGATATTTTCCAAGTAGCGAAAGACTAAGTGTTTCCCCTCTAAATTCTACATTAGTCTTAGCTATTAACTTATTATATTTTGATACTAGAGCATTTTCTTCTTGTTTAAGAGGAATAAGCATATCATCAAAAGCTTTAAGCTTAAGCTCAATATCTTTAAATGGTACTGTTCCTATAATCTTCTCAAAGTAAATTCTATACTGAGACTCAAAGAGCAGCTTTTGATACTTCACCTTAAAACTTTCAATTCTAGGAGATATTTTATCATAATACTCCTGCTCCTCTTCATAAAACTTATTTGATACATCTCCATCATGCCTTAGAGATGCTAAAATCATAGCAGTACTTACTTTATTCATTAAACTATAATATCTTTTATGAATCTCAAATTGTTCTTCACCACTTTTAGCTCTAGTAAATTCATTAATTATATCCGATGCTTCCTTTTCAAAAGTTTCAATTGTTACTCTCTCATATGGAAGTTCTGATAATTTGAGACTTTCATCTATCATTTTCATTCCTCCCCAATTTACATAATTAGCTTATATATTTTCTATTATATACTACTTTCAGAAATATTATTACATGTGGAGAGTTTTCTTGAGTTTCCCAAAAACAAACATTTTTTAAATTTTTGCTTCATAAGCTTCATCGCAAGCTTTTAATAGAAAAATTATTACGGCTATAATAACTAATAAGTTCATAGCAATTAAAATGTTATAATACTTTACTAAATCAAGCAGAATTCCAAATAATAAAGTTCCTAAAGGCATAGCTCCTTGTGCAAACATTCCAAATATAGCAAAAAATCTGGATCTCATTTTATCTGGAACTAAATTTTGAAGGTTTGTCCCAATTGAAGTATTTACAAAGGCATTAAAGAATTCCATCATCATGCAAAGACTTCCTATTGATATAAACAACATCCAAGTTGCTCCTCCATATATACTTACTATACTCGGAAAGACTAATCCACAAACAGCCGTTCTTAAAATAGTTTCAAAAACAAACCCATAACGCATAAGTTGCTTTAATCCTAATTTTTTAAAATACATTAGTATACTAATATTCCCAAATAGCGCACCTACTGCTAAAAAACCTGCAATATATCCATATTGTTCTGAGGTAAATCCAACTTCCTTCTTTAAAACATATGGCATTACTACATCAAATAGAGGTGCAAGAAAAAAATTTGCAAACATAGCAAAGGTAAACAATTGAAATAATCCTTTTTTACTTACGATGAATTTTAATATCTCATGATTTTTATGAAGAAAAATTCTCATATTTATTTTCTCTGTTTGAACTGCTTTCTTCCTATAAGTAATTAAAATAGAAAATACTGCTGAAATCACAAAGGAAGCACTGTTTATATAAAATACAGCTTGTATTCCCCATATTCCATAAATTACTCCGCCTAACATTGGTCCAATGATATTAGATGCTGCATCAAAACCGCTCTTAATAGAATTAGCTTCCATAAGTTCATCTTTAGATACTAAATCTGGCATTAGAGCCATAGATGAAGAATTAAATATACTGTCCATTATTGATATAAATATCTGCAATATAAATAAAATATATATATTACAATTTCCTCTCATTGCTATGACTGCTAAAATGCAAACCAATATACCTCGCCCAAAATCCATAGCTATCATAATATTTCTTCTATCACTTCTATCTCCAATCACACCGGCAAAAGGTGCTGTCATTAGTATTGGAATTAGTATGAACATTGACAAAATTCCCATTAACGTTCCGGAGCCTGTTGAGTCAAGGACATATAATGGAAGGGCAATGGTTTGTATACCGCTTCCATTTAAAGATACAAACCTTCCACCTATATACCTCCAGAAGTTTTTATTACCTTTCATTTTTATGTTACTCCTTAATCCAATAGCTGTTGCAATCATTAGTTCTTTCTATAAATCCATATTCGATTAAAGCTCTTCTTATTGTTGCATAATCTTCATATATTCTCTTTAAAATTCTATTGAGCTCTTTCTCAGGATACATCTTTTCTTTAGAAAAATTCTTGACTATCTCTCCTAATATAATGATTTTCTTTTTCTCCTTAGAAGGATAACTCTTCAAGCCGCCATTTTCATTCATATAATTTTCAATTACGCTCTTCTTTTCTTTATCTGTAATATTATATCTATCATCTAAAGTAGTTGCAGTCTTAGGTGCATCACAGATAGTTTCCTTATCAAGCTTATTTATCTTCCTATTTGCTTCATTTGCAAGTAAATCCATCATGGCTAAAAATAATTTTGCCTGTTTTTCTTTTTCCCTTAATTTATAGCGATGATTTCTTATTGTTGATTGAGCAACACCGAGCTCCTTTGCGATCTCTTTATCACTTAATCCTTTAGCTATTAATTTAATTAATTCTCTTTGAACTTCTGATATTCCAGTAAAGCTCGAATTCATATCAAGCATATATTCAAGCATTGAACCATGTTTCTCTTTCACATGCAGTTCTGCTGCCTTTCCCGCATCATATAATGCTGAATTAATTTCATATATTCTTCCTTTTTGAAAGGCCTCCTCGCAAATTATGCATTTATATTCATCCTCATACTCAATAAAACCTTTCTTTACTTCTTCTACCTCTGCGCTCCAAAATAATTCATTTGACTTTATATCCACAAAAATCAATCCTTTCCAATAAAATACCACTTTTTATTATTATATGTCTAAATTTCAATTTTGTCTATGTATAAATAGACATTTTTAAATTCTGACTATCAAAAAAAAAAAAAAAAATAAAACAGAAAGTAGAATTACAAGTTTTCAGTAATTCTATTTTCTAATATTCTTAATATACTTTATGTTATTATCATTTCATTGCTAGTTTTTAAAATTTAAACCCTATCATTAACTCTCTAAGGACTTTATTATTTGAATCATTTTACTACTATTTTCATTAAATTGAGCTATTCTATTTACATTTGCACCAGATGGATGTGGAAATCCATTAAGAATTTGATTTCTAGTTATGATTTTATATTCTGATAGTTTAAATAAAACCGCTTCAACACATCTTCCTAAAGGTATTATAAGGATGCTATCTGAATTATTTAACTGCTTTAATTCATCAACAAAATTCTCATAAATATATTTCATTAAGAATTCATTATTAATGAGCTTTGGAGAATAGCCTGAGTAGTTCTTTCCTTTAGCTCTGTGAAATTATATTTAATATCGTATTTCATTCACTCGTTAATTAATATAAAATTAAAATATAACTTATCTTGAGGAGGTATTAAAATGATTGATTTACACATTCACACAACCTCATCTGATGGTTCAGATGAACCCAAAGATATACTGATAAAAGCTGAGCAAATAGGCTTAAAATATATAGCTATTACAGATCATGACTCAATTGGTGCCTATGAAAAATTAAAAAAACTTAATATACATGAATATTTTAAAGGTAAAATTATTCCTGGCTGCGAATTTTCTGTTGTTCATGATGGGAAACCTATCGAAGTATTAGGCTATGGCCTTGACCTTGATACCATAAGTTCCATGGGTATAGTTTCAGATGAAAAGTTTCTTGAAAGGGAAAATACTTATCTTGAAAAGATGATGGAAGTATGCAGAAACCTTAATATAACATATAGCAAAACTCTATCTGTTAAAGGTAAATATTTTGCAACACAACTAATGCATGCTGACCTAAAAAAATACCCTGAAAATGAAAAGAACTTTACTAAAGACGTTTGGGAAAGTCTTAATGCATTTTATAGAACCTGCGTAAATAATGAAGAAAGTCCTTTCTTTCTTGACCAAACCAAGAATTATTTCACAGTACCAGAAATTGCTGCTATTATAAAAAAAGCCGGTGGAAAATCTTTTCTCGCTCATTTATATGGATATTTTGCCGATGATCATAAGGAATTCTTAGATTCAATAATATCATTAAATGCACTTGATGGAATAGAATGCTATCATTCTCTTCATTCAGTTGATAGAACAAAAGCTCTCCTTGATTATTGCAAGAACAATAAACTTTATTCTAGTGGCGGAAGTGATTACCATGGCAAACTCAAACCTACAGTTAAACTTGGAGAAAGTATTCAAGGCACAAAAATACCATATGATATCTTAAAACCATGGCTTCCATTAAATCTAATATAAAAGAAATTCACAGTTTTCAAAAGTTAACTGTGAATTTTTTTATATCCTATGTATTTTTTAATTATAATTACAATCATTTTCTATACATTTCAACATTTTAAATATTTATGTAATTAATTTATTATTTTATTTAATATCCAAATACTTCGCAGATTAATATAACTGTTTTTTCAAATAATAATTATAAAGAAATTTTTATTAATACTAAACCAATTATGTTAGGAGTGATTGCCATGACAAATGAAAAAGCCCCATATTCTCCAACGCCTGGGGATTATGATACTGAAAAGTTAACTGATCTTCATTCGCCAAATACAAAACCTTCTCATTACGCTAGAAATATACAACATGCGTTAGATAACTCAACAAATTCAAAAGATAGATATAATTCAAGTGCTAGAAGTATTGAACGTGAAAAAGCTTCCGATCCTACTGAAAGAATACCTACACTAATAAAATATTCTGATATGAATACTGATAGTGATGAATTTGAATACAAAGGTGAAATATAAAATTTTGTAAAAAACTATACAATATCAATTAAGCAAGGAGTGATTAACATGGATAATAAAAGAATTCCTCAGCGTCCAACTTCAGAGGGGTACTGTATACAAAAATCAGGAGCTGATATAAACTCATCAAAATCAGAAGCTTCTGATACTGAAGATGTAAATGATACTGATGATAACAGTGCTGATAGTTCAAATACTTCACGCTCTTCTTTATCTTCAAAGTCTATTGATTTAAATGATGACGATGATGCTGACGATGAATATACAGATAAAATATAATATTAGATTATAATTCATTGACATCCAATTAGAACTAATTTATAATCTAGTTGGTAATTTATATAGATCGTATGACGAATTTGGGAGAGACTGCAAATATAGTAGCGCCGAAGGTGAAGTCGCAACAAACTCTCAGGCAAAAGGACCGAATTCTGACGAAACTCTGGAAAGTCTTATGACACCCAAGAAGCAATCTTTTAATTAAGCAATAAAATAACTCATAAGTACATTAATATGTATGTTATTTAGTTATTTTTAAATAAGCCTTATTAAAGAGAATCTTTCAGGTAAAATAACAGAGGCGGATTGTTTACGCAATTCGTCTCTTTTTTATGCGCTTTAAAGACAAGCTCTTATAAAATAAGTGAAATTAATAGAAAGGATTATTTTATTTATGTATGATATTGCTCTGCTAGAATATTTAGGCATTTTTGCATTTGCAACATCTGGTGCTTTCGTTGCAATTGAAGAAAAATTTGATTTATTTGGAATATACATTTTAGCTACTGTTACTGCTATGGGAGGTGGTGTTCTTCGCGATATCGTAACTAATGCTGGTATTCCAGCCTTCTTCTCAAATTATAAAACAATTCCCTTTATAATTTTAGGAGGAACTATTCCTATTATCCTTCGTGGTAAATTAAAATATAATACTATTTTCGTAATAATTGATGCTATTGGGCTTTCTGCTTTTTTTGTATCTTCAGGTCTTAAAGCTATTGAAAATGGTTATAACTTAATGTTATTTTTATTTGCTGCAAGCATAACCGGTGTTGGCGGTGGAATGCTTAGAGATATAATTACTAATAGAAAACCTGAAATATTTAAAACTGATGTTTACTGTGTTGCAGGAATCATTGGCTCACTTCTATTATGGTTTTTATATCCTATTACCGGTGCTCGTATTGCCCAGCATTTATCCTTAATCACTATATTTTCAATACGAATGATTTGCTATATTAAAAAAATAAATCTTCCAATTATAAATTTAAAATAGTCGTTTCATTTAACTTCTATCTTGTTTAAGAATAATTTCAACTTAATTCCATACAGTTTTTGGACATGCTTTATAAATAGAATATAAAGCATGCCTACTAAATCTTATGCACTTTGAAAGATACAATTTCAAAATATTTTTCACCATCATAAATTCTTTCGTTTACTCAACATGTGTTACTACATTAGATTTGATTCTTCGGGTTCTTACTGAAAAAATCTTTAGACCAAACATTGCTATGGCTGCTATTATTGAAATAAGAAACACTAGAAACCATAAGGTTTTGCAGCCATATAATTCTATATATGCTCCTGCAAAAGAAGTACTAAGTGCTGCTCCTAAAAATTTTCCTAAATTGGTTATGGCATTTAACCTAGCTCTATAATTATTCGGGCTATTATTTGCTACATAGACTCCCGAGCTTATAGAGCTTAAAATCTCTCCACAGGTCCATATTACTGTTGATATTATAAAAAACGAAAAACTATTAAGGTAACCTATCATTCCAAAACCTATAGCATACAATATTCCTGTAAGAGTCATATTGGTTAACTGATGATTCCTCTTTGTTATATAACCTATGAAAACTGTTAAAATTAAAACTGTAATAGCATTTGTACTCATAATATAGCCAAAGTATTTTGCTCCTTCATTGTTGAACTGTGCATTTAATGTCATTGGAAGTGAAAATTTATGCTGAGAATAAACAAAACTATATACTATATTTAAGCCTAAAAATATACTTAATTCTGGCCTTTTCCAAAGCATTTGAAATGTATTTCCCTTTTCTGCTGCTTCAGCTTTATTTTGAACTTTCTCTTCACTATTTACTGTATATGTCTCTTCAATATGTTTCCATACTAAAAATACTGCTGCAAAAGAAGTCAAAGCATCACCCAAGAATAACATTGGTAAAAGATTATTAAATAGGAAACCTGCTACTATAGGCCCTATGGCAATGCCTGCATTTATAGAAAGATAATTCAGCGAAAGGCCAACTTGTCTTTGCTTATTTGAAAGTATATCTACCATCATTGAAGAATATGCCGGACGTATAAAGCCACCAAAGAATGTACTTATGAGTAGACATATTATAGTGATCAATGGATTTTTAGTGAATGCACAAGGAATTAATAATACTGCAGATAAACTTTGTGCATAAATATATATTTTTTTCCTTCCTTTCATGTCAGATATTTTCCCGCCTAAAATTGATGCAGGAATACCTATAACAGATGATAGTGTTACTATCATTCCAGATACTGCAGTTGTCATGCCAATTTTTTGAGTAAGATATAATGCCAAAAATGGTCCTACAAATTCCCCCAAACAATTTATAAGTGTTGCAAAACATATAACATACATTTCTTTTGGCAGACTTTTGTAATTTTTTATAAATTCTTTCATTTTGCTATGCCCCCTCTACCTAATATATTTTACCCATAAAATCCAACACATTCAAAACATTCCTATTGAATAATTTCTATATAAATCATTACTTTAATGTTATAATTTAGTATAAGTTTCACTATTATTAGTCAAATATATATACTTTTTTCTTTTTTATCGGAGGATTTTTTTATGGAATCTACATTAGTAATACTGGGCAATGAGTTGGAATATGATTTTTTGTCTGCCTGGATTAAATACACAAGAATAAAAAATAACTTTAGTCAGGAAGCCTTAGCTCATGGTATATGCTCTGTAAGCCATTTGAGTTATTTTGAAAATGGTAAAAAGCATTTAAGAACAGAGGTAATAAATGCCTTATTAAAGAAGCTTAACATTGATGATTTCGATAAGTTTGCTGATATAGGCCGTGTTAGACAGAAATTCAATACAATGATGAATGACATTGAAAGCTACAACTTTGAAAGTGCAAAGACAATTTACAATGATCTCTTAAAAATAGAGTCTCTTATAAATCACTCTCCCTATAGTATTGAATTTAAAATATATGATCTTATGTACAAAACCTTTGTAGATATGATAGATTACAACTATGTAAAAAATGACTTGATTCTGTTAGATAAAATATATACCTCTTTAAGTGATGAACTTAAATACTTATATCTCCTCATATCTGGTGATTTATTATACAGGGCTCATGAAAATGAGCAAGGTATTGAAAGACAAATGAGAGCATTAAATTTTAAGGATACCTCTTGGATTAATTTTTGTTTAGGCCGAGCCTTTTGTTTTAATGACAATATGGGCAGAGGAACCTACTACCTTGAGAAAGCTTTAGATAGTTATGAGAAAAGCGGGCGATATCTTAATGCAGTATGGTGTCATAATTATCTTGGTGTATGCTTTTCTTATTTAAAAATGTATGAAAGTTCAGAAAAACACTTTAATGCTGGATTAATGTCTGCAAAACATTTTGATATGGTAAAATTGTTTTGGCATCTTTATAATAACTTATCTGATCTTTATTTACTCAAAGGTGATTATAAGAAATCTATTAAATGGAGTAAATTAGCAATGGAATGTAATTATGAAAATCTAGCCTGCGTATATAACTATATTTCAGCTTGTATAAGATTAAATAACTTAGATGAATGTAAAGTGATTTTTGATAAATATCTATCTGAAGAATACAAAACTTCCAAATATTATGATTCAATATACTTTCTTTATTTGGTAGTCTATCGATTTAAAGAAGACTTCTTTTATGAAGAAGTAAAAAATAAAATTTTACCCTATTTCGAAAATATAAAGAAAAAGGATATTTGTAAAGATATTAAGTTAAAATTGATTGAATATCTTGAAAGTAAAAGAAAATATAAGGAAGCTAATAAACTTTATAAAGAGCTTATGAATGAACATATACATTAACTTTAATTTTATCTTTATTTTTTCTTTATATTGGATTAAAATTATTAGTAGTAAAAATTACAATATAATTTAGATATATATGTTACAATTAACAAAGTACAATTTTAATTGAAATCCTTACAGGTTTTCTTAAAATGTAGAATTATTATTGTAAAATATATTATCTTAAAAATATATTTTTCTTAATTTGAAGCATATTAAAAAAATAACAAGTCATCATGCTGATCTTTTTTAGGTCTACTTTGTTAGCATGTTGATTTAATGGATATAAGTATAATAAAACCACTTAATTATCTGACTCAAAATATACCTAACATCTTTGACTTGTTATTTTCTTTTTATGTCTAAATACACTTATGAAAGAGGTTAAATTATGTCAAATGAAATCAATTCTTCTAACTTTATAAGAAATATCATTGTAGAAGATCTAGAAAGCGGAAAACATAAAGAAATAATTACTCGTTTCCCACCAGAACCTAATGGCTACTTACATATAGGTCATGCCAAATCTATACTTTTAAATTTTGGTTTAGCAGAAGAATTTAAAGGAAAAACTCATTTAAGATTTGATGATACAAACCCTGTTAAAGAAGATACAGAATATGTTGAATCTATTAAAGAGGATGTTAAATGGCTTGGTGGAAACTGGAATGAACTTTTCTATGCGTCTAATTATTTTGATGAAATGTATAATAGAGCAATATTATTAATAAAGAAAGGTGAAGCTTACGTTTGTGATTTATCACCTGAAGAAGCTAAGGAATATAGAGGAACTTTAACTCAGCCAGGTAAAGAAAGCCCTTATAGAAATAGATCTGTAGAAGAAAATTTAGATTTATTTGAAAAAATGAAAAAAGGTGAATTTGCTGATGGTGAAAAAGTTCTTAGAGCAAAAATAGATATGGCTTCACCAAATATAAATATGAGAGATCCTATTATTTATAGAATATCTCATTCTGCTCATCACAACACTGGTGATAAGTGGTGCATTTATCCAATGTACGATTTTGCTCATCCATTAGAAGATGCTATTGAGCATGTAACTCATTCTATCTGTACTTTAGAATTTGAGGATCACAGACCATTATATGACTGGGTTGTACGTGAATGCGAAATGGAAGCTGCTCCAAGACAAATAGAATTTGCAAGACTTAACATGACTAATACTGTTATGAGTAAGAGAAAGCTTAAACAATTAGTTGATGAAAAAGTTGTTGACGGATGGGATGATCCTAGAATGCCTACTATCTCAGGGCTTAGAAGAAAAGGCTGTACTCCTGAAGCATTAAGAAATTTCTGCACAGCTATTGGAGTTGCTAAAGCTAATTCAGTTGTTGATTCTCAAATGTTAGATTACTTTATAAGAGAAGATTTACAGCTTAAAGCACCACTGACTATGGGTGTATTAAATCCATTAAAGCTTGTAATTACTAATTATCCTGAAAATGAAACAGAGATGCTTGAAATAGAAAACAATGCTAAGGATGAAACACAAGGAACAAGGTTAGTTCCATTCTCTAGAGAATTATATATTGAAAAAGAAGACTTTATGGAAATTCCACCTAAGAAATACTTTAGATTATTCCCTGGTAACGAAGTTAGATTAAAGGGAGCATATTTTGTAAAGTGTACTGATATAATCAAGGATGAAAATGGTGAAGTTATAGAAGTTCACTGTACTTACGATCCAGAAACTAAGAGTGGTTCAGGTTTCACTGGCAGAAAAGTAAAAGGAACTATCCACTGGGTAGATGCAAAAACTTGTCTTCCTGCTGAATTCAGATTATACGAACCATTAATATTGGATGATATTGAAGAAAATGAAGGAAAAGATTTCTTAGAACAAATTAACCCAAATTCAATGGAAATATTACAAGGTTTCATTGAGCCAACTGCATTTAAAGATGCAAAACCTCAAGATAAGTTCCAAATGGTTAGAAACGGCTTCTTCTGTGTAGATACAAAGCATACTACTGCTGATAAATTAGTATTTAACAGAATTGTACCTTTAAAATCATCATTTAAATTAAGCTAAAACTTATGTTATAAGTCAAAATAATAAATTAAGCCTCTTTCGCTGCTGCAGAGAGGCTTAATTTATTTCTTCTGTGAAACTTTTCCAGATATGAATTTAAATTAAACTTTTGTGTATATCTATACTAGAAATCATATACTAACTTGAAATTTGGCTTTCATGCTTTTCAAAGAAATCAACACGTGGTTCTAAATACTTTAATTTATGCACTTCTTGATTCTTTATAAATTCATAAATTGGTTTAAAGATATATTCCCAATCCCAAACCCGTTCATTTATATTTAAATATTCTCTCACCTTTTCCGAGCTTTCTGGAGCAATCGGATGAATTAAAGTAATTCCAGTTCTTACAGCATGAAATGAATCTATTAATATTTGTTTACGAAGCTCACTATCATTATTTGCTTCTGCACTCTTCATGTTACCTGCCCAATATTTACTCATTTTGCGGATATAGCTGTCTAAAACATAAATAACACTGTGAAATTCGTGGTTATACATATTCTTTTCATAAGTTAAAATAGCTTCATTGGATTCTTCTATAATTTCGTCGCTAATTTCTCCTACCGGTATTTTACCATCAAAATATTTTTGTGCTGTGTAAAAACAAGAGCGAACAAGTCTATTAAATACATTAGTAAGAAGATTACCATCTTTTAACACCGTATCAGGGCCTTGCTTTTCTTCTTCAGACATAAACACTTGTGGTGTAAAGCTTGCACTTTTCTTTGATAAACCCAGTCCTAAGAAATGCATCCGCAATTGTTCTGCTGTATAGTACTTAAGCAGTTCACCTGCCATAGGCGGTTTAATACTGCCACTACTGCTGGCTTTTTTATCCATAAATAATAAATGATTATTAGCAATTAAGTGAGGAAGATTAATATTCTCAAAGTCTGCTTTATCGTCACTATTTATGCCTAGCAAGGCCATAAACATTGCCATTTCTGCAATTCCATAAAAATAAATATTGTCTTCACCAATAAATTGATACACCTTTGAATCCTTTGAATTCCACCATGTTTTCCATTCCTCCTTATCTCTGCCAATGGATTCAAGATATGTTTTAGTAAATGATATTGGTGCCCAAAGAGATTCTGGCCAAACCCAAAAGGTTAAATCTTTTAGCTCTTCCTTTTCAGGCACCTCAATTCCCCATTCAACATTCCCTGATAACCTAAATGGCACTAAGGTCTTGCCTGTTCTAAAACGAATTCCAAGCTCATCAAATATTTCTCTTGCCTTATCTCTATCACTTAAATTTTCAAATATGAAAGTGATTGATGATTTCTTTGATTCATCAATAATTTGGTGCTTCGGCAATTTTTCTTCTAGGTTAGTGATACCTTCCAGCTGTTTGCGTTTTACATAGATAATTGGAAGTTTCAGAAATTCTTCCATGGTGTTTAATAAATATTTACGCCAATTGGAATTTGCTTTTAAATATTTCACTTCCTTTTTCAAAAGCTCATTATATTTATCCAATTCAAAGTACCAGTTTGTTACAGCTCTTAATTCTGGTGTCTTACCTGATAAAATGCTCTTTGGTTCAATTAATTCATTTGACATATATTGATGACCTAAAGCACATTCATCTGCATAGGCCTTATCTGAATTGCAGCCTTCTATTGGGCATTTTCCTATTACTTGCCTGCCATTTAACAGCACTTTAAAATCTGGATCATAAAACTGAGGAGATGAAAGCTTAACTAAATGCCCGCTTTCATATAATTTATTAAATATTTCTTTTGATACTTCCTTGTGTATTTCACCTTCTCTATCCAAAGCTGAAGCACCATATAAACTTAAACTCATTTTGTATTCATCTAATACTTTCTTTTGCTTTTCGTGATTTTCTCGAACATAATCTTCTATAGTTCCTCCATATTTTTTATCCTCTACAATTTTTAAATAGCTGGCTGAAATAGGTGAACCATAGCAATCTGTTCCTGATACAAATATAACATTTTCGCTTCCTATCCTATCTCTTAAAAATCTTGCAAAAGCATCAGCATGAACAAACACACCGCCTACGTGACCAAAATGTAATTCTTTATTTCCATAAGGCATACCAGCAGTTATTACAGCTCTTTTAGGGAATACAGGTCGTTTTACTTTTCTTTCTTCCATAATAAAGTACACTCCTTTAAGTTAATCCTTCCTAATTATGCATAAGCTCTGCACCATTAAGAATCTCATATTTTTAATCTACATTATAAAAAATGGTATAAAAAAAACACCTCCTACAAAATTATTAATCTGTAGGGGCGAATTATTCCGCGGTACCACCCTATTTCATTAGCATGTCGCCATACTAACCTTCTCGAGTACAAATTTATACTCTAGTTCTGTAACGTGAACAAACGTCATAGTATCACTTAATTCAGTCCACAGTTTACAATTTACAGCTCCCAGTAAATGTAAAAACCACTGCATAATTTCTACATATAACTTTGAACAAAGTATAAATACTTTATTCAAAACTGCATTCTACTTAAGCATGTTATCTAAATTAAGATCCGTATGCGGCTCCGAGGCTTGTTTCGTTAAAATTTCCACTGTTCCATTTCAGCACAAGGAACTTCTCTGTAAGATACATTCAAAAAAATAATCAAGTAATATTTTTGATTGTACCCAAGCTTTTATAATAACTACTCTTCTCTTCATTGCCTTTATTTTGTAAAAGTATATTAAATAAAATAAATTTTGTCAAGGGGGAATTATTCTTCCCAATATGTTGGACGAATTAAAGCTGGCGGCAGCTTTGTATTTGAATCTCCTTTAGCTGTATTAATTTGACCTTGTGTAAGAAATATACTTTCTTCTAGATTAGTTCCTCTAAGATCTGCATCCCTCATGTCAGCTCCAATAAAATCTGCTCCACTAAGATCATTTCCTCTAAGATCTGCTGCAATTAAAAATGCTCCTCTTAAATCTGCTCCCCTAAGATTACTCTTTCTAAGGTCTGCACCAAAACAATCTAATCTGCTTGCAATCTTTTTACGTCTCAAAGTACTTCTTTGCCCATTAAGTGCCTTAGTCCGTACAGTTTCACTTGTCTTATGAAGTAATAAATTAACTCTATCACGATATGCTTCTATATCAAATTGCATAAGTGAATCAGGATTCTGATTAGTGACATTTTCTATTTCCTTTATCAAATCATCAAGCTTATTTTGAATAATATCGTTAGATTGTATCCTAAATGCTTCAGATAAATACCATAGCATTTCATGAAGCTGTCTCATTATTAAAAACACCTCAAACATTTCTTTCGCTGCTTCTGGGACTTGTTTCCAATCACGTCCTCCATATGTACCTTGAGCAACTTTTTGCCCTGCTCCGAAACAATCATAGGCCGTGCAGCCTTTAAGCCCTTTCTTTCTAAGATTTTTGTGAATGGCGCAAGAGAAATCTGATTTTAAGTTTGAACATGGTTTTCCAGCATCTTTATCCGCTGGAAAACCTTCAGAAGCAGAAAAATATAATGCTATGCAGCAAAATCCAAAACACTTTTCGCAATCAATTTTCAAATCCTCATATAGTTCCTTATTAAATATAGCTTCACTTTTGTGTGTCATTTTTACTCACCCCATATTCTTAAGACACATAATAATTGTTAATATGTAACTTTATGTATGTATATAATTTACTATTTTATATTGCACAGAAATCGTATCGAAATTGCCATAGTACTTTCAATAACAATGCCTATTTAATAAGGTATTCTTAAATATTTTTTAGAGCTTACTATACTATAGCAAGCTCATTCACTAAAT
Source organism: Clostridium sp. DL-VIII (assembly GCF_000230835.1). Taxonomy (NCBI): domain Bacteria; kingdom Bacillati; phylum Bacillota; class Clostridia; order Eubacteriales; family Clostridiaceae; genus Clostridium; species Clostridium sp. DL-VIII. The sequence goes on from NZ_CM001240.1 coordinate 4,846,912, forward strand.
TTTATATTAATTCTATTTTCTCTTTAAGTTCATCTATCTTAATTTGCTCATCTTCAGTTAAACTTGAAATATACTTTTTGAATTCCAAATACCATTCCTTGTCATATTCACTGTCCATGCTTGAATCTGATATATGTCTTGCTAAAAGAATGATTTCTAATTTAGATAAGCTTTTAAAGTACGTAATAAATTCATCTTCAAACAAGCATTCAGCATTTAGCATATCTATTAAATCTCCAAGGCTTTTAATATTATTTTTTATAAGCTGAACTTTATCTTGAGTTGAAGAACTCTCTCTAACTTTTTCGCTTAATTTCCTAAATGCAGAGTTACTTAATTGTTTACCATCAATATATCTAATTACTTCGTCATTTTTATTTTTATCAGTTGAAATAAATACTGCCTCCAATTTGTTCAACTTAAGGCTGTCATATATTGCTGGAGTTATTTTGACTACTGCCTTTCTAATGTAACTTATTAATGCATCATTTTCTATATTTAAAATTTCACAACAGCTATAACCATATTTTATTAAGGCTTCCTGTAATTCATTTAAAGATAATTTTCCTAACATTCTTTTTATATATTCTCTATCCATATTGCTAATATTAAGACTATTAAGGTTTTTACCACAAGCAATTAAGCCAAGTGAATTAATTAATACTAGTTCAAAGATGTTTATAAGAAGTAATTCGCTCCTTTTATCATACCCTTTTAATAATTTATTAATTTCAACAATATCAAAGTTATAACAAAACTCATTTTCTAAATCTAGTGTCTCTAGATAATTACTTGTATATTCAATACCTTTATAATTCATATTATCCATACAAAGCTGATAGTCTACCGAACCCGAAACTTCATGAGGCTCAAAGAAATCATTATATTCTTTAAAAAATATCGAGATTCCATAATCAATAGTATCGTTATATGAATAATTATCAACATCAAGCTTATTTTTCTGAATCTTCTCCAGTAGTTTTTCACTATACGCCACTTTTTCTTTTATTAAATCATGCCCTCTTTTTAACATATCAAATAAACTCGTTTTTTTTAATTCCTCTATTATTAATTCTATATTATCGAAAGTTTTTAAATACATTCCTATAGTATAATCAATGCCTTGCATCAGTTTTTCTGCTGTCTCAACCATAACTGAACTGCTCTCATCTTTTGTATAGTATTTTAGCTGCATTTTTAAAGTTTCTAATCTCTCGTAAGATATTTTCGTTAAATTTACATCATCTAAAAGTTTTCTTTCATGACAAATTACTAAAATGCTTTTAAAAAAACATTCTGCATCAAGATTGTTTTCTATAGAAAAATTATATCTTTTGATACTCTTACTGTTCCCCATAATTTATCAGTCCTTTTCACTATTTAGATTTGTATAATCCTTAACACCATTTCTAATATTATCTGCAATTTTATATAATACTTTACCTTCTAAAAGTTCTAAAGATCCCTGACAGTAATTATCAAAGTATTCTTTCATAATTTCTATTAATTCATCATCACCTATATAATCTAAGGTTTCATTCTTATAGTTATAAAAAATTTCTACCAGTTCATTTATAGTATCACTATAATTATATTGTGAAATATATGGAGAGTTGCAAAAGGCCATTATAATTTTATCTACAATTTGGCCGTCAAACTCTATTCTGCCGCTTTTCTCAAGTGCCAAATTTCTTGTATTAATTATTTCTTTTATATCGTCCTCATTAAGCCTTAACCCATATTCATGAGTTAATTCATTGCACTTGAGTATATCATTAAATACCTGCTTATCTAGTGAGCCTTCTTGAAACAAATTAATAATTTCATCCAATTTAAAAACTTCCTTTCAAAAAACTATTGACACAGAGATTAAAATATGTTATATTAATATTATATAGTCATAATTGTATATTATATCATTGGCTTATTTTATTGTCAATGCGTTTTTCTGAGGGTTTTCAATTTTGAACGCTCTTTTTTTGCGTTATAAATCCTATTTTTATTTACAATATATATATATTGCAATTTGCAATGTACAGTTCACAATTAACAATTATTGAAGAAATCCTGTAAGGATTTCAACCATAATTGTCAATTGTACATTGTAAATTTTCAATTGAAACATATATATATATATGTTTCAATTAATTTTATACATTTTACATCTAGATATCTACTTAGCCTATAGCCCTTTCAAATGTAATTTTATTATTGCTCATATATATCATAAGAATTTTAAGCCTAATATTAATCATGCGAAATAAAGAAACATAAAAATAAAGTAAGGCATCTAAAAAAACACCTTACTTTATTTCTTTATTTAACTTGTTATAGTGCTAAAAACTTATCAAATCTTTCTCTAGTATTTTCTTCACCTATAATTTGCATTATAGTATAAATATCAGGTGAATTAGTTCTGTGAGTTAAAGCGGCTCTTACAGCTCCCGCAACATCTGAAATCATACCTTTATATTGATCTGGATTTGCTTTGAATTCTTTTCTATTCGCACAGTATCCAAGTCTAATTCCTATTTCCTTTAAGTCATCAAACCAAGCTTCTTGGCTTTCTACATTAAATTTAAATTCATTTTTATAAGTAGCTACAACTTCTTTTGCTGCTTCTAAGGTTACACCCTTTGGAAGTTCTATTTGTTCTACTGATTCCTTATAGAATAGTTCATCAAAGAAGTAGAAAATCTTATCCTTTACTTCATCCCATTTAGCAAAATCTTTTCTTGGCTTTGGACCTTCTTTATCTATATTAAAGATTTCTTTTGCCATCACTTCATTTTCTGAAACTAATTTGTACATCTCTGCATCAAATTCTTTAGCCCAAGTTATATAGTTATCATAAACATATTCTGCTTTCATTACTGCTATACATTCTTTAGATACATCATTTAATTTAACTAAATCAAATAATGCTCCGCTCTTACCCATCTTTTCTAAATGGATTTCAAATTCATGATAATCAGCCTTAGGATTTTCAGCTCTCCATTCTTCAAAAGTAGAATTAACTATATTAAGTAAGTATTCTACTACTGATACTACTGGGAATCCAACTTCCTTATAATAAGAAACAGCAGCTTCTGCATCTTTTCTCTTTGAAAGCTTTCTCTTTGATCCACCATCCTGCTTCATTATTACTGGAATATGAGCATATCTTGGAGCTTCAAAACCTAAAACTTCAAATAATTGAACATGTATTGGAAGTGATGATAACCATTCTTCTCCTCTTATTACATCTGTAGTTCTCATTAAATAATCATCTATTGCATGAGCAAAGTGGTATGTTGGAAGTCCATCACCTTTTATAAGCACTACATCCTGATTATTCTCTGGGAATGATATATCCCCCTTTATTAGATCATGGAATTCAACTCTTTTTTCAGGATTTCCAGGAGACTTTAATCTTATAATATACTTTTCTCCATTTTCAATTCTCTTTATTGCTTCTTCTTCTGTTATGTTTCTAAATTTAGCATATTCTCCATAGTATCCTGGAGTTATTTTATTAGCCATTTGTCTTTCTCTAAGTTCTGTTAATTCTTCTGGAGTACAAAAATCTGGATAAGCTAAACCTTTTATAAGTAAATCTTTTGCAAAAGTATTATATATATCAGCTCTTTCACTTTGTTTATATGGACCATAATTACCTTTAAAAGTGTCCTGACCTGTCATACCTTCACTAAAATCTAAACCAAAATTATGCATAGTTACTATAGTATCTTCTATTGCACCTTCAACTTCTCTTTTTTGGTCAGTATCCTCTATTCTTAAATAAAAAACTCCTTCAGTTTGACTTGCTAATCTTTCATTTATTAATGCTGAAAATACTCCACCTATATGTTGAAATCCAGTTGGACTTGGTGCGTATCTTGTGACTCTTGCACCAACTTTCAGATTTCTCTTTGGATATTTTTGAATATAATATTCAGGTGTATTTTTAACATTTCCAAATATCATATCTGCTAATTTTTCAAAACTCATTATCTTATCTCTCCTTATCATTCTTCCTTACAAGGTATTATAGGCCCCTTGTTATGGCGATTTATATAAATCTTAATTGACTTTCCCAATGTTCATTCCAAGTTCCAAATCCCTCTGAATACTTTTTCTCTAAAAACATAGGCAACCTCTCTTTAAGACCATCTGATAAATTAAGGTTTAACAAATCATCCTTATCTACCCAAAACACATTACCCTCATCAGTTTTTTCTAATAATTCACCACTAAATACATCTGTTCTATAATTGAATACAAAATATTTGTCACCAGTTTCATCATTATTCCAGTATATGATTCCACATGGCTCTAAATTTGATATTGTTAGCCCTGTTTCTTCTTTGATTTCTCTTATAGTTGACTCTATTAAACTTTCCCCATCTTCTACATGACCTCCTGGAAATGAAATCCTTTTCCAAGATTTAATTCTATCTTGGACTAAAACTTTATTATTTACTTTATCATAAACCATGCACATATTGGTCAATTCTACTTTTGCCACTGTTATAATTTCACCTCCCAAAATTAAAAATAATATTTAATCAAAATTATTTATCCTAAACTCATAAATATACTGCATCTTCAATATCTGTTGCTTTCTCTTTAAACTGAAGCTTATATTTTTTTTAAATTCCAACCCATTCAAAAAAAATCGTCAAGCAGTGCTGATGATAAGACAACGTTATATATATTTTTTTAATTTTTAATATAAAAAAACCTCTCATCCTAAAAACTTCTAGGACGAAAGGCTTAACTTCCGCGTTACCACCTAAATTGATTAAATTAATTAATTTAATCCACTTAATTATCTTTAAGGGAATAACCCCATAAATATACTACGCCAAGTGGCTTTCTATTTATTACTCCAAAGCTTCCTTCAATAGCTCTAAATTCTAGGCTTCCACCCTCCCTAGATCTCTTAAATTTAAAATACTATTTACTCTTCTTTTTCAACACAGTTAATTATATATTAGATTTTATTATTTACAAAATACAAATCAATTATACATTTTGAAAATGTTAATGTAAAGAGATTTTATTATAAATATACAAATAACTCAGATGCTTTTGTTTAATCTATCTGCAATCTAAACATCAATATATATAACTTCACCATCAAATATAATATATATTCATGCAATATGTTTTAATAACTTCAAATTAAAACAAAAAAACTCTGCCAGCATAATAATAAATATACTAGCAGAGGATTCTTTTATTTTTGTATACTATTTTAAATTATTTAATAACTTTCTTTCCACCCATGTATGGTTGAAGAGCAGTTGGAATATTAATAGTTCCATCTTCATTTAAGTTATTTTCAAGGAAGGCAATAAGCATTCTTGGTGGAGCTACCACTGTATTGTTTAATGTATGTGCAAAATATTTTCCATCTGGACCATCTACACGAATCTTTAAACGACGAGCTTGTGCATCACCTAAGTTAGAGCAGCTTCCAACTTCAAAGTATTTCTTTTGTCTAGGAGACCAGGCTTCTACGTCAACTGATTTTACTTTTAAGTCTGCTAAATCACCTGAACAGCATTCTAAAGTTCTTACTGGTATATCTAAAGAACGGAATAAATCAACGGTATTCTTCCATAACTTTTCATACCACATTTTACTTTCTTCCGGCTTGCATACAACAATCATTTCTTGTTTTTCAAATTGGTGAATTCTATATACTCCTCTTTCTTCTATACCATGAGCTCCTTTTTCTTTTCTAAAGCATGGTGAGTAGCTAGTTAATGTATGAGGAAGTGATGTTTCTGGTAATATTGTATCTATGAACTTACCAATCATAGAGTGTTCACTAGTTCCTATTAAATATAGATCTTCGCCTTCAATTTTGTACATCATAGCATCCATTTCTGCAAAACTCATAACACCAGTTACAACTTGGCTACGAATCATGAAAGGTGGAATACAATATGTAAAACCACGATCTATCATAAAGTCCCTTGCGTAAGATATAACAGCAGAATGAAGTCTTGCAATATCTCCCATTAAGTAATAGAAACCATTACCTGCAACCTTTCTTGCACTATCTAAATCAATACCATTGAATTTTTCCATAATTTCTGTATGATATGGAATTTCAAAATCTGGTACAACTGGGTCTCCAAAACGTTCTAATTCTACATTTTGACTATCATCCTTACCTATAGGAACACTTGGATCTATTATGTTAGGAATAACCATCATGATGTTTTTAACTTTTTCTTCTAATTCCTTTTCCTTTATATCTAATTCAGCCATTCTATCTGAATCCGCACTTACTTTTTTCTTTACTTCTTCAGCTTCTTCTTTTTTACCTTGAGCCATTAAACCACCAATTTGTTTAGATAGCTTATTTCTATCAGCCCTCAAAGCTTCTACTTCCTGCTTTACTTTTCTAAGTTCAGCATCTAAATCAATTACTTCATCTACTAAACCTAATTTATTATCTTGAAACTTATTTTTTATGTTTTGTTTAACTATTTCTGGATTCTCTCTTAAAAATTTAATATCTAACATATTTTTCCTCCTGATTAAATAATTATTAATTATAATATAAAAAAACCGTCCCAATATATAAATTGGGACGGAATAATCCGCGTTGCCACCCAAATTGCTGATTCATAATAAAATCAACCACTCGAAATAGTAATATAAAGGTTACTAATCTTTCAGCTTGAACACATGAATTAAATAATCATGTACTTTACCGCTGACAGCTCCAAAAGTGGAAAGATTCAGCCTTTCACCGATTCTCACCATCCATCGGCTCTCTGAAGAAATTCTTAAATCGTAGCTTTTATCATCACTGCTTTTTCATATATTTCTTTATATCAATAACACACAAATAATAAATGTGTATACTGCATCCTTTATTATTATATATACATTTATACTATTTTTCAAGTAAAACCTCAGCGTTAAAGATTAAATTTATTTATGTCGTCCAAATTCTCTTAAAATCCCTTATTTATTTTCAGAAAATTAAGAAAATATATTTCCATCAATTTTTGAAAAAACGCCGTACTAGTTGCGTTGCAACTACGCAAAAAAAATTTAATTAATTTGTTCCATAGTCTTTAAATTTATCACAACCTTTGTTAAAATAATATTTGTTATAAATCGTGTATTTTTATATGCTGATTTAACTGTGATATATCTTCAGATGTTAGAGTGTCTGTTCGAAAGGATTCTAGCATTCTTGAAGATATTTCTTTTATCCCAATTTTTAATTCTTTTAGTGCTGCGCTACCGTTTTCTAGTAGTTGTCTTAATATATCTGAAATCTGAACTAATAAATAATGATTTTTCATGGCCTGATAATATAAACAACACGCATGCTCAATATCATATCTTATATTCTTTTGGTTGTTGAATCCTTCATTTTCTATTTTCCATCTGCTTCTACCAGCGACTACAATTTTAAAAGCATTTCGTTTAGTAACTTGTATATTCGTAACAAAAACAAAGTTTTTGGACGTTTCTTCTTTTGTGCTTTTATCTTTAGATTTCTTGCGAATGTTTTCAGTGAAATCTACTATATTAACAGAGCTATTTTTATATGAAACTTCATTTATATAAGTTAACTTTTGATGTATCTCGTGACTTTTAAAAGTTAAATTAGAGGTGTTTTCATTATTCTCAATATATTTTATGGTTTGAATTTCTTCCCAAAGTGTTTTTGCTCTTCCTTCTTTAAATCTAAAAATAAATTTCCACTTATACTCAGTACATAATTTATAAATTGGTTCACATGCATAAAGACTATCACCTAAAATGCAGATATTAAGCTTTCTAAACTTATATTTCAATTTTTTCATAAGTCTTCTAGCTGCATTTATTTCACAATCTTGTTTGCTAACGCTTTCGTTCTCATTTTCTACAAATTCAGTTAATATACTAAATGTCATATTTCCTAAAATAAGCTTAGCTTCTAATACCGTGTGATAATAAGTTATTCTTTCTATTTCACCAGTATCTTTATTCTTGTGTTCTTTCCTTAAACAATGTTCACAATGTTTTTCCTTAAAGGAAAATAATTGTGAACCATCAATAGCAATGCACCAATGCTTATCTAATAATCGATATTTCTCCAACGACCTTTTTTTGAAAAGCTCTCGTATCATATAATCTCTAATTTTTTCTAATTCAGATACGTCTAATTTTCTCAAAAAGTCATTTATAGTATCATAGTGTGGTATGTCTTCTAACGAGTCATATCCTAATGATTTAGCTATATTATCTATTGCTAAATCATTGTTAAAATCATTTGTCATTCTATTCATGCTAACAATTCCAGAAACATTTTTCATAATAACTACAAACAGTATTATTTCTGGATTATAAGTTATATAACTTTGATTTCTTTTATCTTTCACATTGGCTAATTTCCTATTAAAATCTCTAAAAAAATGCTTTTTTATTTTTGAAAATTCTCCGAAAAAATTTATTTCTTTTTCCATTTCTCTTTTTTGTTTTCTTGTTCTTCTATTCATAACTTTCCCCGCAAACGTAGTAATTTAGGCACTTTTCTTAATTATATTTTATCATAATTCATTACATTTTTGGAGTTTATTTACTCGAAATTAATTCAATCTTTAGAGCTGGTAAAACCTTATCTTTGAATTTAAAACCAATTTAAATGTAATATTAAGGAATGTGAATTATATTATTTTTAAATGTTTTTAATAGTATTATTCGTAAAATCAATTAAAAATATTCCTTTTTATTTATTGATTTTTTAATAAATTCAAATGAAAAATAAAGCTAAATTCACACACTCATTAAATAAAACAGATGTGCTTATTATTTTCACTGTTTCTAAACTAAATGCCCTTCTTCAGTTGAATCTTGACATAAATATGAATGGAAGTTTATTATATGATAGATACTAAATATGTTCTAATTGACAGTTTATATTTAACAATTAACAGTAAATGATGAAATTCAAGTTGAATTTCTTTAAAATTATTAAATATTAATATCTAACTAGAACTTATAACCATAAAACAACCTAAAATAAATTCTTAAAGAAGAGGAGTATTATATGTATCCAAAAGATTTAAATTACAAGATGCCTGCTGAATGGACCACTCATGAGCGTACCTTTATTTCATGGCCTGTTAAAGAATCTATGTGCCATCCTGAAAACCATGAAAGTGTATGTCTTGGATATGCTGAATTCATCAAGGCAATTTCAGAATTTGAACCAGTTACAGTAATTGTGAACCCTGAAGATTTAACTTACGTGCAAAATCATTTTAAAACCTCTAATAATGTAGAATTTCTTTCTATCGAACATAATGATGCATGGCTTCGTGATAATGGTCCAACATTTATAATGAATGATACGCAAAGCTTAGCTGGCGTGAATTGGAACTTTAATGCTTGGGGTGGAAAATATGCTCCTTGGGATTTAGACGACAAAGTAGCAGGAAAAATTCTAGAACATTTCAATGTAGAAAAATTTGATGCACCTTTCATTTTAGAAGGCGGTTCAATTCATGTTGATGGAGAAGGAACTCTGCTTACTACTGAAGAATGCTTACTAAATCCTAATAGAAACCCAGACCTTACTAAGGAACAAATTGAAAATTATTTAAAAGAATATTTAAATATAGAAAAAGTTATCTGGCTAAAAAATGGTTTAGATGGCGATGAAACTGATGGTCACGTAGATAATATAGCCTGCTTTGCAGCTCCAGGGAAAATCCTTATGCAAACCTGCAATGACCATGAAGATAACAATTATAAAATAACCTTAGAAAATCTTGAAATATTAAAAAATTCAACGGATGCCAAAGGCAGAAAGTTTGAAATTATTAAAATTAATCAGCCGCCTAGAACTGAATATAAAGGTGAAAGATTAACTTTAAGCTATTTAAACTTCTACTTTGTAAATGACGGTATTATTTTACCTGTATTTGGCGGTAATGCTAAAGAAGCTGATAAAGCTGCTGCAAAAGTGCTAAGTGAAACCTTCCCTGATAGAAAAATCAGAACGGTAGATGGAATAGCTGTTATTAAAGAAGGTGGGAATATACATTGTACTACTCAGCAGATGCCAGCTTCTAAATAATAAAATAATAAGATGAGGTGATACACATGAGAAAAGTTAAAGTTGCAGCTACCCAAATGAGCTGTTCTTCAAACATCGATGAAAATATTTCTAAAGCTGAAAAATTTGTAAGAGAAGCAGCCGATAAAGGTGCTCAAATAATTTTGCTTCAAGAATTATTTGAAACTCCATATTTTTGTCAAAAAGAAAAATCAGATTATTATATCTACGCTACAGAAGTAGAACAAAATAAAGCTATTAATCACTTTAAGAAAATTGCCAAAGAACTTAAAGTTGTTCTTCCTATCAGTTTTTATGAGAAGAAAAATTATGCAAGATATAATGCCATTGCAATAATCGATGCTGATGGTGAAGTACTTGGTACCTACAGAAAAAGCCATATTCCTGATGGCCCTGGCTATGAAGAAAAATTTTACTTTAATCCAGGAGACACTGGTTTTAAAGTATGGAAAACACGCTATGGTAAAATTGGCGTAGGTATATGCTGGGATCAATGGTATCCAGAAGCAGCTAGATGCATGACTCTTATGGGTGCTGAAATGATATTCTATCCTACTGCTATTGGTTCTGAACCTCAAGATGGATCAATTGATTCAAAAGATCACTGGCAGGCTTGTATGCTTGGTCATGCAGCCGCTAATTTAATTCCTGTAATCGCCTCAAACCGTGTTGGCGTAGAAGAGGATGAAGACTCTAAAATCACCTTCTATGGTTCATCCTTTATTGCAGGACCACAAGGTAATAAAGTTATTGAAGCTAATCGCAGCGAAGAAACAGTATTGGTTGCTGAATTTGATTTAGATGAGCTTGAAACACAACGTATTGAATGGGGAATATTCAGAGATAGACGTCCTGACTTATATAAAATTATTACCTCTTATGATGGAGACTTAATAATTTAGATTTAAACTTAAAATTAAAAGTTCTGCTAAGACAATATTAACTGGATATGCTTAGCGGAACTTTTTTAATATTAATAATAAATGTTATCTGATCTTTAAAAAACTATCTTTAATCTAAAATAATGTACTTCTTTCTATTCTCTGGAACATAATATTTTATTTCTCTACTTTATTAAATTAATGATGGAAAAGTCTTATTCCTGTAAATGCCATAGCTATATTATATTTGTCGCAGATTTCAATTACATTATCATCTCTTATAGATCCACCTGGCTGAGCTATATAAGAAACGCCACTTTTTCTAGCACGTTCTATGTTATCTCCAAAAGGGAAAAATGCATCTGAACCTAAAGATACCTCTGATAATTTTTCAAGCCATATTATCCTTTCTTCTTTGCTTAATGGTTCTGGCTTTTCAGAAAATATATCTTCCCAACCCCCATCACATAATAGATTCATATAATCATCTGAAATATAAACATCTATTGCATTATCTCTATCTGCTCTTTTTATTTCTTTTTTAAAAGGAAGTTTTATAACCTTTGGATTTTGTCTCAAAAACCACGCATCAGCTTTATTTCCAGCCAATCTAGTACAGTGAATTCTTGATTGCTGACCTGCACCAATTCCAATAGCCTGTCCATCTTTTGCATAACATACAGAATTTGATTGTGTATACTTAAGTGTAATTAGAGCTACAATCAAGTCCCTTTTAGCATCGTCAGGTACAATTTTATTTTTAGTAGGCAAATTATTAAATATATCTTGACTTATTTTTACATCATTTCTCTTTTGTTCAAAGGTTACTCCATAGATTTCTCTTGTTTCAATTTCCTTCGGAACATAATTGATATCCATTTGTATTATTAAATACTTACCTTTACGCTTACTTTTCAATATTTTAAGCGCTTTATCAGAATAAGCTGGTGCTATTATTCCATCAGATACCTCTCGTGATAAAAATTTTGCTGTCTGCTCATTGCACTCATCTGACAAAGCTACAAAATCTCCATATGAAGACATTCTATCTGCGCCTCTTGCTCTTATATATGCTGTTGAAATATCTGATAATTCCTCCTCCTCTACAAAATATGCTTTCTTTAAAATTTCAGTTAGGGGAATAGCTACTGCAGCTCCTGCCGGGCTAACATGCTTAAAAGATGCAGCTGCAGCTAAGCCTGTAGCTTCTTTTAATTCTTTTACAAGCTGCCAGCTATTAAATGCATCTAATAAATTTATATATCCTGGAGTCCCATTTAATATTTTTATTGGTAGATTTTCATCCTGAGTAAAAATTCTAGCTGGCTTTTGATTTTGATTACATCCATACTTTAAAATCAATTCTTTCATTATATAATCATTCCTTTCTTAAGATATCAAACATTTTGAAATCATTTTTTCAGACTTTCACTCCTCATTAATACAACAAAAAAGCCCACTATCCAGGCTTTTGCCCAGACGGTCGGCTTTTAAATTGTTATACTTCATGTGGTTTATCCCACTTCCGTCAGTCGTATAACTCTATATATATTAAATACTATTTTTTAACGAATTTGTCAATCTGTAAAGTAATTTTAATTTTAAAAGATTAGTAAATAACTAAGTCACTACTTTTTAGCTGTTTATATTTTTTATTAAGCTGCAGATAATATTAAACCTCATTTGTATCTCGAGCAAATTTCCCATTGCAGAGTTTCCTCATTCCTTCCAGTTCTTCATATGTTACATCAACAAGCTTATTTATTGTTTCATTATCCAATCCGGCTTTTATTGCTTTTATTGTTAAACTCCATTTATCAATACTAGGCTTAAATATAAAATGTAAAAACATGCTTACAGTTGTAATCTTATATTTTGAAGCATCAGAAATTGAAATACCGCCGTTCATAAAATTTATTAATTCATCTTTTTTCACATCTGCCATCCGTGCAATTGTATCAAGTTCTATATTATATTCTGACACTAAGCTATCTATTACTCCTCGATTCCTTTCATCAGGCGTAATTTCAGAAATATAATATAATACAGCTAGTGTACTACTAAACTTTCCTCTATCCTCCACAGATATTTTATTCTTATTTTCATTAAAGTTATTCAAAAACCATGTCTCTACTCCCAAAACCTTTGAAAGAGATTTAACATTCATTTTATATTCTTTAATTAAAAAGTCTAACATCTCTTCATTGCTTTTTCCCACATGACATTTAATTTCTACTTCTTCATTCTTTGTACTATCTTTATTAATCATTATATATTCCTCTTCAAACCAAATAAATATATACATTTACTTAAGTAAACTTATATGCACACCTTCATCAGAAATCACATACATTTTTGTGTAGTAGGCATTTGAAATTTAGCTGTTCTAAGGTTCTTAATGGGAGCTTGTTCCATTTATTGCTTGTCATAAACTTTGCTTTAGGATCATGCAAAAATGTGTACATGCTCCCATTTAGAACCTATCAGCGAAAATTTCATAAGTCCTGTGAAACAAAAATGTATGTAATTTCGGTAAGCTTCCATTTAAATCTATGTTAAAAGTTAGAACTCTATATTACCCAATCTCCATTTTTAAATACTTGAACTTTTTCACCACTCGCAGTTTCTCCGATTATTTCAAGCTCCTCTGAACCTACCATGAAATCTATATGAGTCAACGAATCATTAACTCCCTTTTCTAGAAGTTCTTTTTCTGACATATTATCACTGCCTTTTAAGCAGCTTGGGTATGCCTTACCAAAAGCAAAGTGGCAAGATGCATTTTCATCAAATAATGTATTATAGAATATTAGTCCTGAGTTTGATATAGGTGAGTTATAGCCAACTAAAGCAACTTCTCCTAAATATCTTGCACCTTCATCAGTATCTAAAAGTCCTTTTAATATTTCTTCACCCTTTTCTGCTGTAAAATCAACAATTTTACCATCTTTAAAAGTAAGCTTAAAATTATCTATCAAGTTTCCGCCATAATTTAAAGGTTTTTTACTAGTTACATAGCCATTTACACCATCTCTCTTTGGAAGAGTAAATACTTCTTCTGTTGGCATATTAGCTACAAATCTAACTCCATCTTTAGTATTTTCTGCTCCAGCTAACCACTCATGACCTTCTGGAAGCTCCACAACTAAATCAGTTCCTTCTGATTTATAGTGAAGATACTTGAAACTTTTCTCATTTAAATAGTTTCTTCTATGATCTAATTTTGATATATGTTCTTCCCAAGCAGCAACTGGTGATTCTTTATCAGCTCTCACTATGCTGAATATTGACTGCCAAAGCTTTTCCACTGCTTCTTCCTCTGGCACATTTGGAAATACCTTTTTAGCCCATCCTTTTGTAGGTACTGAAACAACACACCATGAAACTTCATTACTCATCATTGCAGCACTGGCTTTTTTCATAGCTGTGCTGTTTGTCTTAGCTTGAAGTGATATTTTATTAGGATCTATACCACTTAAAAGTTCTGGATCTTCAGCAGCTATACTGATAAATCCGGTTTTCTCTTTTATAAGCTGCTCTCTTTCAAGTGCAAGGTGAATAGGTTCCTTTTCAAAGCTTTCCATTGAAGCTTTATTAAATTTTATTAAAGAAAGTTTTTCATCATTATATCTTACTATTACATTTATAGCCCCTGCTTCATAAGCTTTTTCTGCCATGATTCTAGCAAAATCCGCACATTCAATTGGTGAAGTTATAAATAATTGCTGTTTTTCCTGCAAATTTATTCCTGTTTTAACTACGAGTTCTGCATATTTTTCTAAAATCTTTATATCCATTCCGTCTCCTCCTAGGCTTTCATATTTTAATCTATAGCGCTATTATACCACAACTTCCAGAAAATTATGGCATTTATGCACAATCAAAAAAATAACAGACCAGTATGCTTGCCTAATCAACTATAATCGTAAAATTTAATTTACTTTTTTATTTTTTCCAGTAAATAAAAAAATTATTAATATTATTACATTTCTACACTCGCTATTTTAACATGTTGATCAACTTCATTATCATAATCTATATCAGAATGCCCAAAACCAAACAATTTAAAGAATTCATTTCTAAATTCCTCTATATCACTTAACTTGGTAATATTATCAGTATTAATCTTTTTCCATAGCTCAAAAACTTCTTTTTGAACATCACTTCTTAATTCCAAATCATCCATTCTTATTCTACCTTCATCATCAAGTGAGAAATTACTCTTATATAATTCTTCTGAAAATAACCTATATATCTGCTCTATGCAGCCTTCATCAATACCCTTTTCCTTCATAACCTTAGATAATATAGATATATATAAAGGAACTACAGGAAGTGCCAGACTCGATTGAGTCACTAAAGCCTTATTAACAGATATTACGGCTTTTCCATTAATCTTCTCGAGGTCCTTATTTATTATTTCAGCAGTCTTCTCTAAATCTTTCTTTGCCTTTCCTATAGAACCATTCCTATAAACAGGATATGTGATTTCAGGCCCAATATATGAATATGCTGTTGTAATTGCTCCCTCTGCAAGAACATCTGCAGCTATTAATGAATCAATCCACATCTTCCAGTCTTCTCCACCCATAACGGCAACGGTTTCTCTTACCTCATCTTCATCTGCTGGATTAATTTCCATATCTGATACCTGATAACTATGAAAGTTTACAGTCTTTTCTTTAAATGTTTTTCCAATTGGTTTCAGTACTGACGAGAAGACCTCTCCTGTTACTGGATGTATTCTTTTAGCTGAAGCAATACTATATATTACAAGATCTACTTTTCCCAAATCTTTTTTTATTAGTTTAATAGTTTCTTCCTTTATCTCTTTTGAAAATGCATCTCCATTAATAGTCGCAGAATAATACCCATTTTCACCAGCCTGCTCCTCAAATGATGCTGTATTATACCAGCCAGCTGTAGCTGTCCTACTTTCAGATGCAGACTTTTCAAAAACAACACCAATAGTACTTGCACCAGCACCAAAAGTTGATACAATTCTTGAAGCCAGACCATATCCCGTCGATGCACCAATAACAAGTACGTTTTTCGGACCTTTAATTGGCTTAGCTTCTTTCACATAATTTACTGCCCTCAAAACATTTTTAGCACATCCTTCTGGATGTGCTGTTGTACAAACGAAACCTCTAAATTTAGGATTTATTATCATCCTCTCACTTCCTTACCCATAATTTTATTTTAATTAATAATCTAAACTTTCCTGTTAATTTCATATGATAGATCTATATACTAGCTTTTCCTTTTAACCATTTTTATTTCATAAATAATAAATTATCAATTTACTATTATATTGCTAAGTAATATGATTGTAAACATGGAAAATGTAAACAAAGTATTAAGAAAGTGTTACCAATTAACTTTTTATTTAGAGTAAGTAATAATTCGCTCAGCGGTGGCTTTTATTATACCCTCTAAGGGCACGTTACCAGCAAATGCCTAGTATGTTGCTTCTAAATTAAAAGAACTGGCATATAACTCTTGCCAGTTCTCTCTAAACATCATTTATAACAATTTTCATTTACAATATTTTAATGTATATGTCGCAATTAGAAATTCCCAGATAACTATCTATTACCTAAATAAACTTAAATATTATTGTGGATCATAAGACGCCCAGTCATAATATGCGTTAAGTGGAGTCACTCCATTATAAGAACCTAACCATGAGTCTACCCCTGTTCCTGGCCATAAATTCATCATGATTTTACCAGGGTGAGATGGAATATTACTTGTTGCTCTGTAAACTTCCTTTCCATCTACTAACCATGCAATATAGGTTGGCTGCCAGTTAAAAGCATAAGTATGAAAACTTGTTGAGGCATCAAAACCTAAATTATAAAGGTGCTCATGATTTCCTACACCATTTGTATAATAGTTAAATTGTACCTTCGTTGTATCCTTACCTAAAAACTCAATATCAATTTCATCCCAAGGAGTATTATCTGTTGGTCCTGTATAAGTAAAGAATGAAGAAACTATACCAGTATTTTTTGCGGGTTTCATCCTCACTTGATAAAGTCCATAACCAAAAGTATCATTTGAGCGATATTCTGCACCAGCATATGGCGTAGAACCACCTTGTGTATCTTTATTTAAAGTAAGATCCATAACTCCATTACTGAAATTAATGTTGCTAGCTCTCCAAGTACAATTAAACTGTCCTCCATTAGTCCAGCCGTCTGACTTTGACCAACTTCCTGTAGCATAATCAAAGGCATCACTAAAGTGAGATTTAGTCACTGCAAAAGTCGGCGTTGGAATAAACGCTCCTACTAAAAATGTGCTTACTAGAACTCCTAATACTGCAGCTTTTATTTTTTTCTTCTTCATATATTTTTCCTCCCCTAATTAAATAGTTTATTAAAATCATAATTGATTTTATGCCCCTCATCTTTCTTATTTATTTTTATACTGCCTACAAAATTAGAATAAATAACATTCCTATCTTCACTTTTATACAATATAAGTTTCAATTAAAAATGAATGATGAAATTTTTTCAAAATTTCTAAAACTAATATTTTAGTAGAATGTATTATTCAAGCAGAACTTATAAATATCTAATTTCTATCTATAATCTTATGATATATAAAAAAGTAACTTACTAAAATGGTATAAAATTACGATAAAGTATGAAAAAATTACTGACTTTAAACATTTACATAAAGCAGACAAAAAAGAGACTCTTTTTTAGAATCTCTTACACTTGCATTACATTTTTCTTGTATTCAGCTGGAGTATAACCTGTATGCTGTTTGAATATTGAGCATAAATAATTTTTACTAATATTTAGTTTATTTGCTATAGACGTTAATGTACTATCTTCATCTATATGTTTAAGTACATATTCACATGCTTTATATACTATATTATCACCTTGATTTAAGAGAAATATTTTTTACTATCTTTCTTACAAGCACTAAAAACGCTTCTCTTTCTTCATATGTATCTAAAAAACTTATTACTTTTCCATAAATCTCTTCTTCAAATTTTACATGCTCTTTCTGAACTTCCATTCCTTTTTCAGTAAGCTCCAGTTTATATGATCTTCTATCTTTCTTACTAATTGCTCTAACTATAATATCATTCTTTTCTAATCTATCTATTATGCTGGTTAATGTACTTTTAGGAATATTTAATACATCTACTATATCTCTTATGATCACTTCTTCTTTTTCAGAAATAATCCTAATTATAGATAACTCATTTGTACTAAAGACTTGTATGCTCGGATATTTTGCTTCTATGTCTTTATAATTTGCTTCCATAAACATACTATGCCATAATGCATTAAACTCATTAACTTGTCTTTTGAATCCTTTATCCATAATAATTCTCACTCCAAAATTTTTATTATTTTATTTTAGCATTAATTGCAAAACTCTTCCAATTAATCTTTTTAAAGTCAAATGGCTCAAAACCACACTCTACCAGTAGTTTTTTTATTTCCTTTTCCGAATATATATAATAATCGCCTTTATCTGATGATTTTAAAAGCATATTTATAATTGGTTTACAAAGTGCTGGTGCCGTTGGATCTCCAATAATCAATATACCATCATTACTTAAAACTCTTCGCATATCAGATAAAACTTTTTCTGGATTTGGATAATGATGAAAGGATGCATTACATACTATAACATCAAAAAAATTATCTTTCCATGGTATATATTCAGAATCTCCAACTTTAAGTTCTACTGCATCGCCAAGATTTTTCTTAGCAGTTTCAATCATTTTTTCAGAAATATCTAAGCCATATAAATTAAAATTTTTGTTTGCTGCAAGTCTAATTAATACATTTCCTGTACCGCATCCTACATCTAATATTCTTTTCGGATCTGCTT
The DNA here is from genome assembly GCF_000230835.1 of Clostridium sp. DL-VIII. Taxonomy (NCBI): domain Bacteria; kingdom Bacillati; phylum Bacillota; class Clostridia; order Eubacteriales; family Clostridiaceae; genus Clostridium; species Clostridium sp. DL-VIII. The sequence goes on from NZ_CM001240.1 coordinate 4,865,740, forward strand.
TAATTATTCTTTTTACAATTTCACCATACATTGGTGCTACAAATTTTCCATCACCTTTCTCATCATAGATTGAAGCCTGCTTATTATAGGTCACTTTTGAGTTTTCCTTAAAAATATTTTTATTGCTTTCCATATCAAAGCCTCCAATAAATATAATTCGATTTTAATATAGTACTGCATTCGTACTATACTTTTATAGTACTACTTCCGAGAGGCAAATTCAACCATATTTTTATATGTTTTTCCAAATACAAACTTGCTTTTATTGCATAAAAATAACGTTAATAATATTATTAAATATCATTAACGCTATAATTACTTTACACATATCTTCTTATCAAATTTTAAACATTTACCCTAATTAATAATTTTTCTTATCCATTCCTTTAATTTATCGCTTTTTTCTGATTCTGTACTAGAATCTGCAAATTCAATTTTTCCGAGTATAGTATTATCTTTTAAAGCAGCTTCTAATTTATCAAAACATTTTTGAGCTCCGCCGCCACCATGACAGGCAAAAAATGCAAGATTCTTATGAGCTATCTTATTCTCAGAGATAAAGGTATTTATTGGTGGTGCATATGTTCCAGCCCAAACGGGTGTCCCGATAAATATTGTGTCATACTCACTTAGATCTTGAATTTTATTTTTTAAAGCAGGCTGCTTTTTAAATAAGGCACCCATACCTCCAAACAAATATTTTTTGATTCCACTTTTAGGATATTCCTCTACTGGCTTTAATTCAAGCAACTCACATTTTAATTTCTCTGCTATAATATCTGCTATGAATTTTGTATGCTCTTCCAATGAATAAAAAACTACCAACCCTTTCATTTCATCACTCCCAATAAAATAATTTCTAATATTCTACTTTATCCTATTGATTATTTTCTTAATTATGATATATACTCTTTATAAAAACATTTTAACCATAAAAAATATAAAATACCAGTAAGATACTTTATATTTTTAGATTTAATATATCTTCAAATTTATCTATAACATAGTCATATTCTTGAACGTTACCAAAACCATACTTTGCATAAACAAATTTTACTTTGGCAGCTTTTGCTCCCTCCAAATCTCCATTAGTATCGCCTATGTATATTGAATTTTTAAAACCATTTCTCTCTATTACAAGTTTTATATTTTCTCCTTTTTTTAATCCAGTTGCTCCTGAAGATTCAAAGTCAACAAAATATTTAGCTAAGTTATGTGCTTTAAAAAAACATTCAACATATCCTTCTTGGCAGTTACTTACAATAAACAACTTATATTTTTGTGATAATTCTTTAAGGGTTTCCTCTACTTTAGGAAATAATAATCCACCACGCTTTCCTAAGTATTTCAGCTCATTTTCACATACTTCTTCCATTAGCTTCATCCTCAATGCTTCATCTAAATCTGGAAATAGTTTTTTCCCTATATCCTCATTTACTAATCCCATACACCCCTTTATTTCCTCATAAGTTACTATCTTTTTCTTTACCTTTGAATGCTTTTTTAAAACTTCTTTCCAAGCTTCACAAACACCATCTATTGCATCCCAAAGAGTTCCATCTAAATCAAATCCAATGCTATCTATCTCCATATCATTACTCCTCCAATCTAGCCTGTGAAATTTAAAATTATGATTACTTATTAAATTTATTTAAATATTATCACAATGCTTAATATTAATCTATTTTTACAAATATTTTTAAATATCATATGCCTGTAGGGACTTCAATCTTAATAATCATATTGGCTCTTATAATAAACTTATTATGCTCTATAATTATCACTAACAGGAAGGAATCAAAAAATTGCATTTCTAAACAACATTGCTTAAAATCTCACCTTATGGTACTATTTATTAAAAGTATTTTAAATTTTATAATGCATATAGTTTTCTAGGGTTCCACAGTGTTTTACTGGTTTGGTCCAAGAGAAAACGCACAAGAATATTGTGTACACGGAAGGATAAAAGCCTGGGAGAATTAAATAAAATTCTCTTTAGGCTTTTTTTATTTTTGAATATGTCTCATAAAACAAATTCAATATATTTACACGCTGAAAGGATGGAAGTAAAATATGTCAGAAAATAAATTAATACTACAGCTATTAAAAGAAAAATATGGAGTTTGCAGGTTAGCTGAAGCTTCTTCAATTCCAGAATGGGCAAAAACTAGTGATTTCTTTTCCATAACTAAAACATATGACGAGCTATCAATTGTATGTGTTGAAGCCAATATTCCTAAAGATATAAAATGCGAGAAAGACTGGAGAATTTTAAAAGTTGAAGGACAGCTAGACTTTTCACTAATCGGCATACTCTCTGAGATCAGCACAATATTAGCTCAAAATAAAATAAGTATATTTGCCATTTCTACCTATGATACTGACTATATACTTGTTAAAGATAAGGATGTTCAAAATGCTGTAACAGCTTTAATGAATAAAGGATACGAAGTTCTAACCTAAAAACTTTATTGTTTAGGCATATGAAAGAAAATAACAATTTCAAATATGAAGGCGGCTTAACTTGTTATTTTTCTAATAATGCCTTATAAAGAGACAGTGTAGAAACTGCCTCTATAACTATAGGTATCTATTAATAATAATAAGGATAATATACATATGGTGGAGCAACATAAGGATAAGGCAATAATGACAAAGCTGCTAATCCAGCAAGAGGAAATGCTTGTCTTCTAAAACGTCTATACCTCATTGGAGGACGATAATTATAATACTGTCTTTCCTGATATTGATAGTATTCAGAGTCATTTTGTTGATATTGATAATACTGAGGATCTCCTCCTCCTCCGCTATTATCCATTACATCCTCAGCAACCATAATGATAATTTTATCAGAATCCACACTTTCAATAATTCCATCTAAAGTTTTTCCATCTGTCATGGTTAATTTGACATGATAATTCATACATTTTTTACATTTATCATGCATTCCTCTTGAATCTCTATAAGTATCTTCTTGTTCAAATTCCATTTATTTCAACATCTCCTTTCGAATATTATGATATTCATTTATTAGGAGAACTGTACCTCTAAATTAGAAAATTATACGCAAAAATAATTTTGAATTTGCAGAATGTTTAGCTTTTATATTTGACTATTTTTCATTTTACAATTTTAAACTCCATTATTTTTTCTCCCCTAATCTTAAAGCAAAAGACAAACAAAATCCAACTAGAACAATTCCAACTGCAACCAATGTTGCAGATCTAAATCCTACCGAAATTGCTGTCTGCTCGTCAATTCCACTTCTTAACGCTTTCAACTGTGAAGCTGACATAATCCCTACGAATAATGAAGAGCCAATAGCTGCTGATATCTGCTGAAAAGTATTTAGTATTGCTACTCCATGTGGATAAGCTTCTGGTGGCAATTGATTAAGAGAACTTGTCTGGCAAGGAGACATAGTAATCCCTACTCCAATACACACCACTACATATGAAATTATAATCTTTATCAGCACCGTATCATTATTTGCTTTTGATAAAAACCACAGTGCAATAAGAATTATAAAAAAGCCTGTTGGTATTAATACTTTCACACCAAATTTATCATAAATTGTACCACCTATAGGTGTTACAAAACCATTTGCAAGAGCTGCTGGAAGCAATGCCATTGCTGCTACAAAAGTTGTTGTCTTAAGTGCTCCCTGTAAAAACATCGGCAGCATTACATTCATAGTGAACATGGTCATCATAGAAATCATAACAAGTGCTACTCCAATTGAAAATAAAGGATATTTAAAGGTACGCATTTCAAGCATTGGTTCTTTTAAGACTAATTGTCGCTTTCCAAATATAATCAACGCTATAATTCCAACAATAAAAATTATACCGACCACTTTAATATCTCCATTGTCACTGAAACCACTTATACCATATATAATTCCTCCTACCCCAATGCTTGATAATAAAATTGATATTATATCAATTTTAGGTTTTGTAAGGCTAGATACATTAATCAGATATATATAAGCCAAAATCATGGCTAATACTATAAATGGAATTAGTATTACGAATAATGCATGCCAGCTAAAATATTGTAATATAATTCCTGCTGCAGTTGGTCCTAATGCTGGTCCAAGAGAAATGGCAGCCCCGCATATGCCCATTGCTGACCCATGTTTCTCTGGTGGTGTTATAGTTAATACTGTATTCATCATAAGTGGAATCATCATTCCAGTCCCTGAAGCTTGCAACATCCTTGAGATAAGCAGCATTGTAAAAGACCCTGAAAGTGCTGCACTGATTGTCCCAATTAACAGTAAGGTCATTGCTCCTAAATATAACTCCTTTGTTTTAAAGGATTGAATCAAAAAAGCCGTGACTGGTACCATTACCGACACTACTATCATATATCCTGTAATTATCCATTGTATTATTCCTGGGGTAACATTCATTTCCTTCATTAAAGTATTTAACGCGACGTTTAATATAGTCTCATTAAATACTGATATAAATGCACTAAATACTAATATTCCTATAATTATTTTTGCATTGATTTTTACTTCAGATTTTGCTGTTATTGGTACATCCATTATCTTTCTTTTCCTCCTTACTTTTTAGACCAGTCTATATAATTATATTTTTTTAAATGGTCTATTTCAAAAGCATTATATTATCATTTTGAAATAGACTATTAATGACATAAATTATTTTAGCTTAATATCATTTACTCACTATAATTTATTATTTTAGGAATTTGTTTAGCTATTAATCTAAGCGGATTACCATTTTTTCTAGTTAAAGCCAATGTGATTCCACCTTCTGTCATGGCTCCGATTACAGCACTTAGCTCATAAGCTTTTTCTTTATCAATCCCAATTTCAATTAATTTTTCAGCATAAGTTCTCTCTAAAACATCAAAAATTTCTTCACATGCCTTCCTTAAATTTTCACTGGTTAAATAAGTTTCCAAAGCAATTAAACTAATAGACATATCTCTAGTTTTTTGTTCATTATCAATTACTTTTGCTAAATGTTCTAAATTATTCATAACTCCTTGAATAGGATCTTCAGCATTTTTTAGATTTTCTTTTAAATTAAGTGTTATCTTTTTTCCAGCTGAAATTATTGCTTCTAGTGCAAGCTGTTCTTTACCTTTAGGAAAATGGTAATATAATGATCCCTTTGGTGCTCCACTCTCTGCTAGGATTTCATTCAAACCTGTCGCATTATAGCCTTTCACTTCAAAAAGCTTTGAAGCAGTTTCTATAAATTTTTCCTTTGTATTTTTTTTATCGTTCATATCAATACCTTCTTAATAAAATTATAGTGACTGGTCTATATCTTAATACTATATCTGATTCTTTTGATTCTGTCAATAATTTCTCTTTTGTGCTTTACAATGCGTTTTTAAATATAAAAAGCAATAAACCTTTTGTTTATCGCTTTTTATATTTGTTATTAATTTGTTGCTTTATTTAAGCTTAAAGTAATTTTTCGATTGCTTCTTCTAACTTTTCTGGCTCAAATGTTGGGGCATATCTTGCAACTACATTTCCAGCTTTATCTACTAAGAATTTTGTAAAATTCCATTTTATATCGTCTCCAGTTGTATTAAAGCCTTTTTCTGATAAAAATTTATATAAGCCTTCTGATGCTTCATCTTCAGCCGCTTTTGGTGCTTCCTTCTTTAAAAACTTATATAGGTCAGCTGCATTTTCACCATTTACATCTATTTTAGCAAAAGTTTCAAATGTAGTATTATATTTAAGCTGACAGAAGCTTGCAATTTCTTCATTACTTCCTGGTGCCTGCTCAAAGAATTGATTACATGGGAGATCTAAGATTTCTAATCCTTTGTCTTTATATTTATCATATATCTTTTGAAGACCTTCATATTGAGGGGTAAATCCACAGCCTGTAGCTGTATTAACTATTAATAATACTTTTCCCTTATAATTATTTAATGAGACCTCGTCACCTTTTATATTTTTTACCTTATAATCATATATCATAATATATCTCTCCTTTATAAATATTATTATCTGACAATTTATTTAAGTGAAAATTTCACCATATAACAAATTTATTTATTGTTGCAGCAACTTTTCTATATCACCTTTTAACTTTAATGGAGTTGTTATTGGTGCATATCTTTTTACTACATTACCTTCTGAATCTATTAAAAACTTAGCAAAGTTCCATTTAATTTCTTTATTTAAAATGCCTTTAGCCTCATTTTTTAAATATTTATATAGTGGATGTGCATTATCTCCATTTACATCGATTTTTTCAAACATTGTAAAACTAACTCCATAATTGATTAAACAAAATTCACTAATTTCCTTATTAGTTCCTGGGTCCTGCTTAGCAAATTGATTACATGGAAATCCCAAGATTTCAAAGCCTCTATCTTTATATTCTTTATAAAGTTCTTCTAATTCTTTAAACTGAGGTGTTAAACCACATTTACTGGCTGTATTCACTACTAAAACTACCTTGCCTTTATACTCTTCCATCTTTATTTCTTGACCATTCATCTTATTTGCTGAAAAATCGTAAAACCTCATGTTGATCATTTCACTCCTTATTCATACTTTGAATTGATGTAAATTTAATTTTATTCAACATAATTATTTAAAAATAATGAAATTCTTCACAGGAATTTCAAATGAGTGTTTTATATAAAGAACATTCTATTTTTATAAATTAAATTGCTCTCAATTAATTTATAAACTAAGTATATACTCTATAATTTTAAATGTCAACCTTAATCTCATTAACTTCTTAAAATATATTCTCCATAAAATCAATAATTATTCATAGTTATAATCCTAGTTCATCTAGGTGACTCTATTATTCATTCCATTAATAAAGAGTCACCTGCTTAAAGATTTTATTATTAAAAGTATCATTTAACTCTAGACTTAAATTTCCCTGCAGTAATAATCATCATATCCCATCACTTTTTTGTAAACAGGCTTAAATCCTGCTTTCTTTAAAGCACAAATACGTTCTTCAGCCTTTTGAATTGCTTTAGTAAGTATCCCCTTAACCTCAAATGCTTCGAAAAAATACTCATTTGATATAGCTAATATATCTTCAATTATAGATTGAATCTCATACTTACTTTGAAGATCAATCCTTAAAATACCATAATGATTAAACTCATCATCTGCATTCCTATGAAACATTTCTATAGTTCCAATCTTTTTATTCATACCCTTTAAAATTATCGTCCATCTTACGAATTCCTCATTCTTATAGGAAACTTCCCAAAACTCAATAGCCTGTCTCATTCGTTCTATTGTTGTGTAATTAAAATTATCTCCATTGCAGTTATCTGAATTAAATAATGGAACAGCCTTTTCATCACTATAACATTCAAGTAATTCTTCTAAATCCTCATTGTTTGTCTTTCTTAATGTAATTAATCCTTTTCCATATACTGGACATTCTTCATAAACACTTTTCATGATACTAACTCCCCTCTGTTTTTTCTATAGATAAACACACTACTTGTTTAAGCTAAATTTTACTTTACAGAAAGTATAACAAGACAATAACGACAACAGTCTGTCATAAATTAAAATGAAATATCATTTATATAAATTTAAAATTTCATCACATCTAGCACAAAGCTTACGCTTTAGTTGTTCTGGTTCAATTATTTTTGCAAGATTTCCAAAAGAGAGAATAGTTCCAAGCCAAAATTGTTCATTTTCAGGTACATGTAAATTCATAATAAAATCACCATTCTTGTACTCTGCTTCAATGTGTCCATTTAAATATTCTATAGCTTTCATCTTTATTTCACATTTACCAAATAATTTTATATCTATATATTTTCTAATGTCTTTAGCTTCATTTTTTTCTAGGAGTATATGTGCTGACTCATGCTTCCTTAATATCCTACTATTTGTTTTCTTCAAATTCATCATGCGCAAAATTTTGTATAATCTATAATCTTCTTTCTTCAATGAATATCCAAGTAAATACCAAGAATACCATCTATAAGTCAATGCAATTGGTTCAACTTCTTTAATAGTTGTTATATTATCTGCATTTGTATATTCAAAGGACACACTATATTTTTCTGCAATTATATTCTCTAATAACTTCAATTTCTCATTAATGTTTTTATTCTCACTTAAAGTATTAAAGTCTAAAATAATATTTAAATCTCTTTTATCTTTCCTCAATACTGCTTTTACCTTTTCAAGCGTTGCAGCTGTGCTTTGACTTTTATATGCAGAAGCCAAACCTTGTAAAGCTGAAATTATGTAAGCATAATCATTTTCTCCTGCTATCTGTCTGTTCATTTTAAAGCTATCCAAAATTTCATATCCTCCATCCACGCCAACAGATGAAGCTACTGGAATTCCTGCTTGACATAAGGTTTCTATATCTCTTTGAATCGTCCTAATTGAAACTTCAAATTTATCAGACAGAATTTTTGCACTTGTCTTTTTGTTATTCAATAAATAAATTGTGATTCCAAGCAATCTATCAATCTTCATGTTTCATACCCATTACCCTTTTTTTATCTAATCTATCACTTGTATTTATTTTACCATGCATCTACTAAACTTATCTATAACATCAAGAACAACTTCTTACACTTCAAACTAAAGAGGCAGCACTATTTATCAAAAAATAGTCTGCCTCTCTATAATTAATAAAACTTTACAAATTCATCTACAGGCTTCCTATATCCTCTAATCTTATCACTGCTCTTATCGATTTTTCCCATAGTAATCATTAAAACAGGAGTTTCATTCTCAGGGATATTTAACAATTTGCTTATCTTATCCTTGTCAAAATATATCATTGGGCATGTATCCCATTCTTTATCTTTAGCGAGTAGCATAAAAAGCATTGCTGATAACGATGCATTTCTTATAGCTTCATCATGCTTAAAGCCTTCTCCCCATCCTTCATAAAGATTTCTAATGGTATTAATCATGATATCATATTCAGTTTTATCAATCATTCCAAGCATCATTGATCCTTCATAAATTTTATCTGCTGATAAATAGGCGTTCTTATCACCTGTAACTATTATTGTTGCTGAAGCAGTCTTTATTTTGTACTGATTAAATGAAGCTTCATAAATTTTGTCCATCAATGTTCTATCTTCTACAACATAATATTTTGCATGCTGTAAGTTAAAGGCTGAAGGTGCTAAGGAAAGTTCTTTAAATATGTCATAAAAATCTTCTTTAGGTATTTTAATATTTTCAATAAATTTATTTGCTGATCTTCTTTCTCTTACTATTTTCAAGAATTCATTCATTTTCATCATCCTCTCTTCTTACAATAATTATACTAGGTAGTCCTATTATTGTATAATATTTTTATAAGATGTACAATCTTTCCATAAACCTGAATGACGAGATAAAAAATTCTTTCTAAACATCTGGATATATAGTGTTTTTATTAAAGTTTCTTCTAAACTCTTATCCTTTTTAAATTTATTAATTTTTAACTTTTTACTTTAGCCTATTTTTTCTATTTTATCATCTAAAACCAATATTGCCTGATCATTATTTAATCGTGTTACTGTGCAATTGTGCTTTAATTCAAAGTCCAAAATCTTTTCTTCTAAATTAGGATAAATTCCACAATGCTCCTTATAATGTGGATATATACGTATATCCACTGCATTTAATGCACTCAAATCTGCAACTTTAAATGTATTATCTTCTGGATAAATATGATTACACATCTCGTTATCCGGACCTAATGCGATAGATCCTGCGCTTAAACCAATCATAATTTTGCCATCATTTATTAATTCTTTTAAAACTTTATCTGCTCCACTCTTTTTTAAATGATATATCAGATAAAAAGGATAACCTCCATTAAGAAATATTACATCAAACTCTTTTAATTTTTGAACGTCCTCAAATTCAATATCAATAAATTCAACATCTTTAAAGCCCATTTCATGGAATGCATTCTTAACTGAAATCATTTGTGGATGTTTTTCCTTTAGTTTAGGCTGGGAGGTAGATATAATACAGATATTTAAATTCTTTGAATTTTTAGGAACTAATTTTAAAAACGCATTCCTTATTTCCATTGTAGAAAAGCCATATGCAGTCAATAATAATCTCTTCATTAATAATCACCTCAATCTAATTTTTAATAATAATTTACTCAAAGGCATTAACAAGTTTAAATTATTTAATTTAAAAAACACAATCAATTATATTAAATAAGTTTTCTAAAGAATCTATATAAAAATCAGGCTCCGTACTAACTAATATATTATTTGTATTATATAAACACGTCTTGATTCCTGCTGCTTTTCCTCCTAAAACTTCACATTCCCTATCTCCAACCACCAATGCTCTATTTTTATCAACTTGATACTTTTCAATTAGATATATGAATGCTTCCGGATCTGGCTTACGTTTAAAGCCATACTGCTTTGTAATTATTTCTGTAAAATGACATCTCATTCCGTAGTGTTCAAGAAATTTTACTGTTGAGTCACCTCTATGAGTAATAATATAATTTCTTCCACCTAAAGCAGCAAACTTCCTGCATACTTCTTCTGCAAATGGGAATGGTCTAATTGTTTCTAATTTCATATCATTTTTATAATCAGTATATTTATCAATGAAAGCATTATTTAAGCTGTATAACTGTTTAAAATGTGTGACCGCAGAACTATCAGAAACCTTAAGGTAATTCAATACATTTTCCTTCGTTTCCTTTATTCCGCTATCATCAAGTGCTTTTAGAAAAGCATCAACTGTACCTGGATATGTATCAAATAAGGTTCCATCAAAATCCCATATAATATCTTTAATCAAACTCACTCACCTCGTCAACTTTAATTCTTTTGCTAATCTCTAACGTTTTGTTCTATTAATATACTCTAAAATAAATTTTACCATAACTTTGCATTAACATACTATTAATTAGTTGATTCGTGTTTCTGTATTCCCTTCATAATTTTTGCAAATAAATATTATCTTTCTTCCATTTCCAATCTCTTCTGAGGCTTTAATTAATCTACGATCCTTCACATATTCCATAATTGATAATCAAACCTGTTTTCTAAACATTCTTGAAATGTAACTATCTAAAACAAATATCTTTAATTTTAATGAATAATAATATTTTATGCGTAGCAAAAAATCCAAGTAAAAAAACTTGGATTCAACTAACTCACTTTATTAATCTGAATTTGTTTTTGTATTTGAAGCATTAGTCCATATTTTAATTCATGAGCTGGAATTGGAACTATTTTATTAGTCTTTTTATGCTGCATAATAATATGATCTCCGCTTTGCCTAACCTGCTTATACTCATGTTTTTCTGCTAAATCAATCATATCTTTATAATCAAATATAAATAACATTAAACTCTATATTTTAACCTTGTGTAACTTTAATTTCTTTTCCTTTAAATACAATCGCTAATTTTAGTATATTATTAATACCTTTTTGCAATAGCTCTGTTTCATACTTCTTTTCTTCAATTTGAGTTAAGGCTTCTTTTGTTGCCTTTTCTATAGTATCATCTAAGAAATAATCAATTTTCTTAAATTCAATAATAATTCCTGTTCTAGAAACATCACTCGGAATTATCATTAAGTTCCTAGTTGTGCTATCGCACCTTTTTATATGTGCATATCTTCCATAACCACTTTCTTTATTTGACTTTACTTCATAATCATTTGAAAGTGATATCAGTATCCCAAGTACAAAAGCATGATACACTCTTTCTGGCTCTTTTCCTGATACATCAAAATAACTTAAATTATTAATTACAAATTCTTTAAAAATCCCTTCAAATACTTTAATATTTCCACTTATTAAAGTCTCTAACATCAATTCATATTTTTGATTCGTTATAGTTTCCGAAAACCATTTTTTAATTAAATTATTATAGAAAATCAATACTTCTTGATTAGGAATTTTAAGTTCACAATTTAATAGTCCCTCTACATTTTCAGTTTTAATTGCCTTTAAATATCCACTCATAAGTAAAAAACTCCAAATATTTTCATTAGAATCTTCAACTTCTGACATTACTATGTTATCATCAATTACTTTGAATATGTATTTTCCTTCTATAAGGTCTTCTAGTTCAAGCTTCATCTTATTGTCACCTTTAAGCAATAATTTTTTTATTAAATCATTACTACTGCTATTAATCCAGTAAGGTTTAAAGCCTTCTCTTTTCTTTTTCAAATAACTTAAAACAGACCAAGGATTATATATGACTTCTCCACCAAAAGTATATCCATTATACCATTTTTTTATATTCTTTATTTCATCTATTGTGTCACAATATTTTAATAACTTTTCAATTTCTTCTTCTGTAAATCCAAATTTATCATTAAAATCATATCCTAGGATGGTATTTACTTCTAAATTATTAAGTCCTGAAAAAATACTTTCCTTTGCAACTCTAAGAATTCCTGTTATCATTGATTTTTCTAAATATATATTATCCTTTAAAGCATCACTTAACATATTTCTTATTAATAAAAGCATATCCTCATAATAACCACTAATGTAGCTTTCTTGAATTGGTACATCATATTCATCTATAAGCAAAATGACCTTCTTATTGTAATATTTATATAAATAACTAGTAAGATTTTTTATAGAAGCTATTAATAGCACCAAATCAGCTTCCCTATTTATAATTTTATCAAAATCTCTTTTTTCATCTTCTTCGAAAACATTACTTTCCATTAAATATCTATACTCTTTGTAAACATCTGACATAAGCATTTCAATAGCAACTATTGCATGTTCAAAATTATTGAATTTTATCCCTTTAAAACTAATAAACACAACTGGATATTGCTGTTGTAACTTCATTATATCTTTTTCATTTTCTATTTTTAATCCCTTAAACAAATCCTTTGTTACTTCTTTGTTTCTTGTATCAAAGAAGTATTTTATCATACTCAAATTCAAAGTTTTACCAAATCTTCTTGGTCTAGGAGTAAGAATAATCTTGGCTCCATTCTCTAAAAATTCTTTTATTAGCAAACTTTTATCTACAAAATAATTATTTCCTTCTATCAATTCTTTAAAATCGGAGGTTCCTATTTGTATTATTTTTTTCATTTACTTCACCTTCTTTCATTGTCATCTTATATTAATTCCTTCAAATTAAATATTGAAAAACAATATTATAAATATCTCTATCTATATATCAAATATTTTTTGATAAGTTCCTACTTCTTGTATTTTGAGCCTATTAGATTCTCTTTAGTTAATTATATTTTATCTTTTTTCACTACTATTCCCTATTTATAAGGTTTTAAGCCCTTAATTGTATTCCTACTACTATATTATAATTTATTTACTACTAAATCAAACCACATATTAACTATATTTTAAGACCCATAAATACAATTACATTCTTTATATAATACCTTAATCATGGTATTTATCCAAAGCACGCTCTTTATTTTAATCTCTGTCAGCTTCCCTTTTATTTATATTTTATCTTCTTTCACTATTATTACCCATTTATAAGGCTTTAAGCCATTAATTGTACTCCTACTATTATATTATAATTTATTTCTATGAATCACAAATGGCATAGCTCATTTAATCTATGCCATAATAATTTATTCATGAGTAAGGGAAAATCAAGTATCGCAAAAAAATGCTGGCGATTATGATTTTATGATTCATTTTCTATACACTTGGTTAAGTTTTCATAAAACATTTCTTCATTACTCATTACAAGTTTGCTTATCAAGCTCTCCAATAGCAATAAAATACTCATATTCTAAATATGATTCGTTTTCTATACACTTCTTTAAATTTTCATAAAACATTTCCTCATCACCGTTTTTTAAATTTCTAACTGCAATATAAAAATATGCTTTACACAATATTCTTCTTTTAAGTTCTTTAAAAGAAGCATATGAATTTAATAACTCATTATCGTCTATTCTATCAAGTATATATCCTGCTATGAAACCAGGATAATTAAGAGAAACTTTTGACTTACACCTTTTCTTTAAAAGTGCAATTGCCTCTTTTTCTAATTTTTTATCATTACTCCTTACTGCAATATAATATAGTAAAGCTGGTATTTCAACGCCACCTGCGGCATCTGTATATTTTGTCTTCAATCCCTTTTTTAATATTTCTACTGCATCAGCATAATTACCTAAAAACCAATTGGCAATACCTGCCCAAATATATTCAGTATCTGTTCTGCCATTACTAATTTTAATTAATTCAGTTGCATTATCTAAAACATCCTGATATTTTTTAAGATGCAACAAAGCCCCGGCTTTATATCTTAAGGATGATTCAGACTTTGTTTCTGCGTATTCTTCATCTGCTTTTTTATATATTCCATAAAAATCTTTTTGTTGACTTAAATCCCAATAACTAATTTTATTATTCATAAATTTTTCTCCTTTAAACTTTTTCTGTTCTGTTAAATTAGTGCAGAGTAAAGTTATAAAAGCTATAAGAATCAAAGCTTTTATAACTTTTCTCCCTAACACAATTAGATGACTACTTGGTTTAATATATATTTTTTATTATATCAATTTAACATATTCGTTTTTATTATAATTACAATCAACTATTCGACAATTGGCACTTTTAGTTCACCTGATTTAGGCTCATATGGTAAAAATACTGTATCATCAGGCAATTTTCCCTTATTTATATCTTTTAAAAATGTTTTGTACCCACTTCCAGTATATGGTTTGAAATCTCCATAATTAAAGCCTTCTGGCCATTGCATCGGGTTAACTTCGTATTCCGAAGGATGTTTATTTCCTGGTATCTCCTCAAATTCTACATCCGCACCACTTTGTCCTCTCCTTGTAAAATTAAATTGTGTTTCAGGGTACATTTTTTGTAACTCAGTCGGCAACCATTCTCCTGTTCCACCATTTAATTGGTCATAATGCACTTTGTTTCCCATATTTAATGCATCAGTAGTTACTGATAAAACCAAACGCATAACATGCGCATACTTAGTATAATAGACTTGATCATTTAGCTCATTAACTTCCGTTAATCCTGTTGAATAGTCACCATAAATCCCTACTAGTCCGCCTATATTTTCATTTATAGTATCTGCAATAAATTTTTCCGTCCATTCACTAACGGGATGCTCAGATATATAATCTCTAACACCTTTTATTCCAGCAAGGATTGTATCCTTCTCATCTTGAGTATCTGCATTATACCATTCAATTGTAGCTTTAGCGAGAACGGCTTTCGATGAATTAGCAAGTCCACTATCCTTTGTTGCATCATATAATTCAGGAGGCAACTCTATACTAGACGAATTGTTATCACTATCTGTTACCACTATTGTTCCAGTATCTGTATCCAGACTTATATTAACAGTTTTAGTATCGCTTGTCCCCTGAGAATTACTGCTATCGATATTTTCAGGTGTATTATTATCCTCACTAGGTTCCCAGTCACCATTAGCGTTTACATAATATTGGCCAATCATGGTATCATGTGCCATAGATCCATTGTCATCCTTATAAAAATAGTGCCAATTATCACCATATTGTACCCAACCGGTTGCCATTTCTCCAGTAGAATAGAAATAGTACGTGTTACCATCTATATCATTCTGGCCAGTTTCCATTGCACCACTTGAATTTAAATAATACCAATTACCGTTGTCTTCTATCCACCCTGTTTTCATTTTTCCATCTTCATCAAAATAATACCATTTACTATCTATTTCTTTCCAGCCTGTAACTGCTATTTCAGAATCAACATAATAGTAAGTTACATTACCATCATTGTCTTTTTCTGTTTTCCAGCCTTTATCTTTTACCCAATCACCATTATCATTTAAATAATATCCATCAACTGTTCTCCCCCATGCCATGGATCCATTATCATACAAATAGGACCAATTATCACCATCTTGCAGCCATCCTGTTGCTATTTTATCATCTTTAAGGTAATAACTATCACCATCTTCATATACCCAACCAGTACCTGTAACCATTTTGCCATGATTATCTAAAAGATATCCTTTAACTGTTCTTCCCCATGCCATAGATCCATTGCCATAGAAATAATACCATCCATCACCATCATTTACCCAACTTGTTGCCATTTCACCAGTAGAATAAAAATAATACCAGTCCCCATTTATAGGTGCCCAACCTGTTGCCATTTTGCCATTATCATCAAAATAGTACCAGTTATCACCCTCCTGCATCCAACCTGTAGCCATTGTTCCATCAGAATAGTAATAATAATAGCTGCCATCTTCTTCTTCTACCCATCTTGCTTCATTATCATCCATGTTACCTATCCCTCCCATCTCCATAAATTCTGAACTTAATCTCCTCTTGCTTAATCACTTTAACTCCAATTTTATGTATTGCAAATTACCCTATTGTTTTATTATAACTTTGTTTACAATTAATTCAAATTATACTTTAGTATACTTTCTTATTAATATTTCATTTACTTTTGAAGAATACAAATATTTATTTATAATCCATAAGTGTATATACTGCATGTTGAGACTTCAATATTATTTACCTAAAACATATAATTAAGAGAACATAAAAGAAGTTATTTTCCTATTAATTTTAATGTGCTCTATATTAATCAAGTTTAAAGATGTATAGTTTATACGCTAAAATAATGTTTCAAGCATAACAAAAAAATCCAAGTAAAGAAACTTGGATTCCACTAACTCACTTTATTAATCTGAATTTGTTTTTGTATTTGAAGCATTAATCCATATTTTAATTCATGAGCTGGAATTGGAACTATTTTATTAGTCTTTTTATGCTGCATAATAATATGATCTCCGCTTTGTCTAACCTGCCTGTACTCATGTTTTTCTGCTAAATCAATCATATCTTTATAATCAAATATTTTAGAATAATCCTTTTTCTGACTTTCCTTAAGCTTCTTAATAAGTTCATATTGCTCATCATCATATTCTTTATTTCTTGCATCAATTATTTTTTTGATTGTCATAAGGTCCCAGTAATTTTCTTGCAACACTTCAATTTCACCCATATAGTCCATATCAAATATAAATGACATATTAATAAGCTTTGCTGTAAATACATCCATCCTTCTTTTAAACATAAATGCATCTTTCTTTGATGTTAAATATCTACTTGTAATATCAATCATTGAGCATTTTAGTTCTGCTGCTTCATTTGCACAAACATACATGTATTTTCTTATTTCATCTTCAGCTTTTTCATAATCTTCTCTCACTTCTATATATAATTTTATTAACCTCTCTATTTCTTCTTCTAGCTTTTCTCCAACAATAGCATGTGCATTTAATTTATCTAATAAGTTACCTATTGAATGTTTCAAACCATAAGCTTTTGTATAAACATCATCTAATATATCGTTTTTATATTTATCAAACTTAGCTATAATATCTAGTACCTTATCTGTATTTTCTCTTTCTAATTGATTAAATTTTATTATCCAGTTCATTACCAATACCTTCTTCCATACATACTTTTCTCCCTTTTAGATTAAATTCCATATATTGTATTATAATTATACTGATTTTTCCCATTTGTATCAATATATTAATGAAATTGTTTACTTCAATTAAAATATAAATTTATTCAAGTACTGGTGTTTCTAAAAAGAACGATATATTAGTTATTATTGCATAAATCTTCTTTTGGATAAAAATTTTATTACAAATAATAGCATTAAACTTTTCATCGACTGAATTAAATAATAATATTTTTACAACAAGCAAAACTTTTATTCTATGAAAACTTACCTTTGATTAATGCAAAAATATGCTTGATAGAACTAAAAGTTATTTTTAGATTGCTATCAAGCATACTTATGAATAATTTAGGTTTAAATACATCTCATGTTAAGGTGAATCTAAAACTCTTCTTCCGAGGCGTTATTTTCACTTACTTACAGGAATATAACTCTACTTTACATCTGGTAAAAAAACTAATATTTATTCTTTTTTTAACTTAATCAAACAATCTTTCTGATAAAAGCTTATTCCATACTTTATAACATTTTTATAACCTTCACTTCTAAGTTCCATATCATAACCTTTATTTTCTATCTGTTTTATAGCTTCCTCTGCTTTTTCTTCCAATTCATCTATATTCTTTGCCACCTTAAATTTAATAACTATTGCAATACCTCTAAGTGAAACAGATTTTATAAATAAATCACTTCTTCCGCTTCCGCCCTCTCTGTTGGATTTTATTATATAATCATTCATATTAGTTAAAGATTCTATCACAAAACCATGATAGAAATTCTCATAAGCATCATTGAAGCTTATAGTTTCTATTAATAGCTTTCCAAGTTCATTCTCAAAACTTTCTGCATCTCCAGATATTATTGCATTGTACATTCCACTAAAATCTCTTGCTTTTACCTTGTCATGAAACCATTTTAAAACTTCTGTTTTAATCATACATTTAATATCTTCATTTGTAATCTCTAACATTAAGTATTTCTGATTTATTTCATCTATTCTTTCATTTACCTTTTTTAAATATCCACTAAAAAACATAAAGTTCCATAAATTATCTAATGTATCATATACCTCTGCATAAGTTATCCCATCATAAATTAGCTTTTCAATTATTTTACCTTCTATTAATAATTCCATTTCTCTCTTAACTGTTGCGTCTGCTCGTTCAATTAAGATTTTAACTGCACTGCTCATGCCCGTATTTTCCAAATAAGAGACAGGTGATGCTTCCTTATTTTTATACAGCTCATGAACAAATTGTACAACACTCCAAGGATTATACAATTGCGTATTACCAAAAATATATCCATTATACCAATTTTTAATTAATTCTTCTCTTTCAATAAATCCATACTCTCCAATCATCTTATTTACTTCTGCTTTAGTAAATCCGAAATACTCATCACAATATTCATTTAAGATTGATATAGTGTTTAAATTACTTAATCCATTAAAAGCATCTTCCCTTGAAATACCTAAGCATCCAGCTATAACCGCAAATTCTAGAGATGAATCTGTCTTTAAAGCCGATTCAAAAAGTGATCTTATGAATTTAATCATTCTGTCATAAAACCCTTCAAAAAATGCATTTTCAAGGGGCACATCATATTCATCTATAAGAATTATTACTTTTTTTTCATGATATTTTCTTAAGCATTCACATAGATAATATAAGGAATCAATATAATCTCCTTCTTCCCCCTGCTCTTTAACTATTTTTAAGTATCTTTCTTTTTCAACCTCTAACTTTCCACTATCTAATATATATTGATGCCTTTTAAACTCTTCTGCTATTCTTCTCACAATTGATACATAAGCTAACTCAAAAGATGCCTGCTTTGCAGACTTTAAAGATATATTAATAACAGGATACTGACCCATATGAGCTGTGTATTTTTCTCCTGCTTCCATTATCTTTAAATTATCAAAAAGATGAAAATTATCTTTACTACTCTTTTCAAAAAAGTATTGAAGCATACTAATATTTAGAGTCTTTCCAAATCTTCTTGGTCTTGCAAACAAATTAACAACAGCCTTATTATCTAATAAATTTTTTATCAATAAAGTTTTATCTATAAAATAATGTCCTCCTGTTATTAATTTTTTAAAATCATCTATATCAATTGGTAGCGGTTTAAAATCCATAATATATACCTTCCATTCTATATTAATTATTCTATCTCTTTAGTATATGCAATTCACATGCACTTCTGAAATATTATATACTACAATCAGTCTTACATAAACATATGAACATTATGTAATTTCTTAATCCTGAACAATTCTATAATCTAACATATCTATAAATAAAAACTTATGAATATAACTCTAAAAATTGAATATCTTTTGTAGGTATCTTAGTAACACATATTTTGCTCTATTATAATAAATTTAATTTTTATTTATGAACTTTCCGGATTTCATGTGCATTCCTCGTAGTTAATATAAAACAAAAAAACATTTATAATAAAATTCCGAAGTTTCGGATTTACGTTCCTCATAGTTAATATAAAACTCAAAAAAACATATAATTAAAATTCCGTAGGTACGGCTTTACATTCCTCATAGTTAATATAAAACCTAAATCATCCGCATAGAACTCTGTCATATCGCCTTTCTTTACATTCCTCATAGTTAATATAAAACATGGAGAAGATAGAGAAACGGAAGGAAAACAATATAATTTA
Organism: Clostridium sp. DL-VIII; assembly: GCF_000230835.1. Lineage (NCBI taxonomy): Bacteria > Bacillati > Bacillota > Clostridia > Eubacteriales > Clostridiaceae > Clostridium > Clostridium sp. DL-VIII. The sequence goes on from NZ_CM001240.1 coordinate 4,885,877, forward strand.
CATTCCTCATAGTTAATATAAAACAATAGAAACCTCTAGGAACATGACTATAATATCTAAATTTACATTCCTCATAGTTAATATAAAACCTTATTAGCTTCATATTAGCGTTTTAATATCTTAAATTTACATTCCTCATAGTTAATATAAAACAAAACCAGCTAATATTGTCATTAACATCATTCCCATATTTACATTCCTCATAGTTAATATAAAACCGAAGCACTAAAGCATGAGATGGAAACAACTCCAATATTTACATTCCTCATAGTTAATATAAAACCAACATAACCTGTTAAATAAGCCATGTCTCCAACACTATTTACATTCCTCATAGTTAATATAAAACGCAAAGTTAATTCTAAAGATTTAGCAACAGTAGCTACATTTACATTCCTCATAGTTAATATAAAACATACTCTTGAAGTTCTATTTTTAAAGTTGTTGACATATTTACATTCCTCATAGTTAATATAAAACAACAACTTCGTTATCATCAAGTGCAACTATTGATGGATTTACATTCCTCATAGCTAATATAAAACTTTAGATGGATTAAGTGCTTCATCAATTCATGTTGAATTTACATTCCTCATAGTTAATATAAAACCCAGCTTGTAATAAATGCACCCACTGGAATATAAATATTTACATTCCTCATAGTTAATATAAAACTTTCTTCTGTTTTTTTCCCAACTTGCGTATGTTTCTAAATTTACATTCCTCATAGTTAATATAAAACCAAAACAAGCTGTACAATCATATCTAGATATGGATAATTTACATTCCTCATAGTTAATATAAAACCCAACTTGCGGTAGAGAATACGAAGCTAATAAAATAGATTTACATTCCTCATAGTTAATATAAAACTTATATTTTCTTGCTGTAAATCAATTAACTGTTGGCTATTTACATTCCTCATAGTTAATATAAAACCCCACCAATTTAAAACTTTCCTTTGTTTTTTACTAAAATTTACATTCCTCATAGTTAATATAAAACTTAATAGGTTTAAGTGAATCAGAACTGGCTAAAAGACATTTACATTCCTCATAGTTAATATAAAACCTAAATAGCTTCTATCATTTTCACCTTCAAGTGGGAAATTTACATTCCTCATAGTTAATATAAAACCAGCTTGTACCTTATAACTGCCATCTTTATTCTTTAAATTTACATTCCTCATAGTTAATATAAAACATAAGTTTATACCACTAGTATGAAATAAATCTAAATAATTTACATTCCTCATAGTTAATATAAAACCATCTTTAACAGCGCCTAGAGACATAGACATGCTACCATTTACATTCCTCATAGTTAATATAAAACACACATATAGTGGAAATATATTAGATACAATGACTGATTTACATTCCTCATAGTTAATATAAAACCCACATGTCAAATATTGCACCTTCAGCCATTACCCAAATTTACATTCCTCATAGTTAATATAAAACCCAGTAAAAAGATTATATCACACCCTTGTAAAATAGCCAATTATCGTTATTAAATTTATGTTAATTTTCATCTTTTTGCAGTAGACCTCCAGTCTGGAAACTCACATTTATTGTATTAATATCCTCAAGCTTGATTCTATAAAGACTTATGTGATTTCTACAAAAAATAGATTTACTGCAATTATAAAAATAGTTCATCATAATTTTTTTCTTGCCCTACTATCTCTTTTTTTATATTATGAATATTTCTTACAATATAAATGTAAAGTGAATCATCGCTCTTTTCAAGATATTTATTAACTTCCGCTAAACACATGTGAAGTTTCCCTTCTGTGATTTCTCCCTCAAATACTGAATTTTGAGTCCATATAAGATATTTCTTCAAACATTTCCTTACCCTATTTACTCTTTTTTCACCAACGTCATATGTTAATATTACAAACATCTTACCACCAAGCCTTTAACGGTTTATATTCTTCATTCTCAATAGCCATTTTTATTATTTTATAACATTCCAATTTAATAAGGTTTCTATAAGATACATTTCTATGGAGACTTCTATGTTTTACTGATGTAGATAATTTATTTTCAAATTCTCTGATAAACTTTTTCTTTCCATTTTCATTTAATAAGCAGATTTCATTTTCTACTTGGAAATCATTTTTCTTAATCATATTTCTATTTACCATTGTGAAAATAACACTATCTACTATGAGTGGCTTAAATATTTCTGAAATATCTAAACTTAAAGAGAAACGTTTTGTTGAAGGTTCATGAAGGTAACTAATAGTTGGATCTAACTGAGTTTTGTAAATTTCCCCCAATACAGTTGTATACATCAAACTATTTCCAAAAGAAATAAGTGCATTTATTGGATCTTTTGGCGGCCTTTTTTCTCTTTTCTCCATGTAAAAATCTTCTTTTATGAAAGTATTGAATGCTTCATAATATGCCTTTCTAGCTCGACCTTCTGCTCCCATCACTTCTTGAATACTTTTTGAATCATTCATGATTTTTCTTTCATTTTCTATTTTCTCAATATATTTTTCTGTAGTAACCTTATGTCTCCGTAAATTCCTCAGCATATGATGATTTGCTGAGTCTATAAATGTCTTTGCTAATTTTAATCTTAGTGGATATTCTAGATAAAGTCTCGATTGATTTACTACAACTAATCCTGATACATTTTTCTTTTTAGAATAATATGTTCCACTATAGAAACCATAATAATTATAAATATTAATTAAAATACTATACTTTGAAATGTAATTTAAAAACTTCGTATTCAAATCCACTTCTCCAAACAAGTGAATTCTTTCTACTTCTTCTATAGGAATTGCTTTTTGTTTCTCTTCCGAATCTGTAAAGTAAATGGTATTTTCCTTCCTCTTAATTCTTCCATTACTAAAAATATAATAATCTCTTCCCATAATTTAATCCTCCTCCCTAACAAAGCAATATTCATAATATGCACACTTAATACAATGAGGATATTCTTCTACTTTAGGTGGATATTGCTCCTGTAAAAGTTCACTTATTCCTAATAATGCATCTTCTACTAAAGCTTTATTTTCCTCTGTCAATATTACTTCCTCAACCTGCTTTTCCTTTACATAATTTAGACTCCCTTTTCTCTCTATACCAATCTGCTTCAAATAATATAAATAGTAAAGCAACTGCATTTTATCGGCCTGCTTCATTCTGCTGGTTATTTTAACTTCTTTTACATAATTATCATCAATAATATCTAAGCGTATTAAATTATCTATCAAAAGCTCTTTTGTTTTAGACTTTTTATACGATTCTTGATGCACCACTGTTCCCTGCATAACTCTATCATTAGCGGCTTCCATAGAAATTCCTTTATCAAAAAGCCATAATTTTCTTTTGCATATAAAATAATAATCTACCTTAAGTCCACTAATTTTTAGATTTTCAAAATCAATATTCAATATATCACCTTCTAAGAATTAAGTATTCGAAAACTTAGCATCTTTGACTTTAATAGGTTTTACTCTTAATATCTGCATCACTTTTTTAACATATAGAATTATTACTGCTTACTGTTATAAATTTAACTAAAAAATATTATCATATAGCTCTCCAAGGCATAGCCCTTCTTCATTCGTATACTTAGCATTAATTAAAAGAATGTTATCAATATTAACTATAGTATCTACTCTAAGTTCCTTATTTAACTTAGTAAATTTTTTTAATTTCTGTTTTGGAATACTTATAGTAAGATTATTAATTTCTCTAAATAACTTATGCCTGTCTTCACTTTTACTTTCAATAATTTCATCAAATAGATTTATATTACTGCTATATATTTCATTAGGAATTACTCTTACTGAATCTATGTCTCGTAGCACTTGCTGAGCTTCTCTACTTGTATTTTCATATGGAATTATGTTTTCCAATACATTACATGCCTCAATAAATTTCTTCAAGAATTTTGTTCCTTTTAACAGTTCTTTTGAATATAATTTATCTACTAAATCTACCTTAACTGCTTCTTTTAATATTTGATTATCATAAGGAATTAATAATTCTATGCTTTTATTAAAAATTTCTTCATCATAAACACTTCCAATTCCAGAAGAATTTTTAGTATAAATAAATATATTAGGCTCTATTCCTTGAAAAATTCTTTTTCTAAAGCATCTTCCATATCTTTGAAACTGGCTATCTAATGTGCTCATTTCACTTATTAAATAGTCAAAATCAACGTCTAATGAAGCTTCTACTATTTGAGTAGTAATCCAAACTCCACATTCTTTATTTTCATTTTTTGTGAATTGCTTTATTTCCTCTTCTTTTCTACTTCTATCATTGTTATTAAATAGTGAATGTAATAAATTCACATTTAAGCCACTATCTTTTAAAGCTTTATAATATTCAATAGCTTTATCAACTGTGTTAACTATAATTAATACTTTATTTTTTCTTCCAAATTTAAGAACCTTCTCAATGGAATTAATTATTTCATCATCCACCAATTTAATTTTATGCCTGTCATTATCTGATATAAATTTCTCTTCTTTAAAATTAATATTAAACTCTTTAAGCTTATCTTTGTAAATTCTAGGAAGGGTTGCAGTCATTATCATAAACTTTCCACCCATATCATTTAATTGCTTTATGGCATATAAAATAACTGCAGCTATTTCTGGTGAGTAAGCTTGAATTTCATCTATTACAACTTTAGAATATGCCAAAGTTGCAAGTACCTTTTCATATCCTAAATATTTAAAAGGATACTTAAAGATTTGATCTATCGTTGAAAAACTTAATTTTTTACTTAAAAGTGATGCCTCTTCATATGTTTTATAAGCTTCCTCATCTTCCTGTTTTTCCATGTATTCCAAAGCACTTGAATGAAGTAACCCTACACTATTATAACCAATGTCATCTTTTACTCTTGAATATAAAGCATTTAAGCTAACTCTTAATGGCAAAGTAAAAAAGCTTTTTTTATCATCTATCCATAGCAAAGCACTTTCTGTTTTACCTATACCTGTTGAAGCTGTAATTAATAAATTATCTTCCCTATGCTCCATTGCAAATTTCTGTGGCTCTCTAAGATCCCAATGATTTTTATTAAAGAAATCTTCTGTACACTCACCAACAGTTTTTTTTAACTTTTCCTCAACATCGACATGAGCTGAAGCTGAATGATCCAATCTATGAAGCATTCCTTTAAGCATAATATAAAATCTATAATTTTCATCCTTATCTTTAATTCTTCTTATATTTTCTATTTTTGCTGCATAGCCTGCAAATACCTTGTTAACACCATTCTCCATATGCTTGTTTATTCCATCCAGTTCTTTATTCAAGGTATCTTTAATATATTCTTTTATCTCACTTGGATCTGGTATGCTTTTTCTCTCATGGTGATATGCTATAGCTTGATATATACTATTTCTTAATCTTTCATCGTTAATTTCCCTTAATTTTTCAATAGGAAGAAAAGCTGGTGACAGATAATTATGCGGAATTTCTTCATGTTCATCACATGGAATTTCATTAAAATCTCCACTTTTTTGCTCAACCTCTTTCATTTCTCTTATCTTTTTTCTAAGCTTATTTTGAAACTGTACATTACATTTACCATAATCATGATATTCACAACAAAACTCTAACAACTTCCAAAAATACTCTGGTTCTATAAAATTTTTAATTATATTATTGATTTCAATTTCATATACACCTTTTAGGTTTTTACATTCTTTTAAAACATTGTCTGTATGCTCTCTTATAGTTTCGATAGGTTTTGTTTTTGCATAATATATCATTTTTTCACCGTACCTCTCATTTTATTTCTATTAATAGGTATAGGAATTAACAGGGTCATGATATAAATCACACTAACATGATGTCCTGCTATTTTGAAATATGCCTAAATATTATATTGCATTTAATCAATAATTTTTTAAGCTAAAAATGCAATATCTTTCTCTATAGAATCATTATCAATATAATATTCACCATTATCTAATAATTCATCATATTCAACATATTTAACTTTTACCTTTTCCCATTTCCTCAGAGCATTTACAACCTTATACACCTTATTAATTTTGTATGCGATACCTCTTAATGACGTTATATACTTATCAGGAACATATATGGAATACTTTAATTTAATATCCTGCTCTTCATCAAATTCATCTTTCTTCTCTAATTTATTTAGTTCTACAAACTTAATATCATCCAGTCTTACTAAATCTTCACGCCTTCCAAGAGTAAACGCTGTATCAGTAGTTTTAAAGCCTTCGTAGATCTTATTTAAGGTATCTTCATCTGAAGCCACATGAATTATTAAAGATACTCCATAAAGCATGTGAACATTTAAAGGCATAGAAGTTATATTATCTCCATTGTAAAACCTAGTTGTATTATATGTTGAAAAAATCCCTTCATATCTTCCCTGAACTGATATTTCCATTTGATGATATTCATCTTTTCCTGCACCTATAATGTTGTGTAACATTCCAATAACTGTTGAATATGGTGGCAATGGATAAGTCTCTGTAACTTTAAATGCATACGGTTTTTTATAGCAAACAGTTTCCTGGTATAATTTTAACTTTAAAGCCTTCATCTAAAATCACACCCCATAGTAAGCAGTAACTTTGTTCTTTAATTGTTTAAAGAATCCTTCTATATTAGAAATTTCCTCTTTAACTAATTTACATAATTCCTCTTCATTTTCAAAAACTCCTGAAACTACTCCCATATTGGTATTTTCTTTAACATCGCAATCAAGTATACTCATACTTAAAGCATCTTCTAAAGGTTTAGTCTTTATATTAAACTTTCCTTTGTTCACTTCTAACCCGATTCTTCCCATAAAAAATGGATTAGCTATATCATATACTCCACCGATTATAAATAATGGAGATAAATTTTCTTGTCTTCCTCTAATATTTCTATTAAGAACTTTTATTAGATCTAATAATTGATTAACTCTTTTTGCTTTTTCATTCTTATCTAAATTTATATCTCCATCCACTCCAACTTTATCTAAATCAATAGTAAGCGTATAAGTATAATAACTTAAATGCTGCTCACTATTTGCTAAATTAGGATGCTCTCCAATTCTATCTGCGAAACCTTTGTTGCTTAAAAAATCCATATCGCTTTTATATGGTTCTAAAGAAATAGCAGTCGATACTCTTGCTACAGCAGATCTAATTGCTGATCCACCTTTTTCATCGCCCTCTTTTTTTGCCGTCTTCATGTATCCAAACAAATCCATTTCCTCAGAATCTTTAATTGTGTATTCATTCTTAAATTGTATTGTTCCTTTGCTCTTATCTACTGTTTGTAAATTCCATCCGAAAATATCCTTTCCCAGTCTTCTTATATCATAAGTTAACGCTTGTCTAGTTTCCAACGTATGAAGATTTCCGTTTCCTCTTGTTAACTTTTTCAATTCTGAAATATTTCCTATTCCTTCACCATAATTTAAACTTTGACCTTGAAATATAATACTGCATGTGATTGATTTACTCATATTAGTTTTCCCCCTCTTTATTACCATTTTCTATCCCTTTGGAATTTAATCCAGCTATAAAGCTGTGAGCTATTTCTTCAAAATCTAATTTTGACTCTTTCATTACCTCTAAAAATATCATTGGTATTTCTTTATCTACAGACATATATATTCTTATGATTGTATCCATAAAATCTTTTTTATTTTCTGCCTTAGCAGAATTCAATAATCTATAACTTAATCCAGATATTTTGTTTTCACTGTTATTCAACCTATAAATCTTAGCTATGTCAGTGCCTTGGAAATATAAATAATTCAAATTTTTTTTAGCTAATTCGTCCACCTTTTTACATCCTCCTTTATATTGTTTCAAGTAATTTCTTATCCTGATTATTCTTAAAATATCTCTATTAGCATATACTTCCTCATTAATCAAAGCTCTAAGTTCTAAATCTATAACATGTTTCAAATCTTTTCTTTGAACCATAAAATCAAAAATCTTCATCTTTTCTCTTTGATTTTTTATGTTATCTAGTTCCTCATAATTATTTCTTAAAAAGCTTGCTAAATATGTTGGTATATTGAAATAATTTAATTTAGAATTTCTTGATCTATAATCTGCATTAAATTCTACATAAAGAATATTTTCAAGCTGCCAAGAACTTATTTTCTTATTTTGCTTTACACTATCTAAAATGAATTCTTCAAATGTTCCATCTTTATTAGTAACATTTCTAAAGTTATCATTTTCTTGTATTAGTTCTTTTAAATCACCATCTATGCTTACAAAACCATAGTATAACTTGTCATTATAATCATACTTATCATTTAGATAGCTTTTAAATATTCTAGTGCATCCAGCAGATGTGCAAAATAAAACTAATTTACATAATGGGCATATTGGATACCTGCTATCAAATTTCCAAAACAGATTCTTACTATTAGCATTACTTATTGCTAATGGAATGAAACTTCCATCAGTATAATCATCGCCAAATGAAAGATTTTCATCGCAAATTCTACATGTGTTATAATTTTCTAATATAAAATTAACTGATTCTACTTTTCTCTTTTTTTCAAATAAGTTTTTATTAATTTGCGATAACAATTTATCAACCACATTGATTTTTTTGCTATCAGATGTAGCTATTTTCTCATCAATATATTTTTTTAAACTTAATTCATTTTTCTCATTAATTACTTTTGCAAATTTATCTCCATCTAATACTGGTTTTACATAATCATTAAAAAATATCTCTTTTTGCTCGATTATACTCTTGCTATTATTACAAACATTTAAAAAACTCACCTGACCAAAGAAACTTTGGTTCAAAGCTGATTTGAAATATGCTACAGTCATAGGATTGTTTAAATGCTCTAACTGAACAATATCTTCATATTTTTTAACTAATTCCTCTACTTCTGCTAACTGCTCAAACTTGATTTTTCCTAATTTAGAATGTATATCTTTACATCTATCAAGTTCAACAACTTGTAATTTCTCTATCTTCTTATTTCTGTCTCCTATGATTTTTCTAATATCGCTTAATCTATCTTTGAATTTCTCCTTATCTTTTGCGGCCCATACTAACTTATCTAGTTTCTCATTCATTGACTCTGAAACATTGTATTCATTTATAAAATAGTTATAATAATAAGAAGGGAAATCTTCTAGGAGTTCTGAATCAAATTCTATAAAATCACCTGAAACCTTATAATTATATTTATCTATATTCAAACCATGGTACTCTCTGTTATATTTAATGATTCGGTTAAATCCCACAATTCCTAGCTTATAAAACCATTGTTCAGAATTATATATTTTCAATTTTCACACCTCCTTTACACTAAATCAAATAATCCGAAGCCTTCACTTCTTCTAAAGCCTAGGCCTAGCTGTTTCAATAGTTTTAAATCTTCTATGCTGCCTTCTAACTTGAATGTACCTGCGTAGCCTTCTATATATAAAAATTCTTTATTATTTAGTAATTTAAAATCTGTTATTTTCTCTTTTGCAACTACTTTTTTCATTTTTACAGGTGTAAATTTCAGCTCTTCTTCTAATCCTCTTCCGCTATAAGTCTCTATGGCAATATTAGCTATATAATTTAATTCAGCATTAAATTTATTTATTTCATCAATAGTTACAGTTTTATTGTCATTAGTTCTAATATATATTGGTGAAAGAGTTCTACATAAAATTTCATCTTCATTAATAGTTTTTTCTTTTTCTAAAAGTACTTTCTGAATATTTATTTTGTATTCCTTATAATCATATACTCTTAACCTTAATAAACCATTGTAAAGAATTATTCCAAAATTATAATCTGGAGTCGATATTATTATTGAGCCTTGTCCATTTAGATTCACCTCTCCTTTATCAATTTTGTAATCTTTAAAGAATACTGAAAAGGTAAATGGTTTTATTCTCTTATTTTTCTTTTCCTCATAGTAATACATATTTTTGAAATATTCTTCATCCGATATTTCTAGTGATTTCTTTATAACACTAGAAATCATCATTCTATAACTCAAAGGAAATTTATTTTGTTCAGCCTTAAAATTCACTTTAATTCTCATTTAGATTTCACCTCCATTCAAATTTTTTGTTTCATCTTTTAACAGCATGTTATCACCTTTTCTGTACATATATTGTATAGGTTATAATTTTATTTAAATATTTTTTACCATCTCTTCTAAATTTTTATGCATTTCAGATTTTAATTCTTCTGGTTCAATCACCTTAACGCAGGTTCCCATACTAAGTATCCATGATATTATTTCTGGTCCACCTGTCATTGATGCTTTAAATATAATTCTATCTTGAAATGTTACATCATCTATTTCTTGATTTTCAACCCATATTCTTTCTTTAATTATGTTAGCCATTGGATATTTAATCTCCAATTTCAAGTTATACTTTTTCCCTCCAAAAATGCCAATACTATTTTTCTTATAATCTTCTAATAGTCTTTTTACATCAATAATCTTTTCAAATTTTATTGATGTTATTTTATACTCTGCAATTCTTCTAATCTTAAAAAATCGTATTTGGTTACGCAACAAACAAAAAGCCACTAAATATTTTTCTCCTTTATATGTAATAAACTGGTACGGTTGTACTCTTCTTTCTGTGATTTTTCCTTCATTATCTTTATAATCTATTATAATCTCTTGACTGCTTAGTATATTTTTATAAATATCTTCAAATACTTTTTGCAGATTTGTTTTCATATTTCGAACTCTGGAATAAGGAATTATTTGTTCACAAGACTCTTCATTACTTTCATTATTAAGAATTGTATAATTTATTTTTTCTATTGCTTTAAGTAGTTGTGGATTGTTTTCAATATAATCTGCATCTAAAGATGAGATTGCTTCTTTTAACAAGATTACTTCTTTTTCAGTTAATACTTCCTTAAATGGAAAATAATCCGCATTCAATTTGTATCCACCGTTTTTTCCGGATATTGATTCTATGTCAAAAAATTCATCCAAATTCTCTTTGTATCTCCGCACCTGCTTCTCATCTATTTCTAGCCTATTAGCAATATCTTTAGCTTTAATGACTCCTCCTGACTTCAACATAAATAACATTTTTAACGTATTATTTAAATTCCCCATATTATCCCTCCATTTTATGTTACCATAATTATACGTTTTTCCCTATATATAAGTACAGTTCAAATTTATTTTTTATTATTCGAATCTTTTCTTGTACAATAATAAAATTTTCCATAAATATTACTCGCATTTACTTTTTATATAGATAAGAAATTTTTAAAGTTAACTTATATATAAAACAATTATCTATTTTTGCTAAACCTATATATATCTATAATATCATCAATAATATTGATCTAAAAATATCCAAGAGCACTAATACTAGTTCTATTAATGGTATGAAATATTCTGAACTAAATACGGATTGCATTAAAGAAGCTGCTACTGATAAAATTGACACTGCAACTCAAAGCATTGGCCAAAAGAATTTAGGATTTAGAAACCAATATATATAATTTTATAAAATATGTTATAATAAGCATTATAAGGATATTAGTGTGCTTTACTAACTTTAGCACTCGCATGAATAAAAATTTCAATTACAATATAAAAAACAGGAGGAATTATTATGTCACTTGAATCGGTAAAAAATTACTTTAAAAAGTGGAACATGGAAGATAGAATACTGGAACTTCCTATATCTAGTGCAACTGTGGAAGAAGCAGCAACAGCTATTAATTGTGAAGAGAAAGAAATTGCAAAAACAATGTCGTTTAAAATTAATGATAAGGCAATTTTAATTGTGATGGCTGGAGATGCAAAAATTGATAATTCTAAGTACAAAGCGCAGTATCATACAAAAGCAGTAATGCTAAAAGGTGATGAAGTGGAGCAAATAACAGGGCATCCTGTTGGAGGTGTATGTCCCTTTGGAATTAGATCTGACATTGAAGTATATTTAGATGAATCACTAAAAAGATTTTTAAAAATATATCCTGCATGCGGCAGCAGAAATAGTGCAATAGAACTTTCTCTCGAGGAATTAGAAAAATATTCTAATTATAAAGAATGGATTGATGTTTGCAAAGGTTGGAATTAACAGTATGAGTATATAAAAAATACACTGCCCTCTTGTTAATCCGTATTTTCTTATACTCATCTATATTCCATAAACCCAAAGCTTCTGGCACTCATCTCTCCCATTCCAACTCCCAAGACAATATATTCCGGATACTGTGAAGTATCATCCTCTAAAATATCTAACCATATCTTCTCTCCTTAATTTCTTCCTTTGATATCCTTGTTCCAATAGCCACTTTTGATCTTGTTATATATCCCTCATGTTTGTTGGAATGCCTAATATTTTAAGTCTACCCCTTCATTTTTTAAACATTCGAACTATTGCTTAATTTGATGCTTATTTCTTTACTTGAGTTATCCATTTAATAAAATTTCAAAAAAATATTGCTACAGAAAAAGTAGCATGCTATAATATCTGTAGCACGCTACTTTTTTTGTAGCGCCAATATCAAATACATATTAGAAAGAGGTGCAGTTATGCCAGTAATTACTATGAAAATGAAAAAAACTCAACCTGAAAAGAAAAAGGAATTAATTGAAAAATTAACTTCTGTAGCTGCTGAAGTTACTAATTCTCCAGCAAGTTCTTTCACTGTCTTTATTGAGGAATATGATGCTGATAGTATTGGTATCGGCGGTCAAACATTGGCTGAAAAATTAGCTAACAAATAAGACAAAATACTTAAGTTCCTCGCTTTTCTATTACAAGCGAGGAGCGATTTATATTTAGAGATATTTTTCAAGGAGGAATTAATATGGCAGTTCCATGTCCAGGTAAACCCGTTAGGGGCTCTAAATCCGGTGTCCCGATTATGGCTCTCTTTGACCTTTTAGGTAAAAATTGGGCAATGGGTATCATTTGGAATTTACAGGAGGGCCCTTCTACTTTTAGAGAACTTCAAAAACGGTGTGAGTCAATCTCTCCTACAATATTAAACAACCGTATCAAGGAACTTAGAGAAGCCGATATTGTAGAGCGCACTAATGATGGTTACCAATTAACTACACGCGGAAAAGAACTCATGGAGTTATTGCGTCCATTTGGAGAATGGTCACGTACTTGGTCTGAAGAAGTATTCAATTATTCAAAGACACTCGATAATTAGATATGCTCTCATACAATGAGATAATTATAAAGACAAATTAACTAATTCTCATAAAATGAAACAAGATTAGGCCGCATTAAGTAATTTATAGCTATTATGCAGCCTATTCTAACATGTGTGTATGCTGTGTATCTGTATTAGAACAGACTGGCTATATTATCAAAGATACTGCTTATTTTAAAGTATATAAACAATAAACAGAAACAACAACTTCCTCATCAAGAATTTAAATACATCTCATGTTAATGTTAATCCTGTTGGGTTATTCAGTACTGTCGTTGCACATGCATTTAAATACATCTCATGTTATAATGTTAATCCAAAGTAAATAAGCCATTCTTATAACTTACTAATCACTTTTCTTACAGTAATAATAACACATTCTAAAAAACTTACCAATCTACAAAGATAATTTACAAAAAGACCTATTTATCTAATTTTTCAGATTTTCTTAGATTTTTGAGCTGGTAAAGTTGAAATTTCTATAGCTATATCTTTTGATAATAGACATCCCCCTATTTAACATTTTCAGGAAATACAGATAGGTTAAAGCAACCTATCTAGCAAATCCTAAATTTCTTCAATTCTGCAATTATGTTCTTTTTCCCTTGAATCATAACATATTGCAACTAGCAATACTTTCTTATTTTCATTTTCTTTTTTAAATTTTTCTACATATTCTTTTTTCCTTATTTGATTTATTGCCACCTCTGTAGTTTCATCCTTCTTAAGTTCAACTATGAAAGGAATATCATTTTTTCTTCTTGGATGAAACGTAAAGTCTGCATAACCTTTCCCTGTTTTCTCCTCACGTTCTACTCTAGAAGTATCTCTGGCAGAAAGGTATGCTAAAGTTAACACACATGATAAACTATTCTCGTCATTATACTGAAGTATTGGTATTTCCGAGTTATGAATATCATGCAATATTGATTCTACAGTTTTTGTGTCACCTTTAACTGTTGCTCTTAGCATTCTCTTGGAATTTTCAATTATCTCTGAAACATATCCAAATGATTTATCTTCTAAAGATTTCTCAAACTCCTTCATAAGTTCTTTATTAGGGATTCTTAAGTATCCGTCATGATATGATAAAAATCCAAGTACTATCATAGCAGAATATATTTCTTCCTTATTTCTTGGTGCTCCTTGACCTGCTCTAAAATCTTCATCAATAGTTATATCAATTTCGTTCCCTGATACCATTTCTATAACATCGTCCCTAATTTCCAAAGTATTGTACTTAAGATACTCTGTTACTTCATCCATAGCACCAGTATTGGTCCAATAACTTTCACAGTAATTATTTTGAAGCGCTTTTACTACTGAACGTGGATTATATATCTTTATGCCTTTTGCTGTTAAATATCCATTATACCAACTTTCCAATTCCTTAAAACTAATACTTTTATTTTTATTGCAAAGTTTTATAACTTCATCTTCCGTAAATCCAAAATACTCATCAAAGGTTCTATCTTTTAAAAAAGTAAACTCATCAAACATATTAAGCGCTGAACCACTAGAATATTTCTTTATAGGAAGAACACCTGTCATATATACTAAAGCCACATAAGGCTGATCCTTTAAAAGATTTCTTAAAAACTCTAAAAAATCATTCTGATTTTCTTCAAAAATATTATTAGAAAAAATATAATCCCATTCATCAAATATAAAAATAAATTTATCTTTAGTCTCATATAACATGGAGCTTAAATTAAAATAATCATCTGAGGTAATATGGGGATACTTTTGCGCTATATCTTTTTTTATCGTATCTCTTATCATCTTAATATAATCATCATAAGTATTTCCGACTTCAGACATTGTATTAAAAGATATATTAATTACATTATACTTATTTAAATGTTCATCATAGGTAGCTGCATTACTTATATTAAGATTATTAAATATTTCTTTTGAATCTACTGCTTTAGAATAATAAGCACCTAACATATCAGCAATACTTGATTTACCAAACCTTCTTGGTCTTGTTATGCATATATATTTATTTTTTGTAGATATTTTTTCGTTAATCAATTTTATCATAAAAGATTTATCCACAAAATACTCTTCATTCACAAGTTCTCTATAATTTTCAAAAGGTTTATCAGTATTTAAATATATAGCCATGAAATCCTCCTATTCATCTATAATTACTTTACTATATTATTTGCATTACTATGTAAACTCATGTATTTAGAGCTTTATTTACCTTCATGCTTTCTATCACTATATATATAGCCATTATTCCACTCTTATCATCCCTTTATTCCTTTATTATATCCCATAATTTCACTTTAAACATTATCTATCTGAAATATTTGTTTTAAATTCACCTTCGACTTTCTTATACTTATCAATACTTAGAACTAGATCAACTTGATCCATAATTGCTAATCAAATTATATTTTCAGTTTTGTATAAGGCATATGAAAATAAAGAGCATCTACTTTATTCTGCAGATGCCCAATTGATATTTTAATAAATCTCTCTCACCCATATCCTCAAATATCTAATGCATTTATGAGGCTTGATTTGAAATTTGAGCTAATTTAACTCCTAGGTTCAATAGTATTACTTAAATATTCGGCTCTGTTTTAAATAGTGGTTGATTTATGATTCTTTTCCAAAAATAGTTTATAATATAGATATAATCAGTTTTCGGAGGTATAACCATAAGTAATGTAATATCAGTATCAGCACAAGCAAAAGCCTTATGCTAAAGAAGTAGAAATTAATATTTCAACTTCTTTTTACTGGAGACATAAGATACTCAACTGTATTAATGAATTTCTTGGTATAGGCTCTTTTAATGGAGTTGCAGCAAAATATCTTGGAAATTATTTTAAATAGCATAAGTGAATAAACACATTCAGTACAGAAAAATAGGTAGCACGAACCAAAAATTTGATAGCACATAGCTATATTATGGTTAAGGATTTTAAAACGATACAACCAGTATTTATATACAGGTATCTTTATTATACATAATCTATAAGTTATGCATAATAAAATGACGAATGATTATCTAAAATTATGTTAATGGAGATGTTGCATTCATGGAAGAAAAAGAAATCAGATACAAACAAGGTGTAAAATGGTCTATATTTTATATAATTATATATTCACTATTTACTATATCATTAATGTATATCGAACCTAAGATATTTAAAATAGTGTTAGGTATTGTAGGGTTGATTTTTATTGTTGTGTATACTTTTACTATAAGATACAATAAAGAACGTTTGTTTGTGCTCGGATTAATATCTATGTTTGCTGTAATGCATATGGGGATTGCATTTGGTAGTGTTATAGATATAGAAACTGTTATTGCTATTGGTATCGCAGTATCTATAATGGATGTATTAAGTTTTACAAAGTACGGAAAAAATACAGCGAACGCCAAAGCAATGTCTAATATTCAATTTGTGTCTAAATTAATTGTTTATGGTAAAACAAGAAACAATGAACTTATACCCACTTGTGGATTAGGTGACTATCTATATTATGCTATATGGATAGTTGGCATCCATAATGTATCAGATAAACTTTGGGCATATGCCATTGCTTCGTTATTAATTTTTATTGGTACTTTAGTAGATTCCATCATAATTGGATATATATATAAGAAAGATAATTACAATGGATTTCCTGCAACAATTATACCATTTTCACTTGTTTCTATATTCT
This sequence comes from Clostridium sp. DL-VIII, assembly GCF_000230835.1. Classification (NCBI taxonomy): domain Bacteria; kingdom Bacillati; phylum Bacillota; class Clostridia; order Eubacteriales; family Clostridiaceae; genus Clostridium; species Clostridium sp. DL-VIII. Next base: position 4,902,724 of record NZ_CM001240.1, read on the forward strand.
ATGGATTTTTATATTTTCTGAATTAAGAAATTTCTTTGGAGCTACAAAAATTTTAAAGGAAAGCAATGCAAAAAAATCTATGAGCATTGTAATACGAAGAAAATTTAAATAACAGAAAAGACAAGCTTAAAATAGTTACGCTTGTCTTTTCTCTTTAAGCTACTTATTTTTAATAACCATAGTTATACCTTAAAATTATTAACCATACTAATTAGCTTATTAGTGCTTACACTAACTTCCTTAATTAATTCAACAACATTTCCCGAACTTTCGGATATGGTATTTATATTTTCTGCAATATTAGTGGTTCCAGCAGCTAATTCAGTATTTGAATCATTTATTTGTTTTACCGCATCCGAAACCCTAAGCATAGAATCCATCATACTGTTAGATTTATTGCTAAATTCTGTTGTCATATCATAAACCATAGCTGCATCTTTACTATACTGCTCTCCTGTTTTAACAATCATCTCATAATCATTTATCACATCAACATTAATAAATTTAAGCATATCTTGAGAAGTAGAAACTAAGTTGTCTACTATTCCCATAACGATATTACTAATATTACTTATTTCTGATACAGTGTTTTTAGAATCTTCTGCAAGATTTCTAATTTCTTCTGCTACTACTGAAAAACCTTTGCCTGCTTCACCTGCTCTTTGGGCCTCTATTGATGCATTTAATGCTAATAAATTTGTTTGAGAAGCAATTTCTAAAATAGCTTCTGATAAAACCTTTATCTTTTCTACTTCTTTAGCTTTTTCAATAGCTTCTAATAATTTACTTTGAGTTTGTGAATTAATCTTTTGAGCATTTTCCATAGAATTAACAGCTTTATTTTTAAGTTCATTAGCTCTCTCATTTATAAGCTTCGAATTTTCAGCTTCACTTTTTGCCTTTAGTGCAATTCCCTTCATATCTGAGTTAATTAAAGATGTATTATTGCTCATTTCTTCTGTTGAAGCTGCTGTCTCCTCCATACCACTTGATAATTCTTCTGTTGTAGCATAAACATCTTCAATTAATCCAGATAACTCACCTATATTTTCATTAGTTTTTTTAACTTTATTTTCGACATTTCTTGATTCATTAATAACAACATTGATAATCTGCCTAAAAGACTCCTGCATTAAATTAAAACTTTTTGCCATTTCACCAATCTCATCATTGCTATGAAAATCAATCCTTTGGGTTAAATCTCCACCATTATTAGACATTTCATTAAGTTTTGAAAGCATAGTAGTTATTGGTGCAACAATACTTTTAGATATATATCTCCAAGCTATAACAAATATTATCACCAATGCTAAAACAGATATTCCCATTAAAATTATTGTATTTCTTATATCATTTTCTATACTACTCATAGATATTTCAATGTTTTTTGCTGCTGCTTCGTTAAATGTATCTGCTTCCTCATTAATCTTTTCTGAAGTAGAATCAAATTCTCCCATAGATAAATTTCCTTTTTCAGGACCACCGTCTATGTAAGCTTGTGCCATTTTCTTTCCTGTTTCATAATAAGTTTCAAAACTTTTTTGTATATTATCTAATTCACTTGCACTTTCTGGATTTTTTTCTTTAAGATCACTCACAACACTTTCTAGATCCTTAGCAAATTTTTCTGCTTCATCAAACCCATCATCAAAGCCTTTTGCGCCTCTTGTCGCGCTAATATCTGTAAGAAATTGCTGGACTTGTACAACATCTAATTTTAGTTCATCAGCTTTAGTGCTTATATAAAAATATTTATTATTCATTTCCCGTACCTTTTTTAAATTGTTACTTGTGGCGTTAAATTGTATTGCCATAAACACTATAAAAAACAAACTAAGTGATATTAATGGTAACAATACTTTTAGCTTTATCCCTTTTATCATTCGAATCATTCCCCTTATAATCTTATTTAAGCAAAAAATTAGCGAAAATTATACGCTTATTTATAGTTTATAACTTTCGCTAAAACATTTCATCTATTATCTTGATTTTTTTATAAATTTACCTAATCATTATCATAAACTTCTTTTTACTACTTAATCAACAAAAACAATAATATGTTCCATCATCTAATTTAGTAAGCGGTGGAACACCTGCCGTATTGAAAAAAAGTAGCTTCTCAGGAACTTGAGAAGCTACTTTTTTAATAAAAACCTTCTTTTGCAATTTTCTTTATGTAGTTATATTGTTTTCGAATAAGTTTTTTAAATTCAGAATCTGATAAGTCATTAAAAATAGCTATTCCTTCTTCATAAAGACATTCATATATCAATTCACAATAATCATCATCTTCTCTGTGCATTTTATTGTATCTTTTTTCAAGTTCATATGGAAAATCTAGAGTATAAGCTATTTCGTCAATTCTTCCGCTAAGAAATTCTTTAGTCATATTCATCATATAGTCTATATTAGGCTGACTCACTTATATTCTCCTCCTTTGGGTTAGTTTCTTCTGTATTTATTTTGCATTCAAGTTGCACTTGATCTGCCCATGGTAAATATTCTTCAAGAACAGAATCGTTTGATGTAAAATTAATATTAGGTAAATTGCGGAATATATACTCCAAATACTTGTATGCATCTAGATTATTAGCTGCGGCTATATTTATAATGCTAAATATAATTGCTGACGCTTCCGCCCCAGCTGGCGAATCTGAAAATAACGAATTTTTTCTTGTAATTGCTACTGGTTTCACAGCAATTTCAGATAAATTATTTGATAAAGGTATTCTTCCATCAAGCAAGAAGTTTGAAAAATATTCTTTATGATTTAATGTATAATACAGCGCCTTTCTTAAGGGCTCTTGTTTTGTAACTGTTTTTTCTGCCCATGCAAAAAAGGCATCCAATATAGGGATACTATATATAATCCTGTTATTTTTTCTTTCTTCTGGAGATAACTCTTTCCATTTTCTTTCGAATTTAAAGAGTTTATCACAATAAGCCCGTCCAATGGCTCCGCCGGATCCTGAAATCTCTTTCTTACCAGAATCTAGTGGGATAGCATCAAGATAATATCTTCTTAGATGGCTAAAGCACAAGCATCTAGTGATTCCTTCAACTTTCTCATATCCTGCATACGCATCACTTACATGATAACCAGTGAATCCATCTAAAAAAGCTTTTGCATGATCTCCAGCACGACTGCTAGTATATTGATATAGAATTACTGGCGGACCTTCACAGTCCCCAGTTCTATGTATCCATATATATGATTTACTAGATGCTTTCTTATCTTTTTCCTTGTTTACCTGCCATGTTGTCTCATCACTCATGATAATACTGCACTTTAATAATTGTTTATGCATGAGTTCATATAGGGGCTTTAGCCAATATTCAGAGCTATGTATTATCCAATTTGCCATCATATCTCTTTTAAGTTCAGCACCCATCCTTTTAAAATCTTTTTCCTGACGGTATAACGGCATAGACATCATATACTTTTGATACATTAGCCAGGCTATAATTGAAGGCGAAGCGACGGAATGCGTAAGCACAGGTGCTGGTACAGGTGCACAATATATAGAATCATATGGATTTATATCATTTTTCCCACACTCAATACATTTGTATACATATTGAACATAATCTTTTATTATAAGCTTTGCTGGAATATATTCCATTTCCGATCTTACTTTTTTCTTTCCAATTACTTTAAGATCACTTCCACAGATTTTGCACAAAGCTTCTCCATCAAGAACACATTCAACTACTTCGTGTGGCAGTGCCTTAATTAATTTTTCTCTGTCACCTTTTTTTCTTACAGGTCTTTTATGTTCTTTAATATTTATAATTTTGCTTTCATCTAGAATTTCATCATATGTTTCACCAAAAAGAGAGCATTGCCCATCTGTTTTAGGAGTTTTTTCACTTGACGCCCCAAAACGTTGTTTTGATGCATGCAAAACCGCTTGAGTAAGGAGTTCAACATTATGCTCTAACATATTCACCTTTTCTTGCAGTTTTTTATTTTCATTTTCAAGTTCTTTAATTCGTAAATCTTTCTTATCTAAAAACTGCATAGCAAAGGCTCCTTTCTAGTTAATTCTCTACTTATATTATACCAGAAAAGTGGCTATTTTACTAGCTTTTTAGACGATTTTAGAAAATCATTCCCGTAGTGTCAATCCTTTCTCGATGTGCTTTTTTCTGATCAATTTGTAGCCCATCTAAAAGCCATTCCATTTGACGTTTGGTTATATCACGTACTTCTCCTTCATTTTTTGGCCACTGAAATTTCATGTCATCAGAAAGAAACTTTGTAACTAATATAAATCCATTTTTGTCCCATCTAAGTGCTCTAAGAGAGGTGTGCCTTTTATTGCAAAATAAGAAAACACTTGTACCAGAGTATGGATTAAGATTAAATTTCAATGAAACCAATGCGGCTAGTCCGTTTTGCTGCTTGCGAAAATCGGTGGCACCGAGTGCAAGATATATGTGCTCCGCCCCATCGGCTATATGGTGCATCATAATTCTTGCAGAACCCTCATTAGTCCTGCTAAAGAATTTTGATTAAAATTGCTTGGAATCGTAACCTGTATATCTTTGTAGAGTATCTGAAAATCATCAGATTTATTTGAGTTTGATACTAGATTATCATTTTCTGAAAGGATTGGGGTAATTTCAGTAAATGCTATTTTTTCAACAGGCTTTTCTTTTCTAGTTAGTATTTTGTGATTCCAATAATTATATTTATGTTTACTAATTCCTTTCTTTTCACACCATTCTTTGACTGTCATACCACTTTCATTTCTTTCATTGATCCGTTGCTCCCAAAGGAGCAGATTTTCATTTGTGGATGCCATATTAAAAACCTCCAATCTGATTTACTTTATTAGAGCATATCAAATTGAAGGTCTATTTACATGACGGTATTTGTTCCAGCGCTTACTCTAATTTATTAATAATCATATAAATATCCCTCCATTATTTTTAGCATTAAACAAAATTACTTTCTTTACCTAATTTATTCAACTTGTATAACCTACAATTAATATAAAAAAAATTAGCAAAAGTTATAACCTTATTATAAATTTATAACTTTTGCTAAAATATATTATCTACTATTCTGATTATTTTTTATAATTTTTTTGCATTTCTATCTATAATAAGTTGGGATATAACTTTCGATTTTTCCATCAATTTTTCAAAACATCATATAGCCTTTGTATATTAATGCCCTATCCCTATTTTATTATTTGTTAATTTCAATTGTAGGAAATTTTAAATCCTTATATTTAGCAAACCTTTCTTTAACCGTTGCTAAATTTTCTTCTGTATAGAAACCACCTTGTGTATGCATAATTTCCTTTACATGCTCCTGTCTTCCTTTAGTATCTGTACGATCACGACTTAAGCCATCTTCTTGAATTACAAACTTCCACTTACCTTCTTCTGTCTTTTCTAAATTTCCGCCTGCACCACAAACTTGACATTCAACTGGGAAATATACTCCATCCCATTGTGGCTCTCCTAAAATTAATGCATTTGAATGACAATGCGGGCACCATCCCATGCCTTCATCACCAAGCCATTCTCTTTCTGATACTGGTGTGTTTAATGATCTCATGATATTTTCACCCATTTTATGAGCACGCTTTATCATATCATCATGTAATAAACATTGTTTTGGCGCTGGTACTCTTGTTGCTAAATACATATCTACTACGTTAAAGTCATTTGTAAAACATGTAGCCTGCATGCTTTCTAAAGCCATCGACTGCCATGAACGAGTAGAGCCTCCAACTGCAATTAATCCAGCTACTCTATCTCTATGCTTAATTGCTCCAATTGATTCTAAAAATGCTGATTCATATGCTAAATTTCTATGCATAAACTTTGTGAACGTTGCTGTTGGCATTAAATCATATGTTGGTGCTGATACAATTATAGCATCTACATTTAACATAACATCCATGATTGCCTGCTTATCATCTTTTTTGCTTAATGTACATCCAACATTTTTTCCACTAGTCATACCATGCGTGCACGCTGTGCATCCAGAACATTCAATAATGTTATAGTCTCTTAAATTAATCATTTTTACGTCTGCACCTTGTTCCTGACATGCAAGTAGTGCTTCCTTTAATAGAATTTCAGAATTTGAATCTTTTCTTCCTGCTGTTATACCTAATATTGAAAAAGTCATAATAAAATTCTCCTTTGTATTAATATCTTTAATTTAAATATTTTCTGGTAATTTAATTTCTCTTACCAAAATAAACGAATTGTATTAATATTAACATATGGAAAACTTGCCTTCATCAAAAATAAGTCTAAAAATTCTCTATTTAGCTATATCCAATTCATACATTTTTTTAATAATGATAAGGAGCAAAATTAATGTGCAAAAGAAATTATTTAGATATAAAGAAATATGAAATTTATGATAGTTTATTAAACAATGGAAATATTGATAAAATTCTCAGTGTAGCTGAAAATCTATTAAACAATCAAATTTTCATTTTAGATACCAGTTATAGAATTATTGCTCGCTCAAAGCTTGCAAAAACTAATAATTCAAATATAGAAACTCACAATGGTGAAGAATATCTTATGCTGGATATAGTAGCCTTAATGAAAAAAAGTAAATGTATCGACAATATTTACAATACAACTAATTCCTTCTTTTATTATGATGACGAGAATTTAATTTTCTGCGCAATAATAATTAATAATATTACAGTTGGATACATTGGAGTTTTGCAAAGTAATAGGGAATTTCTAGAAGATGATTTAGAACTGACAAATGCCCTATCTAAAGTACTTTCTATTCAATTAGAAAGAGAAAACTTATTTGTCACCACCTCAGGATTAAATGAAGAATACTACTTAATGGATTTATTAATAAATAAAATTGACAATATTGAATATATTATAGGAAGATTACAAAACAATAATTTTAGTATAAAGGAAAATTTTATTATTCTATCTATACCTTTTAAGCAAAAGTATAAGGATTATAGACACAATTTTGCCTTAAGGGAATTAATTAATAGACTTAAGGTAATACTTGAAAACTGCATTTCTACTTATTATGCTGATAAAATTATTTTTCTTATCAGCAATGAATATAATGAAGTTATTACAGCTTCTATAAAAGAAAACCTATTAAACTTTTTGCATTTAAACAAATTGAAATGTGGTATAAGCCTTCCCTTTCAAAACCTGTTAAATATACATGACTTCTTTTATCAGTCAATGTGTGCTTTAAACTTATCCGAAAATATAGCAACGGATAATATTAGTTACTTTGAAAATTATATAGATTATTATATATTTCAAATTTATGATGATTCAAATGGTAATTTAAATAAGATAAGCTTATCAGCTTTAATTCATCCTTGGCTTAATCAAATAATGAACTTTGATAAAGAAAATAAAACCGATTTATTCTTAACTCTAAAGACCTATTTTGAAAATAATAGAAATGCAAATATCACTGCAAAAAAATTAAATATACATAGAAGTACATTCTTTTACCGCTTTAATAAAATTCATAAAATACTTGGAGTAGCACTTGATGACAGCAGTAATTTGTTTACTTTAGAGCTATCCTTTAAGATTCTAGAATATAAGACTCAAGCAAAATCTAATTTGTAAGAAATTTATTTCAAAAAAATTTTTATTTATTATTGTTATTCTTCTATTATTAACATATATCCTATATGAAAATAAAAATTACGCGCATGAAAAGATTAATAAGATAAGTCTTAAAGAGTTTTTTTGCTGTGCTTTATATAGGAGTGAAGGAAAATGAGAGAAAGAAAATTTATTAGATTAAGAGTTGATATGTATGAGGATACAAAATTTAAAATAATTGATAGAATGCCTGAAAGAGATGTAATCCACTATGTTTGGACCAGGCTTTTAGCTTTATGCGGAAAAGTAAATTTAAATGGAGAATTATATATGTCTAAAAACATCCCATATACAATTGAAACCTTAGCAATAGAATTTAATAGAGAAGCTGCGGAAGTCAGCTTGGCTTTAGACACCTTTATAAAATTAGAAATGGTTGAACTTATGGCTGGTGGAGTCTATGTAGTTAAAAATTTTGTAAAGCACCAAAATATTAAGACAGAAAAAACAGCAAAAACTGCTACTGAAAAAGTTTCTGAGGATATGGTACCTAGTTCTAAAGAATCAGCTGAAAATAATAATACTAACGCTCACTTGGAAAATTACAATAATAAAGTTAAGGCACCAATTAATAACGTCATTTCATTAAACCACATTGATATAAATCAAGAAGTAGATACTAATCAAGCAGGCAGCATAAACTTTAGCAGCAATATTAATAAAGAGGTATTAATAGACGTTAATACTAGTAACATTGATGCCATAAAGTCCGTAAAAAACACAAATTGCATTGAAGAAGCTGCCAGTGATAAACTTGACACTACCGCTCAGAAAACTGACCAAAAAAATTTAGATGCTCATAGTAAAGTTACAGAAACTTCTGAAAAGAAAATGAAAGCAAATAAATGTCGGACCACAAAGAAAAAAGTCACAAGCGTAATCTCTTTTGATGAAGATAATAATGAAGAAATAATGGAACTTTCTAGTGGTGAGCCAAAGCTCGGTAAAAGTGATATCTTAATAAACAGTTTCAGCTTTTAAGCGTCACTTTCTACTTTCCTCCTCCTTTTCCATTAGGCACATGAAAATAAATAACAAGTCCAAAGTTGCTATGGGTATTTCTCATCAGGTAAGGAGCTGAATTGTTCTCATAGCGGGTCTATTAGGACAATTTAGCGACACAGCATGATGGAAAATAGGATAGCAAATTTACTTGTTATTTTTTTGATTGTGCCTTACTTCTATTATATTTCTGCCTCTTTCTTTTGCTGAATATAATAGCTTATCAACATTTTGTATAGCCAAATCTTTTATAGCTGCTAATATCTATAAGCACCTTATCTCCAAATAAATCACCAAAGGATGATCTGTGTTTCTAGAGATAAACCTATTTCTATATTTTTTATTACAAGTTAAAATATTCTTCCTAATTCTTTCTCAAAATAGAATTCCCTAGTTTTTTAGGAAGTAATAAAATTTCCAGCAATGCCAGAAAAGCAAAAAACGCTAATAATATAAATGTAAATTTATACTCTATTCCAGGATTTTTTCCTCCATTAAATACTATATTTCCTATATGTAAGGCAATTGACGTAATAGCGATTCCTACTGCTTGCGCCATATTTTGAGTTGTTGATGCAAGGGTATTGGCCGCACGTGTTTCTTCTGGATTTAATTCACTGAAACTTATTGTATTATAAGAGGTCAAGGTTAGTGATCTTCCCATTCCGCTTAAGGTTGTTACAATAATTAAAATAATAATAGGTGTCTCCTTTGAGAAAGCACTACTTATTAACATAGAAATAATTACAACTATTATTGAGACCATAAATACCTTCTTAAAACCAAAGTGATTCAACAAATATGTACTTGCAGGTTTTATAGAAACATTACCAAAAAATATAAATAAAACTATGCTGCCTGCAAAGGTTGGGCTCCATCCGAACTGATTTTGAAATAACAAGGTTAATAAGTATGGTGCAGAACCAACTGAAAACCAGAATAGAGAACCACCTGTTTGAGATATTCTAAATGTTTTGTATTTTAATACAGAAAGATTTATCAGCGGATTAGAAATACGTTTTAGATAATACAATGCAAACAAAATTTCTATAAAGAAAAATGTAAATAATATTATTCCAAGCTCCCAGGATGCTGCTGCATCTGATAATATTTCTGAGGCAATAACTAACCCTCCAGCTCCAATGCTTATTAGAATAACCCCCTTCCAATCAAGGCTTATTGTTGGATCTCCTTTAGAATCATCAAATAAATGCTGGCTAAGAATAAATGCAATTATGCCAATAGGAACATTGATTAAAAATATCCAGTGCCAGGAAGCATAAGTTACAATCAAGCCTCCAATTAAAGGTGCTATTGCCGGAGCTATTAATCCAGGCCATACTAAAAAGGATATCATTAAGATCAGATCTTTTTTCTCTGTCTGCTGAAGTACAATTAATCGTCCTACCGGAAACATCATAGCCCCTCCTATTCCCTGTAATACCCTCATTAAAATAAGAAACAAGAAATTACTGCTTAAGGCACATCCAAGTGAAGCTATTGTAAATATGAATATTGCCGCTAAAAATATCTTTTTTACATTAAAACGAACTGCCATCCAGCCACTTATTGGTATGCAGACAGCTAAAGCTGTAATATATGCTGTTATTGCCATGCTTACAAATGATGTTGATATGTGAAAATAATTAGAAATTGACGGAATAGCCGTAGTGATTATAGTTGCATCTAACATTTCCATAAAGTGACACAACGCAACAACTAATGCAATATTCCTTAATTTTGTATAGCTCAAAATTCTTCCTCCCCAAGTTTTATTTCAGACTGTTTTTACGTAACAAAATCATAAATTAATCTCTTTATTTTTAAGTATCCTAAGATTATTTTTACAAATTATTCACTATGTTTACAGGTACTCCATTTATAAATGCTTTTAAATTATCCACTGCAATATTCATTAATCTCAGTCTACTTTCCTTTGATGCCCATGAAATGTGTGGAGTGATAATACAGTTTTTTGCTTTTAAAAGCGGATTATCACCTTTGATAGGTTCCACTGCTACCACATCTAAACCTGCTGCTGCAATTTTTCCTAAATTTAAGGCCTCTGCTAAATCTTCTTCTGCAATTAACTGACCGCGTGAATTATTTATTATGATTACACCATTCTTCATTTTTTCAATGGAGCTTTTATTTATAATTTTTTCTGTCTTTGATGATAATGGACAATGTAATGAAATTACATCTGAATTTGCATATAATTCCTCTAACTCTGCATATCTACAAGTTTCAGACTCTAATTCAAGATTTTTAGATGGATTATAAGCCAGAACTTTCATTCCAAGTGCCTGAGCAATTTTTCCAGTAGCCTGGCCTATGCGCCCAAAACCAATAATTCCAATAGTCTTGCCTGTAAGCTCAATTAATGGGTAGTCCCAGAAACACCAGTCTGCACTATTCTCCCATCGCCCTTCTAATACAGCCTTACTATGGTGCCCGATATGGTGACAGATTTCTAAAAGCAATGCAATTGCGAATTGTCCAACTGCATTGGTTCCATATGTAGGAACATTTGAAACAGGAATTCCCTTTTCCTTCGCTGCATTTATATCAACTATATTGTAACCTGTAGCTAGTACTCCTATGTATTTTATGTTTGGACAAGAATCCATTACAAATTTTGATATTGGTGTTTTATTAGTAATGACAACTTCTGCATCATCAATTCTTTTGATTATTTCTTCTATGTCTGTATGGGAAGTTCGATCATATATTGTACAAGCTCCAAGCTCCTCCATCCCTTTCCAATCAAGATCTCCTGGATTTAATGTATAGCCATCTAGAATCACAATTTTCATTCTTTATCTCTTCCTTTCTAAGTATTTACAAATAAATTTAATCTTCTAATAATGCCCAGGCACGATTTAAGACACGTTTTGTATTTGCTAGAATAATATCTGGTTCTTCATCTCCCCATGGTTTTACTTCAAAAGACAATACATATGGATTTTTTGCGTCAAAGAAACCTTCTTCTATTAGTGCATTGAAGAAATCCAATAATTCCAATGTATCATTTGAACTGTCCGGGAAACCAAAACGTGGATGTTGGTCGCCATAAGCTTCTCTTCCTTTTTTTACCATCGCATTCCCAATATGAAAATGTGTAATATATGGTTTTAAGGTTTTAATTACAAATTTAGAGGTTTCATATGTTGTTGGAAAATGTGAAAGATCTACGAGTAATCCAAAATTATTGTGCGTTTTCCTAATGTCTTCAGCAAAATGTGCTGCATATGGTGCGGGTCCAATTAAGGCAGCCTTATCCATATTAAAATCAAAAACTTCCAGTTCTATAAACATATCTTTTGCTGCCGCATAGTCACAGATAGCTCTTGCAGTCTTAAGTAGCTGCTCATAAGCAAGACTTTTATTTTTTTCTTCCCACTTTCCAGCTAAAAAAGCAATTCCTTTTGCACCTAAATATTCAGCTTCATCTATTGCTTTAATTAAAATATCCTCTGCTTTCTTTCTGCCTTCTTCATCAATATCATTTGGATTTAACTTTGTTCCAAGTAATGCTGGCTGTGCTCCATAGCATATCTTCAAATGAGATTGCCCAAGCAACTTTTTAGCCTTAATCCTATTGTCGTCATCGTCAAATCTACAGATTTCTATTGCATCAAAATAGTCATCGCTAGCTATTTTTTTTATAGCATCAAGTGCTTCATGTTTTGGATAACTCATCCATTGGATAGTTCCAACTTGAAAATATTTATGAATAGATTCTTTCATTTAATATCAGCTCCTTATAGTTTATATTTAATTACTTTTTTCATTTTTTAATTGAGATTTTGCTTATAAAATTACATAATTCAAAGAATTATACAGCAAACTGATCTATCAGAACAAAGTGACTATACAATGCCACTTCGTAGTAATACTTTTAACTTTTCATACTGCTTAAAACATATATAAAAAATTTTGTATATTTCCCTTTACATTAAAAAGTTATTGAATATTTTTCAAATTTCATTTACCATTATAACGAAAATATCTATATATTAAAAATACATAATATACACATGAAATATATATTTTTTATATAGAAAGAGGTAAAAATGGATATTAAGCAATTAAAATATTTTTATACAATAGTAGAAGAAGGTCAGATAACAAGTGCAGCTAAGAAGCTTCATATGGCACAGCCTCCTTTGACTTATCAGCTTAAAAGCCTTGAAGAAGAACTTGGTATGAAGCTTATTGAACGTGGAAGCCGAAGCCGGAATATTAAACTAACTAATGCAGGACGTATATTTTATAAGCGTGTTAAACAAATTTTAGCTTTAACAGAAACCGCTGCAAATGAAGTTAAAGACTTGCAAAAAGGAATTTCTGGAACCCTGTCAGTAGGCACTATCTCCTCTTCAGGCTCTTATATTTTAAATAGTAAATTCAATGAGTTTCATAAAAAATATCCCTTTATAAATTTTGAACTTTCTGAAGGTAATACCTATGAATTATTAGAACTGCTAAGTAAAGGTATAATTGAGCTTGCTTTTGTAAGAACTCCCTTTAGCAGCTTAGAAATCAAATCAATTTATCTACATAAAGAACCTATGATTGCGGCAATGAGAAAAGAATTAAATTGGACTGAAAACAAAGTAATTCGTATTTGTGAATTAAATGAAAAACCCTTAATATTCTATAAAAGGTACAAAGAAGTCATATATAAGGCATGTGCTGATTGTAACTTTGAGCCAAATGTATTTTGCATAAATGAAGACGCGAGAACCTCTTTACTTTGGGCAAAGCATGGCCTTGGAATCGCTATAGTCCCAAAATCTTCATTTGAATTAATTAGTTCTTCAAATTTAATATGCAAAGAAATTGATAACGAACTGCTTTTAACCCAATTAGCTCTAGCGTGGTCTAAAAATAGTTATATATCTCCTGCTGCTGAAAATTTCATAAATATATTTTCGCACATATAAAACAACTAAATTGCAGATAAAACATATGAAAGAAAATAGCAAGTACAAATACGCCGAGGATATTTTTCATCAGACAATGAAGTATATTGCCCCAATATCTGGTATATTCAGTTACTCCACTGATGAAGTATGATGAAAAATAGGCTGGCTGATGACGACTTGTTATTTTTTTGATAATGCTTTAAGCATCACTCTCTACTTTCCTCCTCCTCTTCTTCCATTACTTCTATTCTATTTCTGCCTTTTTCTTTTGCTAAATATAATAGCTTATCAACATTTTGTATAGCCAACTGTTTTACTTTTGTATTATTTTCATACAAACCACCGCTTATTGTTACTTTTATATGTTCATCTACTTGAAGTGCCTCAATACTTATTCTTATATTTTCTGCTATTTTATTAGCTTCTTGTATCCTTGTATGTGGAAAAATAATAATAAATTCTTCTCCGCCATAGCGTCCAATAAAATCTGTCTTTCTTAAATTATCCATAAGAAAACTGCTAATATCCATAAGCACCTTGTCTCCACATAAATGACCATAAGTATCATTAATATGCTTGAAAAAATCAACGTCAATCATCATTATAGTAAAGATAGCTCCGCTCTCTATATATTCATCAATCATATCGTCTAAAATTTTGTCAATGTAATATCTATTATATAAATTGGTAAGTCCATCTCTTATAGATTTTTCATATATCTCTTTGTTTTTTTCTTTAAGAATTTTTGTTTTATTTACTTGATATGTATAATTTAAAGTTAAGGAATAAGTTTCTAAAAGTACAAATATAAACATACCTATTTGAAAAAGATATCTACCAACATATGGCAGTCCATTATTAACAAGCATATCATTAACTCCAGTTATGATTAAACCGCCAAAAGCTATGAGGGATATTATGCTGTTTTGTTCTTTTTCTTTAACTTTTTTTATGAGGAAGGCAAATATATCAGCTGCAATAATAATTACAATTATTTCACCTGGAACTGACAGTTTATCATAAAAAGTATTGTTAGTAAAAAGACATATACCTCCAAAAATTATAGAGAACATTGATGATATCATAACAGTTCTCCTATTCATATTAGTAAATACATCTTTTATGAAAAACACATATACTGGTATCCATAAATAATATGTAAGTGCTGCTGTTTTGCTTAATAACTCAAAAGGCATATTAGGAAAGAAATGGACAATTATTCTCTCATTTAAAAACAAGCATCTTAATTGTATAAACAAACATAATATAACAAAAAATAAATATGATTTTTTATTCGGCATTCTTTTATATAGCGATATGAAGATTAATTCTATTACGAGCAATCCGCCAAATATTATAAAGTCTATTCCAGAAGCAATAAGCGATTCATTTATTATCTGATCTTTAAGTCCAAGCTCCATTGACTGAATAGTAGGAAACACTTCTCTATAGTCTGAAGTCTGAATTACAATTTCAATATGCCCATCTTCAGGCATAAAATATGAGTATATTGGCAGATATATAGCCTTCTCATCCTCATAGCTTTTTCCGACTTTTCCAACCTCGCCTTGAACTATTCCATTTACCCAAAGTTTTGAAGCTGATAATAACCTTTTTATTCTAAATCCATATATAACATCTTTTGGAACTTCTATTTCTAATTTTAAAGTCATATATCCTGCATTATTTTCTCCTAGCTGCTCCTTTAAGTTGCCTGGAATCGTTAAATATTGATCTGGTTTTCTATTTTTCAAATCCTCTGGGGTTAATAATTCATTATTATATATTTCCCACTGTCCATCCAAATCAATTATTCCTTGTCCTGCGAAATCATATTTATCGAGATACATATTTCCATTTATAGCTTGAAGATTTTTTACTTTCCTCATGTGAAAAAATGAATATATGCCTACAATTAAAGCTATAAGCACTATTATATTCATAATCTTTTTCATCTATGATCTCTCCTTTGCCTTACTCTAACGCTAATACAAGGCTATAGCATGATTTATATAAATATTTCCTCAATTTTGCTTGCAGGCAGTGGTTTACTAAAGTAATAACCTTGAATATAATCACAACTTTTATCTTTTAGAATTAAAAATTGTTCTCTATTTTCAACTCCTTCTGCTACTACCTTTAAATCCATAGCATGGGCCATTCTAATTACACTATTAATGATGGATTTTTCTACATTACTAGAATGAATATCATCTATAAATGATTTATCTATCTTTAATGTACTTATTGGAATTTTTCTTAAATAAGCAAGCGAAGAATAACCTGTTCCAAAATCATCGAGAGCAATTCTAATTCCCATATTCATAAATTCTTTCAATATATCTATGCTTGAATCTATGGATTTCATTAATACTGTCTCAGTAATTTCTAATTCAATAAACTTAGTTTCTACACCTGTTTCCTCAATAATTTCTATAACTTTTTCTAGAAAACCAGCTTGTTGTAAATCAACAGATGAAATATTAATACTCATACTTTTAAAATTATAACCATTTTCAAAAAGCTGAACACTCTGTTTGCAGGCTTCTCTTAAGACCCACAGCGTTATTTCTGTTATATAACCATACTTTTCTGCTATTGGAATAAATTCTGCTGGAGATATGAAGCCAAGCTCTCTGCTATTTAACCTAATTAATGCTTCAAATCCAAACACTTCATTCTTTACGGTATCATATTGTGGTTGATAATTGACACTAAATTCATTATTGATAATAGCATTTCTTAATATATTATTAATATTATTTATTCTTTCCAACTTTAAATAAATTTCATGATTATATAATGCATACCTATTCTTACCCATCTCTTTTGCTTTATACATAGCTAAACTTGAATTTTTTATTATTGTATCTGCATCCATGCCATCCTTAGGATATAATGCAATTCCAATACTTGCTGTCACAAATGTTTGTGTGTTGTCAATATTAAGACTCTGATTAAATAACCCTAGCATTTTATTTGCATAATCTTCAACTTCAGCTTCTTCAATTAAAGGACTAATTATTATAAATTCATCGCCGCTGAATTTGCATACAATATCTCTTTCACGCATTATTTTATGTAAATACCTCGATAAATAAACAAGTACTTCATCGCCATATTTATGTCCCATTAAATCATTTATATTTTTAAAATCATCTAAATCAATAAAGAACACGGCTCCTGATTTTTGTTCTTTTTTGCTAATTTTAAACTGCTCGTTTAGTTTCTTAATAAGTAAAGCTTTATTCGGAAGTTTAGTGAGTGTATCATAATAAGCCATAAACTCCAATTTTTCTTCTGAAAGCTTCTTTCTTGATATATCTGAAATTGAACCTGCAAGTTTTAAAACCTTATTTTCAGAATTTCTTATAGCCTTTCCTTTACACAATACCCAAACATAATAACCATCATTTCTTTTGAGCCTATATTCAATTTCTATAGATTTTGTTTCATTATTAATATGTTTATTTATTTCTTTTTCTAGTCTATCCAAATCCTCAGTATGAACTAAATTATATGTAAAGTCTCTGGCATCCTTATATATCTTCCATTCATCACCAATAATATCCATCAATTTATCAGAGCAGAAAAACTCTCCAGTATCTAGATTCCATTCCCAAATTGAATCGTTAGCACATTCTAAAGCAAGCTTATATCTTTCCTCGCTATTTCTTAAAGCTTCTTCATTATGTTGAAGTTCTTCATATTGAGTTCTAAGCTCTTCCTCTGTAGCTACTAATTCTTCATACAAAGCTGATAGCTCCTCATAATTTGAATTCAAACGCTCCATCATCAAATTAAATGAACCTCCCAAGGCTCCAAATTCATCATTCGTTTCAATAGTTGCTTTAACCAAAAGCTCTCCTTCTTCAACAGTTTTCATAAGAGTAGTCAATTTTTTTATTGGAGAAGTTATAGTTTTAATAACAAAATAAGTTAAAGCTATTCCTAATATTAAAATGCAAATTGTAATTTTAATTATCATATTTTCAACATTTCTTACTTCCGTCATAAATTCATTTTTAGGTATGACGGTTGCAAGCTTCCACCCTGTGTAAGGTGATGTATAGACATTAACAAAACTATCGCTTCCATTTACAGCAGCATCAAAACTACCATTTTCCGTATTTATAAATTTAGAAGTATCACTAAATTCAAAATTGTTAGTACTACTGCTTTCAGAATTCTTTTCCTCCAAACCTTTTATGTTTTTAAAGTTTAAATCTGAATTTGCATTCGCCAATATAGTTCCATCTTTTAAATACAAAAAATAATACCCATTATTTATACTTTTTGTATTTCTTATAATATCTGATAATTTATTTAAACTTGTATCAATAGATATTACTCCAACTATATCACCAGAATCATTTCTTACAGTAGTGCATGCACTTATGATTATATTATTAGTTTTATCAATTTCAACTCCATAAGGATCTGAAATAACTACCTCATCTGGATGCTCTAAAGCTAAAGAATACCATGGCCTCTTTCTAGGATCAAAATTACCATTTCCGAGTCCATCTGGCCATTGAATGTACCCACCCCATTTAGTTCCAAAGCATGCATATTGCGTCTCACTATGAGTTCTAGCATAAAGTTCAAGCTTACTATAAATATCACTCTCCAGCCCTTGTATCTGTCCTGAATATTTCTTATTTACATCAACATCTTTTATATTAAATAAGGCAGATACTGATTCATCAGCTTTTTTAATATCTTTATCATCTGCTAATATTTTTGCATTTTCTTTCATATTATTGATTAAACTCAAAATATTATCATCTAATTCTTCTACCTGCCTCTTACTATCTGATACCAAATCCTCCTTCAAGGAATTAATCATATAATTCCTTGTAATTATTGCAATAGGAATCGATGTAAATAATATAATGACCACACAAAAGATAAATAATTTTATCCTAAAAGACACCTTCATAATCTAATACCCCTCTTAAAATAGAATAGCTATAATTAAAACAAAAAGAAATGATTTTTACTTTGTCACAGTAACAATTTATCAAATAATGTCATCTTCTATTAAATGCGTTTCAAAATTAAAGCTGCATAAAACATAGCATAAATATGCACCATAAAAGTCTGTATCCAAAATTTTTCAACTATAACTATATTCTATCATTCAACTTTTGGTGTTTCAACATTTTTCAGCATTCATTTCTATTATTTTACATGATAATTTTAACAGTTTATCATGTATATTTATTAAAACCTTAATAATTATAAAAACTTCAATTAAATACTGCATTAAATGCGAAATTGATACTTAAGATTAGGGTTTATATAGCGGAGAGAAAAACGAAGAAAAATTAACATTGAAGCATTTTTCTATAAAACTTATGAACAATGCAAATATGAGTTGCGAATTTGCAATTGCAGGTTAGTGTTATTTTAATGTAAAACCTATTATAATTTACATATGATAATGAAGAAAAGAGGTAAGAAATCATGGGATTTGCAGCTAATTTAAAATCACTTAGGCAAGAAAGACATATTTCGCAGGAAGAGCTAGCAGAAATAATTGGAGTTAGCCGTCAAGCAGTTTCTAAATGGGAACAAGGAAGTAGCTATCCGGAAATAGAAAAATTGATTATTTTATCTAAAGAACTTAATGTGTCCTTAGATTATTTAATGTTAGGTGAAATGAATTCTACTGAAAGTAAAGAAACTTTAGCCACTAATATAATTGTACCAACTGGTAAAATCACTATTAAATCATATGACGGAAAATTAATTGTTAATTGCTACAAGGTTTTGGCGTCACATGTAATTTATAAAGCCAAAAATGACGAGCCTAAATATTGGCTTATTGGTGTTAATAATGGATCGTTTTGGGGAGAAAAATCAATTTTACTTGGTTGGTATGCTGATGAGGAAAATATAAAAAAAGAAATGGACGAAATTGCAAAAGCAATTAATAATGGTGCACCAGCATATGAATTAAAATACGCAGTAAAAGTTAAAAATAAAATGTTACGAGTAAAAATAGATAAAGAGTAGCTTGACTTTTATATGATAAATACCAATAATTTAAAGTTTAATAAAGTCAAGTTTATAACAATAAGACCAAACATCATAATGTTTGGTCTTATTGTTATATAAGCTCTCTTTCTTTAAATAAACATAGCACTGCTGCCTCATAATCCTTGAAATTATCACACATTCTTATTCTCCTCGCATAATTTTCACCATCATGAAACATCTTAATCATATAAAACCATAATTCCTTCATTTTATGTAATACATAAATCTCTCCACTAAGATACTTCTTATATGCTTCATATATTCTATCGTGGAATTCTTTTAAAGTTTCCTTATTAAGTTTAGTCCCATTAATAATATTTCTTACAAGTTCAGGGTTTGCTAGCAGTCCTCTGCCGAGCATTATTGTTTGGACACTTTTAAAATTCTTAGTAAACTCTTTATAAGCTTCAACTGTAAAAATATCACCATTATAGCAGACAGTATTTTTGCTTAGGCTTAATGCATCTTTAAAGACCTTAAGATTAGGTTCATTTCCATAAAAATCCTTTTGGGTTCTTGGATGAATTATAAGCTCTTCCATAGGATATTTATTGAATATTTTAATAAGCTCATAGAACTCTTCAGGCTTGTCTTTTCCTAGTCTCGTTTTTATTGAAATTTTAGTTACTGCCTCAGAAAAAATCTCTTCTAGAAATTCATCCAATTCCTTTCTTTTTGAAAGAAATCCTGAACCTCTATTTTTCGAAACCACAGTTCCAGATGGGCATCCTAAGTTTAAATTAATTTCATCATATCCAAGATACTTCATTTTTTTTGCTGTATTTATAAAATCTTTCGCATTATTGGTTAGTATTTGTGGAACTAAAGTTATCCCTTGATTATTTTCAGGTAAGATATCAACTAATTCTTTTGTCTTAAGGCTTTTGCTTTGATTTGCAACAACAAAGGGTGAAAAATATTTGTCCATATCATTTTTAAAAAGGTCATTGTGGACATTTCTATAAATATGTCCTGTAATTCCTTCCATGGGTGCATAATAAAATTTCATATATTATATAAAAAGCTCCTTTTCTTAATCTATATTAACTTTTCAAAGGCTATTCTCTCATTTTTATCTTCTAGATAAATTATCCCGCAATATTTAAATTCATTTTTCTTTAATAGTTTCTGCATAGACATATTTTCTTTGTGAGTATCTATTTTAATGCTATGTATACCTTTCTCCAGACAAAGCTTCTCTACATTTTTTATAATTAATGACGATACTCCTCTTCCCTTGCAGCTATTATCAACTGCTATCCTATGAACAACTGCGAATTTATTATTACTAAGCCATTCTCCATTATAAATGGTATCATAAGTTTTTTCTCCATCGAAGGAAATCACAGCTGTGGCAACAATTTTGTTTTCATCTAATAACACATAACTATTTTCACACTTAATATCATTTTTGATTGTTTCTGAATTCGGATAATTATTCTGCCACTGATCAATTCCATTTTCCTTAAAATAACTTTGAGCCTGCTTAATTATGTTCATTATATTATCAATATCAGCTTCAACTGATTTTCTAAATTCCATAAAAGTTCTCCTTTTGCTTTAGGCACAATCAAATAAATGGCAACTTTGGACTTGTTCTTTATTTTCATGCGCCTTATATAATTTTGTCCATAAAGATATCATAATAGAAATTCCTAAGTCTAATCAAGTTAAATATAGAAACATTTTTATAATTTCTATAACTAAACTTTCTAATTTCTAAAAAAATAAGTATCCCCACCTCATATATACTTTTTACAGGAATAATTTTACATCTATTTTTTCTCTAAGTATATTTCTTTATTAATTATCAAGGAGGTCCTATATGGATTATGAATACATTGAAAACTTAGTACTAAAGTCAAAGGCTGGAGATACATTATCCAAGGAAAAGTTAGCTAAAGAATTTAGACCTTTAATACTTAACATTGCAAAAAGAACTTTTCTACACGGATATGATAAAAATGATATACAAAACGAATGCTATCACTCACTTTTTAAATGTCTATCCATGTATAACTGTGCAAATCATAGATTTGTTGCTTATGCTACCAATGGAATAAAAAATAATATTAACGACTTAATTAAAAGAGTTAAGAATAGAAGCTCACTTGAAGGTTCTGAAGCTCTTACCTTATCTGATGATTTAGAAAACAATTTACCCTCAAATGATGACAGCCTTGAAGATGTACTTTGCAGTAAATGTGACTTTGAAGCTTTAAAATCAGCACTTAACTATTTAGATAAAGAAGAAAGAGAGCTAATTAAATTTATATTTTTCCAAAACAATCGTCTGTCATCTTATGCTTCCATGAAAAATCTGCCTTATTCAACAGCAAACAGAAAGAAAGCTATTACCTTAATGAAGCTAAGTAAATATTTTAATAAAGCAAGTAAAGAAATTTCATCCATAAAATAAGATCCAAGGTATCAAGCCTTGGATCTTATTTTCATAAACTCAACTTTATAT
This sequence comes from Clostridium sp. DL-VIII, assembly GCF_000230835.1. NCBI lineage: Bacteria > Bacillati > Bacillota > Clostridia > Eubacteriales > Clostridiaceae > Clostridium > Clostridium sp. DL-VIII. Next base: position 4,924,816 of record NZ_CM001240.1, read on the forward strand.
ATAGAATAATTATCTACTTAAAGTTAGATTCTTGTGTGTCCCTATACTTGAAATCACATAAGTTTAAAGTTGTTTATCTATACATAAACATAGTCATTCATTACTGGCTGCAATCCTCTTTTTTTAATTGCCTCATATACTTCATCTACATTTCTGTTATCTGCAATTTCAAATTGGTCATCGCCTCTATCCTCTGAATCATCGCTGTGGCTTCCAATTCCGGTACTTACCCCTGCTGAAATCTTAGTAGCTGCAAGCCCTATTACATTATTACGGAATTCTGCACGTTCTCTTGTTGAAATAGTTATGCTTGCAAAAGGCATAAAAAGACGATATGCAGTTATTACTTGTAAAAGCTGTGGCTCGTGAACATCTTTTGGATTAATTTTATCATTATTAATAATTGGTCTTAGTCTTGGACATGAAAATGCAATTTCAGCATGTGGATACTTCCTTTGAAGAAGATATGCATGTAGTCCTGTAGCAAAAGCATCTTTACGGAAGTCATCTAGTCCAAGGAGTGCTGCAAAGCCAACCCCACGCATGCCACCCTTTAGTGCTCTTTCCTGAGCATTTATTCTATAAGGGAAAATACGCTTATGTCCTTCTAGGTGAAGAGTTTCATATTTGTCTGAATTATATGTTTCTTGGAATACAGTAACAAAATCAGCACCGCACTTACGAAGATATTCATATTCATCAGAGTTCATTGGATAAACCTCAAGTCCTACCAGTTTAAAATATTTACGTGCTATTTTGCAAGCTTCTCCTATGTACTCTACATCTGACATCTTTCTGCTTTCTCCTGTAAGAAGAAGGATTTCTTCTAAGCCAGTTTTAGCTATAGCCTGCATTTCCTTTTCAATTTCCTCAGCATTTAACTTTGCACGTCGTATTTTATTATGACAGTTAAAACCGCAGTAAATGCAATAATTCTCACAGTAATTTGCAAGGTATAAAGGTGTAAACATGTAAATTGAATTACCAAAATGCTTCCTTGTCTCTTCTTGTGCAAGTCGTGCCATTTCTTCTAAAAATGGTGCTGCTGCTGGAGATAATAGTGCTGCAAAATCTTCTATTGTACGATAAGTGTTATCTAATGCTTTCCTAACATCTCCTGCTGTGTATTTATCATAATCATAAGCTTCCATGCTGCTTACAACCTGATCCATTACATCTGATTCTAAAACTTCCATTCCCGGCATATATTCCATGTGATTTACGCGTTGCTTATTCATAACTTCCCCTCCTAATCCTGCAAAAAGCCTGTTAATGGTGAAGATGCTGCTGCACCTCTATCAAGCACACGGCCTAAACCAGAAAGATACGCTGCACGGCCTGCTTCTATAGCTTGTCTAAAAGCGCCTGCCATAGCTGGAATATCACCCGCTGTTGCAATAGCAGTATTAGCCATAACAGCTGCAACTCCCATTTCCATTGCTTCACAAGCCTGAGATGGACGTCCAATTCCCGCATCAACTATAATTGGAAGATCAATTTCATCTACTAATATTTTAATAAAATCTTTTGTAGCTAATCCTCTATTAGAACCAATTGGTGATGCAAGGGGCATAATACATGCAGCTCCAGCGTTAACTAAATCACGAGCTACATTTAAATCTGCATGCATATAAGGCATTACTATAAAGCCTTCTTTTGCAAGGATTTCTGTTGCCTTAATTGTCTCATAATTATCTGGAAGCAGATATTTTGAGTCGCGAATAATTTCAACCTTGACAAAATTCCCACAGCTCATTTCTCTAGCAAGTCTTGCAATTCTAACAGCTTCTTCTGCATTTCTAGCTCCAGAGGTATTTGGAAGTAAAGTTACTCCTTTTGGAATATAATCTAAAATATTCTCTCCTCCATTTGTATTCGCGCGTCTTAATGCTAAAGTAATTATCTGTGCACCAGCATTTTCTACTGCCGCCTTAATTAACTCCAAATTATATTTTCCAGAACCCAAAATGAATCTAGAAGAAAATTCATGTCCCCCAATTACTAATGTATCTTTTTTCACCATAACCACTCCTTTAAATATTCTTATAAAATGCTTCATATACATTATTTATAGATATGCAACTTTAAAATTAAACTTATGTGGTAACTTACCGAAATCACATGCATTTTTATTCCGCAGGACTTGTGAAATTTTCGCTGAAAGTTCTAAATGTGAGCATGCACCCGTTTCTGCATGCTCCCGAAACAAGTTCGTGACAAGCAGCAAACGGAACAAGCTTACATTAAGAACTTTTAGCAGCTCAATTTCAAATGCCTGCTTCACAAAAATGTATATGATTTCTAGTATAGATACACACAAAAGTCTAACTTAAATGCATAAGTATTCTATATATAAATTTGACATATACATTAATCCAATTCATGTAATCTCAATAAGAATTCCAAGTGTATAAGCAACCATTTTTAGGATACCTGTACACATTCACCATATGAACTAAACTTATAACCTGCAATTAATGTTTTGATAAGCTAAAGAAAAAACCTAACCAGTTATGAGTTTGAAGTGGAAAAGCCCATAGTTTTTTCCAAAATATATTTTAGGAATCCCATTCGGGAGACTTAATTATTAATTCATAACTTACAACTGTGTGCAGTATAGCCCCAAGATTACAGGTAATAAATTAAGTTTCTGGTTTATCTATATCAGCCTCCACCTACAAAGCTGATTACTTCTAGGGCATCACCATCTTTGATATTAGTTTGTTTATACTGAGCTTTTGGTATTATTTCACCATTAAGCTCAACTACAGTTTTTTCTATAGTGTATCCTTGATTAACAATAACTTCTTCTAAAGATAGTCCACTTTCAATACTTACTTCTTCTCCATTTATTTTTACCATCCTTGTCACCCCTTTCTTATATTAGACACAATCCCAAAACAATAAATCCACCTACTAACATCTTTCCCATTTATTATTTAATTTCATATGCCTTTTGCGCAAAAAAAGCCACACGAAAAAATACACCCAAGGTGGTGTACCCCTTCGTGTGGCTTCACACTCTGTAATAAATTATATCATTATACTAATCCAGTGTCAAATTCATAAATTTATAGAATTCAACTCATCTGATAAATTCATAAAATTTAATTTAGTTAAATTGCATATGGCAGTTTAACCTCTGTTTACATTTTTCAAACTTTTTCACTTAACGTATCTTTTGCCAGTAGTATAGCTCTCCATTAATTAACGCGAAAAGCTTACAACTAATAAATTAAACTAATATATAGAATAATTATCTATACTTAATTAAACTTTTATGTGTACCTATATCAGAAATCACATACATATTTATGTAATAGGCATTTGAAATTAAGCTGCTCTAAAGTTGTTAGTGAAAGGTTGTTCCATTTTTGCTTGTCCTCAACTTGCTTGAGGAACACGCAGAAATGGGTACAACCTTTCACTTAGAACTTTCCAGCGAAAATTTCATAAGTCCTATGGAATAAATATGTATGTGATTTCGGTTAGTTACCACATAACTCTAAATTTAAAATTGGATGTCTATATACTAGTTTGAGAATTCTTGTGTTCCCATGTATTTTCCATTTCCATAAACTACTCCTATACCAACCTTAGTATATGAAGAATTCATCATGTTTGCTCTGTGACCTGGAGAGTTCCACCATTGATCAAATAATTGATTTGCATCACTAGTATTATATGCAATATTTTCTCCAGTTGTTGTATACTTATATCCTAATGTTTGCAACCAGTTTGTCCACTTTGTTCCATCTGGATTTGTGTGGTCAAAGAAGTTATTTTGTATCATGTCATTACTCTTATATCTTGCTACTTGCACTAATGTATTGTCAATAGTTAGTGGCTTAAGACCTGCTTCTGTTCTTTTTTGATTCATTAAATCAAGAATTTTTTGTTCAGCAGCAGCTTGTACACTTACAGAGTAGTTTGAAGGCAACTTAGGTAGTCCTTGTACATCTACTGAATTTGTGCTGGCAGATGTATTAGTTGTGCTTCCTGTACTTGTTGAAGTATTTGTACTAGCTGTGTTTTTACCAGTAGTATTTCCTGAATTCGTAGTTGTTCCTGTATTTGTTTTTGTACTTCCTGTGTTATTCTTAGTTGTAGTTCCATTATTTCCAGTTGAAGTAGTAACTGTAGACGTTTTATTGTTATTTTTAACTACATTGTTATTTGCGTCAAACACTTTATCTGCTGTAGGCGTTTGAGTTCCTACTACTTGTCCATTTTGAGAACATGTATATGTGCTATTATTAACTGTAACATTTCCTGTTTCCATTACTCCATTTTGATTTAAACAATAGGTTTGACCATTAACGTTAATTACTCCTGTTTGTTTTGCACCTTTATTATCAAAGAAAGACCATTGTCCATTGTTATTAACCCAACCTACATTCGCTGGTTTTGGCATTCTATTTTGATAACTTTGTAATAAGTTGCCGTAATAATTGTAATTTGATTGATCAATAGTCTCTGCAGATACTCCTAATGGTGTTAGAGTAGTCATTGTACTCGCTGCAATAACCGCTGTCACTATCTTTGTCAAAAAAGCTTTCTTCATTAGTTTTTCTCCTTTGTATTTTTTATTTGGCTTCTTTACTTTAATATGTAAACGTATTTTTTAAAATTTATTCATGTTTACCGTTTCTACGAAGTCCATGTTTTTATACTATCACAGTTTCGACATTTTTCAACAAGTACATTCTTTGAGTATCTGTTTATAGTTATATTACCTATATATTTCTCTTATATGCTCTTATTTCTTCCTTTTTACTATATGATATCATTTAATTCCTTGTATTTCAACGGCTCCCCCCTTATATTTATTTTTCAGAAAATTGAATTTTTATTTATTTTTATTAAATTTTATTCAATATAATTTTATTATTTTTTCATATATATTCCAATAATCACTCATGCATTAAAACAATCTAAATTATAATTTTAAATCATATATTATGTAGAACTAATTCAAAAATCAACTCTAACCGCCTAATGTAATTATAATTATTATTAATATAATTATTAATCCATAAAACTTGTAAATTTTATTAATTTTCCGCACTTCTTTTCTATAAATAAAAGGAGCACTTAAAGCTCTTTTGCTTTAAATGCTCCTTTTATTTATAGAATTATTATTATATCTTTATGTCTTGTTTTAATCTTAACCAATTATATACACGCCTTAATATTAATTAATATTTTGAACGTCTTTTGATAATGTTGGCTTATTTCTATTCATTTTTTCTGTTTTAGGAAGTCTTATTTCAAGAGTACCGCTTTGTAAAGAAGCATCACAAGCTTCAGCTCTTACACTTGTTGAAAGTGGGATTATTCTTCTTAACGCAATACTTTCTCTTCCATTCCATACTGAACCTGAAATAGTAACTGAATCCTCAGAAATATTTAAAGCAACATCATTCATAATATCATTTGACACATAAGCTGATATCACTATATCATTTGAGGTTTCTGATATATCTACGTTAGGTTGCAATGATTGACCTTGATTAAATCTTTTTGCATAGTTCAATTGCCCATATTGATTTCCGTATTGACCATACTGATTTCCATATTGACCATATTGCATACCTTGACCTATTGTTCCGCTGGAATATTGATTATAATTTGAAGCTGAAATAGCTGGATATGCACCAAATGATTGCTGCCAGTTATTTATACCGTTAGTTTCTCCATATGCATTTCCCCAGTTCAAATTACCAGATCCTCCCGCTTGATTACCCAAAGCATTTATTTGACTTCCTTCTTCTCCTAAAATTCCATATGATACGCTTTTTCCTCCAAAAGATGTGTTTGCGCTCATTGGAGCTAATTTTACCTTCATTCCATTAACATTTACATTTGTTTTTTCTTTCATCGTAACTTCCTCCCTTTTGAATTTAATTTTCAAATTACCGTCTTATTTTGTTCTAAAAAAAAATTTGTATACTCATTATTTTTATATTATTTTTTATCTTTTTGAACAAACTATCTAGGTATTATAAAAAGTAATTTATAAAAGGAAGTGGTAACTGCGTGGATAATATTAATAGAATAAATCTTATAAAAGAAATATCAGAAGAAAGAAATTCAAAAGTAATTTGCTACATTTGTGGTGATAGAAAAAATGTAAGCATACGAATTGCTCCAGATATCATTCCAATATTTTATGATCAATTAAAAACTCTAAATAAGAATGACAAAATTGATTTAATACTATATACCAAGGGTGGCGACATCCTTACCGCTTTACGATTAGTCGAACTTATCTATGAATTCACTGATAACTTCTCGGTAATTATACCATATAAAGCATATAGTTCAGGAACTCTTATATGCCTTGGAGCTTCTGAAATAGTTATGGGAAGAATGTCAGAGCTTAGTCCTGTAGACCCTAACATAATCAGCCCTTTCAGCACAAAGGAAAATGATCTACATAATCAGCTTCCAATCAATGTTGAAGATGTTTATTCTTTTATATCCTTGGCTAAAGATATAGTTGGACTTAAAACTGATGAATCATTAATGAATATGTTTCTAGAATTAACTGAATATGTTCATCCTCTTGCTGCTGGAAGTGTATATAGAACTCATGCTCTAATACGTTCTATAGCAAAAAAGCTTCTGCTGATGCATATGGAGTATACAGATGAATATAAAATAAATGAAATTATAAATATTCTTACAGAAAGACTGCCTTCCCACAATTATATGATTACACGTAAGGAAGCAAAAGAAGATATAAAACTCCCTGTAACATACTGTAATCAAGAATTTGAAAAAAAGATCTGGAATCTATATAAAATATATGAGAATGATTTCAAATTAAATTCTCCCTTTATAGCTGAAGAGGCTGCAGATGATAATGGTAATTTTTCTGTATGCTCTGGTATTATCGAAACATTAAATGAGTCTAATGGTTATATCTTTGAAGGTAATCTCGAAAGATCAAACATGAACATTACCATTATGACTCAAGGCTGGAGGAATATATAAAATGAAAAATAAAAATAATTCAATCAATAATATTCATAATTATAAATATTATCAAATCGATGAAAATTCTGGTTGTATCTCTACACAATATAACCTTAAGTACACTAACGGGCATAATCTTTTTATAGTTGATAATGTAAATGAAATAAGTGGCAATTATATTGATAAATGATCTTTTGTTAATATTATCTTAATTTAACTTTAAAGTTCTGTAATAATTGTAAATCTAATTATTACAGAGCTTATGAAGATCAATAGCTTCAAACTTAGAATTCTTACAGCTTCTTGTATTCCATTAAACTGCACTCAACTCTTCAATAAGTTTAAGTACTTTTAACAAAACATATCTTAACATAATCATATTATGTAATTTGGGTTTAGCATCACACAAATCCAAGTTAAAAGCTGTTGATTTATATATAGTTAAACAATCTTCATTATCTTATCTACAGTTTCTAATATAGAAAGATTGCTTGTATCAATTTTTTCTGTAGTCATATTCTCATACATTTTAAGACGTTCAATGCTTCTGCTTAAGCAAGCTTCTTCTCTCAAATTACTCTTAACATCCTGTAGTATCCTCTTTTTCAAAGCTTCTTCACTGCAGGTGAGACTTATCTTAACAACTTCAAAATCCAAATCATTCAATGGCTCTAATACGTCACTAAAAATATTTTCTACATGTATTACCCAATTGAAAATAATATATTTTATTGATGAATTAGTTAAAAAGCTTCGTAATAGATACGTTATATTATTAATTACCATCTTTTTATTTTCATCATTCACTTTAAAAGGGTTCATCATCCAACACCAATCACCATCAAGCCATACTGAATTTTCAAGTTTTTTATTTAATTCTTTGCAGGTTGCTGTCTTACCAACCCCCATAGTTCCATTAATAATTATCAGTTTCTTTTTCATTATTCACATCTCCCTCCTAAAAGTACTTAATATAATAATATACTTTTTAGCTATGAGACAACATCACTTTCTAGCAACAATTATTGTAGTATTTCCAATTCTAAAATTCATCTCAACGTTTTCAAAACCAGCTTTATATAACATTTTAATTTGATTATCAATAGTACAAGGCGTATCATAATGATAAAACTCATTATCTTGAATATTGTTTTCTTTTCGTATTCTTTCATTCTCACTATAATAAAAATTTTCTTCTTCTTGATTTTCTATCATACAATCGCATTCAATATACTGGCCATTCGCTTTTAATGCATTAAAAACCTTTGAATATAACTTAATCTTCTTTTCATGTGAAAAATGATGCATAGTTTGAAATGATATTGCTGCATCAAATTTACAGCTACCAAAATCATAATCAAAATAATTTGCATTTATTAATGATAAATTCTTATCTGAATGCTTTTGTTTCAACTTATCTAACATAGCCTTAGTTAAATCTATACCGGTTACATGTATATACGGCTTAGTTTTAAATATTTCATCAAGTTCTAATCCAGTTCCACATCCCAAATCTAATATTTCATTAACATCTTTTGGCAGCAATTCTGCCATTTTAACATATCCCTCTTTGCATCCTTCTACACTATTAATCATATGTTTATCATAATCATCTACGCGTTTAGTAAAAAATTCACTCATTTTTTCTACTGACACTTTTGTATCCTCCAATATCTTAATACTCTGATAATTAAAACTTTTTAATTACTACGTTTTAAGTGTATCATACCGCCCTGAGGCTCTAAAGCTAATCTTTTTTACGGTCTTAATTTTTATCCTCAAACTAATTTCCAAGATCGGTAAATTCAATGATTGAAGCTAAAGGCATTTTCATTCAGCATAGTGAAAAATATATCTAAAATCACAGACTTCACCAACATATTCTAAAACAATTATTAGTATGGTATATATTTTTTATAATTTTGCATAATAAAAGTAAATTACCAACTTTTATTGTATTTAAAATATGAAGGGAATGTTTTTATGAAAAAAAGTACGTCAATATTTTTACTGTGTACATTTTTATCATTTTCTATTTTTATAATTCCTGTTAATGCTCAACCTAAAACTTTTAAACAAGGCTTCTATAAAGCTGAAGATTTAAATTTATCTTCCAGTAAGGAATATACAATTCAAAATGTTTCTTTTAATGAGCGCATTTATGTACTTATTTTAGACACTAAGGAAACTCCTATTCAATCTATTCGGTTATGGCCTCAGTCACAAAAATATAATCTTTTTCCTCTTGAAGAAGGATATAAAATTATAGTAACCGGAGATGGAGAGATCGTTATTTCTTAAATAAGCTTAATACTTTACCTTATTAAACTTAACCTTTTGGTATATCTTTTTATGATGCACTTAGTTTTTTACTTTTTGTCTTAATGACTTTAAAAACTATAGTTCCATATATTGCTGCTAAAATTGAAGCAATCATAATACACATTTTTGCCATTGATAATATGGTTGCATCGTCAAATGATAAAGATGAAACAAATATTGACATAGTGAATCCAATACCCCCAAGAACACTTGCTCCATATAAATGTCTTTTAGTTACATTAGATGGTAATTTAGCAATTTTTAATTTTACTAAAATATATGAAGTTCCAAATATACCCACTTGTTTGCCAATAAAAAGTCCAAATATAATCCCCAAACATGCTGGTGAAAATATATTTTTCGAAAAGCTATCGGCATTAATTGTTATTCCAGCATTTGCAAAAGCGAATATCGGCATAATTCCAAAGCTAGACCAAGGTGTTAAAACATGCTGAAGCTTATATAAAATTGAAGATTTAAATTTATGAATATTTTCTCCTATTGGTAATGACATCCCAAGTAAAACTCCTGCAATTGTTGCATGTATTCCAGATTTTAAAAGGCAGATCCATAGAATTATTCCCATAACAATGTAGACAGAAGTATATTTTATTTTAAATTTATTAGCTAGTAAAAGTGCTATAAAAACTATTAATCCCATAGCAAGAGCTAACCATGAAATCTGACTGTTATAAAATATTGCTATAACTATAATAGCTCCTAAATCATCAACTATGGCTAATGCTGTAAGAAAAACAGTTATACCCTTAGGTGCATTTTTTGCAACTAATGAAAGCATCCCAATAGCAAATGCAATATCTGTTGCCATTGGAATTCCCCATCCTGTAATAGTTACTTCTTTATAATTAAATAATGCATATATTATTGCTGGAACGATCATTCCTCCTATAGCTGCAGATATTGGAAGTATTGTTTTCTTAAATGATTTAAGCTCTCCAAATACTACTTCTCTCTTTATTTCCATACCAACAACTAAAAAGAATATAGCCATGAGCCCATCATTAATCCAATGAAGAACGGACATAGATAAAGATAACTCACCGTATCCTATAGTTATATCAGTATGCAGTATATTTTCATACACTGATAAAAACTTTGAATTAGCAACTACAATTGCTAAAATAGTACAAACTAAAAGTATTATTCCACTAGCCGATTCATTCTTAAAAAAATATAAAAACGGGGTTAATACTTTATTTTTAATTTTGTTTTTCATCCATGATCTCCTTCCCTATTCATATGTCCAATAATCTATTTTATAAAACTCTTTTCTTAAATAAAAAAACTCCATAAAACAAAAAGGTGAGAATACTCTAAAAAGAGTTTCCCACCCCAGAAACTAATTGCTTGAAAACAAATTATATAATTTGCCCAACCGTATCTAGTTATATTTACTTTTTTTCGCAGTATTGATTATAGTATATATTAGGACAAAAATCAAGTATTTGAAAAACCTTATTTTATGTAATAATTATATATTTATAATTTCTTTCATTTAGATATTGTAACAGTTAACTTGTTAAAACCATATTCTATAATGCGCAAATATTTTAATTACTTTTGTAAGGAGTATCTTAATGGAAAACACGAAAAGTAAACTTGCCTCTCCTGATATCCCTTTTGCTAAATATTATCTTGAAAAGAATACCAGATACTTTCATTTAACTGCAGAACCAATTAAACATAATATACTGAGTAACCTTGCTATAAATGCGTTTGGATATAATTGTTCTACTCCAGGTCCAATAATAGTAATTAAACAAGGTGAATTGATAAGTCTTACTGTAGAAAATAAATTAGATACACCAACTGCACTTCATGTACATGGACTTTCAAAACCAAACTGCCAAGATGGAGACCCTGACATAGAGCCATGTACACCTAAGATAATGCCAGCCAAACTTTATAATATACTACAAAAGTTTGCCTGGCATTAAATGTGATGCTTAATATTATGATTTATGTCATATTTTCAAATATCTTTGGTACATTCAAGATTCCATATCCCCAATATTGATTAGGTATAATATCTCCGCTTCTTGCAATTCCTCCTTTTGCAAGATAAGCTTTAAGTGTTTCAGAAAACATTTCTGGCTGATGTCCATCAACAATCCCCCATTGAAACAACATTGCACAAGCACCTGAAACAATCGCTGCTGATACACTAGTCCCATTAACTACTGCTGTTTTATTTCCAGGTGCTACAGTCAATGCATTTACGCCACCTGCAGCAATGTCAATTACATTTATGTATGACTCCAAGAATGCCATCCCAGAGTAATCAACAATGTTGTTATTATTTTGATTATATGCTGCTGCTGTCAATATATAAAGTGAATTACCTGGATTGGTTATTGTCCCAAATGGATCAGCAAAACTAAATCTAGTATTTCCAACAGTTAAACCTCTTTGTGGCAGCCATGCATCATACCTTCCATTTGTGATATAATTTGCAGTTATCCTAAGCCTCCATATGCCTGGCTGTAAATTATAAAATCTAATGCGTATTAATTCATCTCCAGTAATCTCTTCAGGCAAATAATAGTTCACTTTAACATTAGTTTTCTCAAATATGAAGGTAAAATTAAATGTATAATTTATCAAGAGTGATATTGCACCTGTAGTTTCTCCTGATGGCGATACCACTTCTAAAGACATTACGTTTGGTACACTAGACCAAATCTGAACTCCCCATAGATTTTTTTGTTCAGGTGATACTATTAGCTCAATAGTTCCTGCTTCACTTCCTTTAACCCCACTAACTGTAGTTACCACTCCATATGCATGCCCTTCTGCATTCCTTTGATTACCAGTTCCAGTGACTACAGTTATACCCTTATTTATTAAAATTGAACTTATGAAGTTCTCTAAAATTCCTGTTCCTTTATGATTTCCTATTGTACTTCCAAGAGGAAAATATATAACCATTGGTTTTCCATTTATTAATATATATTCATATAAATATTCTATTGCTGCAAAAATGGCAGTTATATTAAATACTGGAACTTGAGTTTCTGGAAATTGCTTTTCATATGAAATGTCCCTTATTAGCTTTACTACTACAAAATTACATTCTGGAACCACTCCCTTTAAATTTTGATCCTTCCCCGTTGCACCAATTATTCCAGCCATATTAGTACCATGCCCAATCTCATCTAGAGTAGGAACTATATCATAAGGAGAATTTCCTTCTCTATAAGCTCTTATAGCCTCATTTATTTTGTTCCTATCATATACATTTCCAAATGGAACAGGATCATACGTCTTTTCTTCAGTTGTTGTTGTAGTCTGGTCCCAAATACTTTCAATTCTAGTTTCACCATTAACATTCATAAACTCTTCGTTTAAGTAATCAATTCCCGAATCAATTATTGCTACATTAACTCCTCTGCCAGTTAAGTTTAAGGGTGATCCCACCTGTACGAAACTAGCTTGAGATGCCTCAATTGGTGAAACCTGCTGTAAAGTATAAAATTCTGCTGGAACAACATATGTTATTGCCTGTATATGAGGTTCATTCCCCATATTAATTTCAACATCTTTCTTTACAGATACTATTGCATACTTATCATTGATTATTGTCACATAATAATTTGGAATCTTCGAAATTTCAGCCTCAATATCTCCCCGATACAGTACCACATAGTTATCATAGTTTATATCATTAATTACTCTCTCGGCTAATATGTTCTTCTGCATTTTCTCCCCCCAATCAAACCACTCATAAGTGTATATAACATCCATATATATTTATTGACACGTTCTGATATTTAAGTATATATCAATGAAACCAGCCGCAGTGTGAATTATTTTTTTTTTGCATTGCAGGAAATTTAATAATAACTCTTATAGTTAATAATATTTGTTTATTCACTAAATTATCCATTTTATAATCATCTTATTAATTGTTTTAATATATATTTTTCTGTATATATTGAAACATATATATGTTCGTATGTATATTGACATATATATACGAAAATGATATGGTTATATAAAGATATAAGCAAAAAATAATATTGGTAGCGCTGAATCAATTTGAACGGGAGAACCAATTATTGGGGTTAATCTTATCAGTATGATAAGTAGGGTTAATTTTCTTCAATCCGAATCCGTCAGCTAATCTCGTAAGCGTTGAAGAGAAGTTTTTAAATACTATAATAATATAGTTTTTTTAGTATACCCATAAATATTATTACTTAATAAGCTGTGGAGACTTCTCTGCAGCTTATTATTTTGCTTAATTATAATTAATACTTTAAGGAGGCTTATTATGTTAAAAATATGTGTAATTGGTATTGGAAAAACTGGAAAAGAAATAGCCAAGATGATATTTAAGCAAACAGATATGAAAATTGTATTAGCCATGTGCAGTCCAGGGAGCACAAAGAAAAATATGGATTTAGGTCAAGCAATCGGAATTCAGGATATTGGTATTAAAATAGAAGGAACAAATAAATTAGAGGAACTTCTTATAAAATGTAGACCAGATGTTATAGTAGATTTTTCTGCTCCTGAGGCTACATTAAATAACGTACAAATAATATCCAATCTTGGAATTAATTTAGTTATAGGTACCACAGGTTTCTCTAAGGAGGATTTGGAAAAAATCAGGATGTTGGCTTATAACAATCAGACTGGTATAGTATATGCACCTAATATTACACTTGGCGTAAATGTCTTAATGGTACTAGCAAAATTAGCATCTATTTTATTAGATAATTACGATTTCCAAGTTACTGAATCACATCATAAAAATAAGAAAGATATCCCATCTGCTACAGCACTTAAAATAGTTAACGAAATAGAGGATGGTCTATTATATCTAGGCAAAGATATTAGTAAAGACAAAATCCCTACAAATTCAGTCCGCGCTGGTGGTATCGTTGGAAAGCATGAGGTATTAATTGCTGGTGAATATGATAAAATCACAATTTCTCATGAGTCATTTTCACGAAAAGTCTTCGCCTCTGGTGCAATTCATGCAATAAATTTTATCAAAGACAAAATTGGATTTTATGAAATGAGTGATGTATTATCCTTATCAAAAGTTATTGAAGATTTATATATTAAGCAAAAGAAAGAGAATTCTAGCATAAATAAAAAAATGATAGCAATAGATCTTGATAAATAATACTACTGAAAAAGCCTAAAAATATTCAAGCAGACCCTTGTTAACGTTTAAAAGGAGTGATTAATTTATGAAAAGAAATTATAAAGATATATCTATATGGAAAGATGTAACTAAAGAACAATGGAATGATTGGAAATGGCAGATTGCCAACAGAATCACTACTGTAGATGAGTTGGAACAAGTCGTAAGTCTCACAGAAGAAGAGAAACTCGGAGTAAATGCTAGTCTAAAAAAGCTAAAGATGGCTATTACACCTTATTATGCGACACTAATAGATTCCGATGATTATAATTGTCCAATTAGAAGACAAGCTATTCCTACCATTCATGAAACAGAAATATCAGAGTATGATATTAGCGATCCCTTACATGAAACAGTTGACTCCCCCGTCCCCGGACTTACACACAGGTATCCTGATAGAGTTCTTCTTCTAATTACAGAACAATGTTCGATGTATTGCAGACATTGTACAAGAAGACGTTTTGCTGGGCATGAAGACAGTTCCTTATGTAACGATGATATTTTAAAAGCTATTGAATATATTAAGGTACATAAAGAAGTACGAGATGTTTTACTTTCTGGGGGAGATGCATTGTGTGTTTCAGATGAAAAACTTGAATTTATATTAAAAAAATTAAGAGAAATTGAACATGTTGAAGTTATAAGAATAGGCACCAGAGTTCCAGTAGTTATGCCTCAACGAATAACCTCCAATTTATGCAATATAATAAAAAAATATCATCCTGTTTGGATTAATACTCACTTTAACCATCCAAAAGAAATAACTAAAGAAGCAATGCTTGCCTGTAAAATGCTTGCTGACTCTGGAATTCCCCTTGGTAACCAATCTGTTTTGTTAAAGAATATCAATGATTGCCCTTACATTATGAAAGATTTAGTTCAAAAATTAGTTAAAAACAGAGTACGACCTTATTATATATACCAATGTGATTTATCCGAAGGAATAGAACATTTTAGAACTCCAGTCTCAGCTGGTATTGAAATTATAGAGCTTTTACGAGGACATACTTCTGGATTTGCCGTTCCAACCTTTGTAATAGATGCACCAGGCGGTGGTGGAAAAATACCTATTAATCCTCAATACTTAGTATCTCAATCCCCTGAAAAATTAGTACTTAGAAATTATGAAGGTATACTATGTACTTATACTGAACCATCTGATAAAACTCATGAATGTAAAAATTGCGGTATATGTGATAAATTTAAAAAAGACGATTATAAAGGACTAGAGAAACTCTACAGAGATGAGAGAATATGTCTTACTCCAATGAGCAATGTAAGAATGAGAAGGAGGAAAGAATTTAATGAAATCAGATAGCTATAAAAATAATAACTATTATACCAATATAGATCGTACTAGAATATATGTAGATTTAACAAGTAGACGTGTGAAAATAATTAATAATAGTAATATAACTACTCAAAATCTAAGAAGAATTATTCACTATGCTTCAAAGCAGCATCTAGGCAAAATTATTTGTAATTGTACTACTGAATCATCTGAGATTTTTTCAGATGCAGGTTTCAAATTAGAAGGAAAAATTGATGGATTCTTTAAAGGCGAAGATGCCCTTTGCATGTCATATTTTATTAATAGTAATAGAGAATTGTGCAGTAATTTTATTGAGAAAAATTTATTAATAAAAAAATGTTTAGATATAAAAAACACTTTTACTACTAAACAAAGCAATTTGAATTATACTATAAGAAATGCAAATAAAAATGATATAAAAGAGATGATCAAACTTTTTTCCACTGTTTTTTCAACATATCCCTCTCCTATTTATGATGAGGAATTTTTAAAGGAAACTATGAATAAAAAAGTTTTATATAAAGTTGCTATTTATGATGGAAAAATTATCAGCATAGCTTCTGCAGATATGGATATTGAGAATTTAAATGCAGAAATAACTGACTGTGCTACTTATCCTGCCTATGGGGGGAATGGAGTATTATCTAATATTATTAATTCATTAGAATGTGATCTTAAAGCTAAGGGCTTTATGACTTTATATAGTTTATCAAGAGCAATAAATCCGAGTATTAATTATGTGTTAAGTAAGCATAATTATACCTTTACAGGCCGCATGGTTAATAACTGTAATATCTGCGGCACCTTTGAAGATATGAACATTTGGGTAAAAAATATACACAATGACTAGTATATATTCTTAAAAATGCTGTACGAGTGTTAAATAATGCTGGTATAAAAGTTTTACGTGGCTGCTCTGGAGATGTTAAAACTGTAGCTTTAAAATGGATTGAAGGTTCCCTTGTAGATTCTGGTGACGTCTGTCATGAACATGAATGTTCATAATTAATAAATTTAATTAAAAAGTTGTTCATAGTGATTTTTGAAATTACTATGAACAACTTTTTTTACTACTAATTTTGATTTTATATTAAATATTTTATTCTGCATTATTACCTTTACACCAATTTCTACAGAATCCTGCTTTTTTACTGCACATAACTTTATCTGAACCACAGTTTGGGCAAATGGCTCTATCTTGATCATAGTTTATTTCATAGATTGTTCCACATTCTAAACATTTAAATTTACAAAGCTTTGTAGTGTAGTGACCACCACTTATTCTTATTGCCTTTCCTTCTGTTAAGGCTGTAGCCACTTTTTTTCTTGCACTATCTATTATATTTTGAAAAGTCTGTCTTGATACTTGCATTTTTTCAGCACATTCTTCTTGATTTAATTCCTCAATATCTTTCAATCTCATTGCCTCAAGTTCTTCTACTTTTAAGACTATTTCTTCAATTTGACATTTTGGCTTTCCCCATGGTACAAAATAATCATCTTCTGGAAAAAACTCGACTCTTCTGAATTTTGTTGGTCTTGCCACTTTTTTATCCTCCTTGGATTACTATATATTCAAACTGGTATAATACCTAACTATGTTATAATTATTTATTAAATTAATTATACTCAATTTTATGAAAAGCTTCAAATCTCCATATATAGTAACAAAACCACATTTTCACTATTGAATATTTTTATCATATCTTAAAATTCTAATCTTTCTTATCTGCCATTCCTGTTGTAAGATTTTGTAAATTCATATATTATTTCAGCTGCATCACCAACAATCTCTGCACATGGACGTTTCTTATAATATTCATCTGTTCTTTCTTCTGGTATGTAACTATCCTTTTGATTTGATAATCCTAGAAGCTCTCTGCAAACTATAGAACCATTTTTCTCCTTAAATTGTTCAGCCAGCTCTTGAATTCTTTTATAATGTTCAGCTTTAGATGAACTATCCTTTGGATCGCTATAACCATATTTCATACCAGCTACCATAAACATACCGCTTACTGCTCCACAAACCTCACGTAATCTACCCATTCCTCCTCCAAAGGAAGATGATAATTTAAGTGCTGTCTCAAAATCCATATCACACTCTTCGCAAAAAGCTCCAAATACAGATTGAGAACAATTATACCCCTGTTTAAATAACTCCATAGCACGTTCTCTAATATTCTCCACTTTAGTCCTCCCTTACAATTCATGGATAATATAACTACTTTCTTTTTTAGCATTCTAATTATTTAAAAAACTACATATTTTCGAAATTACTAATAATTTTTTTAACTATTGGATCAAATAATAATTCAAGACTCTGATCTACACTTCCATCATTATATTTTCCCAAGTTGTTTATACTACTTAACATAGGAAGCTCTCCTAAAAGTTCTAAATCGAAATCCTTTAAAAATTTTTCTGTATTATCACCATTAAATAGTTTCATCTTTTCTCCACATTTTGTACAAGTTATATAACTCATATTTTCAATGACACCTAGAATATTTATGTTCATTTTCTTAGCCATATTAACAGCTTTTGCTACTATCATTGAAACTAAGTCCTGAGGAACTGACACCATAACCACTCCATTTATTGGAATAGATTGAAGTACTGTTAATGCAACATCTCCTGTACCTGGAGGCATATCTATTATTAAATAATCAAGTTCTCCCCAAAACACATCAGTCCAGAATTGTTTAACCATTCCTGAAATTATTGGTCCTCTCCAAATTACTGGATCTTCTTCATTCTCCATTAATAAATTTAAAGACATAACTTTGATACCATCGTTAGTTTCCACTGGCTGAATCATATTTTCAGAAGAAAAAGCTTTTTGATTTGCTACTCCAAGAAGTCTTGGAACACTTGGGCCAGTTACATCAGCATCTAAAATACCAACGCTATATCCAAGTCCTTTTAGATGTTTTGCTATAGTAACAGAAATTGAAGATTTACCAACTCCACCTTTACCGCTCATAACTCCAATAATTTTCTTAATATTATTTAATGGATTATTTTCAATCATGCAGTTACTTTTATCTCTAGTGCATCCATCTTTTGATGAACAAGAATTACAATCTGACATAAAATCATCTCCCAACTTTAATTAGCATTTGCCAATATTATATTATTCTCTTTTTAGGTTATTGTCAAATGCTATTAATTTCTATTATATTATGTTATAATTTTACTTATGATAAATTAAAAACCAAAAATACTATTTATTGTATGAGGGTGAGAAGTAAAAATGAAAATAACAACTTTAATTGAAAATACTCAAGATGAAAATAAATTATTAAAATACGAACATGGTTTATCTATGTTTATCAAAACTGATAATTGTAATATCCTTTTTGATACAGGAAAATCTGGTGATTTTATTGACAATGCTGAAAAATTAAATATAGATCTTAAAAGTGTAGATGTTTTAATTTTAAGCCATGCTCATTATGACCACTGCGGCGGAGTAAGAAGATTATTAGAAACATATAATATAACTCCAAAACTTATAGTAAGTGAATATTTTTTTGAAAAAGCTGAAAGATACCACTATTCTGATGGAAATCTAAAATCTGATTTTTCAAAAGAAAGCGGCTATACTTATGTAGGCATTGATTTTGATAAGAAATATATTGAGAGCAAAAATATATTCATTGATTTTGTACATGATGATATTCTTAAAGTAAGTGACGATGTCTTTATATTTACTAATTTTAACAAATATTATGACTTTGAGAAATTAAATAAAGATATGCAGCTTAAAGTCGGAGATAAGTATGAAGTAGATACTTTTAATGATGAAATCTCTCTAGGTCTTAAAACTAAAAATGGAATTGTAGTATTACTTGGATGTGCCCACCCAGGATTTTTAAATATTGTACAAACCATCAAGGATAGAACTAATGAAAAAATAGCTGGAATAATTGGTGGAACACATCTTATCGAAGCAAATCCTGATAGAATAGAAAAATCTATTAAGTGTATAAATAATTTGACTCCTGACTTATTAGGATTATCTCATTGTACTGGTGAAAATGCTGTTAATGCTATTCATGAAAATTGTAAAAATTCATTTATAAATAGAACTGGAACAATTTTAAGTCTAGATAAATAAGTATACTTTTACCAAAATTAAACTTTACCAACTTTTTCGATATTACCATGAGAAGTATAATTTACTTTATTATGTTATAAAAAGGTAAATTATCATTTTATAAATATTATAGGGAACATATAAATTGCCACTCGATTAAAATCCGGGTGGCTTTTTCATTTCAATCTATTTAGCATTATCTGTTATAATCTCTATTGATCTTTCAGATGAGTTGCTATAAAATTTACCTTTGATTATTTTTTATCTATCCAATCTAATCCACTACAACTTATAAATTCAGCCACAAAATCTGTTTTTGGATTTTTAAATATATCCTCAGGCTGTCCTATCTCACATATTTTACCTTTATTAATGACTGCTATCCTATCCGCTAAATACATCGCTTCATTAAAATCATGAGTCACATGAATTGTTGTCGTATGTAACTTTTTATGTATTTTCTTTAAATTAATTTGAAATTCCCTTTTAGTTTTTGGATCTAAAGCGCTACTAACCTCATCTAATAAAAGTATTTTAGGCTTTGTAATAATGGCTCTTGCAAAAGCTACTCTCTGCTTTTCTCCACCACTTAAATTTTGCGGCTTCCTATTTAACAAATATTTTATATTAATCATTTCAACTATTTCACTTAACGCTCTGTTTATTTCGCTTTTCTTCATTTTTCTTGCCTTAAGCCCAAATTCTATATTATCTCTTACAGATAAATGCGGAAATAGTAAATAGCTTTGATATACAAGTCCTATATTTCTTCTTTCTGGTGGTGTTTTTGTGATATTAATATTATCAATATAAATATCACCTTTATCTATATTATGCATTCCAGCAATTGATTCTAGTATAACCGTTTTTCCTGTTCCCGTAGGCCCTAATACTACAAAATATTCCCCATCATTTACTTGAAAACTTATATCTTTAAGTTCAAATTCTCCAAATTTTTTATATACATGATTAACTTTAAGCACAACACCTCCTCCCTTCCGCTTCTTTTAATATAAACTATCTTTTTTACTTATAAATTCAAAAGAAAATAATCCTATTATAGAAATAATTATTAAAATAGTTGCCGCTGCTAAAGCTTTATCTAAATTTCCACCTGATAAATTTAAAAATACTGCTACTGGTAATGTCTCCGTTTTCATCCTAATAGAACCTGCAAGCATTAATGCCGTTCCGAATTCACCAAGGGTATTAGTCCAAGTTATTATAATAGCAGTAATCAAACCATTCCTAGCCATAGGAATACTCACTTTAAAAAACGTTCCAAAGTTTCCATATCCCAAAGTCCTCGAAATAAATTCAAGTTTAGGATTTATTTCCTCAAAGGCTGTTCTTATAATTCTAATCATATATGGTGCATTAATAAAAAAATGAGCCAATATAATTCCTTTAGTCGAAAACACTGGGTCAAGATGTATTTTATTTAGAAAAACACTGATTTTTTCATTACTGAATAATAACAACAATGCAATTCCCGATGCAATAGGTGGAATCGAATTTGGAATTTGTATTATTCCGCTAATTACTCCTTTTCCGAAAAAATTATATTTTGCTAATCCATATGCAATAGGAATGGAAAATAACAAAGAAATACAAGTAGCTACCGTTGAAGTATATAGCGTAGTTTTTATAGAAAATTGAATTTCTGTATCCATAAGACTTTCTAATATATAAGGAGCACTTCTTTTTAATACTGACCATATTGTAAATAATATTAATACAGAAAGTATAATTACAAATATTCCTATTATGATTTTAAAGATAATATCTTCGTAATTCTTTTTAAACATAATGCAGGTTACCTTATTCAATCGGTTTTAAATTGAATTTTTTTAATATTTCCTTTGCCTCAGCAGATACTGAAAAGTTCATAAATTCTTTTGCTAATTCGCTTTCACTTGAACTTTCTAATATACATATTGGAATTGTTTTAACCATATTTTCACTTTCAGGAATACTTATTAAATCTAAATTTTTAGATGCATTTAAAACATTATCCTCCCACACAATAGAGCAATCTGCTTTACCTTGAGAAAGAAAAGTAACTACTTCATTTACCGTACTAAATGTAGCCACCATATTATTTTTTGCAGAATTCAATATGCCTTGTTCTTCAAATAATTTATTTGCAAGCTTTCCTAAAGGAGTTACTTGTGGATCACCTAGAATAACCTTAACTCCTAAATTTCCAAAATCTTTTAATGATTTTATATTTGCTGGATTTCCTTTAGGTACTGCAATAGCAGGTATGTGCTTAGCTAATTCCTTTTCATCTTTAATTAGATTTTTATCTTTTGCAGACTGATAATCTTCTACAGATGCTAAAACGCACATATCACCTTTTTGGGATATTTCCATCTGACTTATAAGTTCAGTCGAATTAGCATACGTAAATTGAACCTCTGCACCATATTTTTCTTTAAACTTTTCTCCAATAGCATTCATTGGATCATTTATTCCTGCAGCGCAATATACTAGTAATGATTTCCCTGCATATTTTTTAGCTTCTGGTGTATTAACTTGAACTTCTGTATTTTTACGTGCTGTATTTCCTTGTGCAAAATTTTGTATTTTAGTACATCCTATAAACATTGTAAGTACCATTAAATTAATTAATCCTACTACTGTAGCTTTTCTCAAATTCATATATCTTCCCCCTATATTATTACTAAAAATAAAACATGATAAAACGCAACCCATCTCTCTCACATCATTGCACTTTACCATGTTTTGTTATATTATACATTATCTATATTTTAAATTCAATAACTTTTAATTTTATTATTGTCAAATGCTAATAAAAATTCTTGACTTGCTTTGATAAAGAGTCTAATATAAATTAATAAAAATATCAAAAGGGGGCGTTACACAATGTATATTTCAGATGAACTTATTGACAGATTTATTAAGGAAGATGTACCATATATAGATTTAACCACTTTAATTTTAGGACTTAATAATCAAATAGGTAAAATACAATTCTTTACTAGAGACAATGCTGTTCTTTGTGGTTGTGAAGAGGTTGCAAAAATATTTAGTAAATTAGGCATAAAGCTAATTAAAACTCGACCTTCTGGAACTTTAATAAAAAAAGATGAAATTTTTCTTGAGGGAGAGGGGAATGTTGAAAATTTACACACAGCATGGAAAGTATCTCAGAACCTTCTTGATTACAGCTCTGGAATTGCTACAGCAACAAAAAAATTAGTCGACAAAGCTTCTTCAATAAATCCTAATCTACATGTTATGACTACAAGAAAAGTTATTCCTGGAACTAAAGAATTAGCGATTAAAGCTGTAATTGCAGGAGGTGGATTTCCCCATAGACTAGGATTATCAGAAACCATATTGATATTTAAGCAACATTTAAACTTTTTAGGCGGAATTGAAGAACTTATTAAAGATTTAGAAAGTATAAAATCTAAAGCCTGCGAGAAAAAAATAATAGCCGAAGTGGAAAATATAGATGATGCTATTAAACTTTGCAAAAATGGTATCGATGGCATTCAGTTTGATAAAATACCACATGATGTTTTAAAATCATATGTAGATATTCTTAAAAACATCAATCCTTCTATTATCATTTTAGCTTCTGGAGGCATAAATGAAAGTAATATTGAAGATTATGCTAAGACAGGAGCCAGTGCTATTGTTACTACCTCTGTATATCATGCTAAACCTATTGATATTGGCTGTAAAATAACAAAAAATAAAATTTAATAATAGATTTATAAATTAACATTAAAAATAAAAAGAGGATAGCTATTTTGCCGTCCTCTCTTAATTTTATTAAACTGTTTTTAAAAATAAAGCATATTTTCTATCTTCCACATTAATATGCTTACTAATCCATTCAGATAGAAAATCTATAAGCTCCAATATTACTTTTCTTTGATTATCATCGATATCCTCTTCATCCCTAGAAGCAACTTCATTCATCTTATATACATAATGCCCATGTTCTTCTTCCTGAGTATGAATATGATCATAATTACATTCTTTAAGCATTTTTTCTTCATATTCAAAATGATATTTTGTATAATCTAAAAGCTCATCAATTATTGTCATTATTTCATCATACCTATCATATCCATCATCTATTACCGCAATGTCATATGCTCTTCTTCCTATTTCAAGTAATTTTCTATGTTGTTTATCAATTTCCCCAATATTTAAATTATATTCTTCTTTCCATTGAAATGCCGCCATTTTTCTCTCTCCTTGTTATTTAATAATTATTATTATTAAATATATTTTATCATAGGTTTTTGGCAAATGCAAATTTAACCAACAAAAAGAAGATGGAAATTTCCATCTCTTCTAACTATTAGTTTTATTCAATTTGCTCCTAATAAACTTGCTTCCCCTTACTTTGATCTAATAGCTTAGATATACCAGTCTTTTCCCAATCTTCTATCTCACCAGTAGCTTCCTTAAAAGTCATCCCTTGCCCTACTAGTATACCTATCATGATATATTTTTGAAATAAATGCTCTAAACTAACTCCACCAGTAGCTTCTTCTAATGCATTATCAACTAATGGCATAATATACTCAATCCAATCATCAGGACTAAAATCATATGTATCTGCCAATGTTAGCCTAGCTATAGAGTCCATATTCTTCTGTTTACTTTCTATAAGTATTCCAACCTTTGGTTTATCGTTAAGAACTTTTTTTATCCCATGATGAGAGTTAAATTCAGATGTTAAATCTTTTCCAGCTGTAAGACCAAAATGCTTCCCTCCTGCCCATGCTTCTACATTACTTAAATCATAGACTATACCATCAACTGCCACATAAGCTGATTTCCCATTACTTCCATCATATTGCGACAATTCTTCTAATATAAATTGTTTTTGTTGCCTTAAATGATTATCTCCTATAGGCTCTTCAATAGTTTTGAAATCAAAATAAATTGATATAGATACCTCTTGACTATTTCTACCTATAAACATTTTATTAATGTAATAATGAGAATATGAACCTTGTTTATTAATACAATTACTTTCCAAATATTATACTACTTCTTATTTTCTATTATTAAATACTAAAATTAAAATCATCTATAAAACCACTCAAATTTATAACTAACTTGAGTGGTTTTTTATTAGCATTTTCAAAACTTTATTTAAAATTATATTCAGTCACAATACTTTCTCTATTCTTAGTCTTATCATTAAAATATTCATAAAAGGATAATGCTAAAAAGCTTCCTGTGATATTATAAACATTATTAAATCCTAAGTTTTGAAGTGCTAAGGTAGCATTATAACTTCTTTGACCAGTTCTACAGTGTAAAAATACTGGTTTATCTTTTGGTATTTCATTTAATCTTTGTCTTAGTTCACTTAATGGTATATTAACTGCATTTTTAACATGACCGTTTGCAAACTCGCCTCTTTCTCTTACATCTATTATATGAGCATTATGCTCAACAAGTCCTCTTACTAAATCAACATTTACCTGTTTAAAGTCACCATTTAAGAGGTTAGAGCCAACATATCCAGCATAGTTAACTACATCTTTTGCAGTAGAAAATGGTGGTGCATAACATAGTTCTAAATCCTTTAAATCCTCTACAGTTCCACCAAATTTTATAGCTGTAGCAATCACATCAATTCTCTTTGTAACATCACCTTTACCTATAGCTTGGGCTCCCAAAATCTTTCCAGTTGGAACTTCAAATAATAATTTTAAATGTACTGGTGATGAATTAGGCATAATTCCCACTTTATCTGTAAGTATTACTCTTACAACATCATATTGTATTTTCATATTTAGAACATTTATAAGAGCTTCATTTAAGCCTGTTGATGCTCCATTATAATCAAAAACCTTTATAGCTGATGAACCAATATATCCATTGTTCAAACCTTTCTTTCCATTTATATGGTCTGCAACTGATCTTGCTTGCTTTTGAGCTGGGCCTGCTAAGGATAATTTTACGTTAGAATGAGTTAAAGAATTATAAACTTCTATAGCATCTCCAACTGCATAAATATCACCATCATTTGTTCTATAATTTGTATCTACTTTCATTGCTCCAGTTTCACCAATATCTAAAGCTGCCTCTTTGGCTAATGAAGTTTCCGGTGAAACACCAATAGCCATTACAACAACTTTAGCATTAACCTTTTTACCTGATGCTAAAACTACTGTATCCCGCTCAAATTTTTCAACCTTATCTTCTACGATTAAATCTATTCCATGATCATAAAGTTCTTTGTGAAGAATTTGAACCATATCGTAATCAAAAGGTCTTAATATTTGATCAGTAGCTTCTATTAATGATACATTAAGCCCTGCTTCTCTTAAATTTTCTGCTGCTTCAACTCCTATATATCCACCTCCAATAACTGCTACATCTTTTGCATCACTTGACTTAACATATTTATTTAACTTATCTATATCGGCTACATTTCTTATTGTAAAAATATTCACTTCTTCAATTTCAGGAATATTAGGCACAATTGGTTTAGCTCCTGGAGATAACACTAACTTATCATAACTTTCTTTATATGTTTCCCCAGTTAATAAGTCTTTAACTGTTACATACTTTTCTTCCTTACTTATTGATAATACTTCATTATTTACTTTGGCCTTAATATTATATTGAACTAAAAACTTTTCTGGACTCATTAAAACTAATTTATCAGCTTCATCTATCATTCCGCTCAAATGATATGGGAGTGCACAATTTGAAAAAGATACATGAGGTCCTTTTTCAAACATTACTATCTCATCTTCTTCACTAAGCCTTCTAAGTCTTGCTGCAGCAGATGCTCCCCCTGCAACTCCACCAACTATTAATATTTTTCTCTTCATATTTATTCTCCTCTCATACCTAATTTTTTGATTATTGGATTTAACACTATTCTGTAATCATCAAATTTTCCCTTTAAAAAATATTTAAACAAATATATTAACTTGACTATTTTCTTTTAGTTCCTGCATACGAACCCATTCCACCACTAACATTAACAACATTAAATCCTTGTCCTGTAAGTGTATTGCAGGCTCTTGTACTTCTTCCACCTGATTGACACATTATATAATATTCTTTGTTTTTATCTAAATACTTTTCTGTGTTATTCAAAAGTTCACCCATTGGAATATTTTTGGCACTTTTTATACTTCCACCTGCATATTCATACTTTTCTCTTATATCTATTAATTCGACTTTCCCAATTAAATCATCCATATCATTTACATTAATTACTCTTCCATTATTTTTCTTGAAAAATCCAAACATTTTTCCAGTGATTCATGAATCATATTTTCTTTGTTCTCTAGAACAGCATTAAATTTCTTATATAAATCTTCATATATGTATAGTAAGAATTCCTCATCAACTATAATATATCGTTTTACTATCTCAAGCGGAATAATGCATATTTCTGAATATTGAATTGCTTTTCCATTTATATTTAATGATTCGAAGTTTGATACACAGCTTAGAGCTTCATGACAGAACTCTCCTTGTTTTATATTATATAAATTTGTCTGCGCTCCATTTATGTTTATCTTTTGGATATTAATTATTCCTTCTAGTACAAATAAAATTCCATGGCATGTTTCCTCTGCTCCAGCTATATATTCATCAGCATGTAAATTTTTAAAATTGGCATGCTCACTTATCATTCTATTATTCTTCTTATCAATCTTCTCTAATACAGGATATTGGCTGTATAAAGCTTCAATATTTTTTAACTTATTATTCAATGTAACATCAGCATTAGTCATCATTTGCTTCCCTCCATGGCTTTATTATATATTAGTATTTCATAAATATATGTGATTTAATCACATATATAAACGCCTTCAAAAAAAGAGAGGATAAACTATTTTTCGTTTCCTCTCTTTTTATCATTAAACTTTTTATTTAATTATCATCTTCATTTTAGATACGCTTATAAAAATAACAATATGTACGAGATGCAGAAAAATCAATATATACAACTGTTTAAATATATATTAATTTCATCTTTATTAAATAATTTTCGAAGCAAAATTACTGTCCTTATCCTTTAAAATGCCATAATAAATATTCTTACTCCTACAATAGCTAATGCAACTGCAAGACTTCTAATTATTGCAACTCCATGAATTTTCTTTGAAAGTCTAGCACCTAATTGAGCTCCAAATAATACTCCAATGGATAATGCTGCTGTTTGCATTACACTAGATTGTAGCACCCCGTCAACTATATGAACCACAGTTCCTGATAATGACATTACTGCTAAAACAAAATGTGACGTAGCAGTTGCAATATGAACCGGATAATTTAATATATTGACAAGTACTGGAACATGTATTATTCCTCCCCCTATTCCTAAAAAGCTAGACATAAAGCCTACAAAAACACTTACAACTATTCCAATAACCGGATTATATGAAAATGTGTGCTCTGTTCCTTCATTATCTATTACTGTTCTTGTAATATAGCCCTTCTTAACTACTATATTATTACTTCTTCTTTCTTCCTTTGTTCTTACAATTAAAAATATTGATACTATAACTAGTATTACACCAAATATTCCATTAAAAAGTTGCCTTGGTACATATGATGTTATTACTGATCCGAGTATTGATCCTGGGAGTGTTGCTATTGCAAAAATTATTCCTGATTTATAATCAATACGTTTCATCCTAGAATAAGCAAAGGAGCCAGATAATGCATTAAAAAATACAACTGCTAGAGAAATACTAGTTATTGTATCTGGACTCTTGTCCGGATATAGTAGCAATAAAATAGGTACCAGTATAAATCCACCACCAGCACCAATTAAAGTTCCAAATGCACCAACTAAAAAACCTAATGGGGTTAACCATAAAAATTGTATCAATTAAAAAACCTTCTTTCATAACACTTATAATCTACAATTTAACTAGATCGATAAAACTTTTAATTTTATAAGCTATTAATTATTTCAATATGATTCATTTATATTATACATTATCTTTTAACCATTTCGGAAATAAGTTTTATATTTTTTCAAATTTCAGTTGCTATATGGACGAAATTATTAGGCTTTTTCTACTTTTAAAATACATATTATTTTGTATTTTATTTATAAGATGATTTTAACTCCATCTTTTGCCTTGATATAATATTAAGATATGAATCGTATGTAACCAATTATCAAAAAATATTATTATACACCTTGGAATCATCACAAAGGAAGGAATTGATTAAATGACTTTATCATATATAAAAAATAGTTTAATACCAAAATGATAAAAGCCATTGGACTTGAAGAAGTGGAATTATATTTAACTATTAGATCATTGGAGTTTTTTACTCCAAACGAAGTTAAAGAAATAAAAATATTAGAACCTAATCTAAATGGAGTTCTGAAGAATAAAGAAGTTTTAGAAAGTCTTATAAAAAAGGGTTATGTTGAAAGAACAAAAAGAGGAATAAAAGCTACAAATAAACAATTTGAATAAGATATATTAATTAATACTCGAAATATGTACTACAAAAAACACGCTAGAATTAGCGTGTTTTTTGTGCTACCTTGTTCACATTTTTTTGTTTTTTGCTTTAATACAGAGGTATTGAACATAATCTTCTTATTTCATAATAATTTTATTATATCCTATTGCTTTTTTAGGGCACGCAATAGCACATTTACCACATTGAATACAATCTGGATGACTTAATATATCACCTTTATAATCATATGGCACTAAACCTATTGGACACTTCTTTTCACATATTTTACATGAAACACATGAAGATGATACATGCAATACTTTATTACTTTTTCTAAACTTTCCTGTGATTGATGCTAAAGTTCCCATTGGGCAAAAGTTACACCAGGTTCTATGATTATATACTAATGATAATAATATACCTATTATCGTTGTTACAACAATTAGTCTATAAACTACCATTCCTATACCGTAAAGGTTACCCCAATTTTTATATACCCCTGAAACAAACATTGTCATCATTATTGTTAGTATTACTGCTCTAAAATAATATGACTTGAAAAATTTAGGTGGTATTCTTTTATTACTAAATTTAGAAACTACATTATCATAAAAATTTCCTCTTGGGCATAAATTCCCACACCAAAACCTTCCTTTAAAAATAGACACGATTACTGGTGCTATCATGCATATTAAAGCTACCACTGCAAACCTTAAATCAAACATACCTAATACTATAAATGCGATTAATAGTGTAAATGAATACTTCTTCCAGACTTTTAAAATATTTTCCATTATGATACCCCCGAATTTACTATAATTATTTCATATAAAATATTCCATATGGATTAATTAATATTGTTTGAACAGTTCTTCTTTATTCTAATAAATATATTTATTCTTATCTGTAACTTTATCACGAACTAAGATTACAACTATATTTTCCAGAAATATGTTATCATTTGGTAATCAACTTATATATAAAAAGTAGCAGACCAATATAAAAATATTGATCTGCTACTTTTTATACTTCTATTATTACATTCTTCCTCTTACTACTCTTTTATAATAATTTAGTCCTAAAAATATTATCCATACAATAACTCCACTTAAACTTACCAATTGAGCTATTCTAATATTTGCAGGCATTAAACTATCTGTTCTTATGCCTTCAATTATGAATCTTCCTATAGAATACAATCCAATGTATGAAAAAAATACTATTCCATTCTTTGTAGACTTTCTAGTTTATAAATATTTTAAATTTGAAAACTATCAATGCAATAAATTATAATTGCATTTTTATTTGGTGGTTTAATCATGTCCCAGGTGCTTGGTTCAATGACAAGTATAAGTATAAATAGGCCTGTTAAAGGCTCTTTCCGGGTATACGCAGAACAATACATGGGAAAATTTACAGGTTTCTTATTAGGATGGGTAATATTTATTTCTGGAATTTTGACACTAGGTTCTGAAGCTATTGCCGCAGGCATATTTTTAAAGTACTGGATTCCAAATATTTCATCTTCTATATTTTCTCTAGCTGCTTTAATTATAGTGATATTTATAAATAGGCTTGGAACCAAATATTTTGGATACATAGAGTCTGTAATGTCTATAGCAAAAATAGCTATTATAATATTTTTTGTTGCATTGGGAATTTTTTTCATTTCAGGAAATGGTATTCTTCCCTCAAAAAATCCATCAGCATTAATTCTTGGTATGTTGATTGTCTTTATTACATAAAGTCATGTAAATATTTCACCGATCATCTACTATAAAGTAACAGAGCAGTAACAATAAATATTATTCCAAATCATTTAAGTATTAAGTTTTGGTAATTATCTTTAGTAATTATTTTGTCTGTAACTAAATACTTATCCGGTATATTTTTACCATCCAAAAGATTTTCCATAAGTTCCTGCGACGCAATCTGCCCTACCTCCGTAGCGCTTATATATGCAGAAGCTATAAGAGGAGAATTTTCTTTTTGAAATTCATCTTTTGCTACATAACCTCCAACTCCTACAACTACAGCATTTTTTGCAAGGCTTGATTGTTCAAGTGCCTTTATTGCACCAATGGTGCCTGCTTCGTTTGCTGACATGACAAACCAATTTTCAATATTTTTATTACTAGCAATAGTGGAAGCTGCAGAATAAAAGCTTTTTTCTGACTGTCCATTATATTCCGCTTGAAAAATATTTTCTTTTGGAAAGCTTGGAAATCTGTTTTTAAACGTCTCTAATTGTCCTTCTGTTCTAGGAGCACAGCTAGATACCGAATCCATTGACATAAGCAAAAGTCCAGAAGAATTAGGATTAGTCATTTTATTATTTTTCTCTAAGTAATCTACCATAAGATTAGTCATATCTCGTCCAATCTGATTAGAATCTATTCCAACAAATGGAGCAAGATAACTTCCTTCATCAGTAAGAGGATCATCACAGGCGATAACAGCAATATTTGCTTTCTTACACCTTTCTATGGTTATTTTACTTAGTTTTTGATCAGGAACACATATTAAAATTCCGTTTACTTTTTGAGTAATTAAGTTGTCCAAAGCAGACAAATACACATCTGGATTCATTTTAGCGTCTATAGTAATTACCTCTTTAGCTCCCATTTTTAAAGCCTTACTTTTCGCAGCTTCACTTTCTTCCTGAAACCAAGTTTCATCTAAAGTTTTATAAATAACAGCAATGACTAGGTTAGATTTCTTAGCATCCTGTTTGTTACTTACAGTATCGCATGAAAAAGCAAAACTAGATAAAATTAAAATAAAAGCTAAAAGTATTCTCTTGTTCATATAATATAAATTCCTTTCAACAAGTTTTCATATAAGTTGAATTAAATACTTTGCGTTCGTATTCATGTAAGCAATAGTTATGTGGCTTCATTATCTCAACTTATATAGTAATTAGGTACATAAAGATAAATAGCAAGTCCGAAATTACAAATTTTTAAAATATGAGTCTCTAAATTGGTTTGGGGTCATGCCTGTGACTTTTTTGAACAGCATACTAAATTGTTGAGGACTATTAAATCCAAGTTTGTCTGATATTTCGTAAAGCTTATAATTGGTAGATATAATAATTTCTTTAGATTTCTCTATTCTAGCCTTTAATATATATTGTGTTACATTTTCGCCTATTTCTTCTTTAAATATTCTGCAAAGATAAACTTTATGTACATTAATGTTTTCTGCTATATCTGTTAAACTTAGTGATTGGTTAAACAGATTTTTATTTATGTACTCAATGGAATCAGATACTTTTTTGCTATACTTGTTTCTAAAAGAATTATTACATTTGATATTTATTATTTTTGAAAATATCTCAATAAACCAGCTTCTCATTTCTTCAACGGTTTCCTTTGTTGATAGGATTTCTATAGGTATGTATGAAGTTGAAAAAATATCTTCATAAGTTATTGAATATCTATTGCAGGTTCTTACTACTAAATCCAAGAGAGAAGAGTTTATATAATTTAGATAATTAAACTGCATAAAGCCCCTTATATCCTTGCCATATAAATGGGTTAATTCTAATTTTAAGTCTTCCATATCATTTTGCTCAATAGCTATATTGATAGCGTTAATTCTTTTAGTTAACGTGTCAGTATCAAAGTTTAAATTTTTAACGAAGGTATTGTTTAAAATTATGGTGTCATTGCCTAGAAACACCTTCATTTTAGAGAGTTTAAAGGCTTCATCAAAGTATTTTTTTATTCTAAATGGTTTTTTAAAGGTTGAGCTTACACTTATTGTTAAGCTGATATTATTACAACTAGAAACTCTTCGTCTTATTTCCTGAGCTAAATAATAACATTCATTTATTATATCTGCTTCACTAATGGTTGGAGTTAGCCGCATAATAGCTGTAAATTCCCCATTTTCACTATAAAAGCATTCTCCAATACTCAGTTCTTCCATAACTCCAGAAACATTTCCTATTATATTATTTAA
The DNA here is from genome assembly GCF_000230835.1 of Clostridium sp. DL-VIII. NCBI lineage: Bacteria > Bacillati > Bacillota > Clostridia > Eubacteriales > Clostridiaceae > Clostridium > Clostridium sp. DL-VIII. Next base: position 4,958,134 of record NZ_CM001240.1, read on the forward strand.
GGTTTTTGTATAAAATTCTTCATCTTCTATGTATTTAAAAAAATTATCTATTTGTATTAAGAATAAAGCAAAAAGTTTTCCCTTTAAATTAAGGTTAAGGTTTTCAATAAAGCTATAACAGTCATCATCACTTATATCATTAAATATAAGCTTTCTTAGTGCGATATCTTTATTCTTTTTAAAAAACTCTAAAAGTTTACTTTCATTTTTAGTTTCAGCACTTTTAAACTTCATATTATCAAAATCTGTTTTAGTTTTGGCTAATATTCCGTATAGATCATTGGGAGTTATTAAATCTTTTATTAAATAGTCTGTTACCCCCATTTTCATAGCTCTTTGAGCATAAGTAAAATCTTCATAGCAGCTTAATATTAAAAATTTCTGTGCTTTATTTATTTTTTGTATTTCTTCTATTAAATCTAGGCCATCCATTATAGGCATTTGTATATCTGTAATAATAAGATCTGGTTTTATATCAGAGTATTTGTTCAATGCTTCCTTACCATTTGACGCACTATACACTATTTTAAATTCAGTTTCTTCCCAATTTATAATGTAAGATAAAATTTCCCGTGCTGGTATTTCATCGTCTACAACCATTACTTTATACATGTTTTTTACCTCCCTCACACATGGACTTGTTATTTTTCCTTGTATATATTGCAATTTGCAATGCACGGTTTGCAATTAACAATTTTTGAAGAAATCCTATAAGGAAAAGTGAGAGTCCGAATCTTGCATTTGGTTTCTCGAACCTTCTCTTTGAGCTTCAACCATAATTGTCAATTGTACATTGTAAATTTTTAATTTCAACATATATATATTAATAAATGTATGGAATATTAAATTCTATACAGGTTCCAATTCCAATTTTACTATATACTTTTAAGTCATATTCACTTCCAAAATATAATCTAAGTCTTTCACTTATATTATCCAGGCTTATCCCATTAAAGCCCTTGTGGGTAGCTTTCTTCTTACCAATTCCAACACCATCATCAATAATTCTTATGGTTATAAAATCTTTTTGCGGCGATATATCTATTATGATAGTACCAGCATAGCCTTTAGGCACGATTCCGTGATAAAGAGAATTTTCAATAAGTGGTTGAAGAATGAGTTTCGGTACTAAACAATTATTCAATTCTTCAGGTATATTACATACTAGTTTAACTATATCTCCATATCTATACTTTTGTATTTTTAGATAATTTTGTGTACAGGTAAGTTCCTCTTTTAAAGTTATAAGCTTTTTACTTGTCGATATACTTTGTCTGAGCAGACTGTTAAATGATTGAATAAGTTCTCTTATTTCTCCTTGATTATTTTTTATAGCCAAATAGTTTATTGTATTTAAGGTATTATGTATGAAATGAGGGTTAATTTGAGACTGCAATAAATCCAATTGAGTTTTCATGGATTCTACTTCAAGCTTTTTATTTTCTTCCTCTTCTTTATAAATTTGTTCAACTAAATTTTTCATATTGTGAATCATCTTATTGAAACTAATTATAAGATATTTAAGTTCATCCTCAGTTTTAGCTTCCAACTTATCTGGCCATTCCCCATTTTCAAATTTATTCATTGCCTTTGTTATATCATATATAGGATCAGTAATTTTTCTTGAAGTAATATGACTTATAAAAAGTACGACTATAATGCTGAAAATACCAATACAACAAATTAGTACTTTAATATCATTAAGGTTCTTATTTAAAGAATCTAACGATATCAATCCAATAACTCTCCATTCTGGATATGCTTCAATGACACTATTAAATTCAATATATTTTTCATTTTTGACCTTTACAGTATCATTATTAATTTTTTCTAACATTGCTTTATCATAATTGATATTTCCTATTTTATAGATCAAATTGCCATTTTGATCAACAATAAAAGTACTATCAAAGCCCCCATTGCAATAGTCATCTATGTTTGCAAATAAATTCTTTTTCTTTATGTTAATCATAAGATACCCTAATAGCGAGTAATTTTCTTTATCTAAATACCTAGAAAAATAAGTTATATTAGTCTTTTTTTCATAATCAGGATTTTCATAATTAAATGGAAAAGTGTTAGGAGCTGAGAATTTGTTTGAATAACCACTTTCAATGAAGTTGTCCAATTCCTTGTTTCCATAAATTAATTCACTATAAGGATATTGTGAATATAAAGGATCCATTATTTTTTTATCTGTTGTTAATGGAATAACAGAACTTATATAATTACTCCTTTTGGAATATTCTAAAAGACTATCAAAAAATTCAGTATTAGCTTCTGAATAAGCAGAATTGTTTTTATTAACTTTATACATATAGTCATAAATATTCGTATCGTTTTCAATCATGTAAGCATCATTTCTTATAGAATCTAAATTTTCATTAAGTATTTTAGAAATTACATTTATTTTCTCCGTCGCAACATTATTATACTGCTTAGTTATCTCCCTAGAAAAAATATAACTTATAGATGATGTAACAGCTAAAGTTAATGCAAATATTATAATTGAAAAATATATAGTTATTCTATTGCTTATTTTTGTGATCTTTTTCATCTTCATAATCATCACCTTAGGAAATTATAAGGCACATGAAAAAAAATAACAAGTTAAGAATAAAATGTATCTTAAAAATTTATTTTTAATTAAGTTAATATTTTATAAGAAAAGTTAATAATTTAAATTTTTATAATAGAACGATTTCAATATAATATGATTAACGATTACAGAAAACAATAACATCTTCTAGATTACAGGAATGTGAAGATTTAATATCCATAAAAATATTCAGGAAATATTATGGACTTAGTAAACGTTTCTACTTTAAAAGGAGGAAAAAACATGTTAACCATTATTTCATTTTTATTTTGTATCATATTGGTAGCAACCGTTACCTATCGTAAATTAAAAGGACAGAAAAATAATTCAAAGGATTCTTACTTCTTAGGTGGACGTAGTTTAACAGGTGGCGTTATTGGTGCATCTTTATTACTTACAAATTTAAGTGCATCTAACTTTGTTGGGATGAGCGCTCAGGCTTATAGCAGTAATATGAGCGTTATGGGCTGGGAAGTTGGTTCTGGTGTCACCCTTGTAATTGTAGCTTTATTTTTACTTCCAAGATATTTAAAACAAGGGGTTACAACTGTACCCGATTTTCTTGAAGAACGTTTTGATTCAGGTGTTAAAAAGATAGTTTCAATATTATTTTTATTAGGTTATGTTTCAAATTTACTTCCAATCACTCTTTATTCAGGTGCTATTGCACTAGCTCAAATATTTAACGTTCAGGAAACCTTTGGTATAAGCTATACAGCTAGTGTTTGGATTATGGTTTGGGTTATCGGTATAATAGGATTTATTTATGCTATACTTGGTGGATTAAAAGCAGTTGCAGTATCTGATACCTTAAACGGTATAGGACTAGCTATTGGTGGATTAATGGTACCTATATTCGGACTTATTTATTTTGGTCATGGCAGCTTTTCTACTGGATTGTCTAATATATTAGCAAATAATGCTGAAAAGTTTAATGCCATAGGAACATCACATGATCCAATACCTTTTGGAACTATATTTACAGGAATGATTTTAGTTAACCTTTATTATTGGGGAACAGATCAAGCAATTATTCAAAGAGCATTAGCAGCTAAAAACTTAGCAGAAGGCCAAAAAGGAATAATTTTTGCAGGTCTTTTAAAAGTATTAACGCCTTTAGTCGTTATAATACCTGGAATTATAGCTTTTCATATTTATGGAGCAGGAGTTAAAAACCCAGATTTATTATATTCAAGACTAGTAAATGATGTATTACCAAAACCATTAATTGGTTTCTTTGCAGCAGCTATGTTTGGTTCAGTATTAAGCGTATTTAATGGAGTTTTAAATAGTGCTTCAACTTTATTTGCATTAAATGTATATAGTCCTGTATTTGGAAAGGGCAAATCTGATAAAGAAATTATATCAAAAGGTAAATTGTTTGGACTTATTTTAGCTATAATTTCTATGACTATAGCACCATTTATAATGTATGCACCACAAGGATTATTTGAATACTTACAAACAGTTAATGGATTCTTCAATGTTCCTATATTTACAATAGTATTCATTGGTTATGTGACAAAGAAAGTTCCAGCTATAGCTGCTAAAATATCTATAGTATTATTTGTATTAACTTATGGAACACTCCAATTAGTAATAAAGCCAGATATACATTATCTTTATCAATTAGCTATTTTATTTGTAGTAAGCTGTATAATCATGCTGGTTATCGGCAAAATAAGACCAAGAGCTACAGAATATACGTTAAAAGATAATAACGTTGTAGATATAAAACCATGGAAATACCGTTATGAAGCTTGCGGATTTGTAATATTCTTTATGATATCAATGTATATAGTCTGCTCAAAGTTAGGATTTGCTAACGAAGGTGGAATAAGTATTAGAACCTTGATTCCTATAGCTTTAGTTGCTGCTATAATGTATGGACTAGTAAAGATTATAAAAGCAAGATCTTTAGGACATAGAAAGGATGGTTATGAAGAATTAAATTATAATAATGTAAAGGAAGGAATATAAAAATATATAGTAGACTCTAAAAAATGGAGGCTCTAGATAATTTTATACATATGTTGCAATTAACAATTGACAATGTACAATTGTAGTTGAAATCCTTACAGGATTTCTTGAAAATGTAGAATTATTAGTGCAATATATATATTAATAGAAAATTTATCATTAAAATATTGCTGGAAATTTTGATTTCTAGCAATATTTTTTATTTTAGTTAACCATTTTAAATAAATTAAATGTTACTGTTTGTGGCTTAATACATGCTGTTTTTGCTAATTCTTCTGCCATACGTTGACCTCCTAATAAACTCATGAGCATTATGCTTCTTAATATATAGGTAATATAGCCAGAGTGCTATCACATCTTTTGGAGATTCTCCTCCTTTATTGCACTACACAGCATTATAAAGTTATGCATATATTCTGTTAAGTGCTTGTTTTTATGATATGAAACATAGAACTTCCTTTTACAGTTATATTCTTCTAAATTTATTTTTGCTATTTTTCTGTTTTTTAATTCGTCTTGTATTAAGTATTGAGATAAAAGTGCTATTCCTTTATTATGAATTACAGCTTCTTTTATAGAATCAATACTTTTGCAAATCCATGTAACATTAGGAATAATATGCGATTCATCAAAAATATCTTGAAGCATTTTTTGAGTCCTACTTCCAGGTTCACGGGCTATTATTGGTTCCGAACGTAATTGATTAATTTTAATTGTTTGTTCAGCAAGGTGATTTTCTGGATGGCAAACAAGTATTAGTTTATCATCTAAAAAATCAATATATGTTAACTCACTGCAAGGAGATTCCATTTGAATAATGGCTACATCCAAATCATATGATAATATCTTTTCTTCTATGTGGGAGCTATTTCCAATTTCAACTTGAATATTTACAGAAGGATAAAGGTTCTGGAATTTCTCTAATATCGGATAAATCAGTTTATGACCAATTGTGGTACAAACCCCAATTCGTACTAGTCCTTGATATGAAAGATTTCTCATTTTTAAGTTCATTTGCCCTAAATCATATAATAATTGTTTTGCATGAAAAAGCAATTCCTTTCCATTAGAAGTCAAATATAGTTTTTTAGATAATCGCTCAAATAACTTTGTATTATATTCATTCTCCAGCGCTGATATTGACTGGCTGACGGATGATGGCGATATATATAATTTTTGAGCAGCTTTACTCATGCTCATTTGAGTACAAACTTCTACAAATATTTCTAAATCACGAATTGTCAATTGAAATCCCCCATTCCATATAGTTAAGTATTTACTAATCATTATATAATATTATTCATATTTTACAAAGCATTATAGAGGTGATAATCTAAAAACAAATAAGCGTCTTGATTAAAGGGGATGTGAATTATGCAAAAAATATTGATTGTTGTCATTGATGGGTGCTCTCCAGAGTATTTTACTTTGGAAAATGCACCAAATATTTATAGTTTATGTGAACAAAGAGGGTTCATAAAAAATATTTATGGTGCAGTTCCTACAGTAACCAACGTTAATCACGCTTCTATTCTGTCAGGACTTTGGCCAAATGAGACACAAATGGTAGGAAATTTTTTTTATGATCACATAACAGGAAAGTCTGGATTTATACAAGAGAAAGGATTTATGAAGGCTACTACAATATTACAGCACATTAAAAGTATTGGTGGTAAAACTGCTTTATTGACAGTAAAAGGAAAGATTCTTGAAGTATATGGAGAAGATGTTGATTTAAGAATTAGTGCTGAAAAGCCTGCTCTTAACCTTTTAGAGCAGCTAGGCATTTCTATGCCGCCAAAAATACAAAGTGTAGAAAGTAGCAAATGGATTTTAGATGCAGCCTACACGTGCATACAAAAAGAATCTCCTGAAATAGTGTACTGCACTACTAACGACTATATTATGCATCATTATGGGCCAAACTCTGAACAGGCTAAAAAGCAAATAAACGATATTGATAACTGTATCAAAAAAATATACGAATTAGAACCACCCCGCCAGATTTATATTACTGCTGATCATGGAATGAATAAAAAAACTACTCTTGTAAATTTTCAAAATTTATCTGAACAAGCAGGTTTTCATGTTGTATGCGTACCTCCAATAAAAGATAGATATATTGAAAATCATGGGTATCAGGAAGGTGGAACACTTTATGTATATATGAAAAATGCAGATGAAATGGAAAAGTATCTTCAATTTGTGTCTGCTCAAATATCAGTTGACAAAGTTTTGAACAAAAAAGAAGCTGCTGAACTTTATCATTTGCCAATAAATAGTATAGGAGACTACGTCATTTTTGCCTCTGAAGATTATGCATTTGCCGAAATTGAAGGTATTTATTTAAATACTAAAGACGTACGAACTCACGGCTCCCTTTATGAAATGAAAATACCTTTAGCAGCAATTAATCCTGCTGCATCAAAAGAAAAGTATCAATTCAGTAAAGATATAACTTCAAATATTTTGCAATTGTTATCTAGATAGCAGTGTGGACATTTTGCAAAGATTGTAATTGCAAACATCAAACGGATTTTCTTCGAAATAGATATAGAGCATGAAAGGTGGTTTAAAAATGAAAATTCTTATAGTCGGATATTTTACTGAGACCTCAAAATCAAATATTGTAAGGCATTTTCCAGAAGACTGGGACATTGTAATTGTCCAGCCCGGAAAAGAAATGTTGCATCACATTGAAGATTGTCAGGTACTCATACCTGAACATATTAAAGTAGATTGCAGTTTGCTTTCTATAGCAAAAAAATTAACGTTAGTACAGACGGGTGCAGGATTTGACAATGTAGATATAGATGCCTGTACGCAGTACGGCATTTGGGCCGCCAATGCTGCGGGAGTTAATGCACAGGCAGTTGCCGAACACGTAATGGCGCTCATATTGTCTTATTATAAAAACATACCGTTTCTTGATTCTTTCATGAAGAATAGGATAGATGAAAATGAATTGCAGTATACAGGGAGTGAATTAAAAGGCAAAACCATCGGGATTATAGGCTTTGGCGCCATCGGTAAAAAAGTAGCTGAGTTTTGCAGGGTTTTTGATATGAATGTTCTGGCTTATGCTAGAAATCCCGTTGTACAGTCTGACAGTTTTGTGAAAATGACGGATTTCGATACTCTTGTAAGCGCATCGGACATAGTAAGTGTACATGTATCCTTGAATCAGCAAACCAAACAGCTGATCAACAAAGAGGTATTCAAGAAAATGAAGAATACTGCACTTTTTGTCAATACAGCCCGCGGCGGAATTGTCAACGAAAGAGAGTTGATAGATGCATTAAAAAATAGGGACATTTCAGGAGCATGCCTTGATGTGTTTGAATTTGAACCTCTTCCAATTGAAAGTGAACTCCGAAATCTAAGAAATGTTATACTTACTCCTCATACAGCAGGCTTGCCTGATGGTCTCAAATTCCATAAAAAAAGATATGATTTCTTCGTGAATAATATAAAGCGTGTAGAGAATGGTGAAGAGCCTGAAAGCAAGCTCAATCAGTTATAGCTTTGATACAATAAAAATAAGAGCCTTTTATTCTACTTTGTATATGAATGTTATATACAAAGTAGATGGAATTATATTTAGGGAGATGAATTTGGTGAACTAAACACAGTCACTGTTCATATAAAAAATATACGAAAAAAACTTGGCAGTCAGAATGACTTTATAAGAACACAAAACAAATACCTTTGTTATTTCAATTCAAAATATTATATTAACTATTCATCATTTCTTTACTCAAATTTATAAAGGCTCTTAATGCTCTTGAAACCCACTTATTCCTGTGATATACCATTTGCGTAGTCAAATAGAAGGAATCTTCCCACAAATGAAGTTCTATCAATTCATTTCGTTTCAACTCCTCCTGAGCAGCAATCTTGGGAAGCAGCGTTATTCCAAGTCCGCTCATTGTCAATTGTTTGATTGATTGAATACTGCCCATTTCCATTATTGATTTCGGAGTTACCCCAGCATCATTGAGGCTTTGTTCAAAAAGATTTCGGTAACCGCAGCCTTTTTCTGCAACAACTATGTTACAGTCAGCAATATCTTCAGGATAAACATATTTCTTGAAAGTGAGTGGATGTCCTGGGGCTGCTAATAAAACTAAAGGTTCAGGAAATTCCAATTCTGTAATTAACTCAGAATCACTGATTTTCTGACCAATAATAAAAGCAACATCGATCTGATTTTCTCTTATCAATGCTTTACATTTGTTATTCCCCTCCATTTTTAGAATAATTTCAATCTCCGGATAACGCTCATGAAATTCCTTTAATAGAGGAGGAAGCCTTACAGCACAAAGTGATTCATTAGCCCCTATTGTCAAAGTTCCCTTTACTACATCTGATGTACTTAAATTGTTTTTTGCTTCATCACAAAGATTAATTATTTGTTTAGCATAAACAAGAAACTGCTCCCCTTCTGAAGTCAAAGATATATTTTTCCCTAATCTTTCAAATAAATTAACACCTAATTCTTTTTCCAACTGTTGTATCTGAGCAGTGATAGCAGATTGTGAATATCCTAGTTCAAATGCTGCTTTTGTAAAATTACTCAGCTTAGCTACGGTAATAAATGCATTTAATTGACGAAATTCCATTTGTATATACCTCCAAATCAATCATTTATTTTGATTGTTACAATTTAAACTATTGATTTCACTAATTATTAGTAGCATGATATCATATTGTTACTATCTTTTCAAATTAAAAAATTAAGGAGGTCAGCTATGTTCAATTTATCTGCACTTTTATCTTATGTTCTTGTTTCAACTTTTACACCTGGTCCAAATAATATTATGTCTATGACAAATGGTACTAACTTTGGATATAAAAAAGCATTGAAATTTGTTCTAGGCGCTACAGCGGGTATGGCTGTGATCATGTTATTGTGTGGTTATCTCAACTTATTTTTATTTAAACTTCTTCCCAACATAAAGTTGTCTATGGAGATATTTAGTTCGGCATACATAATATATTTAGCTATCAAGATACTCAAAAGTAATTCTAACCCAAATGCAATTAATGATTACAATATCAATACATTTAAATCTGGAATGCTTATGCAATTCATGAATCCTAAAACAATACTTTATGGTATAACAGTGACTTCAATTTTTATAATACCATACTATAAATCGAGCATAATATTATACTTATTTGCTATATTCCTTGCATTCGTAGGATTTATATCGATGTCCTGCTGGACTCTTTTTGGTTCATTATTTCAAAAAATTCTTAGCCGTCATAGAAAGTTATTCAATATTGTTATGGCATTTCTCCTAGTATATTGTGCATTATCAGTTCCCGATTTTAAACTTCTAATTCATTGATAATTTTTTGTACCCTGAACACAACGAAAGGAATGATGTTTAACATGAATATTAAATTTTCAAAAAGAAGTGATACAATTGAAGCTTCTGAAATAAGGGAGCTATTAAAATTAATAGGAAACAATAATATTATTTCATTCGGAGGTGGACTTCCTTCAGAGGAAACATTTCCGGTAGAGGAAATGAAGGTTATTTGTAATGAAATACTTTCAGACCATGGTGGAAAAAGTATGCAATACTCGACCTCTGAAGGATATGATAAGCTTAGGAAAATCATTATTGAAATTATGAGAGAAAGAGGAATCAATACAGACATAGATAATATACTGATTATTTCAGGCTCTCAGCAAGGTTTGGATCTAACTGCAAAGGCATTTATTGATGAAGGTGATACTATAATCTGCGAAAGCCCTACATATCTTTCCGCAATTAATGCCTTTAAACCTTTTTATCCAAAGTTTGAAGAGATCTTTATAGATAATGAAGGTTTAGACCCGGAAGTCTTAGAAGAAAAACTTAAAAATAGTAAAAATGTTAAGTTTCTCTATACTATACCAGATTTTCAAAATCCAACAGGAGTTACATTAAGTTTTGAACGACGAAAATCAATAATTGAGCTGGCAAACAAATATAATATTTTAATAGTTGAAGATAGTCCCTACAGTGAGTTGAATTTTACTGGGCAATATCTTCCTTCATTGAAAAGTCTTGATACTGAAGAACGAGTTATCTATCTCAGTACCTTTTCAAAAATCGTTTGTCCAGGCTTCAGAATTGGATGGATTTGTGCTTCCAAAGAAATTATAAAAAAATTTGTCTTGTTTAGACAAGGTTCAGATCTTCATACAAATATATTTTCTCAGATGCAGATAACAAAGTTCTTTGAAAAATATGATGTTAAAGCACATATAGAAAAAAATATAGCAATTTATAAAAATAGGAGGGATGCTATGCTTAATGCAATTAAAGCTGACTTTCCCAAAGAAGTTAAATATACTGAACCTAATGGAGGCTTTTTTCTCTGGGTTACACTTCCAACTTATATGGACAGCAAGGACTTACTAAAATGTGCATTGAAAAATGGTATAGCTTTTATTTCAGGCGAAGCATTTTTCCCAAATGGTGGTCATAAAAATACCTTACGCTTGAACTACACAAATATTAATGAAGCGAAAATAAGAGAAGGAATTAAAATATTATCAAATGTTATTAAAGAAAATATGCTACCAAACAATTAATATGAAAATAATAAGAATGTAATAAAAAATATATCTTAGATCTCAGCATAAAAACATATCAATATATACCAATGTAAATCTTAAATTTCCTAACCCTATTATTAGTATTGAAATATTTACCATAAATATCATTCTTGAAAAGAAAGAAGAAAGAGAACCTCATTCATTTTGACTTTGTTCTCTTTCATTAATTGGAGTCATTGTTAATATATTGTCTTTACATATATTAAGAATTACTATTCCTTCTTCTAAATATATTTTCTTTATTAATCCTTTTGATTTTTACTTTTTACCTCTTTTTCTGCATCTATCTTACAGGATGCAGTTTATCTATTATTTCATGGATTTATTTATATTAATCCATGGATTCATAGCATAAAGATGCTGCAGTCTTAAGAACACTGAGAATATGTTTTTGTACTTCAAGATGAACCGGGTGGACCTGATAGTTATTCAAATCTTCCATCGAATCAAACTTAGTAATGAGCAAAATATCATATTCTCCTTCATGTATAGCAACTTCTACTTTTATATCACGTAGAATTTCAATCTTACCTTTCATACTTAACAAAATATTTCTTGCCTTTTGGATATTTTCATTGCTTCTTTCCTCAAGCCTAAGCATTACATTATTCGTAATCATTTTACAATCACCCCTTTATATTTAAATATATTTATTATGATTAATTAGAAATAGTACTTTGTTTTGCAAGCTTAATGCCTAGCTCAAAAGCTTTATCACAATCTGTTATAAACTCTTCCTTTCGTTTCTCAGTATCTTCTACAGTACCATTTGGGTTAATTAGTGTCGAAAAATACTTTGAATACTCTGTTTCTAGTGGATAATTATAAATCCTAGTAACGCTCAGTGATTCAGCTGCTCCCATCCCCCATTGTGTCTGCAATTCAATGCTTTTAAAATGATCCTTGTAACTATAACCAAGTACATCGTCTGTTATATTCTCTACATTCATAGTATAAATATAACCAGTCGGTATAATTTTTTTGGGAGAACCAGAGCCTTCAAACCCCATACGAGGCCATATTAATCTTTCCATAAAAGATCTTGCTTCGCCTGTAAGAGAACTAAAATATATAGGAGAGCCAATGATAACAGCATCTGCATCAATAACTTTTTTAAGAATTGGAGTCAGCTCATCTTTTATAGCGCACATACCATAACTTTTTCCATCTTTATTTTTGCACGCTAAGCACCCCTTACAACCTTTATAATTAAAATCATAAAGATTTATTAGTTCGGTTTCTGCTCCTTGTGAAACTGCCCCTTTAATTGCTTCATTCAATAGAATTGAAGTTGTCCCATTCTTTCTTGGACTACCATTTATTACTATAACTTTCATATAAGCCTCCATTTTTTATTTTTTAGCGATTGCAATCTCTATTTGTATTGTATATGATTATTTTATAAAAATGAAGTATGCACATTATTGTTATATACTAAACAATAAGTAAGTAAGGAGGAAAATATTATGGAAAATGAACACGAACTTAAGTTTAGAGAAGACTGCCCTATGATTTATACTTTGTCAATCGTAAGCGGAAAATGTAAATGGATAATATTGTTTTTGCTATCTAAGTATGGAATGCTACGTTATGGCGAATTAAAAAATAAAGTACAAGTTATAGCTCATAGGACTTTAAGCCAACAACTTAAAGAACTAGAGGATAGCGACATTATTCATAGAGAACAATATAATCAAATTCCACCAAAAGTCGAATATAGTTTAACTGATAAAGGAAAAACACTCATTCCAATAATGAAGCTTATGTCTCAGTGGGGTCAAGAAAACGGCTAAAGTTTGTTACATAAGATAAATTGTGGCTTTAACAAATAAAAATAAAAAAATCTCACTTAATAAATTTGCTATGGTAACTAAAATAAATGCTTTTACAGGATTAAATAACATTCCGGCACTGATAATGAATGCAGTACAAGGAATAAGTGTAAAAATCCTAAATGAAGCAATTATTAAAAATGACAATGTACTATAATTTGGATATGCTTGCAAAAATCCAGTTATTTTTCCTGCCCCATCAATATACAATTGATATTTAAAAAATACAACTAGGATTGCTATCCAAAACAAAAAAGCAAAGCCTTTAAATAACTTATTCATCATTAATACCTTTATTCTTGCAGTAATTTTTATATTTAAAATTATAAATTTCCTACTTTTCTAACTATAAGATTCATTGTATATCGGATTTATTAAATAAAGGACTAGAAAAATCTTAAGAATTCTTAAGATTTTTTTTAGATAAATTTATCTCGTACTTTTAGGTAATTCGATATTAAAATTAATTTTATTTCCGCTACATTCAGCCCAAATTCTTCCTCTATGAAGTTGAATAATTTTCTTTGAAATAGGAAGACCAAGGCCAGATCCTTCTACTTCAACATTTCTAGACTTATCAATTCTATACATTTCATCAAATATCTTCACCAAATCATCTTTACTAATATTATGACCTTCATTAATAAAAGAAAGTTTAATATTCTTATCTTCTTCCCACATTATAATTTTAAATGTTGAGTCTTTATAACTATACTTTTCAGCATTTTTCACTAAGTTTTCAATAACTCTAATAAATTTTTGCATATCGATCTCACACATCAATTCATTTTTAGTACATTCAATTTCAACCTTTATATTCTTTTCATCTAAAAATAAAACATGCTCCCCCACTATCTGATTTATTAGAACAGCTACATTAAATGGAATTTTATTTAGTTTCACATAATTATTTGAAAGCTTAGTATATTCAAAAAGTTCTTCAATTAATTTCTTTAAATTTCCACTTTTTTCATAAGCTACTTTTAAAAACTCTTGCTGTTTTTCTGTAAAACTTTCTTTATCTTCATTAAGAAGTTCCAAATATCCAATAATAGATGTTAATGGCGTTTTTAAGTCATGTGAAACAGCAACTATCAACTCGTTTTTAGCTTCTTCCTGCTTTTTTTCTTTTTCATAATTTTCTTTAAGTCTCTCAGACATTGTATTTATATCTTCAGCTAACTGAGAAATCTCGTCATTGCCCTTTATCTCTATAGGATTTAAATAGTGCTGTGTCTTTATATTAGTAATACTTTTACTAATATTCTTTAGATATTTAATTCTTCCATAGAAGCTTCTAAAATGTTATATCCCTCATTTTCAAGATAAACTTTAATTAAATTCCGAATACTCTTATCGGCATTAACCCATAGAGAATCTATATATAAGTAATTCCAACAATACATTTTGCTATTTATCCCTGCAATGATTTTATCTTCATTATTTTTAATAACTCTATTTATCCATATGAAAGGCTGTTCCTGAATTTGTGGAACTATAGATAAATTTTAATTTACTAAGTTCTCTATAATTAATTTTGCGTCAGTATCATTACTTTCTTTTATAAAATAATCATTCATAATTATATCTCCTAAACCATATTATACCTATTAATTATACGGATTCATTGCCATATACAATAGAACCACTAGGTTTATTTTTTACTTATTCTGTGGTTTAAAATACATCATTAATTTATTCATATATAAATATTGCCTATATCCAAATTTTTATATTCACAAGATTTATCATTAGCTTTTTTCTAGAAACAAAATAAGAAGGCAAACCTCCTCCATCATCTGAACTTGGTTCGCCCCAGTAACTTGAGTATATTATTAATATCAGTAGCAGGTAATATAGCAACAATAATATAAAATCTTAATATGCTTTACCCCAATAAACCATTTTTTCTGCTTTTTTGCCACAACATACACATTTAGTATCAATCTCTTCTTGTTCAAATGGAATACATCTAGAAGTTAATCCTACTACCTCCTTAATCTTTTCTTCGCATTCTCTTTCCCCACACCACATAGCTTTAGTGAAACCTGATTTATTTTCAGCATTATCTTTAAGTTCTTCCATTGTTTTAGCAACATAGGTCCGTTCTTCCCTATTCTTTAATGCCTTTTCATATAAGTTCTTGTGAATCTCATCTAGTATAACTAAAATTCTATCCTTCAAATCATTTAAATTAACTACTTCTTTTTCTCTAGTATCTCTTCTAACTAAAACCGCTTGATTGTTTTCTATATCCTTTGGTCCAATTTCAATTCTAACTGGTATCCCCTTCATTTCATATTCATTGAACTTCCATCCTGGCATCTTATCTGAATCATCTAACTTAATTCTTACAACACTAGAAAGCATATTTTTTAGTTCATTAGCCTTGTCGAGAACTCCATCTTTATGTTGCGCAATTGGAACAATGACCGCTTGAATTGGTGCTACCTTTGGTGGTAATACTAACCCACTGTCATCTCCATGAACCATTATAATAGCTCCAATTAATCTAGTTGTAACTCCCCATGAAGTTTGATGCACATATTGCAACTTAGAATTTTTATCTGAATATTTTATATTAAATGCTCTAGCAAATCCATCTCCAAAGTCATGAGATGTTCCACTTTGAAGTGCCTTTCCATCATGCATCAAGCTTTCAATTGTATATGTTGCCTTAGCTCCTGCAAACTTTTCTTTTTCAGTTTTTTGTCCTTTTAGAACTGGAATTGCCAAATATTCTTCTAGCATATTAGCATAAACATTTAACATATCTATAGTTTCTTTTTCTGCTTCTTCTGCTGTTGCATGAGCAGTATGTCCTTCTTGCCATAAAAATTCAGAGGTTCTTAAAAATGGTCTAGTTGTTTTTTCCCATCTTACAACAGAACACCATTGATTATATTTCTTAGGCAAATCATTATAACTTTGAATAATCTTAGCATAATGCTCACAAAATAGAGTTTCTGAAGTTGGTCTCACTATTAATCTTTCAGCAAGATCTTCTCCTCCTGCTCTAGTAACATAAGCAACCTCTGGTGAAAATCCTTCTACATGATCCTTTTCTCTTTGCAATAATGATTCTGGTATGAACATTGGCATATATACATTTTCATGCCCTGTTTCCTTAATCCTATTATCTAAGTACTTTTGAATGTTTTCCCAAATTGCATATCCATAAGGTCTTATAATCATGCAACCTTTAACTGTTGAATAATCAATAAGCTCTGCTTTCTTTACAATATCTGTATACCACTGTGCAAAATCTTCATCTATAGCTGTTATAGCTTCAACAAATTTTTTATTATTATTTTTACCCATAATTTTCTTCCTTTCTGTCTATTAATTTTTAAATACAAAAAACACCAAGAAAAATCCAAAAGGGACCCTTCTTGGCGTTACCACCCTAATTATTATAAAATTGCGCGCAATAATCTTATAATCTCTCTTTATCTATAACGGAAATACCCGCTGTAGCCTACTATTATTTCGGTACAGAACTCCAAGGCTGGTTCAGTATATAATTTCTAGGAACTTTCACCAAGCATTCCCTCTCTAAATGAAATCACTATACTTACTATTCCTCTTCACAGCAATAATATTTCTCTCAATTTTACCTTAATAACCAGTTTGCGTCAAGCACTATATTTCCTTCAAGTTTACATAATATCCTTCATTTATTATATGGTTCACCGTAACAGTTATAACGTAGACTTTTTAAAATCTAAATGCTGAAACAACAAATTATCACCAACTGGAAAAGCATACAATACATCTTATATACCACTTTGAAATTCACCATTTTCAAAACTTTTTCGCAAAGCTCTTATATCTTTAAGTGGCGGCTGTCCGAATAACCGCTTATATTCCCTGGTAAATTGAGATGAGCTTTCATAACCAACTTCCATGGCAGCAGTAGTAACATCAATAGAATCACTAAGCATCAGTCGTCTTGCTTCATGAAGTCGCAGCTCTTTCTGATATTGTAACGGACCAATGGCAGTTACAGCTTTAAACTTATGGTGCAGTCCTGAGACACTCATATTATTTGATTTTGCTAGCTCTTCCACAGTAAAAGAACGCGTATAATTTTCTTTAATCCATTCTATAGCTTTACCAATTCCAACTATTTCCTGGTCAACAAGTACCTGTTGGAAAAATAGGTATCCATACTCTCCAGTTAATAGATGATAAATCATTTCACGCTTAATAAGTTCGGATAAAAAGTACGCATCTTTAGGTCTATCAGTTAGCTTCAAAAGTCTTATAAATAAATCTAGCAGTTCCTCATCTGACCTTCCTACAAATGCTCCTAAATATAGATTCTTATTCTTTATATTAAACTCAATATGAGCATCCATCACTACAGAAGCAATTTCACTTCTAGTAAAGCCGATTCGCAGACTAATACTTGGCAACTCTTTTGAAACTCCTTTTACTTGTACAGATACAGGCATATCAATTATAGAAGCTACGAAATCACCAGGATTAAAATGAATAATTTCGTTTCCTAAATGAACTTCCTTTCTTCCTTGAAGAATGATACCAAATGCAGGATTCATAACTCCCGGTGTTGGAGGAATTTCTTGACTGTGCCTTTCGATTGAAAAAAACGGAATTATTGTACTCCTGCTTCCATCCATTTTCGTAATCTTCTCTGTCATTTCAATCATAGTATCTAATGCCTTCTTTTTAATAAAGTTGCTCTCTTCGAATAATACTTCTTTTTTCAAATTTTCTCTTTTATCTAACATTTATTTATCACCTAGCCTTTATTTGTATATCACCTGTTAATAACTCCATATCTAGCTTCATTTCTCTACTCAATGATAATATTTATTAAAACTATAGTAGATATTGCTTAAAAAATCAATTTATTTTTTCCTCAATTCATTGTATTAATACTTTGCAGAATTAGGCAAATTTTAAGCATTATCGTTATATATTTTTTTTATCCCCCATGTGATAATATAGTTAGTTAAACTTAATGTCTAAATTATTTAATTCTAGGAAGAAAGAGGTATAGAGAAATGGAACAAAGAACTTGGTTTATAACAGGAATTAACAGCGGTTTCGGACGACATATGACTGAACAACTCCTTGAAAGAGGAGATAAAGTTGCTGGTACTGTCCGAAACATGAATTCGGTGGATGATCTTAAGGAAAGATATGGGGATCTTCTCTGGGTGGCTCATCTTGACGTTACCGACACCGCAACAATTTATGAGGTTGTTGACCAAGTCTTCAACGAACTTGGGAAAATTGATATTATTGTCAGCAACGCTGGATATGGACTTTTTGGTGCAGCAGAAGAATTAACTATTGACCAAATTACTCATCAGATTGACACCAATCTTTTAGGCTCCATCCATTTGATACGAGCTTCCCTGCCTCATCTACGTGCTCAAGGAGGAGGACATATTATACAGTTTTCGTCAGTTGCTGGCCAAACTGCATACCCTGGAGGATCACTCTATCATGCAACTAAATGGGGAATTGAGGGCTTCTGCGAAGCTATTAGTCAAGAAGTAGCTCCTTTTAACATAAGTCTAACTATCGTTGAGCCGGGCGGAGCACGTACGAACTTTAAAAATCATAGTGCCCAATTAGGTCAAGAGTTAGAGGCTTACTCAATTACTCCAGTATATTACGTAAGACGCATGCTTGAAAATACCTCAACTGATCCAATTGGAGATCCAGCAAAAATGGTAAAAATCATCATTGGCAGTATGGATAAGCAACTAATTCCAAAAAGAATCACTCTTGGCAGCGACTCCTACAATTCAATACATCAAGCACTCTTGAGTCGCCTTGAAGAACTTGAAGCACAAAAAGAACTTGCCTTTTCTACTGATTTTCCTGATAATAAATAAAAAGTAGAAGGTGGAATATGCATTTAAAGTGTCGAATTTATTAGATACAAAATTAATCATATATTTTTGAAAGCTTAGTAGAAACAAATAATCTGCTATCAATTCGTTTAGTTGATAGCAGATTATTTCATAAATTGAGTAAATATTAACTCTAATCCCTTAACGCGAATATTCTTATTTCTGCGTAAAAGTTAGTCTAACATAAATAAAAATCCTCTCAAATCATTGAACAATACAATCATACAATACTTTAAAAAAGTCCTACGTTATTTATGGTAGTCGAGTAGAGAAAGCTCTCACGAATTTTCCCCCTCTCAGATCCGTACGTGCCCAATTAAGGCATACGGCTCCTCATATTATTTTACAGAACTTGCTATCTATATACATTTACATTTATTTTAGGCTTAGGTAAAGGATTGTACTTCATATACATTTTAAACTTCTCCAAATCAAAACTTCGCCTTTGGCTTCTGCGGTTCAACCACTTGAAAAGTGCTTTCTTTATTTCTAGATTTCTAGGCAGAATTGACCTATCATATATGAATTATCTGTAATTCCACAGTACTGATAATGCCCCATAAGCTTTTGTTTTGTTAATTTAAAAACATCTCCTATATGAAGTTTATTCCTAACAGATTTAATCTACTGATTAAAGTCCTTAACTTTTGCCCTAAATTTCTTTTTACTTGTTTTCCTCTTTACTCTAAAGTATCCTCTTTTGCTCTTTGCACAATAATGTGTGAACCCAAGAAAATCAAATGTCTCTGCATTTTTAAATCCTCTGCTTTTCCTTGTTTCTTCTGCAAATCTCCCAAATAATATTAGTTTTGATTTAGTTCTCTCGACTTCAAGATTAAATTTATTCAGCCTACTAACTAGCAACCTACAGAATTGTCTAGCTTCGCTTTCGTATTGAAAGCAACATACAAAATCATCAGCATATCTCGTTATTTCGGTTTGACCTCTAAAATTTCTTTTAATTATCTTTTCAAACCATAAATCTAAGGAGTAATGCAAATATATGTTGGCTAATGTATGGGATACTATTGAGCCTTGAGGTGTGCCAATTTCTGTTGTCATTATAACACCATTGTCCATTAGTCCCGCTTTGAGAAACTTCTTAACAAGCCTCATTATGTTTGGGTCACCAATTCTCACTTCTAAGAATTTAATCATCCATTCATGATTTACATTGTTGAAAAATCCTTTAATATCAGCATCAACCACATAATTTATTCTTCCATTTTCAATCACCTTGTTTAGTGCTTTTATGGCACTATGACAATTTCTTTTAGGTCTAAATCCGTACGAGAACCCCTTAAAGTCAGCTTCATATATAGATTGTAATATCTTATTTAAAGCCATTTGTACTAATTTATCTTCATAAGAAGGAATACCCAACGGTCTAGTTTTCCCATATCCCTTAGGTATGTAGACTCGCTTTACAGCTTGCGGTTTATGACTATGATTTCTTAATTTTACAACTAAATTCTCTATATTATTATCCAGTTCTTTAGAGTATTCTTGTTTTGTTACATCATCTATTCCAGTTGCTTTATTACCTAGTAATTGCTTATGGCATTTTAAAAACATTTCTTTTTTAATGGTATAGTGATGTAAATTTTTCTTTTGGTTTTTGTCTAGCAATTTCTGCTATCTTAATCAATTTTGTTTCCACTAATTCATCTACTCCTGTGCGTAGTAATGTTTCCTTAGTTAAGACAATAATATGTAATCTCCTTCCCTACTTTGGCATTACCCACTATCATTGGTACTATGATATTATCCGACTCCCCATCAACCTTTTAATATTCTTCCTTTTTATCGGTTGTTTATTATACTCTTTTTTTTGAGAGTTGATAGAGTCTCCTGAGTTGCTATGTAATCATTGTATAGCATGCTTGGCTCTTTGACCCCGAGGAAGTTATAGTAGACTCGTCATTATCGCCTACCATAATATTGCTTTCCAGAGAACCGACACCGTCAGCCTTCCCAACTTTATACTTATTACGAGGCTCATTCACATTCAAGCCTACAACCTAACTGTCAACGCTTAAAATAAATAGTTACCTATTTATCTCCATGACTCGCTACTGAATGATTTGACTTAATCTTTTCAGAACGGATTTCCACCGATTAAATTACACAACCTTGCTCAGCCGCACCGGTTCACCCTTCATTATCCTAAACTATCTTTAAAATATTTAATTGTTTTTGAAAAAATACAACCAAAGATAATCAAAAATAATCCGTCAAAAATGAAATTAAATAAGAATAATTGTTTTGCAGTATCTGCTCTTCCATTTCCAACAAAAGGCATAGGAAACTGAACTGCACCAATTAGCATAGCAATCCAAAGTAAGAATATCTTACTTCTTAATTCTAAATTACATTTGTTTTTGATATATTTACGAACTGAAACTAATATTATTATGAAATAAACTACACCAATAAAGTATAAGTTCTTAAATATTACATGATCCCTAAAGTATGACCAAAGTGTAAATCTATTAAATTCAATTACTGGAGTTTTGCTATAGCTTTGGGAGCACTTTCCTAATGAGGTGCTGGTATCAAAAGCTTTTCCAGCCGTGTATTTCATCCCCTTTAATAATCTTACAGGATGATTTAAGTAAAACTTAGCAAGTTTTAAATTACTTATCTTACTATAAAACTCTTCATCTGTTATTTCTGTTCCTGGCACATATTTTGCATATTCATCTGTATCTAAGTAAGAATGCTTTCCTGCTTCCACATACAAATCTGAATCAAGCCCTAATTCTGCTAAATCCTGCTTTGGTGTTTTAGAGCCATTTAATATTCCATAGAAAACAGAATTATACTCTGTATCCTTACTTAGATTGTTACTATTTCTAGAAATCCCTGCTGGATAAAGGATCATCGCATAAACACATACGCATAAAGCTGCTATACTTATCCTATTTAAACAATCTCTATTTTCCCATATTATCTTCACTATAATAATTACTACAAAAGGCAAAGAGACACTTACCTGAAGCTTTGATCCTATAAATAAATATGCTGCAAGTAATATAGGAATTATTCTTAGCAGCATACTTCCATTTTTCTTAATCACATATTTATAATGTATATAATTTAAAATCGATGCAATAAACAGTGCAAATGTGACTATCATCATTGGTTCCCCATACAGACTATTAAACCAAACCAAATAGTTTCCATCAAAAAAAATCAATATTATTAATATAGGAATTATTATCAATCTAATATTATCCTTTATATTTATAGATTTTAATATAATAGCAAACGCAATAACATACATGATACTATATATAATAGCCAAATACTGAGTCTTAAATATATTCTGTCCAAAGTTCTTACAAATTGCATTTATAAAAACAATCAAATAACTTAAGCTGCTGCCTCTTACGGTATCAGAAATTTTATCTATTTCATTTATCTTATACTCCGGCACTATATAATCATAGAATCTAATAAAATCAGCGTTATTCTTATCTGAATCAAGCAAGGTTAGACCCGAGATTCTCATTATTCTATCGAAATCTCCTTGATCTGCAACACCTACTTCTGGTTTAATAAATAGCACTCCAGCAATTGTTAAAATTGCAATCATAGTGAGTAAAACCTTATATAGATTTACTATACTCCTTTTCATCTTCATTAGATTTTCCTCCATTATTATATATGTGGCCTCAAAGTTCTAGATATTCGACATATAAACGAGACTTATGACTGTGCGTGGTGTAAACCAAAGTTACAAGTAATAAATTAAGTTGTTGGTTTATTTAATCTATATCTTCATACCCCCAACTGCTATCCATCTAAAATCCCCCCATTAGTAATATGATACAAAATAGAATATTTATACTTCTATACACAAAAAAAGCCATACACATAAGAGATTATTCTTATGCGTATAACCTTTTTAATATATATGTTGCAATAATAAAATTGCAGTTAGGATGTCTATCCGCTAAGTAAATATCCGGATGCAAAATATAGAAAACCAAATATATACAAATATAAATTTCAGGCTTCTAAATTACAATTCATTTGACTTCTTCCCCAACTGGATAGCTCATAAAGTAACGGCAGCAAACTCTTCCCTTTATCAGTCAGCTCATATTCAACTCTTAAGGGCATTTCATTATATTGTTTTCTAATAATCAATTCATCTTGTTCCAGTTCATGAAGAGAATTTGACAACATTGTATTTGTTATTCCTTCAATCAGCCTTTTCAGTTCATTAAAACGTACTACATCTTTTTTTAATAATTGCATCAATATACGAAGTTTCCACTTTCCTCCAATAACTTCCAAGGTGTATTTTACAGGGCATTGTATATTCTCATCACATTTCTTAGTATCATTGCTCTCTCTAAGTTCTTTTAAATATTTTTGCAGTTCTTGATTACTTGCCATATCTATAACTCCTCCATGGTATTAAAAATCATACCTGATAATAAAATTCTGCGTACTTGTCCATATAATTTTATGTAGATATAATAATTATACCAAGTTTATTTAGCATATTCAAAATAATACATTTGTATGCGCGCCATAATTCTAATCTCTATTTTATTTAGTTAGTTAGACAAGCAGCTAAACTGCGAAAATAGTGCTGCTTATCTAACTAATATATATATATATATATTGCATATCAAATTTATTATTTCTTATTTATGCCTAACTTGAATAAATTATAGAATAAAGGAGATTTCTTAATATGGAATTAATGAAAGCTATTGCAATACGTAAATCTACTAGAAGTTATAAATCAGAACAAATCAGTGATGAAGCCTTAGATATTATTTTAAAGGCTGGTTATGCTGCACCAGTAGGAATGGGTGCTTATAAATCACTTCATCTAACAGTAATTCAAAATTCTAATATATTAGATAAAATCGCAAATATCACTAGAGAAGCATTTAATAATCCTAAAATGAATCCACTTTATGCTGCACCTACACTTGTAGTTGTTTCTGGACAACCAAATGAAAAGGCACCTGCAGTTGAATTGGCTAATGCATCTTGCATAATTGAGAATATGTCTCTTGCTGCTACTGATATGGGATTAGGAAGTGTATACTTATTAGGTTTCACATATGCAATCTCTAAAAATGAAGAATTACTAAAAGAATTAAACTTACCTGAAGGTTTCGTACCTGCTGCTGGAATAGCAATAGGTTATCCAACTGAACCATTAACTACAGAAAAAGAATTAAAGAAAACTATTGAAACTACTTTTATAAAATAATTATCTATTTATATATAATCCCTTTAAACAGAGGCGTAAAATTGTTTAATAACAATTTTGCACCTCTTTTTTAGCTTCATATAAAATTTACTTTACTAATTATTACCCTAACAATTCTAGTTTCTGGTATAACTGAATATTCTATAATAATATGAATTGTAAATGTATTAATATATAACTACATTTATATATAAACAAATTACTAACTTACCTTACATATGGAATACTTGTTTATTCAAAGCAGATTTTTTTGTGTATCTACACTAGAAATCATATACATTTAGAGTTGATATTTATGAATTCATTTAATTAGCTTACATATATAGAAATTATGGGGGGAAAATTTTTATGGTAACTTTTTTATTATTATTAAGTGGCTTTTGCTGGACAATTGTTTATATTAAAATGATTATTTCCGGTTTCAAAGAAAAAACTTATGGAATGCCGTTTATTGCGTTAGCTCTTAACTTTTCCTGGGAAGTTATATATTCCTATTTTAATTTAATAAATCATAATTATACAAGCATTCAAACATGGATTACTTTCATATGGCTTTTTTTAGATATTTTTATTATTTTTACTTACCTGCTCTACGGGACTAAATATTTTCCACCTTACTGTAACAGAGAATATTTTATACCTTGGACTCTAATTATATTTCTTATGTCCTTTGTCCTTCAGTATTTCTTTATCATAGAATTTGGAGCTTCTGGGCAAGTCTACTCAGCTTTTCTTCAAAATCTTATTATGTCTATACTATTCATCAATATGCTCGTTCATCGAAATGATTTAAAAGGCCAAAATTTAGTTATTGCTATTAATAAATGGATTGGGACTTTAGCTCCTACAATTTTATTCGGCTTCATCTACGGAAACAGGCTAGCTCTCATCATTGGAATTTTCTGCTCTTTATTTGATCTTATTTATATATATTTTTTAAATCACATAAAAAAAATGCATAGCATTCTTTCAAAATCTCATAATATATTAAAAAATAAATAGTTTAACAAATATATCAAATACCTAGTTTCTAAATTAAATATTTATAATTTACAAGGTGTACTTACATTATAGAATATTAGTACACCTTAATTATCTGATTATATCAATAATTTAGAGTAAAATATATAAATAAAATTTTTATTAATGTTGTATTCTATTTATAATACAGCTTAATTGTTATTATATTATATGGATAAATAGTTAACTCCTTTTTTGATAGTACATCTTCAATAGTATTTACCAACTCCCATTTTTTAAATTTACTGAAATTAGTGCTATTCATTTTAATTTTCTTATCCGAGGAATTTTTTAACCTTAATAGAACAGAATCATCTTTTAATGAAGGTGATATAGAACTAAAACATAAATTTGAATCTAGTTCTAATAAACTATATTCTCTTTCAAAACATAATTTATTATTTAAATTCTGTATTTTATTATCAAGCCTATTTACAAATTTATTAATTTCTTGTAGCTGATAATAAACTTCTTGTGATATGTACCTTTCATATCTTTTTTCTACTAAGTGTTCGTCAAACAATTCGTTTCTTATTGAAACAGCAAACTCAAATTCCCGTTTTCCAAGTTGTTCTGCATTAGGTGTCTCTATCATAACATGGCCTTGCTTTGTTGTATCCCCGGATGCCCTCCCTGGACGGTAAACCAGATTAGGTTTTCCTAGCTGGCTTGTAGTCGAAAACAATGTTAAATATATTTTATCTTCTATTACTTGATATTCTTTTATCCCCCTTGAATATATGCTTATTGTGTTTCTATTATTTGTTATTGATACAGTATCTTCAAAAATCTCTATATCAATTGGAATTTCTAAGTAACTACTATTCCAATCCCCTATTGTTCCATTTAAAATAGGCCTTTTTATATAACCAAATGGCACTGAGGCTATAGATTCATCAGCAAATATTTCAGATTTTATAATAGCTCTTAGCCTATGACTTTTTATATTATTATTAATTTCTACTTTACACCTTATAAATTCTTCACCCTCAATTAAAGTTATTTTTAACTTTATTGACATCTTCTCTAACTCTTCTTTATTTATTCTTGAGCTAAGATCTTTTGGTAATAACACAGCTCCTTCAAGCTCTAAACTATAAAAATTGTCACTAAATTTTTTACTACCTTTAATCACCTTGAAATATATAGAGCTATCATTTCTTAATGGTGAAAAATCATAAGTATCTCCATCATTTCCACAATCCTCAAATGTTATGAAATCTTCAATAATTTCACCATTCTTTAATTCTATATTTAATTTTTCATTCTTTACAAATATCCTATAATATGAGTTTCTTATTTCTAATTCATCTCTTACTTTTATTTTAATACTTTCTCCATTTATTATATTAAATACTTTATATCCCATTGAAGGCAATTCAGTCTTAATTAATGCTGTAATTTTATAGTATCCTTCTTCATTAATATAATAATTGCCTTCTGTCGCTTCAATAAGTATATTATCTTTTCCTTCAAATTCATGAATTTCTAAAATACTATATTTCTCTACATCACTTATTTTAACTTCTGCTGTCCTGCTTATAAATTCAATAACTTTATACCCATTGAATTTATATGGTAACGTATTAAATACAATTATTTCATTTTCATTAAGTTTTAATCCTTCTGCTATTCTTTTTTTCACTAAGTTTTCTAAACCTTCACCTATTTCTTTTGCTTGTTTCATTCTATATAATACATCATCTGCAACATTATCAGTTATACATCCAGCCATACTATCATGAGCTTGTCCTTCCAAAAGCTTTTTCCATGCAGTTATTATTAAGTTTTTACTTATGTTTAATCCAAGATCTTTAGCTATAGCATATAATGGCTCTACCCTATTCAAAAGCATTCTTTCAATATGAAAATTCATTTCTTTTATATCATACCGTACAGAACCAATGGTTTTATGTACTCGTCCAGTCTTTGGTTCTCTAAATTCCCCTTCATATCTTTCAAGAACATCATTATTTTTCTTAATGTAATCTATAAATTCTTCATAAGTACTTTGTATATATAGATCTTTACTAATCTTATTAATTTCACTAATTTTCTTGTTTAAATCAACAGTAATTTCTACCTGATCATTACCTATTGGAATAAGTATTTCATCTAAATTAGTTAAACCTTTTATTTTTTCACATAAATTAAAGAGTTTGTTTTCAAGAAATCTTTTATCCGTATATAATCTAGGAATGCTCCCATATCCATCAATAAGATTTACTGCATAAACTTCTTCATCACTAAGTCCTTTCCAAATAAAATATGGTGAAGAAACTTGTTTTTCTAGATTTATTCCTCTCCAAAAAACTATGTTATCTATTCCACAGCTTTTTAAAATGGTTGGCATTTGAGCATTAAATCCAAACGTATCTGGTAAATATCCTACCCTCATATGTTTGCCTATTTTATTGGTTTCATTGATGCCAATACTTAAATTTCTTAAAATAGATTCTCCTGATACAAGTTGCGCATCAGTTTGAGTATACCATGGGCCTATAAAAAGCTTTCCTTGGCTAACTAGCTTTTTTATTTGTATTAATCTTTCTGGCCTAATTGATAAATAATCCTCTAGTATTGATACTTGCCCATCTAGACAAAAATCAGCTTCATTATTATTTTCCAATTCATCCAAAATCTCAGTAAAAACTTGATCACTAAGTATTAATGCATCCATAGTAGAGAAATACCATTCTCTATCCCAATGTGTATGATTTACTATATGTATCTTTGCCATAACATTCCTCCATATATAAACTTAATTAATTGGTCCCAGAACTGCATTTAACTTATTAAATGCAATATTAACCAACGGTCCTACTGAAAATGTAATTGCTATAGTTCCAATTCCTATTGGACCTGATACAATTAACGCTATTATAATTCCCAAAACATCAACTAAAAATTTTGCCACTCCAACACTTAAATTAAATCTTTGTCTAAATGCCATCATACAATCATCTATTGAATTTGGTGCAAGATTTGGTGTTAAATATATAGCTAATCCTACTGATAATATTAATATTCCTATTAGAAGGCAAACTAATCTCTCAATTAATCCATTATTAAATTGTATCTTGCTTACAACAATTAGCCAGAAGTCAGTGCAGCTGCTTAATACAAATGCTGTCGCCAAAGTATAGAAGTTAAATCTTCCTTTCCTTAACCCCCCTGCTATAATAGTCATTATTATAGCTATTATAAATCCAAAACTCCCAACTGACAGAGAAAATTTATTACTTAATCCAACATTTACAGAGTCCCAGGATCCCGCTCCTAAATTAGCTTTAATTGTAAGTGAAACTCCCAATGTAAGTATTATAATTCCTAGTACAAATATAATTATTCTGTTTTTTAAAATTTTTAAATTCATATGTTCTCCTATAATAACTTAATGAAATTTATATTAAGAAAGAGGTTATAGTTTTCACTAAAACCTCTTATAATTTTTCTTAAACTACACCTTCAACATCATCTGAATCAAATCCTTTTCCAAAAATAATGGCTCCTACTGCAACAATCAAACTTCCAACTAATATACCCAAAACATATACCGGCCATTTTTCAACCAATAGCCATCCATATATACCTGATATAGGAATTGAATTTACTGCACCAAGTGAAACAGCTATTGCCGCACCTACAGCACATCCGACAACATTTACAGGTATCATTCTAATAGGATTTACCAATGTAAATGGAATTGCACCTTCCGATATTCCTACTAATCCCATTATGAACGACGCTTTTCCAGCTTCACTTAATTCATTTGAGAATTTCTTCCTTCTTATAAATGTTGCCAATCCATATCCTAGGGTAGGAATTATAATTGCAACTTGAGCCGCTGTATTAGCAATAAATAATTTTTCTGAAATAAGTGCCATAGCAGTGACAACTGCTGCTTTGTTAATCGGACCGCCTAAATCAAATCCAACCATTCCTCCTACAACTAAAGCCAAAACTAAAGAACTACTTCCAGTACTCATACCACTCATCCATTGAACTAAAGCGCTATTTAATGCTGAAAATGGTTGTCCTATAATATATTGCATTATCAAAACTGTAAACAATGTACCAAACACTGGCAATATAAATACCGGAATTATACTACTTGCACTTTCAGGTAACTTAATATTAGCTGCTAAAAATGATACTATATATCCTGCTACAAGCCCTGCCGCTAGTGCTCCTAAAAATCCTGTACCTAAATTATTTGCCAATACTCCTCCGACAAATCCTGCAACAAGCCCTGGCCTATCAGCAATTGAATATGCTATAAATCCGGCAAAAACCGGCAGCATCAATCCTAAAGCCAATCCTCCTAATCCATCTAATGTATTAAAAAAAGGTATAAGTCCTTGCGCTGTTTTATGTGAGGCATCCCATATATCAGTAACACCATATATCATCCCACCTACTCTAGCAATTCCCATTATTACTGCTCCTGCAATAGTGAACGGAATCATATAAGATACACCTGTTAATACGTGTCTTTTAAGATTTGCTAAAAATTCTTTCATCTTTTATTCCACCTCTCATTTTATTTAATTAATGCTAAAGCATCTTCTATAACTTTTACTCCATTTTTAATAGGTGCAGCAACAGGTATCTTATATATTGTTTTTCCTTCAAATCGTTCCTCTTCTCGTACCTTTTGCTCTACTGCAAATATCACTACATCTGCTTCCTCAATTTCCTGCTTAGTCAATCTATTTTGTATTCCTAAAGCACCCTGCTTTTCAATTTTGACTATATGTCCTAACTTTTCTCCTGATTTTGTTAAAGCTTTTGCTGCCATATTAGTATGCGCAACTCCTGTTGGGCATGATGTAACTCCCACAATCTTCATAATATTACTCCTCCACTTTCATTAAATTCTCTTGTAAAAATGTAACTAATTTATTTTTATCGTTTATATTAAACAATGTACGCTTAAAATCATCTTCCATTAGATTAGATGCTAGCTTTCCAAGAATCTCAAGATGCAATGTTCCTTCATACTTTTTTGGTATAGCTAGTCCTATGATAATATTAACAGGCTCCTCATCCAGCGAGTTCCAATCTATTGCTTGATTTAATTTCAAACAAACTATTGTAGGCTTAATTACGCTTTCTACTTTGCAATGAGGGATAGCCAGTCCAAATCCAATTCCAGTTGTACACTCATTTTCTCTATCGATATATCCTTTTAGTGTTTCCTTTTTATCCTCTATTCTATTGTCTTTAAATAAAATGTCTGTAATTTTTTCTAATACTTCTCCTTGTGTTTTTAAATTCAAATTAAATTCGACTGTGTTTATTGTTATCATTTCTGTTATATCCATTTTTTCACCTCAATAGCTTAATAAAATCCTTATAGTTTTTTGCATTCATAAGTTTAGAAACACTTTCTTCATCACTTAATACAGAATATAAGTTTTCAAATATATTCTCAAATTCTATATATAGCTCTTTTTCTATACTCATAAGCATTACTAATCTTACATTTTCTTCTTCCCATTTTACCGGCCTTTTATTTATTAAAATGCACACTTTGCTTATTTGGGGGTTAATATCAATTGCATGAGGAATTGATATTAGATTCCCAATCTCTGTTGAAGATATGTTTTCTCTCTTATAGAAAAATTCTTTGTCCTGTTCTTCTATAAAACTTTTTTTCACCATTTCATTTAGCATAAAATCAAGAATATCTTCTTTTGAATTTAAATTTTTCTCTGGGAAAAATAAATCTTCATCAGTAAATTCTATAAATTTAAGCAAATTATCTTCTGTATTTTCTTGTATAAATTCCTTTAATAAGGACAGATCGCTTGATTTAAATATTGGTGATATATACATTATCTTCTTATCTTCAATTCCATATTCTTTGACGTTAATTTTTATTGTTGATAAAATAATATCATAGCTATTATCCGCTACATGTACTAACTCATTTAAAGGAATTATTTTTACTATTTCTATACTACTTGCAAACTCTCTTTTAATTTTTGCAGATATTATCATTGAAGTACCTAAGCCAGATGCACATACTATTAAAGTTTTCAGTTTATTTTTACTTTTTCCATTCTTTATTCTTTCTAAGGCTGCTGCAAAATGAAGGCATATAAATCCAATCTCGTCATCGTTTACAGGTTTATTTATTATATGCTCAATATATTGTGCTATAATAGATGAAATTTTGTATGCAAAAGGATAATTCTTTTTTATTTCAGAAAGCATATCATTAACTATATGCATATCGTATTTTATCCTAGTTACTGCGGATTTCAAATGTATTGCCAGACTCCATATTAAGGATTTATCTTTTGTAAAATCTATTCCTATTACTTCCTCAACATGATCAAGCATTTCAGTAGCCATAGCTATATATTTGTCTTTTAGATCAAGATTATTTTGTCCACTATCATTTATTATTTTTCTAGTACACAAGTGTTGAGTTATATAATAGATTTCCTCTTCTGGAAATTTGACTTTTGTTTCTTTAAATATATTGTCAGCAATTTCTCTAGCAACCTTATACTCATAGGTTTCTTTAAGTTCATCTGCAAATAATGGCCTATCTAATGTATTTTCATTTTTCACTCTTTTTATTGCTATAAGAATATGTATAAGCAAGTTATAGAAACTAATATCAGTAATACTTATATTGTTTTTCTTAATAGCACATACCAGAATATATTCCATTTTTTCTATACTGCTTTTTTCAAAAATCATTTCTATTGAATTGAGATTTATGATATCATTTTCATAGAGATTAAAAATGTAATGACTAATGCAGCTCCTTATGTTTTCTTCACTTCCCTTTAATGCCACACCTTTTATGCCATCTTTTAATAGTTCGATTTGAAATCTTTTAAGTTTTCTTCGTACTACAACTAGATCTGCTTTTAATGTTGTTAGACCTATAAATAATAAATCGCATAATTCATTATGAGTTATACCTTTACTATATTTTAGTTCTAAAAGTAATAATCTCTTAATAATGAAAATAACTCTTCCTTCATGAGTACTTGGTATAAAATTATTGCTGCTAATATCTTCCTCGTATAGTTTAAAAAGCTCATTATCAAAACTTTTTCTATTACTAATTTCTAATATATATCCTCTTCCTTTTATGCAAGCTATATGGGAATCTATTTTTTTTAGTTCCTGATTAATATTTCTAATATAACTTCTTAAAGTTTTTGATGATAC
Organism: Clostridium sp. DL-VIII; assembly: GCF_000230835.1. NCBI lineage: Bacteria > Bacillati > Bacillota > Clostridia > Eubacteriales > Clostridiaceae > Clostridium > Clostridium sp. DL-VIII. The sequence goes on from NZ_CM001240.1 coordinate 4,990,511, forward strand.
CCCAATGAAATTTGATATCTCATCTCCTGTAATATGATGATCTTTATCTAGCAAAAAACTAATTACTTTTAATTCCCTTTTTTTTATCATGGATCTCACCTCATTGCACTTTTATTTTAGCATCGGTATATTGCTTACGATAGACTATAAAATTCCTTTATTAGCGGAACTTATCCGGCCACCAAAAGTTACTATTTATTAAAATAATATTTTATACTCTTTATATTACACTAAAAATATATTAAAATTCTACAAAGTATGCTAATACTAGAAATGATAAAATTAAAGATATACTATAAAATTGTATTTAATCAATGAAATACAAAAAAACTTCTAATTCACATTATTAATAATCAGAAGTTTTTTATAAAATATTAAATTTTTCTAATAAAGTTTGTTAAATTAAAGTAGTAGCTTCATCCTTTTCAATTATATACTCTAAATGTAGCGCTCTGGTTAATGAAACATACAGTAATCTTTCATCTAAAGTATTCTCTTTATAATTTTCTTTGCTTGGATTTAATATTATTGTACAGTCAAATTCTAAACCTTTAGTCATATATGACGGAATTACTATTAGCTCTTCCTTTAATTCTTTTTCTTTCCCTTCCACTAATTCAAAGGTATACTTACTCTTCTTTAGAAGCTTATATATTTTAGCTGCTTCCACTCCATCCTTTGTTATTACTGCTATAGTGCGCTTCCCTTGTTCTACTGCATTTTCTATTATATTTTCTATAGCAGAAAGAGCTTCTTCATCATTTGAAACCTTCACTATTTCTGGTCTAGCTCCATGCCTTAAAACCGGCTTTGCATCTTTAAGTCCTAAATTTTGCGCATTTAATGTTTTTTGAGCAAAATCTATTATTTCAACAGTTGATCTATAACTTTGGGTAAGCTGAACATATGTGGCATTCCCATCAAAAACACTTTCCGTTATATCTCCCCACGTTTTTAAGCCCTTATAATAATAAATCCCCTGAGCTAAATCTCCAACTAAGGTTAAAGCGTTCCCCTTAGCAAAACTATTTACTAAATAAACTTGAAATGGACTATAGTCTTGAGCCTCATCGACTACGATATATTCAAATTTTTCTTTTTCATCTATTCCTTCAAGCAAGATTCTAAGATAACCAAGAGCAGCCAAATCATCCTCATCAATTATATTCTTCTCATGGTTGTTATTGAATTCTTCTTTCATATAATCTGCTAGAACTTTAGGTATTTTATTCCCTGTAGCTTCTTCAAACAAATCACCATTGTAAAAGCTATAATATATATCCCTTGAATTCACATCTTTCCATTCTTTAAAATAATTATTAAATTCCTTTTTACTGTTACTTTTTATATTTTCTTTTATTTTATCTCGTTCTTCATATAAACTTATGAGCTTTTTCCGTCTTTCTTCTGAATCTCTTTCCCCGTTTCTGATTTCTCGTATTTTCCTCTCCCACTTGTTGTCTATCTCTATTAACAGGGTTTCAATTCTTCCCTTTATCTTTAAATTTAAATATTTCTTTATTTCACTTTTTCTCTTATTTATTGGGTAAGCTTTAAGATCCATAGAGTATAATCTTTTTATCTCTTTTTTATCAAATAATATTTCATCTCTAACTTTAATGTCATCTATATTCAAAGTATTCTTTTCAATCAATGAAATATATCTGTCTAGCATGGTTTTAAACACCAATGTTCCTTTAACCTTACTTGAATTTACTATGAGCTTTTTCGTGTGCTCATCCTTTTCTTCAATGATTTTCATTATCTTTTCATCTTTGTTTAATATCTTTTCTTTTAATTTAAGCTTTGATAAAATGAGTTCTTCAAAAGTACTTTGATTAACCTCATCAGCTCCAAGGCTAGGAAGGATATCTGAGATGTAGTTTAGAAATAATTTATTAGGAGCTAAAACTAAAATCTCACTCCCGCTCATATTTTCTTTATATCTATAAATAAGGTATGCCAATCTATGTAATGCTATTGTAGTCTTTCCAGACCCTGCTGAGCCTTGAACTATTATAGGCAGGTTCTTAGGCCATCTTATTATTTCATTTTGTTCTTTTTGAATTGTAGCAACAACTTCTTTGAGTTTTTTTCCTCTATTCTCTTCAAGATTAATCTTTAAAAATTCATCAACTAAGTTTTGCCCTTCTCCTCCGTTTATAATGATTTCATTTAAGCCTTCATCAAATAGCTGCTCTATATCATTATTCTTATACAAAAATTTCCTTTTTAGTTTGAGTATACCTTCAATAACTCCCTTTGGAGCTGTATAATACGCTTCTCCACCTGTTCCACTATAATACAGATCAGCAACCGGTGCTCTCCAATCTACAACTACCTCTTCGCCATCTTTACTACTGTTTATCCCTTTCTTTCCAATGTAAATACTTTCTGTAAATCCACGATGTTCCCTAAAATCAACTCTTCCAAAATAAGGCTCATTTAATGATTCTTCATACTTTTCTATATCCTCACCTAAGTGCTTAAAAATCAGTTCATTAGCTACTTTCTCTTCACTAAATGTCTTTATTTCTTTATTGAGTCTGTTAAGTTTTTCTTCCACTGCTTGAAACTTTGTTTTTTTCTCTTTTAGTTCTTCTTGTATTAAATTCTTCTTTTGAAATAATACTTCTTTTTCTTCTTTTAAATTCACATCCATATTACTACATTGTATAATGCCTTTAACCTTAAGCACAATCAAGAGGGTAACTAATTTAAATATTAGTTTAGGCACAATCAAAAAATAACAAGCCCATCTGCCAGCCTATTTTCATGTGCCTTATTTCATGCATATTATTAAAGTCACTATATTTTCCTTTCTTAAATATCTCGTATACAAGATGCTATAAGCCTCTTGTCATGGCATTCCCATTTACGCTTAGACACACGAGCAACGTAATTTAGGAGATCATTATAAAAATACCGCATTCATTTAGTATATATTTTATTTCGATGGTTTGTAAAGACATAAATTTATATTTTTTATATTAATCCAGAACTATTTTGGATTTAAATACAATTACAGCGTTTCCAGAGATCTTAACTTCTATTGGCTCTTTTTCTTCAATTGCTACTTCAACTTCAATAATTCCTGCACGATTTATAGCTTCACCCTGCTTAGCTTTAAACTTAAATAAGTAATTATCATGTTCTACTAATTTATGATGCACAAGATATGCTCCTAAAGGCCCATTTGCATTACCTGTTACTGGATCTTCGTTAATTCCTATAGCTGGTGCAAACATTCTGCCATGCACTAAGATATCTTTATCCTTAGGATCAGTTGTAAAAACATAATATCCATTGCACTTAATAATATTACTTAATCTAGAAAGTTCATCATACTTAGGTTTTAATCTATTTAGTAGTTCCAAGCTATTTATACCAATCATAACCTTAGAATGTCCTGTTGAAACTATCTGAATAGGATAATTTTTTATTAAATCCACTTCACTTATACTAAGTGCTGCCAAAAGGCTCTCTTTATTATTACCATCTATTACATCTCCAAACTCAATTTTTCCCTGAGTCATGGTTATCTTATAATCATTATTTTCTTTTACTATATCAACAGGCAAAATTCCAGCCCCTGTCTTCTGGTAAACTCTTGCTTTATCTAGTTTATTTTCAATAGCACGGACATAATGGGCAGCTATAGTAGCGTGTCCGCAAATAGGCACCTCGCTTAATGGAGTGAAGAACCTTACATGAACATCATATTCCTCATTATTTGAAGAAAAAATAAACGCTGTTTCTGAATTATTGAGTTCTCTTGCTATCTTCTGCATTTCTTCCTCTGTTAGTCCATCAGCATTTGTTACTACACCAGCAGGATTACCCGTAAATTTTTCTTTTGTAAATGAATCTATTTGATATAAAATATATTCACTCATAATGTTTACCTCCAAAAATGTTAACATTTATGTACTAGCATTAATTATTCTTATTTACTTTCTATAACAAAAACTACACCAAAAACATATTTTTGGTGTAGTAAATATTAAATTATTAATTAAAAGCTTTTAAAATAATTGATGCATTATGTCCGCCGAATCCAAATGAATTGCTTAAAGCATAAGTAAATTCTGACTTTTTGCCTTCATTAGGCACATAGTTTAAATCGCACTCAGGATCTGGATTCTTATAATTTATTGTTGGAGGAATAAAGCCATCTTTAATTGAAGATGCTACAATTATTGCCTCAATAGCCCCTGAAGCTCCTAGTAAATGTCCTGTCATTGACTTTGTGGAACTAATTGGAACTTCATGTGCATAGTCTCCAAAAACAGTTTTTATAGCTTTTGTCTCAGTTTTATCATTTGCTGGTGTAGAAGTTCCATGAGCATTTATATATCCAATGTCTGCTGGATTTATATCTGCATCTTTAATTGCGTTCTGCATACATTTTGCAGCTCCTTCTCCACCTTCTGATGGTGCAGTTATATGGTATGCATCATTTGTGCAGCCATATCCAACAATTTCCGCTATTATATTAGCACCTCTGCTTATCGCATGCTCAAGTTCCTCAAGAATAAGTATTCCTGAACCTTCTCCCATTACGAAACCATTTCTTTCTGTGTCAAACGGTCTACAAGCAGTTTTAGGATCAGGGTTTGTTGTCATAGCTTTACTTGCACAAAAACCTGATATAGTAAGTCTTGTGATACATGCTTCTGCTCCTCCTGCTATCATAATATCTGCATCATTTCTTTGAATTACCTTAAATGCATTTCCAATTGCATTAGTTGAAGAAGCACATGCTGTTACAGTACATTCATTATACCCATTTGCTCCAAATTTTATAGCAACTAATCCTGAAGCCATATTACATATCATCATTGGTACTAAAAATGGACTTACTCTTTTATATCCTTTCTCTAAAAATTGATTACATTGATTTTCTACAGTTTCAATTCCACCTGTACCACTTCCAATGAATACTCCAAGCCTATCTCTATCTACTTTCTCTAGATCAAGCTTTGAATCCTCGACTGCTAATTTAGCTGCTGCTAAAGCAAATTGTGCAAATCTATCAGTTCTTCTAGCTTCCTTTTTATCCATAAAATCTTCTGGATTAAAGTCTTTTACTTCTGCTGCAACTTTAGCTGGTATATCGGAAACATCTATTCTTTCAATTTCACTGATTCCACATTTCCCGCTTTTAATTGATTCCCAAAGTTTATCTGCTCCTATTCCAAGAGATGAAACAGATCCCATCCCTGTGATTACTACTCTTCTTTTCATAGTAAAACCCTCCTAAATGTATAAAGTCTATAAATATTTTTAGATCTTATAGTATTTACATTAATAACTATAATCCTATATAATGAATTAAAACGAATAATACATAATCGCCTTTAATACAATTATAATTAAAATTATCCATTAAAATTAACAGATGTTGCTTTTTATTATTGCAATTATTTCTAAGAAAAGGTGTTTAAATTATGAAAGACTTGAAAGAAACTATTATTGAAACCGTAGAATATATTGAAGATAATCTTTATGATAAAATCACTTTAGATGATATATCTCTTCATACTGGACTATCAAAGTATTATCTACACAGGATTTTTAAATCGTTAACAGGTGAATCTATCATTGAATATGTTCAAGGACGCAAATTAACAAATAGTATTAATGAACTTATAAATACAAGTATGCGAATCATTGATATTGCCTTAAGCTATGGCTTTGATTATGAACAATCTTATATTCGGGCTTTTAAAAAATGTTTTGGTCATACTCCTGTAAAAGTGAGATCTGATAATTCTTCACTTAGCTTAGTACTTAAAGAAAAAATCAATATTAATGACATTTTATCCATAGGCGACTCAATCACCTATACTCCTCATTTTGTATTCAAACAAAAATTCAATTTAATTGGAATTAAACACAAAATATTAAGTAAATCTGGTGATAAGAGTGCAAACATATATGGAAGAGATTTCTTTTATAATCATAAGGATAAAATTCAAAACATAATCAATCCTGAAGAATACTTTGGATTTACAGATTGGAGCAGCGATGGTTTTATATATTATGTTCCAAGTGCTCAGGTATCAGATTTAAATTCTGTTCCAGAAGGAATGACAAGTATATCTATCCCTGCGCATAAATATGTCGTATTCCGCTTTGTTGGCTTCTTTTGCCCAGACAATCTTAATGCTAGGCATTTGGGACGTCTTTTAGTTCAACTATATAGAAAATGGATTTTTAAATCAGGATATAAGTTTGCAGATACCTTTAGATTTGAATATATAGATAATTCAAGATCAAAGGATAATTATTGTGAGCTATATGTATTTCAGCCAATAGAAGATATTTAAATGAAAAAATGATATTACTTTGATTTTAATTTAATCAAAAGTAATATCATTTTTTTAATTTATATATTTTTTGTATTAGTAAGTCAATTCTTTATTACTCACTTATCTTTTTAATTAGCACCTGACTTATTCTCTTTCTATCGCATTTTAAAATAATAAATTCATACTCTTCATAAGAAACCTTTTCCTTAGGCTTAGGATATGATTTTAACTGTGAATAAATCCATCCTCCAATAGTATCAATGTTTTCAACTTCAATCTCTATATTTAAAAGTTCATTAATATCTCCAATATGAACTCTTCCATCTACAACATAGCTTCCGTTTTCATTTTTTCTTACCTCTTCTTCCACATCATCATCAAATTCATCTTGAATCTCACCAACTATCTCTTCTAGAATATCTTCAGTAGTTACTAGTCCTGAGGTTCCTCCAAATTCATCAATAATTATGGCCATTTGCGCTTTTTCTTTTTTAAAGGTCTTAAATAATTCACTGATTGATAATGACTCTGGAACAAATTTTATCTCTCTAATGATTTCTTCTATGTTTTCATTACCCTCAAATTTAAGTTTAAATAAATCCTTAATATGTATAAAACCAATAACATTATCTTTGCTGTCTCTACATACTGGATATCTAGTTAATTGTTCTTTCAAGACATATTCAATAATTTCATCAAAGGTATCTTCAATAAAAATACATGCCATATCAGTACGCGGTATCATAATTTCTCTTACAGTTTTTTCTGAAAAATCAAATATGTTATCTACAAAAGTTAACTCTGTTTGATCGATTAGTCCATGTTTGTAGCTATCCTCTACTAAAAGCTTTATTTCTTCATCTGTATGTGCTGCTTCATGTTCTTCAACTTGTGAAATTCCAAATATTCTTAATACTAAATTAGTACTATGGTTAAAAGTCCACATTATTGGATAAGTTAATCTATAAAATGCTATAAGCGGAAAAGCCGTAAACATTGCTATACTTTCTGTATTTATAATTGCTAACGACTTAGGTGCGAGTTCTCCAAGCACAATATGAAGTCCAGTTATGATTGAAAAACCTAAAACAAAAGAAATTGAATGAACAGTATTCTCTGATAAGTTTAACAAACTAAACAATGGGCTAAGTGCCTCTGAAACTGCCGGTTCTCCAATCCAACCAAGTCCTAATGAAGCTAAGGTTATTCCCAACTGACATGCAGATAAATATGAGTTTAAATCTTTAACGACCTTTAGAGTATACTTTGCATTTCTACTTCCTTCTAGCGCTAGTGTTTCTACCCTTGATTTTCTTACCTTAACCATTGCAAATTCTGTTGCTACAAAAAAACCATTCATAAGTACAAGTAAGATTGCAATGATAATATTTATTATAGTTATCATATATTGATAGTTTCCCTCCTAAGTTGTTATATATCTTCTACTAGTTAACACTTTATTAAGTGATATTAAATATTATATCATATTTAATAGATTGTATATTAATTATTTCCTATTAAAATATAATTATTATAATTTTTCCCCTTGTTAAAAGAAATAAGAAGCAAATATATTATTGCATAAAAAATATATTTGCTTCTTATTTTATTATTCATTCAGTATCTTGGAGTCTTTTTTCATTTCTTCCACTATATAAACATCTAATTCTTGGCTTAACTTTAAAATTTCTTTAGGATCCAAGTTATTATTTATCATCTCGTTCAATTCGTCTCTTAATTCATCAAGCTTACTATTCTCCTTCATTATTCACTCTCCAGATAAGTCTTAGGCACAATCAGTATATTGCTGTTTTCCATTGATGCTTTAGCTTGTACAATATCACATTTCATAAATTCTTAATTAAAAATTTTTTTATAAATTCATAATTTTAATTTATTATGCTTAAAAACCGTATGTAAAGTTACACAATTAAATTTGTAATCATAACAACTTATTTTTACTTTGTTGTCAAAAAAACTTAATTAGTGACAAGTAAAAAGTTATACAATAATCTTGTTGTAGAAAATACATGAATTAAAGCTTCTCTAGAAACCTATATTTAGTGATTATCCCTTATAAAAACATTATACAACAAAAAAAGTTTACTCCCAGGAAACTTTCGACCATTTTTGAGCTTGATAATACGAGGTGATAAATGTGATAAAAGAAACGCGGCAAGAAAAAAGAATTACTCAGTCAAAATTAGCCAGAAATTTAGGAATTAGCAAAGGATATTTGTCAAAATTAGAGAAACACCCTTCTCTTTGTAATCCAAATGTTAATCTTATTTTAAAATTATCAAAAGAACTTACCGTAGATCCTGTTAAAATTTTTTTATATTTTATAAAAGAAAAAAAGAATTAAATTAATATAAACTATAACCTTGCTGCAATAAATTCTTATTTAGCAGAAAAATTTAAGGATAGCAAACAGATGTCGTCTACCATCCTAAATTATGAAGAAGATTTTAAAAGTTTGCATTACAATTTAAATAATAGGATTACTGCAATGCTATGGAGGATTACAATGAAATTATTAGAGTGTTAGTATAACAGTCATCTCTAGACTGTTACACTAATTCATAATACTAAGAATAATATATGCAAAAATTTATCAATTGTTCCACCCCTTAAACCTTATTGTATTCCTCCTACATTACAATAAGCTTTACTTTTTATCTTTAATTGATTCCGTATTAACATTTGAAGGCAATACTTCTTGAATCTTTCCTAACTGCTCTTTAAGTTTCTCGTTTTCTTCCTGCACTTTAGTATAAAGATCTTGCAATTCTTTAAATGCATAAACTTGATTTAATACTTTTCCCTTATTTTCGTTAAATTCACCAATTATGCTTTCCTTTAATTTAGTAATATCTTCACTTTTCAATTCTGGAAATTTTTTATTTAATGTTTCATCAAATTTATCTATTTTTATCTTCAACATGTTCTCTATTGTATTTGAAATTCCAAAATCCTTATCTATCATATCCCAAATTTCTTTTGCTTTTGCAACATACTCTGGATATTTTGCAAATTCATCTTTTAATCCTGATTGTTCTATTCTGCTTTTTAATATTACTTCTATTGGTTTTAAGATTGTTTTTAACATATTTCCGACTTCCTTCTTAAAATTATTTCTATACAACAAAATATGAAATAATAATCTTAAAAGCTACTTTTTTAATTGATTTAAATGATAATTAATACATAATATATACTACTATTGTTAAATATATTAATGCATTAATCTCTATTCCTCTGATTAGCATAAAAAGAAAAATGCAGCTTAATCTAAGCTGCATTTTATCATTTCAATTTTCCAAAATCATTAAATGGATAAAATATAAATTGTGCTTTTCCTTCTATTTTTGATCCATCTATGTAATGATTTTTCCAATATCTCGCATCATTTGATACTGGTCTATTATCACCTAAGAAAAAATATTTTCCTTCTGGTACTTCAAAAGATCCATTATATTTATCTTTATTTTTTACATAATCATCTTCTAATTTATTTCCATTTACAAACACTTCTCCGTTTTTTATATCTATTTTATCGCCTGGAAGTCCTATTAATCTCTTTACTAGTGTTTCTCCAAGTTCATCAGAATCAAACACTATTATATCTCCTCTTTTTAAACTATTAAGACTCATTATTCTAGTAACTAATACTTTATCATCTTTGTTTATAGTTGGAATCATTGAACCTGTTGGTACATAGACATTAAAAAACACAAATTTTCTTAATAGAAATGCTATAGCTAAAGCACAGACTATTGGCACTACCCATTCCTTAAAAAACTTATATTTCTTTGTATCCTTAGCTTTTATTTTAATATTTTCTTCCAAAATAAATCCCTCCTGCTCTATAGTTCACACCTTGCTGAAAACTTATTATTATTAATCAAATTTTTTAATACGTTATAATCATCTTCAATTTCTTTCGGAATATCTATATGTGCAATAAAATTTTTTCCATTAGGTCCATAACCATTAACATCATCTTTTAATCGTGGTATTTCTCCCATAATAAGTTCAAAATATCTTTGTTCATCCCAAATACCTTTGATATCTTTATTATTTAATATCAAATTACAATTAATACTCGGAATAAATGGAGAATAGTTTATTATCTTTACATTTTTTATATCTACATATTTCAAGAATGATGCAAATGTCCTAAGCTGCATAGTAGGATCCTGAATTAAAAGTAAAGAATTATATGAAATAGATAACTCATTTAATAATTCTACTGCTTTTTTTGCATTGTCGCCACAATTAGTAGATTTATTTTCAACAATAATTTTATCTGAATCCACATTGTAAATTTTAGTCATGATTTCATAAAATATATCAGCTTCAGCTTTGTTTTCAATATCTATGAAATTAAATTTACTATCTTTCCTGATCTCATTTCTTAATAGCTCAGTAGAATGTCCTATTCCTCCATTAATTAAAATTTTATCACATAAGTTATTTTTATAAGCATTAACTGCACACTCTATCGTATGTGGAATAGAATTTCCGAGTAAAACTAATATATCTACTTTTTTTATTCCAAATGCTCTTTCTAGTTCTTTGCATTCCAAATTATTAATATCCCTAACTGCGAGAAACTTAGCTATCCTATTAGTATGATACTGAATTTTCTTATTATCCATAAAATCCTCCTGCTAACTTCCATTATTCCTTTTGCTTATTAGTCTTTACAAAAGATAACATTATTATTGTAACTATAATACATATGGTTCCTATCCACTCTGCTATTCCTAAAGAAACCTTAAGCCATAATACAGATAAAAGAGCGGCAGATAATGGTTCAGCGGAAGATAATATACTTGCATCTGTTGGTTGTACATATTTTAAACTTTCCAAGTAACAATAAAATGCAATTAAAGTTCCAAATAAAACTACAAATATAACTGCTAATATTGATTCTATAGACCATTCTCCTGTAAAATTCCAAGGACTGTGGACAAAAGCAAAAGCTATTCCTCCAATAATCATCCCCCATCCAACAGTACTTGTTGAACCAAACTTTTTCAATAAATACTTAGGCTGAATTGTATAAAAAGCTGCTGCAAAAGCAGAGCTGATTCCCCAAAATAATGCTGTCTTAGAAATAGCTATGCTATGAATATTTCCTTTTGTAATTATAAGGAATGTCCCAAGCATCGCTAATGCAATCCCTGTAATTTCCTGTAGGCTTGGACATTTTTTCATCCTAACAGCTAAATATAAAGTTATTATCACTGGTGATAAGTATTGAAGTATAGTTGCTGTTGCTGCATTTCCATATTTAATCGCAGCAAAATATGTATATTGAACACTTAACATGCCTACAATACCAAATAATAAAATATTAATGCGGCCATGTTTTGTCTTCCAAACTTCATATATCTTTCCCTTATCTTTTATTGAACCATATAATAATAAAATTATTCCTGATACTAATAATCGAATATCTACCAGCCATTCTGAACTAAAGCCCTTTTGCTGAAATAAATATTGAGCAACTGTGCCTGATACTCCCCATAGCATAGCTGCAAAAAGTATTAGCATTATGCCTCTTCTTCTTTCCTTAGTATTCACTATTATTTTTCACTCTCTTTCTTCTTTTGAGTTTGCTTAGGCACTATCAAATAAATAACAAGTCCACTTGCAAGGCTATTTTGGACTCATTATTTATTTTCATATGCCTTATTGCTAATTAGTAAATTATATCATATTTTTTCTCTTCAAATTAATTTCCCATATAAGTATAATATATATTTAATATATTTGCATATTATTTAGAATTATTGTGAATTATATTATTGCATAAGTTTTTATATTCCCTACTATTAAATTCAAAAGAGGTAACCATATTACTTTAGTGGTTACCCCCAATTTACAAATAATCAAATTATCAGCTTATCTCATCTATAGTTACTCTTTCATTATATTTATTATTATATTCCCTTATCATTTCAATTAAGAATCTTTTATAATCATCTAACTCATCATCATTATTAATTTTTACATACGTAAATTTTGTTCCATTTTTATGAGTTTTACTAATATTCTTAACCTTAAATCCCTTTTTATATTCTTTAATATATGCTGCTATTATTTTTAAATCAAATAAACGTTTCTCTCTTATTAGTTTCTGAGCATCTAAATCAGAATATGCTATTTCATATTCTAAATTTTTCATCTTTATTTCACCTCCTGTAAACTTTTGTATCTTAGGCACAATCAAAAAAATAACAAGCCCATCTGCAAATCTATTTTCATGTGCCTTATCATTTCACTTTTATTATCTCCATTGTTTTACTCTATTACTCCTAAGTATCCTTTGTGAACAAAATATTTTCTTAACCTTTAGATTTAGGCACAATCAATTAAATAATAAGTCCATTTGCCAGCCTATTTTCCATCATCCTACGGCGACAAATTAGCCTAATAGCCCGCTATGAGGGCAATTTGTCTTCTTGCCTGATGAAAAATATCCATGGCAACTTTGGACTTGTTATTTATTTTCATGTGCCTTAACATAGAAAATCACGAAGCAAGCTTCTTAATGTTTTTTCCGCTTTTTAGTATCTTTATTCTTTATATTATTAGATCTATCTGTATAATCTGTGTGAAGCAAATTAATTGATTTTACGCCCCCTGGCTCACCCATGTAATTTTTGTACATCTCTTGAAGACTATAATTTTTATCTGAAACTCTTTTATCACATGTTCTATCTATATTTCTTAAAGAATTAATTCTAATTTTCATGTAATCTGTGTCTAAAAAATTATTTGTTGCTTTATCAAAATCTTGCACGCTTATGGCCTTAGCTCTGCAAATATTCGCGCATAATTTACATCCAGTGCATTTTCTAATATCACTAAAGGCTTCTCCTCTTTCATTAAACTCTCTCGCACTAACAGGGCAGCTATCTATGCAGGTTCCACAGCTTATACATAAATCCCCGTCAGTTTTAGCCCTTTTCTCCACTCTTACCGCACCACCGCCATTCATACAGCCATCCTTGCAAGTCATAACTTCAATAAATAAATATTCTTTCCACTTTTCGCTCTTTAAGAATTTATCGACTTCTTTTAATCCGTTAATTACTGCCACCTTGTACCTTTGGCTTCCTAAATTAATATTTGCTTCTTTTATATACTCATATCCGAAAACATTCTCAAAAGCTACATTATCAATTTCAAATACATCACTGTTTAGATAACTTGCAACTGTCCTAATAACAGATCTCATTGCACCACCGCTTATTGCAAAACTTGTTCCCGCTCCAGTATATTCATTCATAAAAGGAGCACCTGCTTCATCTGCTATAGCAGTTATGTCAATTCCATTATCTTTTAATAACTCGCTATATTCTCTCGTAGTTAAAACTGCATCTATATCTTTATAGTTATCTCTTCCCATTTCTGCTTTTTCTGCCTCATATTTTTTAGCAGCACAAGAATTAACAGAAACAATAAAAATGTTAGTAGGTAAAATATTGTAGTTATCTGCAAAGTATGTTTTTACGCTTGCACCCATCATTTGCTGTGGAGATTTTGCAGTTGAAATATGTTCTAATACTTCTGGGTGAAAAAGTTCAGCATAGCGTATCCACGATGGACAAAAAGAAGTAAACATAGGAAGTTTTTCTTTACCTGCAATTCTCTTTATCAGTTCAGTTGCTTCCTCAACAACTGTCATATCAGTACCAAATTCAGTATTAAATGCATTTTGAAAACCTAATTTCCTTGCTGATGGCACTATCTTTCCTTCTACATAAGATCCTGCAGGAAGCTTAAATTCTTCCCCCAAAGTTGCTTTTACTATAGGAGATGAAATTAAAACTAAGTATTTACCACTATTTAGGGCTTCTTTCACTAATTCTACATCACTTCGTACCTTCATAGCTTCAGTTGGGCAGGCTGTAGCACACTGTCCACAATATATGCATCCTGTGTCTTCAAAAGTCCCTTGTTTCGGTTCAACTGTTCTTCTTCCAATATCTATTTTCTTTAATATAGATATCTTTGTCTCCCGAGCACATGTAAATGCACAAGCTGTACACCCTATGCATTTTTTCTTATCTATTTGCATAATATTATCTTCTTCAGTTCTATTACTTTTCTTTGACTTTCCCATATAATTCTCCAAAACATTCTTTTTATCACATTATTATTAATAAGCCGATTATATGAATATTAATGAGCAAAAAAAGACAGGATTTCTATTAATGGTTAATATATAATATAGAAAAAAGCTTAGATAAGGCAGGTATTTGAAATGAATTATGATAAATGCATAAAAAAATCTATTGAGTATATTGAAGACAATTTAAAGAAAAAAATTGAATTACAGGAGATTGCAAATAAGGCTTTTTTATCAAAGTATCACTTTCATAGAGTTTTTCATGCCACAATTGGAGAATCTGTGGCTGAATATATACGGAGAAGAAGATTAATAGAGGCTGCCAATGAGTTGTTGAATACAGAACATAAAATCATAGATATAGCACTAAATTATCAATTCAGCACTCAGGAATCTTTTACGAAAGCCTTTAAAAAATTTTATGGAATTCCACCTAAAGAATTTAGAAAAAATAAAACAAATATGACTTTACTGCATTCTACAAAACTACTTTCTACAAAGAAACCTATAAACACACTTTCTATGGCCGCGTGAGGAACAGTTCACAATTTACAGTTTGTAGTTACTGAGGAAAAGCTCACAGCTTTTCTAAAATGTATATTTATTAACTATATTAACCCAGCTAAAAACTATATTAAATGCAATAGAAATCAACTTTTATACAAAAATAATTTTCAGGAGTGATTTTATGAGCTATGTGCCAATGGTAATTGAACAAACAAATCGTGGGGAGCGTTCGTATGATATCTATTCTAGACTGCTTAAAGATAGGATAATTATGCTTAGTGATGAGGTAAATGATGCAAGTGCAAGTATAATTGTGGCCCAGCTGCTCTTTCTTGAAGCTGATAATCCTGATGCAGATATTAATTTCTATATAAACAGTCCTGGTGGCTCCATAACTGCAGGAATGGCAATATATGATACAATGCAATATATAAAACCAGATGTATCTACAATATGTGTTGGTATAGCAGCAAGCATGGGCTCATTTCTACTTACAGCCGGTGCTCCTGGCAAGAGATTTGCTCTTCCAAATAGCGAAATTCTCATTCACCAGCCATCAGTATATGGAGGTCTTAAAGGCCAAGCTACAGATATAAAGATTCATACAGATTGGTTATTAAAAACTAAAGACAAGATAAATAAAATATATAGTGAAAAGACTAAAAAACCAATTGAGACAATAGAAAAAGATATGGAAAGAGATTATTTCATGTCTGCTAAGGAAGCTTTAGCCTATGGAATAATAGATAAAATACTGTAAAAATATATTGTACTCCAGACTTAAACTTATGTGTTAACTACCGAAATTATAAACATTTTTATTCCGAAAAACTATAAAAATATCGCTGAAAGTTCTAAGCTGTAGGTTGCATCCACTTTAGCGTGCTCCAACTTTCAGTTTGACAAGCTAAAGTGGAACAACCTTTAGAGGAAACATGACTCACATACGTTCACTGAGTAAGCGATTCACGCCAAATCATAGATTTGGGTTCTCTGCTTAAGAACCTTTAACAGCTCATTTTTAAATGTTTATTATTTCTAGTGAAGCTATCCACTTAAGATCTAGGAAACATGTCCATATTTTTACTTTATAAATCTAGATTCGAATTTTTATCTTGCGTGTATTTTATATTTGGTTAACCGAACTTTCTGCGTGAATTTCATCCTAAATTCATAACTTATAACTGTACGTAGCATAAACTAAAATTTACAGATAATAAATTAAATTTTTGATTTATTCATCTATATATTCTCTACAGCTTTGGCTATAATATACATAGGTTTAATTTTAAAACTAGTTTTATGAGCTAAAGCGGGTGACAATATGAATTATATAATATATGATCTAGAATTTAATCAAAAAGATAAAAAGTCTGATGAAAATAACACAGACTTATCAGCGAAAAACGTATCTGACCTGCCTTTTGAAATCATTCAAATTGGTGCTTTAAAGTTAGATGATGATTTTCAAACAGTTTCCACGTTTAATTCACTGATTAAACCAACTGTATATAAGTCTATCCATCCTCATGTAGAGAGTTTAACCCAAATTACAGATGAAAAAGTCGCCTTATGCAGACACTTTCCTGATGTGTATAAAGATTTTCTAGAATTTATTGGAGATGAGGAAATAATTTTATGTGTCTGGGGCACTGTTGATATTAAAGAATTAATAAGAAATTTAAAATTTTATAACCTTACTATTTCAAATATTTCTAAATATATTGATGTTCAAAAATATGCTTCAAAGCATTTAAAGACCTTAAATAAATCTAGAATTGGTTTAAGAAATGCAATTGAACTTTTAAATATACCTATTAATGGTGAATTCCATGATGCCTTTAATGATGCTTATTATACTGCAGAAATTTTTAAATTTATTTATAATAATAAAATAATTAGACCATCAGTATACACTTCTGCACCTACAAAGAGAATCTCAAAACCTAAAGAAGATATTGATATGACTTCTTTAATTCATCAGTTTGAAAAGATGTATAATAGGGAAATGACAGAAGAGGAAAAATCAATAATAAAGCTTGCTTATATAATGGGCAGAACCGGACAATTTATCAAAAGTGGTGATATACCCCAATAATAAGGTTATCCGCATTTAAATTCCATTTCCATAAAAAATATGGCTAGAAAACATTGAACTTATCTAGCCTCTATATGCATTTCAATTAAGAATGTATAATTATAATTTTGATAAAAATCCTTACATAATTCTTTTAAATTTACAATGTATAACTATTATTGCAGCATATATATTTCAATAGAATATATTAACCTATGTACATTATATCTATAATTTTAGTTTATATTTATTTAAAGCTCACTATATTCTTATATTTATTTCAAATAAAATTGTACCTTCAAAATTAAAGAGCGTACTCTTTATAAAGCCGCTCTCTAATATTTAATTTAAAATTATTTATATTCTTTTACTTCTTCTTGCCCATCTAAAACTCTAATTACACCTTCTGCTAAGGCAAGCATTTCATTCTCGCCAGGATAAACTGTTATAGGTGCTATGAATTCTATCTTAGGTCTTAAAAAATCTATCATTATCTTTTCATAAGCTATACCACCAGTTAAGATTATTGCATCTACCTTTCCATCTAGCACTGCTGCAGCTGCACCTATATCTTTTGCGACTTGATATCCCATGGCATCATGTATTAATTTTGCTTTTGAATCTCCATTTAATATTAAATTCCTTACTACTCTTCCATCATTTGTGTCAAGGTAAGCTACAAATCCACCTTTTCCTGTTATCTTCTTCAAGATTTCTTCTAATGTGTATTTTCCACTAAAGCACATTCTGACTAAATCACCTGCTGGAACTCCACCGCTTCTTTCAGGTGAAAAAGCTCCCTCACCATCAAGTGCATTATTTACATCGATTATTTTTCCTTTTTTATGTGCACCTACTGAAACTCCTCCTCCCATATGGGCAACTATAAGATTTATATCTTCATAGTTCTTGGAGTTTTCCTTTGCATATCTCTTCGCTACTGCTTTTTGGTTTAATGCATGGAAAATACTCTTTCTCGGCAGTTCAGGTACACCTGAAAATCGTGCAATCGCTTCCATTTCATCTACAACTACTGGATCTACTATAAAAGCTTCTTTCCCTATTCCCTTTGCAATTTTATCTGCTATAATTGCTCCAAGGTTAGATGCATGCTCTCCTTGTATATTTTCTTTTAAATCCTTTAGCATTACATCGTTTACAGCATATGTACCACTATGTATCGGCTTTAAAAGACCGCCTCTTCCAACTATTGCATCTAATTCTCTTACATCTATGTTATGTTTCTTTAGTGCATTTAATATAAGATCTTTTCTAAAATCTTCTTGATCTGCTACGCATTTAAATTGTCCTATTTCTTCTGAAGAATGCCTGAGTGTTTCTTCAAAAACTTCCTTTTCATTTTCATATATTGCTATCTTAGTTGACGTGGATCCTGGGTTTATTATTAATAATTTATAATTCACATCATTTCCTCCCCTTCGTTTTTGTATCGTACTCATTGTATAGTGTTAAACGTTTTTTTTCAAGCAAATTTTCAATATTTTTAATAATATTTTTACGGAACACCATTCCACACATTTTATCTTTGTATAAATATCTAAATCTTATATATTAATCCTGAAAGAATTGCAAGTGGTGACAATCCAAGTACTCCAGCAGGGCGAAAAACCTTTCCAACAATTATGAATATACTAGCACCCACAATAAATTTTCCTACTATGTAACAGAACACCTTTTTTAATGCTTTTGGTGCTAATTTAAATTGCATTTCTGAACCGATTAAAAACATAAAACAAGCCAGAATTGGTGATGATGCCGATCACTAAATAACGCTGTGAATAATCCTTTTATCTACTATATTGGATTTTAATAATTACACACACCATAATATCTCTTAAGACGAATTTAAGTCCTAAACTATGTGCACATTACATATAATTATTTAAAAATACTTATTTAAATAGATTACAAATCTACCACAAATAAATAATTAATTTTATTGGAGGCATAACTTAAATCATGGAAAACATTCTTATTAATCCAGCTTCTTGGTTCATTCTCGGCATTCCATTCATCTTTATACTTGGTTCTTTAGCACATTTTGCATATAAATGGAGTGGTAAATCAATTATCTTAGGAATTTTCACCCCAGTCAATGAAAGTATCTGGGAACATCTAAAGCTTTCCACTTATCCTATTTTTCTTTGGTACTTCTTAGGATTTATATTATTAGAAGATAAAATAAACATATATCGATGGTATATCTGTTGTATTATTTCAATTGTTGTAAATATGATTGTTATAATTTCTTTTTACTACACTTATACAGGTGCCTTTGGAATTCACTCATTATTTCTTGACATATTTTCATTATTTTTAGGGCTTTCAATTGCTCAATGCATATCCTTATATATATACAATCATGCTAAATTAACTACTCTTGACTTTTATTTATCTATTATTATCGGTACATTAGTAATTATTTGTTTTACATTATTTACTTTTAATCCGCCTAAATTTCCTATTTTTATGGATCCTGAAAGTAAAAAGTACGGAATTAACTAGATAGTACAACAAAAAAGAAAGTATAGATATCTATATTACCTATGCTTTCTCACTTAAAATAACTCAAACTACCCAAAAGTATAACACAGATATATCATTATTAGTATAGCCCTCAAAGTCAATTCTATATAATTATGAGATTTCTATTTCTTTTGATATGCTTTTTCTTTTAGAATACCATTTAGGAAACATAATTGAAAATCCTAGCATAAGTGGACTTGAAATATTCCCATATACTGTGCTAACTGCATAGTAAGCACTTACTGAAACAGAGTATAATAATATGATTCTTAATGCTGCTTGGCTTATATTTAGGAGCCCCCATGCAATAGAAAGAATTCTCCAAGCTTTTATTAATTGAGGTCTGTTTTTAACCTCTTCAGGTGCATTTTTTAAGTAACTTTGCTCAACTATTATTTGAATTAATGATTTTTTAAAAAGTAAAGATCCAAAAAACATTGCAGCATATAAAATATCTTGCACTATTGGAGATATTAAATAGAAACCTGGATTTTTTGAAATAATAGTTCCAATTAATCCACTTCCAGCAAAAACAGCACTTATTGTAGCAAGAGCATTTAACTCATGATCTTTAATATAATTGATTAAAACTACACCTATGCTCCACCCTCCTGATAAAACTATTCCTTCAAAAGTCATTCCATTCCTATCTAATATTGAAAAAATTATAATAGGAATTATAGCACTTATAACGAAATCTTTGTTAAATATATTTTTTAATACTGAATATTTTTTACTTGGATTCTCTTTAGAAGGCCCCTCCATAATATGTTTCCCCTCTTATCGTAAATTTAGTTTTGCATTTATTTTGCCCAATTTTCATTGGCCCTTTTCACATAAAGTTCAGAATCAATTACTTCCTTATCAAGTATAGCTTGTGTCTCAGCTTTTACGTATCCTAAGCTGATTACCTCTCTTCCAGCATTTCTTAAAGCTGAAAAAAATGGTTCGTATAATTTTTGAAGTTCACTATTAGTCTTTATAGCATTTAATATTCCGCCTTCTTCACACAAAATAGCCGCTGTTAAATTTCCCTTTGTCATAACATTGAAGGTTTCTACTAATCCAGAAAAATTATACTTTCCAGGAAAACCACAATTTGAAATCAGCACATTTTTAACATGATGCTCTTTTTCATAGCGTTTAGGATGACTATATTTATCTCCTACTTTAATTATATTTCCTTTAATTAATGGAATTTTACGATCCATAAAATCTTTCATTATGCCAGTAACAGTAAATACATATAACGGTGTAGCATAAACAATTACATCAGCTTCTGATACTTTATCTAATAATTCTTCCATGTCATCTTTATGAATGCATTTTCCTGGAGTTTTTGTCCAGCAGGTAAAACATCCTTCACAGTGCTTAATGTCCTTATCCTTTAAGTAAACTGTTTCTGTTTCTGCACCTGCCTCCTCACATCCTTTAAGAAATTCTACTAAAAGAACTTCTGTATTCCCTTTTGCTCCTCTTGGACTACCATTTACTGCTAAAACTTTCATTTACAACACCTCTCAAAAATTTTATAAATTATTTAATGATTTCAATTGTTGTATTGTTTCCTCACACCATCTTATTCTTGCTTCTTCTCCTAGTTTTCCATACATAACGGTGCTTAAATACAACGTTAATTCCTTTTTGTTCATATCAGTCTGTTCAGATTTGAAAAATTTCTCAATTTCTGAATACTTCTTCAGTTCTTCTTCACACTGCTCCTTTAACTTTTCAACTTTTTCAAGAACACTCTTTATTGGGATATCTTTAGATAAAAACATCTTTAATAAAAATTCTGATCTAATTGGATCATTTTCAACCGGAAGCTTAAGCCATTCTTCTAATTCTTCTCTACCTTTTTGTGTAATTGAATATACATTTTTAGAAGGTCTTCCTTCTGTTTGTGTCACTTCTTTTGTTATTAATTTTTCGTCTTCCATTTTCTGAAGTACTGGATATATGTGTCCATAATTTTCATTCCAAAAATATCCTATGGACACATCACAGAACTTTTTAATATCATATCCGGATCCAGACATTATATTAAGTACTCCTAATAATGCGTATTTCGTTTTGTTAACCTTTGCCATTTGTACTCACCTCTGATATATTTCACTCTGATATATTATAAATATATTATATCACTCTGATACATAAATACAATACCTCTTTCAATTAAAATTTAAAATTTATGTGCTAAAAATTTGGCTCAACACTAAAAACTGTGCTTGACATAAAATAATTATAAAATTAAATGAAAAATGCATTCAAATTCCTGTATTCTATAAGTGACTAATCCAATAGAATTGAAGGAGTTTAAATGCAATTACAGGATATCACTAATATATTAAATTTACAAGGAATAAATGTTATCAATTTTATCTATGGTTTTGAAGATAGAATTTGTATTGAAATCCAACCTACAGAATATACTCAACCTTGTCCGTGCTGTAAGAGTTTTAAAATAATAAGACGAGGCTCATCTGGAATTAGAAGAGTAAGGCATCTTCCTATATTTCAAAACGAGGTAATATTAAAGGTTCCTAAAATAAGAATGTCCTGTAAGGATTGTAATGCCTCTTTTTCATGGCAATATTCATTCCTGACTGGAAAGAGTCGTTATACTAATGAATTTCAAGAGTTTATTGCAACTAAAGTACCAGGAGCAACGGTTATTCACTGTGCTAGAACATTGAAAATACCATATTCTACAGTTGAAAGAATATATAAAAATTATATTGACTATGTTGTTCCACAATTGCAAGCAAAAGTTATATTAGAAAGTTCTAACACTAACAAGCTTATACTTGGAATGGATGATTTTGCTATAAGGAAAGGACATAGTTATAATACTGGAATTCATGACCTTCGTAACGGAACATTACTTGAAATAATTCCAGGAAGAAAACTTGAAGAGCTTAGAAGTCATAAGACTGTAAATCCAGAACTTTTTGAGCTCCGACCTTTTGCTATAGTAATGGATTTGGCTCCATATTATCACACATTTGCAAAAGAAGTATACCCAGATGCTATACGTATTGCGGATAGGTTTCATGTTAATAGCTATGCTATGGAAGCTCTTAGAGGCGTAAGAAAACGCATAAGTTGTGATTTAACTCCTGCGGCACGGACAGTATTGAAAAGAAATAAATCAGTACTTGAAAAACGGAATGAATATCTTACATCAAAAGAGGTTGAGATGCTCCAGCAGTTGTTGTCATTATCACCTGACCTAAAAGCAGTATATGAGTGGAAAGAGGAACTTATTGAGTGGTATGACTGTTGTTCAAGTGTTATACAGGCAACAAATGTATTTGATAAATGGTGTAAAAAAGGACATTCACTAAATATACCTGAGGTAGAACGTGCTTTGGTTACTTTTGAAAACTGGAGACAAGAAATAATTAACTATCATCATTGTAGATATACCAATGCCGCTGTTGAAGGTAGAAACGGTAAAATTAAAGCAATTCAACGCAGACACTATTTTACAAGGAATAAAGACTACTACAAAGGAAGAATTTTATTAGAATGTAATAACCATTTCTTGACAGCTTAAGCTGTCAAGAACATATTTTGATGTTGAGCCAAAAATTTCTATAATTTTTCTTAAAGAACAAAAGTGTCTGCGACACGCTCCTTCGGAGAAATTATTAATAGTTAAATTAAAAACCATAGAGATTGCTGTTCCTCTATGGTTTTCTTCTTATAGTTTATAACTTTTGCCATATACCCCATTGTATTCTTTAGGTCTCATAACTCCACCACATTTTTCGCATGAAAAACAAGGCGGTTCATCTATATTACTTTGATCCATCTCATCAAAGTATTCTACAACCTCCCTAGGTATATTTTCTGTTATTCCACAATTTAAACATTTATATGGTATTATATCTTTCACTTAACATCCCTCCAACTATGTTGTTGTCGGCTTTATTTTACCATATAGTACTCCTTTTGCAATTGCATATATTTCCAGGATGTTTTCTAATTTTTCTTTCCCTTCACTTATAAATTTATCTTTAAAATATTCTCGCATCGAGCCGTATCGTGGATACACTATATCATTAAATCTCATCTTACCACCACATTTAGAACATTTGCATGGATCTACCCCAAAAGACGCAAGAATTCGATATTCCCACTTTTCTATTGATTTCTTAATTTGTATTATTTTCTTATCTATCATCTTGATAAATTGATCTTTATCCTTACATCTCCTCGAATACAGTCCAAAATATCTCACCATTTTAAAATTCTTGTCTGGTATATGTATTATAACTTTTTTTATAAACTCAAAGACTGGCACTTTCTCTATTATTTCTTTATTGTCTTCATGTCTTTTATATTTAAATGTTACACTTTCACCATCATACGCAATTATTCTTGATTCTGCTATCGCAGGTCGTCCAACATATCTTCCAATATATTTTGCAGCTATCTTTGCTGATTTTATTTCATTTTTAGCATGAACATAAAATCCATCTTTATTATTTTTATATATTTTGTTCTTTAATCGTCTAAAACTATCTTTATTTCCTTCTCTTTTTATTATTTCATCTAATAATATTTTTTGCCATCTCTTTCTTAATGCTTCATACGAAAAATATTTAAAATTTCTCCAGGTAGTTAGCTTACCCTTTCCACCTTCTGTAACCATCATGTGGACGTGGGGATTCCACTTTAAATCTCGTCCAAAAGTATGTATAACTGCTATAATTCCAGGTATAAATTCTTCTTTTTATTTTGCTTATACATCCAACTCGTAACAGCTTTAGCTGCACATTGCGGAAGTAACTTCAGCCTATCTCTTTCTCTTCCGAAGTAATTTCTAAGTTCCTCTGGTATTGTAAATACCATATGTCTATGCTTTACATTTATTAATTTTCCCAGCATTCCATTAACCCAATTATCAACATAAACCTTTCCACATGATGTACAAAATCTACTTTTACAAGTGAACCCAACTTTCTTTATTTCGCCACATTCCTTACATTTTAATTCAATATAACCATTACTTATATCCTTGCATTTCATAACTTTTTTTACTTCTGCAATAACACTAGGTCTAATTCTGTTTTTATATCTTTTATAAAATTCATTCCAATTTTCCTCTAATATTCTTCTTAATTTACTCTTAATCATTTCATCAATTTACCACATATATTTTTCTAATGCAAGTCTACGCCGCGCTTTCAGCGAGCGCGATTTTTATACTTTCCTATACAATAAAAAAATCCCTTTAAGGGATTTTATCTAAAATTTCAAACCTTTGCTTCTTAGCTTTTAACTTATCTAACTCCATCTATTAGAGTTTTCAAAAGTTATTTCAATTAGTTTCTTCATTGCAGTTGATTGATTTTTATTTTTATGATATATAAGTTGAGTCGCATATTTATCAAAGTTTCCATCTAATTCTATCATTTTAAGACTTTCCTCAGATATTTCCCTTTTGATAGCATAGAGAGGAAGAATAGAAATTCCAAGACCATTAATCACACATTTTTTAATGGCTTCTATGCTCGAAAACTCTAAAGGATTTACATACTTTATCTTATTTTGTTTTAAATAATTTTCAAAAGATATTCTAGAACTGCATCCTTTTTCACTAAATATTACATTTTCTTTTAAAACCTGTTCCTCAGAATTTCTCTTAAAAAATTCTAGATCTGAATTCAGTTCACCTATAATTACCATAGTTTCATCTTTTAATTTTTTAACTTCTAAATTATCATCTCTTACTTCTGGCTCAATTGTAAATACAACATCAAATTCCCCACTATATAGCCTTTTTCTTAAATCACTGCAAATTGAATTTTTCAAGATAATATTCACTTTGGGATATTTTCTTTTATACTCCTTTAATATTTTTCCCAAGCGATATATTGATAAAGATTCACTTGCTCCTATGACTAAATCCCCTGTAACTTGATCTTTTTCATTCGTCATGTCTTTTATTTCTTTATATATCTCGAGCATTTTCTTAGCATGTGGCACTAACTGGCTTCCCATATTAGTAAGAACAATCTTTTTACCTAAACGATCAAATAAAGCAGTATCAAGTTCATTTTCTAAAAGCTGAATATGTGATGTTATAGTAGATTGAGCATAGCCTAAATTATCTGCTGCTTTCGTAAAACCTCCAAGTTCAACTATAGCAATAAATGTTTGCAGATGTCTGATTTCCAATTTTATCACCTCCATGATATCAATATATTATTATAATATCAGATATTCCGATTATTAACTTCAATCATTTCAATTTTACTGATTGCTTCTTAACTACTATACTAAAAATATAAAAACACATACCTTAAAAATTAATTTTAAAGTGTTAAGATTTTATACACTTGTATTATTAAAAAAACTAAAATAAGGAGATGTCTAGTTATGAAAAAAGTATTATTGCTACTTGCAAATGGTTTTGAGGCAGTTGAGGCAAGTGTTTTCACGGATGTTATAGGTTGGAATAACCTTGAAGGTGATAAAACTACTGATTTAGTGACTGCAGGATTACATGACAAAATAAAATGTACATGGAACTTTACAATAATTCCAGAAATAAATATTAATGATGTTAATATTGATGATTTTGATGCACTAGCAATTCCTGGTGGCTTTGAAGAAGCTGGATTTTATGACGATGCTTATAATGAAGATTTTTTAAATTTAATTAGGGAATTTAATAAGGCAGGAAAAATAATTGCTTCCATCTGTGTTGGTGCTCTTCCAATAGCCAAGAGCGGTATATTATATGGAAGAAGTGCTACGACTTACAATTCTCCAGCTAGCATACGACAAAGACAATTAAAAGAGTTCGGCGTAAATGTTATCTCTGATAAACCAATTGTTATGGATCAAAAAATAATAACCTCTTATAACCCAGCTACAGCTTTTGACGTTGCTTTTATGCTTTTAGAACTTTTGACTTCTAAAGAAAATTGTAATAATGTAAAAAAATTGATGGGCTTTGCAGTAGAGCACTAACCTATATAGATATAAATTTATAAAATAAAGATGCCCTTTAAAATCCGTTTTCTACTTTTAAAGGACATCGTTATTAATATTTATTTAGAAACTAGTTTCCTGTTTCAAGATAATTTTGGTATATTACTATTAAATCTTCTCCCATATTTCTTAGGACGTCTTTATTCTTACTTATTCTATAATACACTAAATTACCTTCATATATAGCAAATACACGCCTTGCAAGCCTTACTGAATTTTCTTTAGCTATCCCGGAATTTTCAAGAATATATGTAAATAAATCAATTAATTTCTTCAAAGAATCGTGATAGTGACTTGCAATCTCTGGTTCAAAAAAAGCAAGTTCCTGTCCTAAAGTAATTAATGGGCATCCAAAGTAAACTCCACTTTCTACTCCATTAATCATATCATTCACTAGGTTATTTACAAACTCTTCCCATTTCTTATTTTTTGCTGTATCTGAAATCCACTTTCCTAATTTTTTTTGAAAATAAGCATTAACTTCAATAGCTAATTCTTTTTTACTTTCAAAATGAAAATAGAAAGAACCTTTAGGCAGCTTAGTAATTTTTAAAATATCATTTATTCCTGTTGAGTTATATCCATTTCTAAAAAATAATTCTGCTGCACACTCAATTATTCTGTTTTTCGTTTGTTCACCTTTAGTGATTTTACCAGCCATTTTATACTCCATTCTATAAATATCAAACTTTTAACTTAAACTTATGTGGTAACTTACCGAAATTATAAATATTTTTATTCCGAAAAACTATGAAAATATCGCTGAAGGTTCTAAGTTCCAGGTTGCATCCGCATTGGCATGTTCCAACTTTCAGTTTGACAAGCTAATGCGGAACAACCTAGAACTAAGAACCTTTGACAGCTCATTTTCAAATGTTTTCTTCACAAAAATATTTAAAATTTCTAGTGAAGATATCTACTTAAGGTTTAACCAGCATGGATAAACACTACATACATAAGTTTAATTTTAAAGTTGGATGTGTATATAGATATCCAATTTAAGAGTTTGACATATGCATTATTAGAAACCTGATGAAATCAAAAAATTATTAAATGCATAAGTTTAGTTTTTAATTTGGGTATCTATATAAATATATCTATTTAAATTTATAATCCGTTTTAATACTAGACTACTTTGTCTGTTTTGTCAATATTTTAACCATATCTAAATTCATATGGTTAAACAAATTACTTATCAGTATTGGTATCGAAGATAAAAATTTATTAGGTTATAGTTTACATGGATTAGCAATCTTACAAAAATTATAGGATTATTTAGCGTGATCAAGCTCTCCTTTGTTATGAATTTTTAGTCAGATTTATCTATAGTTCCACATTGTAAAGTTTATAGAATAATTGTTATAATACTAAATGAGATAACAGCCTTAAGAAAGAGGTGATTTAATATTGATATTTTCTAATCTTATTATAAATGCTGAAGAACCTATTTATCTTCAAATAGAAAGACATATTAAGCAGGGAATTAAAAATGGCGAATTAAAAAAGGATAGTAAACTTCCTTCAACTAGAGAAGTAAGTAAATTTTTAAATATAAGTAGAAATTCCGTTATTTCTGCGTATGAAGAGCTTGAAAGCATGGGTATTATAGTCACTAAAAGAGGTATAGGAACTTTTATCTCAATAGAGGGTGAAAATGAAAGCTATGAATATAATATAGATTTCACCGAAAGAATTAATGACTATGGAAATACATTAAAAGAATTTGATATTATAAAAAGCGAATTACCTTATAAGAAGGGAATGATATCTTTTAAATCCATTTCACCTGAGAGCCATCTTTTTAATCTTGATGATTTTAAGAGGTCCCTTCTGGACGCTTGGACATTTGAAGAAGCAAATTTATTAAATTACGGTTATGCAAAAGGTTATAAGCCATTAATAGATTACTTTTTTAATTATATGAAAGAAAAACGTGTAAATACTTCAAATAAGGATATTTTAATTACAAATGGTTTTACTGAAGCTTTTGACATACTTATCAGTTCATTAACTACTAAAGGCGATATTATTATATGTGAAGAACCTACTCATAATACCGCTTTGAAAATTATGAAAGCTTATAATCTTCAAATTGTTCAAGTAAAAATGGATAAAGAAGGCTTGGATTTAAAAGATCTTGAAAATGCCTTAAGTAAATATGCTCCTAAATTTGGATATTTAATTCCTTCTTATAATAATCCAACAGGAATTGTAACTAAAACTGAACGAAGAAAAGAGATTTATAAATTATTTAGAAAGTATTCTGTACCTATAATAGAAGATGGTTTTAATGAAGAATTATTATATTCAAGTTCCCCTATTGACCCAATAGCTTCTCTATGTGGAAATGGGAATGGAGTTATTTATATAGGAAGTCTTTCAAAAATTCTATTTCCAGGCCTTAGAATCGGCTGGATCTTAGGTGATGAGAAACTTATAGATGTTTTAGAAAGCGTAAAGCGTGGCCGAAACATTCATTCATCTTTCTTAGATCAAAGTGCTTTTTATTATTATCTTAAAAGTGGTGCCTTCAGCCGATATGTAAAAAATGTTCGAAAATACTATAGAGATAAATATAATCTCGTTATGGAAATGGTTGAGAAATACATACCATATGACTATATAACTGGCGAAGGAGGCCTCCACATCTTCATAAAACTAAAAAGCAATATAAATGCTCGAGCACTCTTAGATCTTTGTTATAAAGATAATGTACTTTTTATGCCTGGTGATATTTTCTATGAATACTCAAAAAACATCTTAGAAAATTGTGAGGAAGATTCTCTACAACATGGAGAAAATAACTTAAGAGGCTCTGATACATTTAGGATTGGTTTTGGAAGAGTAAGTGATGCTGACATAATAAAAGGTATAAAAATAATCGGAAAGAATATCAAACTTCTACAAACACATTAAATACAGACTTAAAAAATTGACTGACCACCTAATGTAGTCAGTCAATTTTCATATCAAAAATAAAATTATATTAGCTCTGCATATGCTTAAAATAATTCTTAATTTCTGTTTCTCTTTACTGTAATTTCTTTAATGCCTGTAATGCAGCTATATTTAATAAGCTCCAAGGTTTATTAAAATGTGGCTGGAAAAAGAAGTCTGTCATAGCGAGTTCTTCTACTGTCATCCTATTCTGAATCACTACTGATAGTGTGTTCATAAACTGTGTTAAATCTAAATTAGAAACTATTTGACCACCCAATATTTTTCTATTATCCCTATCATATATAAGCTTTAACATTGCTTCTTCAAAAGTTGGCATAAACTCTGGTCTGTAATTATCAGTCACAGTAACAGAATCCACATTTAATGATGTAGTATTTTTTGCTACCTCTTCTGTGAGGCCTGTTGATGCTATACATTTTTCATATATCTTAATCCCAGAAGTACCTTGTGTTCCCATGTATCTTAATGTTGGTTTAATTATATTATATGCGATTAAGGTCCCCATTCTAACTGCATTAGTAGCTAAAGGTATATATCTTGTATCATCAGCTGGATTGAACTTAACAACACAGCAATCTCCTGCTGCAAATACATCTTCTCTGCTTGTTTGCATATATTCATCAATCACTATTGCACCATTATCTAATGTTTTAAGCTTTCCTTTTACAAGAACAGTACTTGGTGCAAAACCAATGCATAATATAACTAAATCTGCTTCGTATTCATTATTTTCAGTTACCACATGAGTTACCTTGTTATCTTTCCCTTTGAACAATTTTACTTTCTCACCTAGAACTAAGTTTATTCCTTTTTCTTCAAACTCCTTTTCCGCAATATCTGTAATTTCTTTATCTAGATATTTTGACATTATCCTCTTTTCTGCATCTATTAGAGTTACATTTTTCTCCTGTATTCTAAAAGCTTCTGCAAGTTCAACGCCAATATAACCTGCTCCAATTATCACTACATTCTTTGCATTACTTCGTCTAGATTCTATTTCCTTTGCATGATTATAATTTTTACACAAAAGTATATTTTCCAAATTTCCGCCTTCAAATTTAGGTACTATTGGCCATGATCCTAATGTTAACACCAATTTATCATAATTATCTTCAAAAACTTCATCAGTTTCTAAATTTTTAACTTTAAGTTTTTTATTATCAAAGTCAATGTCCAAAACATCATGTTTCATTTTAGTTACAACTCCCATAGAACTTAAGTTCTCTGGAGAATTATAAAATAACTTTTCAGTTTCTGTAACTATTCCTCCAACACTTAAAGCTATACCACAAGATAAAAACGATATATTATCATTTCTTTCATAAACTACAATTTCACTATCAGGGTGAAGTTCTTTTAAATTAACTATGGCAGCTGTTCCTGCATGAGTACAGCCAATTACGATGACTTTCATATAATACCCTCCTTATAATTCATAAAAATTACTTATTAATAATAATTATCTCTCAATTAAATTATACATCTTTATAATAATAATATAAAGATGTTCTATTAAAAATATTAATAAATTTCAATCATTTATCCATAATAAGAATCTCTTAAAATATTATTTAACAACAAGTATATAAATTACAATTTGAATTTTGTATTATAGAATAATTTAATTTTAAGAAATACCAAAGCACTTTAACAACCATAATTGTTGTACATTTCATTTCTTAATTGTACTATATAGTATTATGTGTTTCTTTCTTAGCTTTAATTACAATTTTCTTTATCCTGTCTTAAATTACACTACTTTATCTTTCTCTATTTTCTTTCTAAAAATAATATCCAATCACAAAAAACTATCTAGTAATTTTTAACCAGATAGTTCTTCAATGATCATATAGATACTTATATTAATTTAAACTTCCTTAATCCATTATATATACCGTGATTTTCAATATTGTCCGTCTTATATTCAGCTATTTCAAGAATTTCCGGACTGCTATTTCCCATTGCTATCCCATATTTTACGTACTTAAGCATATCAATATCATTTAAGCTATCTCCAAATGCATATGTATCTTCAATATCTACTCCTAACTGCTTTATTATTGCCTCTATTCCTTTTACTTTTGAAAATCCTTTTGGAACCAATTCAATAAATTTCGGATTGTGATAAATACAGTCAAAATCCTTTTCCAAAATTTTATATGCTCTTTTAAAATCACTATACTCTTCTATTCTGCATGTAATTTTATTAAAATGATAATCTACGCCTGTTATGGGTTTTATTTTATCTCCAAATCTGCTCTTAAATGCTTTCACTGAAAATTTATCACCTTCAGATTCATCATCATCCATATACAAATAATCCTTTCCTTCCAAAACACAAAAAACATTGTGCTCCTTCAAGATACTTATTACATTATCAGATATTTCTTTTTCCAAATCTATATTATAGACCACATTTCCTTCAAATTCCACATAAGCCCCGCACGCAGCAAGTACTCCATCAAACCCCAAATCAACTAGTTCTTGTGGAATCATGGCTCTTGCCCTTCCCGTTGATATAAAAGCAAGATGCCCATTTTCTTTCAACTCTTTAATAGCTTGTACCGTACTCTCTGGAACCCCTAAACTTTGATTATATAAGGTCCCGTCTATATCAAAAAATACTGCCTTTCTCTTCATCTTTCCCTCCACATTTTTAAAATTAAATACTCCTTACTATTTATAATACAATAACTCTTATAAAAAATGTAATATATGTTGTTTATTTTTAATAGTATAATAATAAGATTATTTTTTAATTAAATATATGAAATTCAATTTTCAATATATAAATTAAACTACTAAGAAAGATAAGGTGGTACTTGAGTGGATATAAAAAATATAATTAATCAGTTAACTTTAGAAGAAAAAGCATCATTATGTTCTTTGAAAAACTTTTGGGAAACTCAAGATATTCCAAGGCTTGGAGTTCCATCAATAACTTTATCACAAGGACCTTATGGACTTGCTAAGCGATTATCTAATTTTTCCGACATTATTCCATCCACTTGTTTTCCTGCATCTTCTGCTTTAGCTTCATCTTGGGATACAGACCTAGCTTATTGCATTGGTAAGGCTATTGCAGAGGAATGCTTAACAGAGGATGTTCAATTGCTTCTTGGACCTGCTATAAATATTCAGCGTGATCCTCTAGATGGTAAAAATTTCGAATATTATTCAGAAGATCCAGTATTAAGTGGTGAATTTGGTGCTGCTTTTATCCAAGGTATTCAAAGTGAAGGCGTAGGTGCTTGTGTAAAATATTATATTGCTGACAATCAAAAATATTACAGGCAAATCATAAATAATATAATTGATGAACAGGCATTAAGAGAAATTTATCTACTTAACTTTAAAATTGCTATCAAAAAAGGAAAACCAGTTGCTGTCATGGCTGCTTCCAATAGCGTAAATGGAATACCTTGTACAGAAAACTCATATTTATTAACTGATGTTCTACGAAATGAATGGAATTTTGATGGACTTATTGCCTCTGACTGGTTTGCAGTAAATTCAATAATAGATGCACTAAATGCAGGTCTAGATTTAGAAACTCCTTATTCTTACGGCCTTCATAATAAAGAAATAGTTGAAGCTGTATTAACTGGTAACTTAGATGTTTCAGTTCTTGATAAAGCAGTCGAAGATATACTAAATGTGATTTTTAAAGTTGCTCCAAATACAAAGGAATACGATACATATGACAAAGTAAAACATAATGACTTGGCACGAGAAGCTGCTGAAGATTCCATGGTTCTTCTAAAAAATAAACATAATCTTCTGCCTTTAAAAAGAGAAAAATTAAAAAACAAGAAAATAGGTATAATTGGTGAATATGCAAAGGAACCATTATATCAAGGTGAAGGCAGCTATCATATTGATCCTACTATGGTTGAAAATGCTTATGATGAAATAACTAAATTAGTTGGTGATTCAATTAAAGTTTATTACGCAAAGGGCTATAATACTTCAGAAGAAAATACAGAGGATGATAATTTTCTTATTAAAGAGGCAAGAAAAGTTGCAAAAGAATCTGATGTTGTTATATTGTTTGTAGGAATTCAAGAACTTAATAATATGAAGGATGCAGATAAGAGAAATGCTAATTTACCTGATAATCAAACAAAATTGATTAAAGAAATCGGTAAACTACAAAAAAATCTTATTTTAGTACTTAGTAATGGTTCTCCTGTTATTATGTCCCAATGGTCTAAATATGCTGATGCTATTTTAGAAACATGGTTTCCTGGCCAAGCAGGCGGTGGTGCCATCGCAGATATTCTATTTGGAGTAGCAACTCCATCTGGAAAGCTTACTTCAACATTTCCAATAAATTTATCAGATAATCCTGCTTATTTAGATTATATAGATTCAGAAAATAACTTGGAATTTAAAGAAGGTATTTTTGTAGGTTATAGATATTATGATAAAAAAGATATAGATGTTGAATATCCTTTTGGATTTGGATTATCTTATACTACCTTTGAGTATAGTGATTTAATATTAAACAAAGACGTAATTAAAGACACTGATACATTAGAAGTAAAGCTTAAAGTCAAAAATGCTGGTAAATGTTTTGGCAAAGAAATCGTTGAACTCTATATAAAAAATCTTATAAGCACTTCTCCAAAACCAGAAAAGGAATTAAAAGCTTTTACTAAAGTAGCTCTTTTCCCTGGAGAAGAAAAAGAAGTAAGCTTTACACTTAACTTAGAAGATTTTTCACATTATGATGTCATCTTACACAACTGGGTTATAGAAAGTGGACCTTATGAGATTTTAATTGGTAAATCTTCTAGAGACATTGTTCTATCTAAAAATATATTTGTTCAATCATCATATGTTTCAAAAATTCTATACACAGAAAATACGCCTGTAGGAGATTTTCTTAATAATTCAAAGTCCAAGCCTATTGTTGACACAGCACTTGCAAATATTGCAAAAGTTGTAATTCCTAACGAGGATGATAGAGATGAATTTTTGGGTTATTTAGATAACATTCCAATAAAGAGATTAATAACCATAAGCAATGGAAGCTTTACAGACGAAATGCTGGCTAATATTTTAAAATCAGTTAATGAAGTTTAATTATATTTATATTTAATTCTATGTATGTATGTTGAAATTGGTTTTCTGCATTTTGCATCTGGATATTTACTTAGTGGATAGACATCCTAACTGTAATTTTATTATTGCAACATATATATAATATTTCAGTACTAAAAAACAAGGAGCATGCTTAAATTATGCTCCTTGCTTTTTAATTTTTATAATAGTTTGTCCCCCATACACCTGCTAAAATCATAATTGAACCTATAAGATGATAAAGGTGAAAATCTTCATGTAAAAATATTACTCCAGCTGCTATAGATACAATAGTCGATATATTTGCAAATACTGATGATCTAGATGCTTCGATTTTTGAAAGTGTATAATTTGCTAAGAAGTAAGCAACTACTGATGATAATATACCAAGATATATTATTGAAATTATAAAGCTTGTATTACCTAACGGTAAAAAATATTCCTGTAATCTTTTATCCATTATATGATGAATAATTGAAATTCCATTGAAAAAAATAGCCCCTAAAAACATCATAAAATATGTTACTTCTATAGCCGTAAAGTCTTTAGATATTTTTCTTGCTATTATATTAAATAATGCTGCTGAAAACACTGCTCCACCGAGTAATAATATTCCTAAAAGAGTACTGCCTCCATTATCTGAATTTTCCATTAAAATTATTAAAACCACACCAGCTACGGATAATATTATACTAATCGTCTGTTTTACTGATGGCATTTCTTTTAATAAATATACTGCTAAAATTGTAACTATAATTGGTATAAGTGCAATCATAAGGCCACTTAAGGATGTAGAAATTCTTTGAAGTCCATAGGTTTCGAATACAAAATAAATTATAGGTTCTATAAATGCTAAAATAATTAGCCATTTCATTGGCTTATTTCTATAATTTACTTTTATTATTTTTAAAGCTATAAGAATCGTCATTGCAATAAAAGCAGTTAAAAATCTAAATGAGAGTAATGTCATTGGATCAGCTGTGCTTAAACCTTGCTTTGAAAACAAAAAACTAAGTCCAAATATAAAATTAGTTATTATAGCTGTGAGATATGGAATTATATGTGATTTATTATTCATGTTAATTTTATTCCCTTCTTCATATGTTTTACTATCATAGATAAGCAACTTACAACTTATATTCATACGTTTACTAACAAAAATAATATAAAATTCGTTAAATGTCTAAATGTATTCGCATTGCAAGTCAAATATAGAATTTAAATATCCATATTTTTATCAAAAAAATGTAAAGGGACACTAGTAATAGCGCCCCTAATATTAAAGTTTGTAGTAACTACCAAATGAAAGTATACTATAAAATCAAATTATGCACAATATTTATATATACATGTTGGAATTAACAATTTACACTGTACAATTAATCCCCTTTATGGTTAATTGGTTACCAATTATTGTTGAAATTCTTTGTAAATTATCATCTATACAATTCAATAACTTACAAAGACTTATTGTACCCATGCACCGTTAGAATTAACGTAATATCCATCAATATATGTGTTATAAGCCATTGTCCCATCATAATAGAAATAATACCAATATCCATCTATATAAGCCCAGCATGCCCTTTTCATAAGCCCCTTATAGCCATCTGAATTTGGATTAAAGTAGAACCACTTTCCATCTACATATTTCCACCCAGTTAGCATGACCGCCTTACCATCAGTTGAGCTTGGTTCAAAATAATACGAATATCCTCCAAGATCTATAAATTCTGTAGCCA
Source organism: Clostridium sp. DL-VIII (assembly GCF_000230835.1). Classification (NCBI taxonomy): domain Bacteria; kingdom Bacillati; phylum Bacillota; class Clostridia; order Eubacteriales; family Clostridiaceae; genus Clostridium; species Clostridium sp. DL-VIII. The sequence goes on from NZ_CM001240.1 coordinate 5,026,898, forward strand.
TTTGACCATTTCCATAAAAATAATACCAGTTATCGCCTTCATTGTACCATCCATATCTATATGATCCATCACTCCATAACCAATACCACTTGTCTTCATCTTTATACCAGCCTTGTCCTTTAAAATTTTGATTTTCACCATCAGAAGATCCTATATTAATTTTTGCACTTGATGTCGGTCCGCATATGTCTTCCCCTATTTTAACGGCCTTGTTTGGAATATCAATACTTTTTCCTCAATATAATAATTTTATTTAACTCTTATGTATATTTCTAAAATTTCTGAGAACTATATATGAATAAGATTTATTTTTACAGGAGGTAAATGTATATGAAGGTTGGAATTCCCAAAGGATTATTGAATTATAAGTATTATAAATTCTTTGAAGAGTTTTTTCATGAGCTTGGAGCTGAAATTATTACTTCACCAGATACAAATAAACAAATACTCGATGAAGGTGTTAAATATTGTGTAAATGATGCATGTTTACCTATTAAAGTATTTCACGGACATGTTGCCTCTATTAAAGATAAGTGCGATTTAATAGTTATACCTAGAATTATGCAGATATGCGAACATGAATTTATTTGTCCTAAATTTTGTGGTCTGCCAGAAATGATTATAAGCAGTATACCAAATATGCCCAAAACTACTATGGCTCCTATTTATGCTACTTCAAAAGAAAATTTGTATAAGTGGGTTAAAGACACAGGAAGAATGATTACTACTAATAAAAATAAAATTAAAAAGGCTTATTTAAAAGCACTAAGTGAACAAAATAAACTTAATCTTGGAATTAAAACACAGGATTGTGAAATAAATATTGCATTGATTGGACACCCTTATAATATTTATGATAATTTCATAAATATGAATTTAGTTAAAAAACTCAAAAAATTAGGCATAGGAGTTATAACAGAAGAATTTATAGATGAAACTTTTATAAATGATAAAGTAAAATACTTATTTAAACGACCTTTTTGGACTTTTGCACGAAACGCCTATGGTGCATCAATATATCTCGCAGAAAATAAAAAAGTCGATGGAATAATATATATATCATCTTTTGCATGCGGTATAGATTCTGTAGTTATAGACCTTATAAAAGAAAAGACAAAAAATTTTCCTTTTTTAATTCTAAAAGTTGATGAACATACAGGTGAATCAGGCTTTGATACACGAATAGAAGCCTTTGTTGACATGTTAGAAAGGAGGCAACTGTATGAAAATTATGGCTCCTCATTTAGGTAATACATATCTTGTGGCCAAAGCTGTCTTTGATAAACTAGGTGTGGATTATATAATTCCAGAATTTAATAGTAAAAGAGCCTTAGAAATAGGTTCTAAGTACTCACCAGAAGATATGTGTCTGCCATTTAAACTCATGATGGGTAATTATATTCAAGGCATCGAAAAAGGGGTAGATACAATAATAATTACTGGAAGCTGCGGTCCATGCAGATACGGTGAATATTGTGAATTACAAATCAGCATATTAAAAAAATTAGGGCATAATTTAAATTTTATAGTTCTAGATAAACCATCAGCAATAGGAATAGATGAGTTTTTAAAAAGGATATCCTTTGTTTCTTCAAATAGTACTAAAACAACAATTCAAAAACTTAATGCTTTGCGTATGGGATATAAGGTTCTAAATCTAACTGATAAGATAGAAGCTAAAGCACATTATCTAGCTGGTTACGAAAAAAACAAGCATGAATGTAAGCATTTATTGAATAAATGTAAGATTGACGCAGTTAATAGTAACACTCCTGAAGAAATGATAAAAATATTAGATTATTATAATAAAAAATTTGATTCTATTGAAATATGCAAAGACAAGAAACCTCTTAAGATAGCAATAATAGGTGAAATATACAC